>NZ_BAAGRP010000004.1:0-423692 GCF_054782895.1 Promicromonospora xylanilytica
CACCGCCCACTTCAGCGAGCATCCGCCCAGGTCACCGACCCACCATCACCGAGTACCCGAAAACGTGAGCCAAGTCGGGTCGCGGCCCGCGCCTCCAGCACCTCATCCACATGCCCGGTCTCGAGCCGGTAGCGCTCAGCAGCAGAAATCAGGGAAGACGGCAGCACCGGGCGTGGTCCTTCCAGGCGAAGACGGTTGACTCGACATCTCCCATCTTCCCAGGTCAGGGCCACGCCCGACCGGACCCCCACCACCCCGGTCAAGCCCGCATCTCACTCACCGAGAACCGACCGGCCCTGCGAAACCGCCAGGCCGGGCTACCCACTATGCGAAGAATCGAGGCTCACAAGGAACACTGCGCATCAATAAACGCCAGCGCAGCCCTCCACTCGCTCGAATTTCGAACTGACACGTCAATGACATCCTGGTCGGCGATCCCTCCTGGGGCCGATTCCAAGAATCGCGAGGATTCGACGTTCCAAACACAATCCAGAAACGCTCGGGCAACACCGATCAAACAGTCGGCAACTGCTGGCCGCACAAGCGCCTCACGCAGGGCGGAGAGAAGCGATAGAGCATACTCCCATTCGATCGAATCGTCAGGCTCCAAATCAATGCCGTCGATGCTCCCAACTTCGCGGTCAGCATCAACAGTACCGTGGAGCGCTCCACTACGAATCTGGACTGCAACCATAGCCTGAGACACGCCGGGGGATACGGCACTCCACACGCCTTGCGACAAGGCAGCCTTGGCCCATAATGCGTACGCGATCGAAACACACCCTGCCCATGCGGCAGAATCAGACCGCGTTTCAAGTCGGCTCGACAGCCGATCAATGGCGGCGTTAATGTCACTGTACATAGATACCTCTATCCAGGGAGCGAGATTCTTCCGAGTTCCAGCACACCGGAGACGGCGGGTGCGCAGTTCGGGCACGGGATTCCCTTATCCTTGCCCGCCCACGAAATCCCCCACCGTACAACGTCACGGACTCCACTGTCGGGCTTAAGCGCATGCGAGAGGATATTAAGCTCAGCATGCCACTTGCCGGGCTTGACTGTAGCCCCCAGCAGCTCCAAAACCTCGCGCTGCTGCGAGGCTCGCCACTTTTCGGGCAGAGGTCAACAAATCACCCGTACCCAACCAGCAAGAACCCAGCATCGAACAGAGGAAGAAAACCTACGGGTGAACTTTAAGAGGTGATTTGCCGGGCTTTGACGTCCAAGGTCGACATGCCTACGGTGTTGTGACATGCCGCATCGGTGCCGCTGGGGGGAAGGAACTGCCGCGATGGGGAGCGCCAAGAGGGCGACGAGCGAGAACCTGCTTGCCGTCCTAGCACTGCACGAGAACGGCTCGTACGGAGCCGCCGCCAACGCCATCCAACGAGATTCCGCAACCGTCAAGTACCACCTCATGGCTGCCCGGCAGGCCTACGGCGACGATGTGCTGGCATACACCGGCGGCAGGTGGCAGCCCACGGCGAAAGGCCTGCAGATCCTCGAGCTGGCCCACGAGGCCCGGCATCTCAAGAACGCTCTCGGCGGGTTCGAGGACCAGCCCGACCCCGAGCCAGGACCTGCCTCCAACGCTGCCGCCTGACAGCCTGCCCCCGGTCATGCCCTAGCGTCACACCCTGTCCAGCGCCTCCCCCACCACCGACCGCAGCGCCGGGACCACCTCTTCCTCGAACCAGGGGTTCTTCGACTGCCAGCGGAAGTTGAGCGGCGACGGATGGACCAGCGGGATCATCGCCGGCAGGTACTCCGTGTACGCCCGCACGGTCTCGGTCAGGCTGGGCTTCGCCCGGCCCGCCAGGTAGTACTTCTGGGCGTAGCCGCCCACCAGGATCGTGAGCCGCAGGTCCGGCAGCTCGGCGAGGATCCGCCGGTGCCACAGCCCGGCGAAGTCCTTGCGCGGCGGCAGGTCGCCGGAGGCGCCCTTGCCCGGGTAGTAGAAGTCCATCGGGAGGAGCGCGATCACGTCCGGGTCGTAGAACTGCGCGTCGTCGACGCCGAGCCAGGACCGCAGCTTCACCCCGCTGGCGTCGTTCCACGGCACGCCGCTCTCCTGGGCCTTCCGGCCGGGCGCCTGTCCGACGACGGCGATGCGTGCGCCGGCCCCCGCGGTGTAGAGCGGCTCGTAGCCGAGGTCTCGTGCCCAGGCGTTGGACCGGTGCGCGGTGATCTCGGCCCGGATCTGATCGAGAGTGCTGTCCATGGCAGCCCAGTCTGTCCCCCGTGCGAGCTACCTGCGAGTGTCCACCCCGCGGTGACGATTCCGGACAGCAGGCTCCATAACGTTCGGGGTAGCCCGCGGCGCTCCGGCCGCGGCATCTCAACAAGGGAGTCATCGTGCGTCTGGTGTGGCACCTCGTAGCGGTTATGGCGGTCGCCCTCGCGGGTGGTCAGGCAGTGATGGCGGTCCAGGGCAGCCACTGGCTGGAGCTCGTCATCGGCGTGGCCACGGCCGTGCTCGCCGTCGTCGTCTACGCCTGGGTGGTGCGGCGCACCGAGCGCCGCGCGCCGGTCGAGGTGGAGCTGAGGAGCGCCGCCCCCGGGATCAGCTGGGGCACGCTGCTGGGCATCGGCCTGTTCGGCGCCGTCATCCTGAACATCGCCTTTCTCGGTGACTACACGGTCAACGGGCTCGGCACGACGTCGGGCGCGATCGGCCTGGTGGGCTTCATGGCCGCGGCCGCCGTCACGGAGGAGCTGATGTTCCGCGGGGTCCTGTTCCGCATCATCGAGGGCTGGACCGGCACCTGGATCGCGCTGACGCTCACCAGCGTGCTGTTCGGCGCCTCGCACCTCTTCAACCCGAACGCCAGCCTGTGGGGTGCGCTCGCCATCGCCATCGAGGCCGGTGGCATGCTCACGGCGGCCTACGTCGCGACCCGCAAGCTGTGGGTGCCGATCGGCCTGCACTTCGGCTGGAACATCGCGGGGAGCGCGATCTTCAGCACCGAGGTCTCCGGCAACAACACTCCGCAGGGTCTGCTGGACGCCACGATGTCCGGTCCGATGCTCATCACCGGCGGGGACTTCGGCCCCGAGGGCAGCGTGTACTCCCTGGTGTTCTGTGTGCTGGCGGCCGGCGTGTTCCTGTGGCTGGCCCACCGGCGTGGCCACATCGTCCCCCTTCGGCGCAGCGCGCGGTCGGGTGTGCCCGCTACGCTCCCCCGGTGATCGATCTCCAGCAGGTCCTGGACCGGTGGCACCGCCTCGATGTCACGGTCCGGGACCTGCCGCTCGCCCTGGCGCTTGCCGGTGCGGCCTTCCTGCCGATGCTGCGGGACTACGGGACGCAGGTCGGTGAGGTGCCCGCCCGTCCCCTCGACGAGTGGGCTGTCCTCGTGATCGCCCTCCAGTGCCTCCCGCTGGCCGTGCGCCGGCGGTGGCCGGCCGTGTGCATCGTGCTGGTGTCGCTCGGCTTCGCCGCCGGCCAGGTCCTGGGCTACCACTCGTTCGCCGCCAACGCGCTGGGCATCGCCCTGGTGAGCACCGGCGCCCACCTGGCGCAGCGGCGGCCGCTCTTCGTCGTCGGCCTCTCCGTGGCCTACGTGGCGCTGGCCGTGACGCTCGACCGGCTGACCGGGGCCGAACGGGTGGACGAGTTCGTGACGTTCTTCCTGGCGATGGCCCTCGCCTGGGGCGCAGGCTCGTGGCTGCGTTCCACCCGGGCGGCCGAGGCCGACCGCCGGCTCCGGGTCGCCGAGGAGACACGCACCGCCGAGCGAACGCGCATCGCGCGCGAGCTGCACGACGTGGTGACGCACCACGTGACGGCGATGGTCGTGCAGACGGAGGCAGCCCGGTACCTGACCGCCGCCCCGGACCGGCTCGACGAGACGCTGACCTCGGTCACGGACACGGGCCGGCGGGCGATCGGCGACCTGCGTCATCTCCTGGACCTGCTCGACCCGGGCCACGACACCGCCGTCCAGACGCCGTCGCTCCGGGAGCTGCGCACGCTCGTCGAGCAGACCCGTCGGGCCGGGCAACCGGTGGAGCTCACCGAGGAGGGCGCGCCGTCGGAGTCGGCGGGCAGCGCCGAGCTGGTCGCCCACCGGGTGGTCCAGGAGGCTCTGACGAACGCCCTGAAGCACGCCCACGGCAGCCCGACGGCGGTGGGTGTGCGCTACGACGAGAGGGAGATCACCGTGGAGGTCAGCACCGCCGGCGCGAGCCCTGAACCCGCCGGCGCCCGACAGCGTCCGGCCGCCGGGAGCGGCAGGGGGCTCGTCGGGCTCCGGGAACGGGTGGACGCGCTCGGGGGCGAGTTCGGCGCGGACCGCCGGCCGGACGGCGCCTTCGTCGTCCGGGCGCGCATCCCCACCGGGAACCGGGCGTGAGCGCGCCGGTCCGGGTCCTGGTGTGTGACGACCAGGCGCTGATCCGCACGGGGTTCACGACGATCATCGACGCCCAGCCCGACCTCGAGGTCGTCGGCGAGTGCGCGGACGGGCGAGCCGCCGTCGAGCTGGCCGGCCGGCTGGACCCCGACGTCGTGGTGATGGACGTACGGATGCCGGTGCTCGACGGCATCGAGGCGACCCGGCTGCTCGCCGGCGCCGGGGTGGCGCGTCCCGTCAAGGTACTCGTGGTCACCACGTTCAACCTCGACGAGTACGTCTACGAGGCGCTGCGTGCCGGGGCCAGCGGGTTCCTGCTCAAGGACGCCCCCGCCGGGCAGCTCCTGCACGGCATCCGTACGGTCGCGACCGGTGCGGCCCTGCTGGCGCCCGAGGTGACCCGGCAGCTCGTGGGCCGGTACGCCGCCCGGATCCGGCCCCCGGAGAGCGCGGACCCCGAGTCCGCGCTGACGCCGCGCGAGCTCGAGGTGCTGCGCCTCATCGCCAACGGGCTGTCGAACGGCGAGATCGCCGCGACGCTCGTGATCAGCCAGGAGACCGTCAAGACGTACGTGTCGCGCATCCTGGCCAAGCTCGGCCTGCGCGACCGTGTGCAGGCAGTGGTCCACGCCTACCGCAGCGGCCTGGTGACCTGACCGGCACACACGGCGGCGCCCGTGCACGGACCAGCCGTGCACGGGCGCCGCCGTCAGCCGTGCTCGTCACTCCGCCCCGAGCGCCGCCACGGGTGAGGTGCGGGCGGCGGTCCGTGCCGGGAGCACCGAGGCGAGGAGCCCGGCGACGAGCGCGATGGCCAGGACCATCGCGATGTCGGTCCACGGGACGGCGTAGCGCACCTCGCCCATGAGGGACAGGGCGGTGGCGGCGCCGGCCCAGCCGAAGACCAGGCCGAGCACGATGCCGAGGATGGCGCCGACGCCGGCGATGAGGGCGCCCTCGACGGCGAGCATGCCGCGCAGCTGTTCCTTGCTCAGGCCGATGGCCCGCAGGGTGGCCGACTCCTTGGTCCGTTCGATCACGGACAGGGACAGCGTGTTGGTCACGCCGATCAGGGCGATCACGACGGCGACGGCGAGCAGGCCCACCACGATGCCGAGGATGACGTCGACGACCTGCCGGAACTGGGCGGCCTGGGCGGCGGGCCCCATGACGAAGGCTCCGCCGTCGACCTCCCCTGCGGCGTCCTGGACGTCTGCGAGCACGTCCGTGGCGTCCGTACCCGAGATCTTGGCCCAGGTGTCGGTCACCGTGTCGTCGCCGCTGATGCGGTCGAGGTCGGCGGTGGTGATGCTCCGGTTGAGCGGGCTGGAGCTCGTGATGACGACGGTCAGGTCGACCGAACCCCCCGCACCCTTGACGGTCGCCTCGTCGCCCGCCTCGAGCGACAGCGAGTCGGCCGCTTCCTGGGTCAGCAGGATCGAGCCCTCGGTGAGGAGCCGTGCCTCGTCCGGGACGTTCACCACGTCGGCGAGCTCCTCGGGGTCGGTACCCATGACGCCGAGGTCCTCCGTGCCGGCGAGCGTGACCGTGTCGTGGGTCACCAGCGCGGTTGCCGCGACGCCCTCGGTCTCCCCTACGGCATCACGCAGCGGGGCCACGTACTCCGGCGAGGAGGCGGAGACGCTGACGTCGTAGGGGAAGCTCTCGTCGAGCAGGCTGTCCGCGGACATCCGTGCGCTGGCCGCGCCGGTGGACATCATGGTGACGAGCGTGACGCCGATGAGCAGCGCCGTGGACGTCGCCGCGGTGCGGCGCGGGTTGCGCAGCGTGTTGGCGACGGCCAGGCGGGAGGCCGGTCCGGTACGGGACACGAGCGCGCCCAGGCCGGCCGCGACGCGCGGCAGCCAGAGCACCGCGCTCAGCACGACGCCGAAGAACGCGACGGCACCACCACCGACAGCCGCGATGAGTCCGAACTGCGGTGTGCCGCGCATCCCGAGGAAGACGCCGAGCGCGAGCAGCGCGAAGCCGCCGACGAGGGCGAGGACCGAGACCACGAGACGGGTCCGGCCGGCGCGGGCGCGCAGCGTCGGGGCGTCGGAGGGTCGCAGCGCGGCCAGCGGTGCGACGCGGGTCGCCGAGCGGGCGGGAGCGATCGCTGCCAGGACCGTGACGACGGTGCCGACGACGAGCGGCAGCACGATGGACTGCCAGGTCAGCGTGACCGTCGCGGGCAGCGGCACGCCGAGGTCGAAGTTCGGCGCGATGACCAGCGCGGCCTGGGCGAGCAGGCCACCCGTGAGGATGCCCACCGCCGAGGCGACGGCACCGAGGATCGCGGCCTCGAGCAGCACGCTGCGGTAGAGCTGGCCGGTCCCCGCGCCGATGCAGCGCAGGAGGGCGAGGGCGCGGGTGCGCTGCGCGATGAGCACCTGGAACGTGTTGGTGATGACCATGGCCGCGATGAGCAGTGCGATGGCGGCGAACGTCATGACGAACACGAGGAAGACGAGGTCCTGGCCCCCGGTCTGCGCGGCGGTCTCAGCGGCCGCGACCTCCGCGACGGTCTGGACCGACACGTCGTCGGATCCTTCGACGACGGCCTTGACCGCCTGGTCCAGGGCGGGCGGGACGGCGCCCCCGTTCAGCGGCTCGTCGAGCGCGACGAGCAGCTGCTTGACGGGTTCGCCGAAGCCCTCGTCCTCGCTCCAGGCCTGGAGCGTGGCAGCCGGGACCGCCGCCGCGCCGCCGAAGCCCGCGTAGGCGCCGTACGGGTCGTCGGTGAGACCGCTCACGGTCAGGCTCTCGGTGATCTCCTCCGGCTCGCCGAGCTCGTGCACCGGCGTCTCGGCCTGGCTCTCGGCCCAGCCCTCCGGGTAGATGGTGCGCTTGACGGACACCTCGTCACCGAGGCCGACCTCGAGCCGCTCGGCGACCTTCGTCGTCAGGGCGACCTCACCGTCCGCCGCCGGCCAGGTGCCGTCCCGCAGCTCCAGCGGAGAGAGCCGCGGGTCCGCGGGAACGGGAGCGAAGAGCTGGTAGCCACCCTTGCCGCCGTTACGCAGGTCGCCGTACCAGGTGATGGACTCCTGGACCGTCTCGACGCCGTCGACACCGGCGACGGCCTCGACGTCTGCCTCGGTCAGCTCGGTCTCCGGGTCGTCCCGCGGGACGGAGACGACGACGTCGGCCCGTGCGTACTCCGCCGCGACCATGTCGTAGGTAGTGCCCTGGATGACTGTCCCGGCGAGGAGCGTCACGGTGACGAACGCCGTGCTGATCAGGATCGCGACACCTGCCGCGGTCAGCCGCCCGACGCTGCGGCGCATCTGCGCCAGGGTCAGGCGTGCGGTGGGAAAGGAGCTGGCCATCACGCACCCGTCCCGGAAGCCGTGGCGACGGACGGCTCGAGGGTGCGCAGGGCGTCCAGGCCGGCCATCGCGGACTCGGGCGTCGGGTCGCTGATGTCTCCGGCGATACGACCATCGGCGATCAGGACGACGCGGTCGGCGTACGCGGCGGCCGACGGGTCATGGGTGACCATGATGATCGTGCGACCCAGCTCGCGGACCGAACGGCGCAGGAACGACAGGACCTCGGCCCCCGAACGCGAGTCCAGGTTCCCCGTCGGCTCGTCCGCGAACACCACATCAGGCTGCGCGATCAGAGCACGAGCGATCGCGACCCGCTGCTGCTGCCCACCCGAGAGCTCACCCGGACGATGCGTCAGCCGACCGGCGAGGCCGAGGGTGTCGACCAGCGTGTCGAACCACGCCCGGTCCACACTCCCGCCGGCCAGCTCGACGGGCAGCGTGATGTTCTGCTCGGCGGTGAACATCGGCAACAGGTTGAACTGCTGGAACACGAACCCGACCCGGTCACGACGCAACCGCGTCAGAGCCTTGTCGTTCAGACCGGTGATCTCCGTGCTCCCCAGGAACGCCTGACCACCCGTTGCGGAGTCCAGCCCGGCCAGGAGGTGCATCAGGGTCGACTTGCCCGACCCGGACGGGCCCATGATCGCCGTGAACCGACCCTGCTCGAAGTCCACGTCCACACCGTCCAACGCCCGCACGGTCGCCTCGCCCTTGCCATACGTCTTCGTCAGAGAACGCGCGCGCACTGCGGGTGACGACGACCCAGGCGCATACACAGTGGTGTCCATGCCGCAGACGCTACGGACCGGCCCCCACCTGCGGCGTCGGGCCCCGGACTGATTCTGCGACACGCCGGTCATACCCAGGTCGTACGGGTCAGGAGGCCGCGGCCTCGGCCAGCAGCGCGCCGCGGTTGGTCCGGACGAAGGCCTTGAGCGCCGCGGGCACCAGGGCGATGTCGGCCAGCGCGCGGTCGTCGCGCAGGTCCACGTGCTCGACGGCGTACGTGCCACGCACCGGCTCCTGGAGCTCCGGGCCGGACCGCAGCGTGAGGTCCATCGAGACCACCCGCGCCAGGAAGTAGTGGTGTACGGCGACGCCGGCGTCCTTGGGCTGGGACGTCAGGAACACCTGGCGGACCACCTTCGCCGTCGCGCCGAGCTCCTCGAAGAGCTCACGGTGCAGCCCGTCCTCGACCGACGCGTCCTCGGGCTCCACGCCTCCACCAGGCGTCACCCAGTACGGGGCACGGCCGCGGACGGTCCGCTTGATCACCACGAGCCGGCCCTCCTCGTCCAGGAGGATCGCCCGCGCCGTACGGCGCACCACCACCGCCGGCGTGGTCGACGTCGCGGGGATCTCGTCGACGACGGGCGCCTGGCGCAGGTACCCCTCGAACAGGGGACCGCCCGCCGAGTCCAGGGTCGCGCGCGCCACGGCGACCATCGTGTCGTCGTCGTGCCGGGCAGCCACCCACCGGGCAGCGTAGCCCGGGTCCCAGGCGCGCAGCTCGCGCAGCAGCCACTTGCCACCGCCGTCCCACCGGCCGGCCGCCGCGAGCGCCAGGTGTCCCACGCGCTCCCACAGCACCGACCGCACCACGTCGGCCTCGCCGCCGTCGCGCGCGTACGCGAGGTCGTCCAGCAGGTCCGTCACGCCGTAGCGGGCGTCCTCCAGCGCGCTGTCCGACGCCGGTCCGGGGCCGGCGTCGAGCATCTTCCGGCACTCCGCCTTGAGCCCGGCGACGTCGTCCTGACCCGTGACAGGGACGCCCGTGGCGATCATCCGTACCAGCGTCGGCTTGCGCCGGGCCATCTCCTGCGCGAGGAACCAGCGGTGACCGTCCTCGGTGTTGACGAACAGCTCCACCGGCCAGCCCCGCCAGCGCACCGAGTCGCGGTGGCCGACGGCGTCGTCGGGCACGCAGACCACGATGTCGAGGTCCGACCCCGCTGTCCGGACGCCCGGGTCTAGCACGCTGCCGGCCAGCAGCGCCCACCGGGCGTGTGGGTAGCGGTCGGCGACCAGGGCGGCGGCGTCGGCGATGGGGTCCACGGCAGACATCATCTGCCACGCGGGCAAACGGACCTATTCGTTACCGTGAATTCGCGTCGCACTCCCCCGCTGGTGGGCCGGGCCGCGCTTCGGCCCGCCACACGGCACGTGCCCGCCTCCTTCCCGCTGGCTGCGGGAAAGAGGCGGGCACGTGGTCGGGTGGCTGACGGGTCAGCGCGCCCTCAGGTTCACAGGTCCTCCGTCTCCTGGCTCTGCTCCTCGGTGAGCCGTTCGATCCAGACGTCGCGGAACCTCGGGTTGAGGCCGGGGTCTCCGTGGTCCTGGAGGCGGATGTGGCCCGGCGTCGGCCCCTCAGCCTTGCCGTTGCCCGTCTTGCCGTCGATCGGCACGTCGTCGTGCACGAGCTGCCCGTTCCACCAGAGCGTGAGGCGCGCGTCCTCCACCTTGGTGCCGTCGCTGTCGAACCGGGCCGCGCGGAACCGGATGTCGTAGGTCTGCCACGTGCCCATCGGGGTGGCGGCGTTCACGTCCGGCGCCTTCTTGAGGTAGATCGCACCCGCGTCGTTCGTCGCGGGCGGGTCGATGCCGAAGGACTCGAGCACCTGGACCTCGTAGCGTTCCTGGATGTAGAACCCGCTGTTGCCGCGCGACTGACCCGTGACGTCGGGCGCGTGCTCCGGCTGGTACCACTGGGCGTGCATCCGGAAGTCCCCGAACTTCTCCTTGGTCCGGATGTCGTCGCCGAAGGACTCCATCGAGCCGTTCTCGACGGGCCAGGTCGCGGGACCACCGCTCACCTTCTCCCACGCGTCCAGGTCGCCGCCGTCGAAGAGCGTGATGCGCTTGGTCGGCGTGACCGTGAGGTTGTCGAGGTTCACGTGCCCCACGTCGTCGGACTCGTAGACGTGCGCGATGGAGTTCGCGCCCTTCTTGAGCCGCACGGTCTCGACCTGCGTGGCCCAGCGGGACCAGCTCACCGTGCTGTCGAGCCAGACCTGCTTCTGCTTCTCCCCGTTGACGTACAGGCTCATCGACCGGGCCTGGGGGCTCGGGTCGGAGTTCTGCCCGCTCGCGTAGCGCAGCGCGAGGTCGTGCTTGCCGGCCTTGTCGGTCTCGACCGCGAACGTCGTGCGAGAACCCGGCTCCCAGTTGCGGTCGACGAAGCCCGCGCCCGAGTACCCGGCGTGGTTGGTGTTCCAGCCCGCGCCGCCGGACAGGTCGGCGGCCTCCGCCTCGTAGACGGGCGGAGGCTCCGACCCGTCGGGCAGGCGGTTGAGCGTGTACCAGGCCTCGGTGCTCCACAGCTCCGCACCGCTCTGGGACGCGAACGGGCGCGGCGAGTGCACGTTGACGACGTGTCCGGGCTTGAGCCCGTCGATCATCAGGGTCACCGTCTTCCGGTCGTCGGACAGTGTCGCCGAGGTGACCTCGAGGTCCTCCTCGTCGACCTTCGGGCCGCCGTACTGCGGCGTCGACACGTAGCGCCACTGCGCAGCGGAGTACTTCGCCGCGAGGTCCTGCACGGTCTCGTCCGACAGGGGCTGCGTGTACTCGATCTCGAACCCGCCGTCGACGGCACGCATCTCGAGCATGTCGAACGCGCGGCTCTCGTCGAACGTGAGCTTCTGCAGGCCGTAGCCGAGCTTGCCCGCCTGGCCCCAGTTGCCCGACCAGCCGATGCCGCCCACGTAGATCGAGCCGTCCGGGCCGACGCTGGTCCTGCTGACGCCGGACTCGAGCCCCTGCGTCATGCGGAACACCGCGCCCTGCTCCTGGCCCGCGACCTCTTCGAGGTAGGCACGCTGCAGGCCGCCGTAGGTCACGTCCCCGATCGCGAGCTGCCCGGCGAACACGCCGTCGGTCAGCGTCACGGGGTTGCTCGGCGAGTTGGAGATCTCGCTGTGGGGCATCCACAGCACGGGCTCGGTCACCGGCTGGTCGTCGTACGGACCGTCCGGGTTCGTGTAGTGGTTGTAGAACGCGCCCTCCTCGACGCGCACCAGCTTCGACGTCGGCACGTGCATGCCCTGGTTGTCGGTGACGTACATGCCGCCGTCGGCTCCCCAGCCGATGCCGTTCGGGGTGCGCAGGCCGCCGGCGATGTACTCCACCTCACCCGACCTCTTGTTGATCTTCATCACCGAGCCGCGGTTCTCGACGAGCTGCGGGTCGCGGGTCGCGCCGCCGGGGACCATCGCGATCCCCGTGGTGACGTAGAAGTGCCCCTTCTCGTACAGCAGGCCGAACGCGAACTCGTGATAGTTGCCGCCGAACGGCCAGGACGCGATCGAGCGGTACTCGTCGGTCACCTCGTCGCCGTCGGTGTCCACCAGCTCGGTCAGGCCGTGCTTCTCGGACACGTAGATGCTGCCGTCGACGACCTTGAGGCCCATCGGTTCCTCGAGCTCCTCGGCGATCTTCGTGTACTCCACGTCCGCCGCGCCGCCGTCGCCCGTCACGTTCTCGACCAGGTACACCTCGCCGAGCACCGTCTCGCGGTCGCCGCCCCACGTCGAGATGGCCATCCTGCCGTCCGGCAGCCAGTCCATCCCGGTGACCTGCGGCTCGAAGCCCTCCGGGCGCAGGTCGGTCAGCGTGTAGTCCGGGTGCACCTCGGTCAGGGGCAGCCCGTCGCCCGGGGACTCCGTGACCCCCTCGCAGGACTTGCGCCCCGGCGAGGTGACGCGCGTGACGTCGGCGTCGGTGCTCAGCACCGAGTTCGGCACCAGGGAGAAGTCGGTAGCACCCGGCGGGCGCCACTCCAGCTTCAGCCGCTGGTCGAAGTCGCCGTCGAAGTGGTCGATGCGCAGGGCGCGGTAACCGGTCGCGAGCTCGGCCGACCCCTCCTTGGGCGTCGCCCCGTGCTTGCCGGGGTGGTCGACCACCAGTGTGTCGTCGAGCAGCAGCCGCGCGCCGTCGTCGCTCGTCAGCCGGAAGTCGTACGTACCGTCCTCGGGGACGTTCAGGTAGCCGGTGACCTCGGTGACGAACCGGTCCGGGATGCCGAAGTCCTCCGTCGTCGCCCAGTCGATCGTCGGCATCAGCTTGTCGATGTTCGGGGTCTGGCCCGGCTTCAGCGTGCAGTAGTCGTCGAGCGGGACCTGGACGTCGAACACGCGCAGCGTGACGCCGGGTTCCTGGGGCCTGATGTCGTCGGCGCTCGCGGACGCCTGTGCAGGGAGCGCGGTCAGCGCGGTGAGCGGCAGCGCGAGCGTGGCGAGCATCGCGGCGAACCTCCGGGAGCCGCGGCTCCGGGACGTTCTGGGGTTCCGGGACGGATCTCCGGGACTGCGTGCGCCGCGTCCGTGTCGTGCTGCGCCTGCGATGACGGGTTCGGTCGGTCTGTGTTCCATCAGCTGCCTCTCCATTGAGGACATTGCTTGCCTGGGACTCGCCTGGGCACCGTCGGGATGCACCTGATCGGACATTTTGCGTTCCGGGGTGTTGCGGGACAACGAGTTGCCACATGTTGCCTTGGCCGGGGCGACGGCTTGCCCTCGCCGTGGAGCGGCCTGCCCCGGCCGGGCGGTCAGACGTCGTCGAGCCGCTCGTGCACCTGCTTCTGCAGGCTTCGATAGACGATCTGGCTGCGGAAGCTGACCACCTCGCGTCGCTGGCTGAGGCGGTCGATGAGAAAAGCGTGCAGGTGGTCGAGGTCCTGTGCGGTCACGTGGACGAGAAAGTCCTCGTCACCGGCGACGACGTAGACGGCGACCACCTCGGGCAGCTTGATGAGCGCTGCCTTGAAGGAGTCGATCACCTCGCGCTTGAGGGGCCTCAGCCGCGTCGAGATGAACGCCTCGACCTCGCGGTTGAGGGCCGACGGGTTGATCTCGGCGTGATAGCCCCGGATCACGTCACGCGCCCTGAGCAGACGCACCCGCTCCAGGCAGGTCGACGGCGCGATGCCGAGCCGGCGAGCCAGCTCTCGGTTGGTCTGCCGCGCATCACGCTGCAGTTCCTGCACGATCGCCGAATCAAGTTCGTCCATGACGGCGAGTCTAGCCATCGTGCCGAATGAAGTTCATATTTGGCCCTCTACTGCTGTGCATCTGTTTACGCTCACCGAGGCTTACTAGCTATTTGATCGGCGAACAGCATGAAAGGCTGGACATGAAGAAGCTCGTGACGAGTAGCCGTCGCGACCAGGGGCTCGGCGCCCTCACCGGGGCGGTGATGCTCCTCGGAGCCGTCCTCGGACCGGGCGCCCTCTCCCTGCCCGCGCTCGCCGCCGACGCCGCCGGGCCCGCCTCGCTGGTGGCGTGGGCCCTGCTGCTCGGCGCCAGCGTCCCGGTCGCGGCAACCTTCGCGGCGCTCGGGGGCGCGCATCCCGACGGAGGAGGAGTCGCGCACTTCGCCACCGGGGCGTTCGGCCCGCGGGTCGCCTCCCCGGTCAGCTGGTGGTTCCTCGCGGCGGTGCCGCTCGGCGTCATGGCCGCCGCGCTGATGGGAGGGCACTACATCGCGGCGGCTCTCGGCGCGGGCCCCGACGTCGCCCTGGGCGTCGGCCTCGGCCTGCTCGCCACGTCGTTCGCCCTCAACGCGGTCGGCCTCCACGCGACCGGCCGAGCGCAGGTACTGACCGCCGCCGTGATGGTGACCCTCCTGGTCGTCACCGTCACGGTCTCGCTCGGCGGTGTCCACGCCGAGGCGTTCACGCCCTTCGCGCCCAGCGGCCCGGCCAGCGTTGCCACCGCGTCGACCGTCCTGTTCTTCGCGTTCGCCGGGTGGGAGGCAGCCACCCACCTCTCCGCCGAATTCACGGACCCGGGCAGAGGGCTGCGTCGCGCCACGGCGCTCGCCCTGGGCCTCGTGATCGTGCTCTACCTCGGGCTGGCGGTGGTCACCATCGGCGTGCTCGGACCGGCAGCCGGCAGCACGCCGGCACCGTTGCTCGTCCTGCTGCAGCGGGCATTCGGCCCGACCGGCACGGCGCTGGCCACGGTCGCCGCCCTGCTGCTGACGTTCGGAGCGATCAACGCCTACCTCGCCAGTGGCGCCCGCCTGGGTGCCGCCCTCGGACGGGACCGGTCACTGCCGCGCTGGCTCGTGGGTGGGGCGATACCAGGACGCGAGCCACGCCGAAGCCTCGCGTTCCTCGCCGGGTGCTGCCTGCTCCTCGCGGTGCCTGTGCTCAGCGGCGTCATCACGCTCGACGCCCTGGTCCGCGCCACCTCCGCGCTGCTCGCCGCCGTCTCTCTGGTCGGCGCCCTCGCCGGCACGCGGCTCCTGCGGGGTCGGCAACGACGGACGGCCGTCGTGGCCTCGGCGTTCCTCGGCGTCCTGCTCGTCTTCTGCGGGCCGCTGCTGGTCGTCCCCGCCGTGGTGGGTGGCGCGGCGCTGGTGGTGCGGCCGGGAGCTGGGCGTCTGGAGCCGAGCCGGACGGATACTGGGCGATGAGGGCGCTCGCCGCGACAGGTGCCACGGTGGCCGCGACGACCGGGGACGACCAGGTCGGGTCCGGCACGCTTCGACGTCAGCTGAGCCCGTGGTCAAAGGCGTACGCGGCGGCGGCCGTCCGAGACGGAACGTTCAGCTTGGTGAAGATGTTGCTCAGGTGCCGCGCGACGGTCTTCTCGCTCAGGAAGAGGGTCCCGGCGATCTCCGCGTTGGACCTGCCGGCGGCGACCAGCCGGAGCACCTCGGCCTCGCGAGCGGTGAGGCCGCCTGGCAGGTGGCCCGGGGGCAGCAGCCGGTCCACCTCCTGCGCCGCCGGCGTAGCGCCGAGCGCCGCGAGCGCCCGGGCCGAGGCCGCGAGCTCGGCGGCCGCGGACTCCTCGTCGCCCAGCTCGCGCAGCGAGCGACCCACGAGGACACGTGTTCGGGCGGCCTCGTAGGGCCAGCCCAGCTCCTGCCATCTCCGCAGCGCCGTGCGTAGCGTTCCGAGCGCGTCGTCGGGTCGGTCCTCGGCGAGGGCCAGTGCCCCGGCGGCATAGCCGGCCATCGCCCTGAGCGAGCTCGAGTCGAAGGCTTCTCCGACCGTCTCCAGCTCGGCGACGAGGGGGCGTACCGCGGCGAGGTCGTTCCCGGCGAGGAGTACGTCGATCGCGCCAGGCAGGAGCCGCGAACGGTGGATGGGATCGCGTGGCTCGCCGAGCACCCGGCGTACGGCGGCGCAGGCCCCGCTGGTCCGGCCGCGGGCGAGGGAGAGCAGGGCGTGCGCGGGTTGCGGATCGTGGCCCAGGCCGATTGCCTGCTCGAACGCCTTCTCGGCTGCGTCGTACTCGCCGCGGATGCGCAGCAGGTCTCCCCGTTCCGCGAGTGCCGAGCCGGCTGCGGCCGGCATGCCTGCCACGGCGTAGCGCGCGGCCGCGCGGTCGAGCTCGGTGATCGCCTGCTCGAAGGCGCCCCGGACCCGCATCACCTGGCCGCGGTGGAGCGCACACTGACCGGTGAACGGCACGAGTCCCACCTGGGCGCCGCACCATGTGGTCAGCGCCGTCGTCCATTGAGCGACCCGGTCGAAGTCCGAGATCTCCTGACAGGCCTCGATCAGCGAGCAGTAGGTGTGTCCGGCGAAGATGGGCGACACCTCGCCGGTGGTGACGCCGACCATGGCTTCGTCGAGGAGGCGCACGCCTTCTGGCACCCGGCCGAGGTAGAGCAGGCAGCGCCCCTGCGCCATCAGGCCGGCCGCGAGCAGGTCGCCGTCACCGAAGCGCCTGCCGTACGACGTGAGGGTGGTGGCCTCGTCGAGTCCGGTGACCGGGTCACCGGCGAGCACGTGGCCGAGCATCCGGAAGAAGAGGATGTACCCGTGCTCGACGGTGTCCTGCTCGAAGGCCTCGAGAAGCCGCTCCGCACGCGAGATCCAGCCGCTCGCTACCGCACGCTCGCCGCTGTCCATCATCGTCATCCCCAGCCAGAAGGCGGACCGGACCGCGGCTCGCAGGTCGCCGGCGTCGAGGTGGGCCAGATGCGCCCGCTGGAGGGCCTGTATGCAGTCGTTGTGCCGGCCGACGAGGAAGGCGGCGGTGGCCAGGTCGGCGAAGTCGGCGGCCAGGAGCGCGTCATTCCCGGCCGCCGAGAGGCCTTCGTACGCGGCGACCCAGTCGCGGCGGTCGAAGGCCTCACGCGCTCGCACCAGTTCGTCGACGTCGTTCACGAAGCCTCACCTCTTCGTGAGCATAGGGCGGTCAGGCGGCCTGGTGCTCCCTTCTCGACGCGTTCACCCGGTCGCCGATCCGGTGCGCCAGGTACTGCGCGTCCCTCCCGATGCCGGGGAAGACCATCGAGCTGAACGCGTACTGGAACGCAAGGCCGCAGAAGTAGAGCCCGGGCACGTGGTCGACGACACCCCGCATCTCGACGGGCCAGCCGTCCTCGCCGGCCACCGGGAGCTTGATCCAGTCGAAGGTCTGGCGGAAGCCGGTTGCCCAGACGACGTTGGAGGCAGGCACGACGGTGCCGTCCTCGAGCAACGGCATGCCGCCCTGAGCTCCCACCATGCGGGTCGTGTTCCGCTCGACGCCGCGCGCCGTGAGGTCCTCGCGGTGGACCCGGACCATCGGGCCCCCGTGCGACCGCACCTCGTGGAACACCTTGCGTCCCACCGGCGTGCGCCGGGTGAGGACGTGCCGCCACACGAAGACGACCACGGGGAAGAAGAACCTCGCACGACGCTGCTCGGGCCGGAACGGGAGCTGTCCGGGGTCCCTTCCGCACAGCGTGACCGGGTGCGTGCGGGCTGCCTCGTAAGCGATGTCGGTACCGGAGTGCGAGGCGCCCACCACCAGGACCGGTCCGGGCTGGAGGTCGGCGGGCCGGTGGTAATCGCTCGAGTGCAGCTGCCGGACACTTGGGTCGAGCTGTCGGGCGAACTCCGGGACATACGGCGCCTGCCCGAACGTGCCGGTCGCCACGACCACGTTGTCGCACGTGATCATGGTGTCGCCGATGCTCACCCCGAAGCTGCCGTCTGGTCGCTGTTCCAGGGCGTCGACCCGCGTGCTCATACGCACCGGAAGGTCGAACTTCAGGGCGTAGCTCTCGAGGAAGGCGGCGACCTCGTCCTTCTGGGGGAACGTCCAGGGTGCGGCCGGGAAGGGGGCACCGGGAAGCCCGTCGTACTTCGCTGGGCTGTAGAGCCGCAGAGTGTCCCAGTGCCGGCGCCAGTTGTCGCCGATCCGGGCATTGCTGTCGAGGACGACGCAGTCGCGGCCCAGCCTGGTCAGGTGGTACGCCGTGGACAGACCGGCCTGGCCGGCTCCGATGATCACGGTCTCGATGTGTTCGGTTGACATGGTTCCTCCCGCTGCCAGTGATGCGTCGACGCTAGGAGGAGCGCAGCGCTCACCGCGTCGGGCAAAATGCCCAACCGGTTCGTGCCGCATGGGTGGGTCGACCCATGCCGCGGACCGGTCTGCGACTCCCCCGCGGGGAGATGCTCGCGACGTCTCTCAGCTGAGCCGGTAGCGCCTCTCGGGCCGCCCCGCGGTCCCGTAGTTGAGCCGCACCGCGGCGCGGCCCGTCGTCGCGAAGTGCTCCAGGTAGCGGCGCGCGCTCACCCGGCTGACGCCCACGGCGTCCGCGCACTCCGTGGCGCTGAGCTCGCTACCGTTTGCGAGCGCGGCCAGCACCGCGTCGGCCGTCTCCAGGCTGAGCCCTTTCGGCAGCGGGGCGCGCGGTCCCGCGCCCGTCGGTGAGCGCGCGAAGACGGCGTCGATGTCGGCCTGGAGGTCCTCCTGGCCGACATCGACGTCCCCCAGGCCGTCGAGGGCCTTGCGGGTGCGGCGGAACTCCTCCAGCCGGGCAGCCAGGTCCTCCGACGCGAACGGCTTGACGAGGTAGTGCGCCGCCCCGCCCGCGGCGGCGGCGCGGACGGTGTCAGCCTCCCGGGCCGCGGTGATGATCACGACGCCGACGTCCTGTCCCGCCGCCCGCAGCCGGCGCAGCACCTCGATGCCGCTCATGTCGGGCAGGTGCACGTCCAGCAGGACGAGGTCGGGCCGCAGCCGGTCGACGGTCGCGAGCGCGTCGGCGCCGGTGTGCACCTCACCGACCACGCGGAAACCCGGCACCCGGTCCACGAAGCGTCGGTGGATCGACGCGACCATGAAGTCGTCGTCCACCACGAGCACGTCCAGGCTCACTGCGGTCGGCCCCCTTCGTCCGTCACGATGCCCTGCGGCAGCCGGGCGGTGAACGCCGCGCCGCCCAACGAGTCATCATCTCGCACCGTGACGCCGCCCCCGCGTCGCTGCGTCAGTACGTGCACGAGGGCGAGCCCGACGCCCCGGCCGGCCGTCCCGGCGGGCTTGGTGCTCCAGCCCCGCCGGAAGATCGCGTCCACCTGGTCGGGTGCCACCCCGGGCCCGCTGTCGGCGACCTCGACGACGACGTCCTCCCGGGGGCCGGAGACCGCGAGCCGCACGCGCGCCCGCGCCGGGCGGGCGCCGCCGGCCACGTCGGGCCTCGCAGACGACCCGGCAACCGACGCCGCGGCGTCGACCGCGTTGTCGACGAGGTTGCCGAGCACGGTGCCGACGTCCGCGGAGAGGTCCGGGTCGAGACGCGGCAGCGCGCTGCCCGGGTCGACGAGGAGCTCCACGTGGCGCTCGTCCGCGAGGGTTGCCTTGGCGATGAGCAGGGCGGCCACCGCCGGGTCGGCGACCCGTGCCGTGACGACGTCGCTGAGGTCCGCGCGCCGTCGCGTGAGCCGGTCGACGAAGCGGCCCACCTCGTCGTACTCCCCCAGCTCGATGAGCCCGGAGACGGTGTGCAGCTGGTTGCTGAACTCGTGCGTCTGCGCTCGCAGCGTCTCGGTGACGCTCTCGCGCGCGTGCAGCTCGCTCTGCAGCGCCAGCAGCTCGGTACGGTCGCGCAGCGTGGTCACCGTGCCGGCAGGGCGGCCGTCGTGCAGCACCCGGCGACGGTTGAGCACCAGAACCGTGTCTCCCGCGACGAGCACGGCGTCGTGCACCTCGTGCGTACCGCGCAGCAGGTCCAGGACGGCGGGGCCGAGGCCCAGGTCCTCCAGCCGGCGACCAGTGGGGCCAGGGGCGTCGACGGGCAGTCCCAGCAGCTCGTGGGCGCTGTCGCTCACCAGGCTCACGCGGCCGTCGTCACCCACGACGACGACCCCCTCACGGATCGACCGCAGCACCCCCTCACGGTGGTCCGCGAGCGCCGCGATCTGTGCCGGCTCCAGGCCTCGCGTGCGGCGCTTGACCAGGCGGGCGAGCAGCCACGACCCTGCGGCCGCGAGCGCGGTGCCGATGCCGAGCACCACGAGCACGTCGCGACCGGCGCTCGAGAGCCGCTCGGCCAGCGGCGGGTACGGGTCGGCCAGGACGACGACGGCGACGGGCTGCGGGGCGCTCGGTTCGGGCACGCGGTCGCTGCCGCCGTAGACGGGTACCCACGCGGCGATCGAACGGCCCGCGACGTCCGTGACGTCACCGCTGCCTGCACGTGTGGCGGCGTCGTCGGGCAGCTCGATCCGTTCCCCCGTCCGCGTCGGGTCGGTGGCAGCGAGGATGCGTCCGTCGACGTCGGTGAGGTAGGCGTTCCCCGCGTCGACGTACGCCGCACGGGTCTGCAGGTAGTACGCGAGGGCCAGGGTGTCAGGCGTGTCCTCGGTGAGCGTCGACTGCACGGCCGGGATGCCGGCCAGCCCCTCGGCCGCCACCTCGAGCCGGTCGGCACGGTCGTCCCGGAACGCGGCGTCGGCCTGCCCGAGGAAGACCACGGCGGCCGCCGCGACGACCAGGAGCAGCACCGCGAGCTGCAGCGCCAGCACCTGCCCGGCGAGCGTGAGGTGCCGGGTGGGCCGCCGGGCAGGCTGCCGGGCGTAGGGACCGCGTGACCGCAAGTTTCACAACCTCCTTTGGTTACCCAATGATGACGCGCCTCGCGAGCACCTGTGACGATGACGCCGGGGCAGAGCTGCCCCGTAGCACCGACCCAGTCTGGAGGAACCGATGTCGTCGACGACATCCGGCCCCCCGAGCCGCACGACCGAACCCGCGGGACGCGGACGCTCCCACAGCACCGGCCGACGCCGTGGCGCCCGTCTGGCCCTCGCCGCCACGCTCGCCGCGACCCTGGTGGCCGTGGCCGCCGGGTGCGGCGTCACGCGTGGCGACGACTCCGCGGACCTCGACATGTGGATCCCGAACAGCCCCGGCGGCGGTTACGACCAGACCGGCCGCGCGGCCGTCGGCGTCCTCGACCGCGGAGACATCACCGGCGGTGACATCCAGGTGACGAACATCCTGGGCGCGGGCGGTTCGGTCGCGATGTCGCGGCTCATGGGCGAGGCGGGCAACGAGCGGCTCATGATGACCCTGGGGCTCGGCGTCGTCGGGTCCACGTACTCGTTCGGCGTGGACGCCCGCCCGCACCACGCGACGCCGCTCGCTCAGCTCATCGAGGAGCAGGAGGGCGTGCTCGTGCCCGCCGACTCTCCGTTCCGCACGATCGACGACCTCGTGGCCGCGTGGCAGAAGGACCCGGGATCGGTGGTGGTGGGCGGGGGCTCGTCCCCCGGCGGCCCCGACCATCTGTTCCCCATGCAGCTCGCCAAGACGGTCGACGTCGACCCGAAGGACGTGCGGTACGTGTCCTACGACGGCGGCGGGCCCCTGACCAGTGCCCTGCTGGGGAACAAGATCCAGGTCGGGTTCTCCGGCCTTGCCGAGTTCGAGGGGCAGATCGCGGCGGGCGAGCTGCGGGTGCTCGCCGTCTCCGGCGAGGAACGCCTGACCGAGGACGTCCTCGCCGACGTCCCGACACTCACCGAGTCCGGCATCGACCTCGTCTTCACCAACTGGCGAGGCGTCGTCGCCCCGCCCGGCATCAGCGACGAGCGCCGCGACGAGCTCATCGACTACCTCACCCGCATGCACGACTCGCCCGAGTGGGAGCAGGCCCTTGCCGACAACGGCTGGACCGACGCCTTCGTCACCGGGGACGACTTCGAGCAGTTCCTGCGCGAGCAGGACGAGCGGGTCTCGACCACCCTGAAGGAGCTGGACCTGCTGTGAGCACCGAGGTGGAGAACCCTGACGTGGGGGCGGCGGACCACGGTCCCCTGAGCCCACGCGTCGACGCCGCCCAGTACGGGCTGGCTGCCGTGCTGCTCGTCGTCGGCGCGTACACCGTGTACGACGCCACGACCCTGGAGGTCGGGTTCGCCGACCCCGTGGGTCCGCGCATCTTCCCGTTCGTCATCGGCGCGGGGCTCGTCGGCACGAGCGTGCTCCTGGGCGTGGCGACGGCGCGCGGCTCGCGCCCCGACCCGGAGGCAGGCGAGGACGTCGACGTCACGACGCCCGCCGACTGGCCCACGGTGCTGAAGCTGGTCGGCGTCATCCTGCTGACCATCGCCACCGTCGCCTGGCTCGGCTGGGCGCTCTCCGGCGCGATCCTCTTCGCGGGCGCGGCATGGGCGCTCGGCAGCCGCACCCTGATCCGCGACGTCCTCGTGGGTCTCGTGCTCGCGGTGGCCAGCTGGTACGGCTTCGTCGTCGGGCTGGGCATCCCGCTCACCCCCGGCGTCCTCGACGGAATCTTGTGAGGCGGTGACCTGATGGAGAACCTCGGACTGCTGTGGGAAGGCCTCGGCGCCGCTCTCACGCCCATGAACCTCCTGTACGCAGCGGTTGGCGTGCTGCTCGGCACGTTCGTCGGCGTGCTGCCCGGCATCGGGCCGGCGATGGCGATCGCGCTGCTGCTGCCCGTGACGTACGGGCTCGAGCCCACTCAGGCGTTCATCATGTTCGCTGGGCTCTACTACGGCGGCATGTACGGCGGGTCGACGACGTCGATCCTGCTCAACACGCCGGGCGAGTCCGCGTCCGTGATGACGGCGCTCGAGGGCAACCTCATGGCCCGCGTCGGGCGGGGGGCTCAGGCGCTGGCGACCGCAGCGGTAGGGTCGTTCGTCGCCGGCACGATCGGCACGCTCCTGGTCGCCATGTTCGCGCCGGCGCTGGCCGACGTCGCCGTCGAGATCGGCGCCCCGTCGTACTTCGCGCTCATGGTGCTGGCCCTGGTCATGACCGCGACCGTGCTGGGAGCGAGCCCGTTGCGCGGGCTGCTCGCCCTGTTCGTGGGCCTGACGATCGGCCTCGTGGGGCTGGACCTCAACACCGGGCAGCCGCGTCTGACGTTCGGCGTCGCCCAGCTCGTGGACCGCCTCGACATCGTGGTGGTGGCCGTCGGCATCTTCGCCCTCGGCGAGGCCCTGTGGGTCGCGGCGCACCTGCGCCGCAAGCCCGTACGGGTCGTGCCGGTCGGGCAGCCGTGGCTCGGTCGAGAGGACCTGCGCCGCTCGTGGCGGCCGTGGCTGCGCGGCACCGTGTACGGGTTCCCGTTCGGCGCGCTGCCGGCCGGCGGTGCTGAGCTGCCGACGTTCCTGTCGTACCTCACCGAGCGCAGACTGGCGAAACGCTCGAGCGCGCGGGGCCGCGGCCAGGACGAGTTCGGCCAGGGCGCCATCGAGGGGGTGGCAGGCCCGGAGGCCGCGAACAACGCGTCGGCCGCCGGCATGCTCGTGCCGATGCTCGCGCTCGGTCTGCCCGTGACGGCGACGGCGTCGGTGATGCTGTCCGCGCTGCAGGGTTACGGCATCCAGCCCGGCCCGCAGCTCATGACCGAGCACGCGGACATGGTGTGGACCCTGCTGGCGAGCCTGCTGATCGGCAACCTCCTGCTGCTTGTGCTCAACCTGCCGCTGGCGCCGCTGTGGGCCCGGCTGCTGCGGATCCCGCGTCCCCAGCTCTACGCGGGCATCCTCTTCTTCGCCGGTCTCGGTGCCTACGCCACGAACCTCGACCCGTTCGACATCGGTCTGCTCCTCGTCTTCGGCCTGCTCGGCCTCGCGATGCGGCGGTTCGGGCTGCCGGTGCTCCCGCTCATCCTCGGCGTCATCCTGGGTCCGCTCATGGAGACCAAGCTGCGCGAGGCGCTCACCATCTCCGGCGGCGACGCCGCCATCCTGTGGAGCGAGCCGCTGGCGATCGCCATCTACGCCGTGCTCCTCCTGGTGCTGGTGACCCGGCCGCTGCTGTCACGGTGGCGGTCGCGGACGGAGTCGCGGATGGTGGCCGAGGCCGCCGCCGCAGACGTACGGGACGACGGCGCCGCCGTCGGGACAGAAGGGGATCAGCGGTGACGAACGACGCGCAGCACCAGGACGACAGGCTGGACCAGGGCGACAGACCGGACCGGGACGACAGACCGGACCGGGACGCGAGGCGGGACACGGAGCAGGACCCGCCAGGCGGCTGGGTGGTCGTGGCGTGGACCCCCGACAAGTTCGGTGACGCCGCCCTGGAGCACGGCGTCGCCTGGGCCCGCGAGGGCGGACGCGGCGTCGCGGTGGTCAACGGCACCCGCGGGGACGCCCTCGTGGACGAGCGCTTCGCCGCGCCCGCTCGGCTCGCCGACCTCGAGGAGCGGCTGCGGGGCACCGGCCTGCCCCACCTCGTGCGGCAGGAGATGGGGCGGGACGTCGCGGACCAGGTGCTCGACGTCGCCGACGAGCTGTCCGCGCGGCTCGTCGTCGTGGGGCTGAGGCACCGCAGCCCGGTCGGCAAGTTGCTCATGGGTTCCGTGGCGCAGCGGATCCTCCTGGACGCGGAGTGCCCCGTGCTCGCCGTCAAGCCCGGGCCGGAGCCGGGCTGAGATCGGGCCCGGGCTTGCTCCCGGGCGGCATATTCCGTGGTGCGCGGCCATCTCGCGTGGCACGCTCGGCGGCTCAGAGCGATCAGAGGAGGCGACCATGCCGACCCGCGACCTGCAGGAGCCCACACCTGCCGAGCTCCGCACCGAGGAGTTCGTCCTGCGCCCCATCACAGCGGACGACGCCCGGCTGGACCACGCCGCCGTCATGGAGACCCGCGAGCACCTGCGGCTGTGGGAGCAGTCGTCGTGGCCGGAGGACGACTTCACCGTCGAGGCGAACCGCGCGGATCTCGTCGACCTCGAGGAGCGCCACGCGGCGGCCCGTGCCTTCACGTACACGGTGCTCGACCCGCTCCGCACCGAGTGCCTGGGCTGCGTCTACGTCTTCCCCACGAACGCCGCCTTCCTCACCAGGGCGGCGGTGACGCCCGTCGGCGACGACGAGTGGGCACGTGTGCAGGCCGTCGTCTACTTCTGGGTGCGACGGTCACGCGTGGAGGCGGGATCGGAGACGGGACTGGAGACGGGACTGCAGACGGGCCTGGACGGACGCCTCCTCGCCGCGCTGCGGGCCTGGTTCGCCGACGCCTGGGGGCTCGAGCGCACCGTCTTCGTCACCAACGAACAGTTCACGCAGCAGGTCGACCTCATCGAGCGCACGGATCTGAGCCGCAGGTTCGAGCTGGTGGAGCCCGGCAAACCTGGCGTGTACCTCGTGTTCGGCTGAGCCGGGTCCGACGCGGCCGTCCGGGCGACAGTGCCACCCGGACGACCGACCCGCCCGCGGCGTTCAGCCGCGGGCGGGCGGAGCCGAGCCCGGCCGGGTCAGCCTGCGAGCTGCTCACGCAGGGTCTCGGCGTCGTGGACGGCCGACATGTGCAGGAACTTGCCGTCGCGAACGCGGTAGATGGCGTACTCGACGATCTTGATCGGTTTGCCGGTCGGGGCCACCCCGAGCCACTCCTTGGTCGGCGTGCCGGTGTTGATCGCCCGGACGGCGATGCTGTCGTCGTTGATGGCGAGCTCCTGGACCTCCCAGTGAAAGTCGGGCACAGCATCGACGATGCTCTTCGCCTGCGCGACGAGGGCCGCACGGGTGCTCGGCTCGCTGTGCATGATGATCGACTCGTGGACGAACTCGTCCATGCGGTCGAACTCGCGCGCGTTGAGCGCCTCGACGTAGCGCTCGTAGAAGGCGCGCAGGTCGCTGTCGGTCATGGGTCTTTCCCTTTCTTGTGGTTCGAGCGGTTCGGTGTTCGAGCAGTTCGGTGTTCGAGCAGTTCGGTGCTTCAGGCGGTCTCGAAAGCCGAGCGCAGCGTGCTCGTGGCCTGAGCGATGGCGGCTTCGGCAGCCCGGGTGCCGCGGAGGGCGTTGAGCATGACGAAGTCGTGGATGATCCCCTGGTATCGCGTGGCCGTGACGGGAACACCGGCGGCGCGGAGCTTGTCGGCATAGGCCTCGCCCTCGTCGCGCAGCACGTCGGCCTCGGCGGTGATGACCAGAGCCGGTGGCAGGCCGGCGAGCTGCTCCGTCGTGGCGCGCAAGGGAGATGCGGTGATCTCGGCGCGCTGTGCGGGATCGGTCGTGTACTGGTCCCAGAACCACTGCATGGCGTCGCGGCGCAGGAAGTACCCCTCGGCGAACTCGTGGTACGAGCCGGTGTCGAAGCTCGCGTCCGTGACCGGGTAGAACAGCACCTGCTGCACCAGGGGGACGTCGCCACGCTCCTTGGCCAGCAGTGTCAGCGCGGCACTCATGTTGCCACCCACGGAGTCACCCGCGACCGCGAGGCGCGAGGCGTCCAGTCCGTTGCTCGCGCCGTCCCGCACGATCCACCGGGCGACGGCGTAGTTCTGCTCCACGGCGATCGGGTAGCGCGCCTCGGGAGAGAGGTCGTACTCCGGGAAGACGACGGCGGCGTGCACCCCGGTGGCGAGCTCGCGGACCAGACGGTCGTGGGTGTGCGCGTTGCCGAACACCCAGCCGGCGCCATGGATGTAGAGGATGACGGGCAGGATGCCGGTAGCACCGGCCGGGCGGACGATGCGGGCACGCACCGATCCGGTCGGGCCGCCGGGGACCGTGACCCACTCGTCGTCGACCTCCGGCGTGTCGATCTCGGCGGACTGCACCTCGTCGACCGTCTTGCGCCCCTCGACGGGGCCCAGGTCGAACAGGTAGGGCGGGTTGGCGGTGGCCGCGGCGAACTCAGCGGCGGCGGTCTCCAGAACGGTGGTGGTCGTGTACGTCATGACAAGGCTCCTTCGAAAGGTGTGGTGTCTTGGTCGGATGCGATAGGTGTCGGCTGAAGCTCTCTACGCGGCTACGACGGCATCACCTCGCCCCGGGAGATTCCCGTCGGTCGGTCCACGCCGAGGGCCACCTGGCCCGCGGCGTGGAAGCGTGCGCAGCGCACCCCAGAGCACGCCGCCGATCACCAGTGCGGCACCGAGCACGGTCACGAGCGCGACGTCCTCCCCCAGCAGCACCGCCGAGACACTGAGCCCCACCACGGGGACCAGCATCGAGAACGGCGCGACGACCCCGGCGGGGTGCCGGGCCATCAGCCACGTCCAGATCCCCGACCCCGCCAGCGTCCCGATCAGCACCGTGTAGGCCAGCCCGAGCAGGGCCGGGACCAGGTGCGGTCCCGGGGAGAACGCCGTGACCATGGCGTCCGGACCCTCCACGGCCAGGGCCAGCACGGCCATCGGCAGGGGTGGGACCACCGACATCCAGAGCGTGAGGTGCAACGGGTTCGGTGCCTTGGCCCGCGCGTTGGACACG
The DNA here is from genome assembly GCF_054782895.1 of Promicromonospora xylanilytica. Classification (NCBI taxonomy): domain Bacteria; kingdom Bacillati; phylum Actinomycetota; class Actinomycetes; order Micrococcales; family Promicromonosporaceae; genus Promicromonospora; species Promicromonospora xylanilytica. The sequence goes on from NZ_BAAGRP010000004.1 coordinate 27,128, forward strand.
TTGCCGATCGCCCAGCCGAACCCGCCGGCGAGAACCAGCAGGAACGGCGCCAGCGCTGCGGCCTGCGCCTGCGACCAGCCCACCAGGGCCAGCCCCAGCGTCGCCACGCCCAGCCCGACGAGCTGCCGGGCGGACACCCGGTCCCGGAACGCGACCGCGCCGAGCAGCACCGTGAACGGCGCCGACGACTGCAGCACGAGCGACGCCAGCCCCGCCGGCATACCGACGGCCATACCCCAGTACAGGAACAGGAACTGCAGGGTGCCGAAGCCGACGCCGTAGCCGAGGAGCCAGCGCACCGGCACCCGCGGACGTGGCACGAACAGCACCGTCGGCACGGCGATGATCGCGAACCGCAGCGCCACGAGCAGGAACGGGGGGAACTGCGCGAGCGACGCGTCGATCGCGATGAAGTTCAGTCCCCACATGACCGCGACGGCCACGGCGAGCAAGCGGTGCGAGATCGGCATGACCCGAGTCTGTGCGCGACGCACCCTGAAGGACAAGCGAAAGTTTCTACAGCTTCTTGTAGGATGCCTTCATGGATGCGGACCCCCGGCGCCGCGGGCACGACCTGTCCCGCATGGATCCTCGCCACCTCGACCTGCTCCGTGAGCTCGCCGACCGCGGCTCCGTCACGGCGGTCGCCGAGGCGACCCGGCGCACGCCGTCGGCCGTGTCGCAGCAGCTCCGCACGGCGCAGCGCGAGCTGGGCGGTATCCCGCTGGTCGAGCCGGCCGGGCGGGGCGTGCGGCTCACCGAGGCGGGCCGGCTCCTGGCCGACGGCGGCCGCGACCTCGCGCGGGCGATCGCCCAGGTCCAGGCCAGGTGGGACACGTACCTGGGCTCCGCGTCAGGGACCGTCCGCCTGGCGACGCTGCCGAGCGCCGCGACGATCCTGCTGCCCGGCGTGCTGGACCGGCTCGCCGGCACGGACGTGCACCTCGAGTGCACCGACGTCGACATCGCGGAGCCGGAGTACTCCGGGATGGTCGCCGACCACGACATCGTCGTGGCACACAGCTTCACCGGGCCGGTACCCGCCGGAGCGGGGCACCTGGCGACCGCCGCCCTGCTTCGTGAGCCGCTCGACATCGCCATGCGGGCCGACCACCCGCTGGCCGACAAGGCCCGGGTCACCGCCCGTGACCTGGCGCTCCAGGAGTGGTACGGCGTGCCGCTGGGCTACCCGTTCGACGACCTGCGCATCGCTGTCGAGACGACAGCCGGCACACCGGTCCGCGTGGTCCAGCGGCTGCGTGACAACCGGCTGATCGAGGCACTCGTCGCCGCGGGCGACCGCGTCGCCGTGCTCCCCCGGTACAGCACCACGCCCGGCGCCGGGATCGCCCTGCAACCGGTGCACGGTATGGACGCCGCGCGGTGGATCGTCGCGATCCTGCGCCCGGACCGGGCCGAACGGCTCGCCGTCCGCACCGTGCTGGACGCACTGCGGGCGGTGGGGCGCGACGTCGGGTGAAACTCTCATCCCCCTCTCACACGTTTCTCATGCTGACCTGCGAGTGTGGCCCCTCCGCCCGACGGAAGGAACGGACCGCATGTCCAAGCTCTCCACCATGATCGGCCTCGCCAAGAAGGTGCTCGACTCCCAGACCGGGCAACAGCAACAGCAAGGGGCCCCGCAGAGCGGCACGACGGGCCAGAAGTCCTGGCGGTCCACCCTGGAGGACGTCGCCGCCGCGGTGAGCGGGCGCGACCAGACCGGGCAGACGCCGGGTCGTGCACCCGCGCGGCAGGGCTATCGGACCGAGCCGCAGGGTCGGCCGAGCGCGTCGGCGACCACCGACGCCGACCGGCAGGCCATCGCCCGCTACGACTACCTCATGCAGACCGCGGAGCCGCACCAGATCGAGCAGATCCACGCCGAGTCGTTCGCCCGGCTCACGCCCGCGCAGCGCCAGGCGGTGCAGCAGCGCATGCAGACGGAGCTTCCGCCGCACGAGCAGCCCCGCTCGGCCGACGTCGCGGACCTGTCCCGGGCCGCCGCGCGGACGGAGGCCCGCCGACCCGGCTCCATGCGATCGGTGCTCGCGAAGGTCGGCACGGGCGGAGCCGTAGCAGGAGTCGCGGTCGGCGCGGTCGGCGTCCTGGGCGCGGTCGCGGCCGGAGCCGCGGTGAGCAGCGTGGCCGGCCCGCTCCTGGAGAACGCGGCGAACCTCGGCGTCGACTTCGAGTCGCTCGCGTCGGGCGTCGACGTCGAGGGGCTCACGTCGTCGGTCGGCGACCTCGGTACAGGCGCTCTGGGCGACGCGACGGCGGGCGTCGAAGACCTCGGCGCCGGCGCGCTGGGTGACGCGACGGCGGGCGTCGAAGACCTCGCCGGCACGGCCGACGGTGCGCTGTCCGGCCTGGGGGACCAGGTCTCGGGTGCCGGTGAGCAGCTCTCGGACCTCGCCAAGGGGTTCGACCCGCGAGACCTCTTCTGAGCCGTCCTGCCTGACCGGCCTCGAGCCGTACAGACGTCTTTGGCCCGGAGATCCGCGGATCTCCGGGCCAAGACATTCGTAGCGGGGACAGGATTTGAACCTGTGACCTCTGGGTTATGAGCCCAGCGAGCTACCGAGCTGCTCCACCCCGCGATGACACCCTCAGGTGCGGACCAAAGGTACCACCCACGCAGGGCACGCCATCCCCTGCGTGCCACGCCATCCTCTGCGGTTCGACCGTCTCTTCGGTGGAAGATGGCGTGGCACGCGGGTGATCAGGCGCCGGTGCGACAGCGGTTGAGCAGGTGCTGCGCTCGACACGAGCGCCACGACTCCGAAGGTGCGCATCCAGCGCGAGGGTGCCTCGAGTGCTGTGGCGATCATCCACAGCAGCAGCCCGACGGCGAACATCGCCAGCCCCATCGAGAGGCTCACGCCCCGGTTCAACAGGTCCGCCTGGAGCGAGACCGGACCGGTCTCGATGGAGGTAGCGCACATCGCCGCGTCCAGCTCCGGATCGGCCTGCAGCACGAGCTCGAGCAAGTCATGCACGACTCCCGTGAACATGACGGATGGACCTGCTGCGCACGGCAGGTCGAGCGGAGCGATCGTGGCACGACGGGCCGCCGTAGGCTTGTCGGCATGTTCACACCAGCCGAGCGCGAGCAGTTGCGCAAGGAGCTGATCGAGGCAGCTCACGCAGACGACGATGTCGTGGGCGCGGCGCTCGTAGGCTCGGCGGCGACTGGACGCGAGGACGCCTGGTCCGACATCGATTTGGTGCTGCAAGTGCGTCGTGACACCGACCCCGCGGAAGTGGCCAGTCGGTGGACGGCAGAGTTCTACGACCACCGCGGTGCGGCGCACCACCTGGACGTCATCGCTGGCGGTGTGCTCTACCGAGTCTTCCTTCTCGAGTCCTCACTGCAGATCGACGTGTCGTTCTGGCCCGAGGACCAGTTCCGAGCCACTGAGTCGGGTTTCGCACTGCTTTTCGGCACACCTCAGCCCTCGACCGAGCCTCGGGAGCCGGAGGCATCACGCGAGATCGGGATGGCCTGGCTCTACGCGCTGCACTCGCGTTCAGCGATCGCCCGCGGCCGCGTGTGGCAGGCGACCATGATGCTCGACCACCTTCGCGATCAACTCCTTGTTCTCGCATGCGTGCGGCATGGCCTCAATCCACATCATGGTCGCGACGCCGATCGTCTGCCCGTGCCCTTCCTCACCGTCTTGCAGCAGGCGCGCGCCGCGTCCCTGGCAGAACCAGAGCTGGCGCGCTCGCACACAGCTCTGGTCAGGGCGCTTGCCGACGAAGTCGCCCTCCACGATCCGGGACTCGCGGCAGACCTGGCCACGTCGTTGGACGCGCTTGCTCACGTCAGCGTCTGACACTTTTGCCCCTCTCCGGCGCCATCGCGCAACGACCGCGCCATTTGCGGGAAGCGGAGCGACTACGGCGATTTCGGTCGGCCGAACGGCGCAGAGTCAACACGCGCCTGGCGAGGTGGCGCTTGAGCGCACGGATCGCCTCGGCGCGGCGCCCGCCGGGTGGTGAGGAGGTCCTGGGCGGGCGGGTGCAGCCACCTCTGTGTGATCGCGGTGCGGTGGATCGCGGCATTCTCTTCGACGGACCGCGCACTGTCGGGTTCGACCCGTCGCTGCCGGACTCTACTTTTGTGACCCAACCCTGAATAGGGCTCACAGCACTCTCCAGAACATCGACAAGATCAGCGAGAAGACGCGGTCCAGACCCGCGCTCCTCTTCATGAGAGGCGGCTCGTTTCTAGGAATGACTGTCTCGCTAGGGGCTCCGCATCGACCACGAAGGGAGTTCGGGTGGGAAACGCAACCGTGTGGCGCTAGATACGCTTGCGTAGCTACGCACGCGTATCTATAGTGGCGAACATGGGCATGAGGGAACCACACGCTCGTCGGCGCTCACCGGCAGACCTGCGCAAGGCCTGCCGCGCAGCGGTCATCGCCGAGATAACGGAACAAGGACTGGGCCGGCTGTCGATCGAGGGAGTCGCCCGGCGTGCCGAGGTCGCCAAGACCTCCATCTATCGGCACTGGTCCTCGGTCGAGGACCTTCTGCTCGACGCGCTGGGTGAAGCCATGCCCGTCGAACAGGTCTCCTTGGAGGGCGATGCGCTGCGCTCGGATCTCCTGCGATCTCTCGAGCAACTGGTGGGCTGGCTCGAGGGTCCGACCGCGCCGGCAGTGGCGGCGATCCTCGCCGAGCGCAAGCGCCGGCCCGATCTCGTAGAAGCTCTCTACACCCGGGTCTTCGACACGCACGGGAACCGGTTCACGGGCACCGTCATCGACCACTATGCCGCGCGCGGCGTCATCGACCCCCGGCTAGTGACTCCCGTCGTCGTCGACATCGGCGAAGCACTGGTGCTCAAACACCAGCTCGACGCCGGAGAGACACCAGACACCGACACACTCGCCGCAATCGTCGACCAAGCGATCCTGCCCGCGCTCGGCCACCCGCCCTCACTCCAGGAAGGAACCTCGACGTGACCGCCATCCAGCCAGATGCCCCCGCGAATCCGTCCACCACGCTGCAGGTCGACTGGACCAGCACCACCGGTCGATCGCGAACCACCCTCACGACCCACCTGTGGACCGCACCGCAACTGCGCCGAGGCTCCCCGATCCACGGCAATGCCTTCGACGCGCTACGCAATCTCCGCGCCGACCTCGCCCGGTTCCTGCCGTGGTTCAGCCAACTCCGACTCGCGGTGCCGGAGCTCACCCCGCCGACCGCGACCACGACCTCGTGGAACTTCGAACTGCTCGACCCCTTCGTCGAGGACTTCGTCGCGGCCGCCGAAGGCCGGCCGGTCGTGGCGAACTTCGCGACGATCCCCACCTGGATGTTCGTCACACCCGAGCCTGTCCCGGTCTCCGAGGACCCCGACGAGATCCACTGGGAGTACGAGCAGGGAACCGAACTGCGCGATCCCACCTGCGCGGAGGTCGCCGACTACTTCTACCGACTTGCTAGTTGGTACATCGCCGGCGGCTTCACCGACGAACTGGGCATGTGGCACGAGTCGGGCCACAGCTACCGCTTCGCGTACTGGGAGGTGCTGTGCGAACCCGATGTCGGACACAAGCTCTCGCCCGAGGTCTACACCAGGCTCTATGACGCCGTCGTCTCCCGCTTGGCCCCGCTCGATCCAGACATGAAGTTCATCGGCCTCTCCCTGAGCCACGTCCATCCAGACCCGGAGTACTACTGGCACTTCCTCGACCCGGCCAAGCACTCCGACGAGACCCCGATCGATGCGTTCTCGTACCACTTCTACACCCAACCCGAGATCATCAACCCGTTCGGGACGGAGGGGAACACGCCCTATGAGCACTGGCGGGACATCTTCTTCGCCCAGGCGGACGCGTTCCTCGACCAGGTCCGGCACATCGACGCGATCCGACGCAGGCTGGCACCCCACGCCGAAACCCACATCAACGAACTCGGCACCTTCCCGCCCGCGCCTATGGATCCGGCCCCGGCCTTTCCCGAGGCGTACTGGACGCTCAGCGCGGCGGTCCAGTCCTACCTGTGGGCCAAACTCGTCGAACTCGGCATCGACCTGGTTGGGATCGCCGAGTTCATCGACTACCCCGGCATGAACCCCGGAATCAGCCTGCTGGCCTGGGAGACCGGGGAACCCAATGCCCGTTATGACGCTCTGGCGCTGCTCCTCCGGCATTTCGGCCCCGGCGACGCGCTGGTCACCACCTCCGCCACTGCAGCGCACGGCTATCCCGATCCTCGCGTCCACGTCCAGGCCTACCTGACCGTTGACGGCTCCCGCAAGATCCTCTTCGTCAACAAGACAGCTGAACCGGTCCGGGTGGCGGTGCCCACGCTCGCAAGTAGCGCGCAGCTCGAACAGGTCAGCGCCGACGTCGCCAACCGTGGACGCTCGGAGAGCATCGACAGCGTCGCGGTCATCGACGCCTACGCGACTGCCGTGATCTCTTACGTCGGTGAATGACCCCATCGAGGAGCCCGAATCAGGACGTACGTAGTGTCCACCGCCACGTCGAGCGCCGTCATCGACGCACCGATCGCGCATGTTCGCACGGCGCTGCTCTCCGCCACGCAGTTGCCCGAATGGAACCCTGCCTTCGTCAAGGTGGAAGGGCCCCCACGCGCTGTCGCCGGCACCGAATACCGGCTCGAGGTCATCCGCGGCCTACGGGGGACACTGGTCTACACGCACATTGATGGCGGGGCGATCACGATCTCCTGGCGTGTCACCGGGCTCTCCGAAACCGGGGAATGGCAGCTGACTCCCCTCGACACACGACAGACGCGCGTCACCCACGCGGTGGAGCGAGACGGTCCTCTCGCGTTGCTCCTCGGGCATACGCTCGCCACTCTCCCAAGCCTCCGTCTAGAACGGCTCGCCCAGTGGACCGCCGGATCCTCAGCTCGATGACAGCCCGTTCTCCACGTCCGGTATCGACGGTCGGCGCGAGTCACCCCGCTGCACGGTCGGTGCAACAGTCGGGGCGAATGCCCCAGAACAGAGGAGCCCCCATGAGCCCGCTCGCGAGACCGACCAGGCTGGTGAGGTGGTGCGTGTACGCGGGAATCGCCGCAGCGCTGCCGACTGCGCTCTGGCGCATCCCATTGATCCTTGGATTCACACTCGGCACCCCGACCGCCTGGCGCGAGGCTCAGGACATACCAGGGACCGGGACCTGGTACCTCCTGGGCCTGTCTCTCGTCCAGCTCGCCGCCATCGCGTGCATGCTCGCCCTGACCATCGAGCCTGCGAGGCTGACACCGCACTGGTTGCGGGCGCGACGGCCGCTCCTGGTTCCGAGAGTCGTGGGCATTGCGGGAGCAATCGGTGCTCTCGTTCTCGCTCTACTCGTGACCATGTCCATCATCGCCTGGGACAAGGTCGACCCCTTCAGCGGAGCCGCCTACGGCATATGGGGATGGCTGTGCGCCGGATGCTATCTGCTCGCGGCCCTCTGGCCCTTATTTTTCGGCACAGCGTCCCTGCGATACCTCATGCACTACAGACAAGCCGGCGTCGCGGCGCGATGATCCAGCAGACTCGGTATCCAGGAACGTCGGAAGGACCTCACGGCTCCGCCGCGACTCATGTCACCGAAGGAGCCCTCGGCGCCGCATCGTCCTGCAGTAGACGGCGAAAAGCACCGTCACGACTCCGACTCCGATGTCGAACCATGAGGTCGCCGCACCGAGCATTGCCCAACGGTCCAGGAGGGCGAATGTCACCACGAGGAGCACAACCTGAGCGGCCCCCGCGATAAGAGCGGTGGGGGCTGCCCAGCGGTTGCGCGCCACGAGGAGCACCGGAGCGATGAGCCCTCCAAGGATATTGATCGCCCAGATGACACGGAGCACGGGCGGGTAGTCGGTGAAGTAGATAATGCCGCCCGAGCCGAACTGCCCCCCAATGTAGTCGGTGTCGTGGATCAGAATCAGGAGGTAATCACGAAGCCCGCCAATGTACAGCGCGAACACGACCATGGCCACCAGCCACAGATGCCACGGGCGACGAACGCCGCTTCTGTTTGGGCCTGTACTCACGGGTCACAATCCAATCCTTCTGTTCTTCGGCACTGCCAGCGTCGGCGGCAAGCCGGCGCCGGATAGTTTTGGGCCAGCAGTGCCGCGGACAGATCGACCGTCCACAGCCACGATCTCGCAGAGCGCGGCCCGTGGCTACCTAATGCGCGGACGCCCAGTCCACCTTCAGGCACCAGCGGGTGAGGCTGGTGCAGCAGGCTCGACCTCGGTGACACGTCCCCAGGCCAACGTCAGAAACTGGAAGACTGTGTTCTCATACCGTGTTCCGTCAGGAAGTGTTCCTGAGACGTGAGAACGCACTGCGACGCGCGTACGCAACCAACGCTCGGTGCGCCGGGTGCCGATCCTGCCGCCCGACCGGATCAGGACGATGCCGTTCGGCACCGGGGTGACCCTCGGTCCGGGCCGCCGATCGTCACCGACCTGCGCCCCTGGCCCTCCCGAAACAACCGTCCCTTCGAGATCCTGCTCGACCCTGAGGTCAACGCCCTCAACTGGGCACAGAACAGCGAAAGGCCCGAACCCCAGCCAACGATTCCATTGGCAAGGGTTCGAGCCTTGTGCGTCGGGTGGGCCCGGAGGTGTGCTGGTTCACGACATCGTTGATAGATGAGTCGGGACATCGTTCATATCGGCGGGTCAGGCGGGTGGTCGTGTTGTCCGGCGTCGAGCCGCAGATTGTGAGTCGATCAGGCAGTGTGGCCGGTGTCGAACCGCACGATGATCGTGGTCGCGTATGCCGAGCCGCAAGAAGCACGTCGCTCAGGGCCTGGATCGACACATGACCTGCGGCTCAGCCCAGGGCACGGACCGCGGCCTTGCGGTTCGACACCGAGCCCCACCGGCCGCTCGAGATCTGGACCGGGCCGACTGACGGGTGTGAGGTCCGCCTCCAGAACACGATCACGCATGCGTGCGAGCCGAGAACCAGGCTCACGTGTGTTCTGGAAGCGGACGTCCGGCCGACCCTGGCTCCACGACGCCCAACGAACCGAGAACCCCAGCCGCTGGCCGGCCCTCGAAACGAACATCCCTGATATGAACGATGACGCGAGACATCTATCAACGATGTCCCGCGTCATCACAGGGTGGGCCCGGAGGGATTCGAACCCCCGACATCCACGGTGTAAACGTGGCGCTCTAACCAGCTGAGCTACGAGCCCCGGCAGCGGACAACAATACCTGCCCCGCGACCCGAACGAGGCCTACTTTTCCGACCCGGCCGACATCGATGCCCCACCGGCCGGACAACCACACCCCAGGTCAGATCTCCGAGACCGCCCTGCGGTAGTCCTCCAGGTCACGCGCCTGCCCCCGCGGGTTGACGACGCACCACCGGACGATCCCGTCGGCGTCGATCAGGAAGGTCCCGCGCAGCGCGATCCCCGAGCCGTCGTCGAACACGCCGTAGGAGCGCGCCACCTCTCCGTGCGGCCAGAAGTCCGACAGCAGGTCGAACTGGTACCCCTCCGCCGCCTGCCACGCCTTGAGCGTGAACACGGCGTCGGTGGACACCACGAGAAGGCGCACCCCTGCCGCCTCGAAGTCCTCGATGTTGTCCCGCAGCTCGCACAGCTCACCCGTGCACGTGCCCGAGAACGCGAACGGGACGAAGACCACGAGCACCGGCGTCCCGCGCAGGTCGGACAGCGTGGTCGGGGTGCCGTGCGTGTCGGGGAGCGTGAAGTCGGGTGCTGGGTCACCCGGCTTCAGCGCGACCGCGGGAGCGCTCGGCGTGGCTGGCTCAGTCATGGCTCCCCAAGGTTGTCAGACGGTCACTTACCGCGGCCCCGGTACGCGAGCCGGGTGGCCGACCAGTCTTCCGCGATCGCGAAGGTGCTCGTCGTCTGCAGGCCGGCGGTGGTGGCCGCCTCCTGGATGTCGCTGTGACCCACCTCGCCGTCACGGCCAGGCTTGGGCGTGAAGATCCAGATGAGACCGCCGTCGTCGAGGACGGTCTGGACGTCGACCAGCGCGTCGGTGAGGTCTCCGTCGTCCTCCCGCCACCAGAGGATGACGCCGTCGGTCACGTCACCGAAGTCCTCGTCCTCCAGCTCGCTACCGATGATCTTTTCGATGTCGGCCCGGAGTGCTTCGTCGACGTCGTCGCCCCAGCCGAACTCCTGCACCACCTGGCCGGCCTCGAAACCGAGGCGCCCGGCGCCCTGGGTGTCCGTGCTCACTTGGTTGATCGTCCCTCTCTCTGTCCGGCACTGTCTGCCGGGTCGTATGCCTGTTCTGTCGGTCCTGCGTCGGACCCTCCGTCGCCAAAGGTAGTGCACGCACCCCTGCTATGCCTCGCAACCAGGTCGCGTGGTGCCTTTTTGATGAATCGATGGGACGTCGGCAACGCGCAGGTCATGCACTCAGTCTCATTATTGCGATACCCGGTATCAATCCTGGCGCGAACCGGGACAGACGTAACGCAGATCACGCACTCTTGACCGCCCTATGGTGTGAGCGCACGCTGTGAGGGGACAGAATGGCTAGATCCACCTGTGCGTGGGCGTGCACAGTCGCAACCCCAGCTGTGGCGACGCGACGCCGACGCGACGGGTCCTGACGAGGCGGCGGGGAGCGCGAACCGCGACCGCGCCGCGCGACACCGAGAGAGGTTGCTGGTGGCTTCGTTTGACGAGACCGGACCGCTGATCAACGGTCTGCTCAGCGCCGTACCTGACATCGACCCGGCCGAGACCGAGGAATGGGTCGAGTCATTTGACGGGCTGATCGACGACAAGGGCGGACCCCGCGCCCGGTACGTCATGCTCAACCTGTTGCGGCGGGCGCGAGAGCGCAATGTGAGCATCCCCGCGTCGATGGCGACGCCCTACGTGAACTCCATCGGGGTGCACGAGGAGCCCTATTTCCCGGGCGACGAGGCCATGGAGCGCCGCTATCGCTCCTGGATTCGGTGGAACGCCGCCGTCATGGTGACCCGCGCTCAGCGCGAGGGTCTCAGCGTCGGTGGGCACATCTCCTCGTACGCCTCCGTGGCGACGCTCTACGAGGTGGGGCTGAACCACTTCTTCCGCGGCAAGGACCACCCCGGCGGCGGTGACCAGATCTACTTCCAGGGCCACGCCTCCCCCGGCGTCTACGCCCGGGCGTACCTCGAGGGCCGCATGTCCGCGGACCAGCTCGACGGATTCCGCCAGGAGAAGTCGCACCCGGGCGGCGGCGTGCCGTCGTACCCGCACCCGCGCCTCATGCCGGAGTTCTGGGAGTTCCCGACCGTCAGCATGGGCCTCGGCCCGGCGTCGGCCATCTACCAGGCCTGGACCAACAAGTACCTGCACAACCGCGGGATCAAGGACACGAGCCAGCAGGACGTCTGGGCGTTCCTCGGTGACGGCGAGATGGACGAGCCCGAGAGCCGCGGCATGATCCAGCACGCCGCCCAGCAGCAGCTGGACAACCTGACGTTCGTCGTGAACTGCAACCTGCAGCGCCTCGACGGGCCGGTCCGCGGCAACGGCAAGATCGTGCAGGAGCTGGAGGCCCAGTTCAAGGGCGCCGGCTGGAACGTCATCAAGGTCGTGTGGGGCCGCGAGTGGGACGCCCTGCTCAACGCCGACAAGGACCGTGCGCTCGTCAACCTGATGAACGTCACGCCCGACGGCGACTACCAGACGTACCGCGCGGAGTCCGGCGCGTTCATCCGCGAGCACTTCTTCGGCCGCGACCCGCGTACCAAGGCCCTCGTCGAGAACATGACGGACGAGGACATCTGGAACATGAAGCGCGGCGGGCACGACTACCGCAAGCTCTACGCGGCGTACTCCGCCGCGCGGGCGCACACGGGCCAGCCGACGATCATCCTCGCGCACACCGTCAAGGGCTACGGCCTGGGCTCCGGCTTCGCCGGGCGCAACGCGACGCACCAGATGAAGAAGCTCAAGGGCGACGACCTCAAGACGCTGCGCGACTCGCTCCGCATCCCGATCTCGGACGCCGAGCTCGAGGCCGACCCGTACCTGCCCCCGTACTACCACCCGGGGGCCGACGCGCCGGAGATCCAGTACATGCTGGAGCGCCGCCGTCAGCTCGGCGGGTTCGTACCGGAGCGCCGCGGCGCACGGAAGTCCCTCCCGCTGCCGGAGGACAAGACGTACGAGCTGCTGAAGAAGGGTTCCGGCACGCAGCAGGTCGCCACGACCATGGCGTTCGTGCGGCTGCTCAAGGACCTCTTCAAGGCCAAGGACTTCGGCAACCGCATCGTGCCGATCATCCCGGACGAGGCGCGCACCTTCGGCCTGGACTCGATCTTCCCGAGCGCGAAGATCTTCAACACGCTGGGGCACAACTACCTGGCCGTGGACCGCGAGCTCATGCTGAGCTACAAGGAGTCCGAGCAGGGCCAGATGATGCATACCGGCATCAACGAGGCCGGTTCGGCTGCAGCGTTCCAGGCGGTGGGCACGTCGTACGCCACGCACGGCGAGCCGATGATCCCGTTCTACATCTTCTACTCGATGTTCGGGTTCCAGCGCACGGGCGACCAGTTCTGGGCCGCCGGCGACCAGCTGACGCGCGGCTTCATCATCGGTGCCACCGCAGGCCGCACCACGCTGACCGGTGAGGGCCTGCAGCACGCCGACGGGCACTCGCCGCTCATCGCGGGGACGAACACCGCCGTCGTGCAGTACGACCCCGCCTACGGGTACGAGATCCGGCACATCGTGCGGGACGGTATCGAGCGCATGTACGGCGACGGCTCCGACGGTCGCGACCAGGACGTCATGTACTACCTCACGGTGTACAACGAGCCGATGGTGCAGCCGGTCGAGCCGGAGGACGTCGACGTCGAGGGCATCAAGCGCGGCATCCACCGCGTCTCGGTGTCGGACGCCGAGGGCCCCAAGGCCCAGCTCCTTGCCTCCGGCGTGGGCGTGCCGTGGGCGCTCGAGGCGCAGCAGCTCCTCAAGGAGGACTGGGGCGTCTCGGCCGACGTGTGGTCGGTGACCAGCTGGAACGAGCTGCGTCGCGACGCGCTGGCCGCCGAGCACGACTCCTTGGTCGACCCGGCGGCGCCGATGCGCACGCCGTACGTCACGGAGAAGCTGTCCGGCGCCCAGGGCCCGTTCGTCGCCACCAGCGACTACGACCACCTGGTGCCGGACCAGATCCGCGCGTGGGTCCCCGGCGACTACGCCGTGCTCGGCGCCGACGGCTTCGGGTTCTCCGACACCCGGGCCGCCGCACGGCGGCACTTCCTCATCGACGGCCCGTCGATGGTGGTCCGGACGCTGCAGGTCCTCGCCCGCCGGGGCGAGGTGCCGACCGACGTGGTCGCGAAGGCCGTCGAGAAGTACCGCCTGCTGGACGTCACGGCCGGCACGTCGGGCGTGGCGGGCGGCGACAGCTGACCCAAGGCAGACGCCGAGGTAGTCCTCTGGCGAGGTAGTCCCACAGCGAGGTAGTCACCCAGCGCGAACCGGGTGACTACCTCGCTGCATGACTACCTCGCCAGAGGACTACCTCGCCAGATGACTACCTCGGCGAGGACTGCTCCGCCGCGGTGATCGCCTTCTCCAGCTCGTCGCGCAGCGGCCGCACCGCCTTCGCGTCCGGGTGCATCTCCAGGGCCCGTAGGTGCTGCCGGGCCTCGAACACCCGGTCGGCCTCGAGCGCGGCCAGCACCAGGTGCTTGCCGACCACCGGCGAGTGCTCCCGCACGCGCCAGTGCCCCACGCCGAGGCCCAGGGCCTCGACCGGCATTCCCGCGTCGCGCAGGATCGCGAGCCCTTCCGCCAGGGCACGGCCGTCGGGGTCCCGCTCCGCCGCGGTGATGAACCGCCGGACGGCGCCGTCCGGGTCGTCGGCGAGCGACAGGCGACCCAGCTCGATCAACGGGTACCAGCCGCGCGGGTGCCCGGCCAGCTCCTCGGCGAGAGCCCAGACCGCCAGGTCGGCCTCGTGCTGCTTGGACTCCGGGATCTCGTCGGAGTCGCGCAAGGGGTCCTCCAGCGTCGGGTCCTCGGCGGCCCGGCGGCGGACGATCTCGGCCAGTGCGCCGAAAGCCTCCTCGTTGTTGGGATCGTCGGTCAGCTGGGCGCGCAGCGCGTCCTCGTGTCCTGCGTCCCCTCGTCGGGGCGCCGACGGCGACGGCCTGCGAGCACCGACCGTGGACGCAGACAGGGGCCGACGGATGAGGCGGCGGAGCCGGTGCATCAGGGCCATACCTTGACCCTACAGTTTTCCGCTCTGCGGCACTGGGATGACGCTGTCGTGAAAGTCCGTTTGTGGACTCTCCACAACTCGGGCTCGTATGCTGCCGGGGTGTCAGCACCACGACGGGCCGCGCGAGCGGGTGCCCAGACGAGCGATCCGGGGGCCGGGTCGGCAGCCGACCCCGGCGCCGGCGAGACCGCCGGCAAGACCGTCCCCAAGACCGCCGCCAAGGGCGCCGGCAAGACTGCCGGCAAGGGCGCCACCAGGAGCGCGGCGAAGGGCGCCGGAAAGCCCGCCGCCAAGTCCGCCCGAAAGCCCGCCCCCACGGCCGAGCCCGCCGACGGCGCGACCGACCCAGCGGGCTTCCCGATGAACCTCCAGCGCGTCCGGGAGGCCAGCGGCCTGCTCACCGCCGCCGCGATGCGCCGACTGGACGAGGACCTGAACTGGTACCGCGACCTGCCGGCGGAGGACCGTTCGTATGTCGGTCTCGTCGCCCAGGCGGGCATCAACGCCTTCACGTCCTGGTTCACCGACCCGGACCGGCCGCCGCACGGTGTCAGCGAGATCTTCGCCGCGGCGCCCACCGAGCTGACCCGCTCCATCTCGCTGCAGCACACCCTCCAGCTGGTGCGCGTGGTGGTCGACGTCGTCGAGACGCACTCCGACCGGATCGCCGCTCCCGGTGGCGAGCGCGACCTGCGCGAGGCCGTGCTGCGCTACTCCCGCGAGGTCGCGTTCTCGGCGGCTGAGGTCTACGCCCGCGCCGCCGAGTGGCGCGGCGCGTGGGACGCCCGGCTGGAGGCGCTCGTGGTCGACGCGCTGGTGCGCGGCGACGGCGACGACTCCCTGCGCTCCCGCATCTCGGCGCTCGGCTGGAGCGGCCGGGGCAACGCGCTGGTCGTCGTGGGGCTCGCGACGGAGGAGCTCGACGAGATCCGCACTGCCGAGATCCGTCGGGTCGCCCGGCGGGCGGCGGGCGACGCCCTCGTCGGCATCCACGGCGACCGCCTCGTGCTCGTGCTCGGCGGCGAGGGCGACCTGGTGGCCGCCGCCACCTCGCTGCTCGGCCGCTTCGGCTCCGGCCCCGTGGTGATCGGCACCCAGGTACCGAGCCTGACCGACGCCGCCCGCTCGGCGCGGTCCGCCCTCGCCGGCCTGACCGCCGCGCCGGCCTGGCCGCAGGCCCCACGCCCCGTCATGGCCGACGATCTGCTGCCCGAACGGGTCCTGACCGGCGACTACACGGCCCGGGCCACGCTGATCGCGCAGGCGTTCACCCCGCTGCAGGACGCCGGTGGGGCCGTGCTGGAGACCCTGTCGGCCTACCTCGGCACCGGCCGTTCCCTGGAGGCCGCGGCCCGGCATCTGTACGTTCACCCCAACACGGTGCGCTACCGGCTCCGCAAGGTGTCCGAGATCACCGGCTGGGACCCGCTCGACGCCCGGGAGTCGTTCGTGCTGCAGGTGGCACTCGCGCTGGGTCAGCTCGGCCGGGGCTGACCACCCCCGCACTAACTCTTCGCCGAGGTCAGCGCCTTGTAGGTTCTCCACAATGCCCCCTGATGAGGTTGGTACGGGTCGCGACGTCCTGCGGGGGTCGCGGGTTGGCAGAGTGGACGCGTGCTCGCCGTCGTCTGCCCTGGACAGGGCTCTCAGACCCCCGGGATGCTCAGCGACTGGCTTGAGCTGCCCGGTACCGACCAACGCCTCGCCGCGGCCTCCGAGGCCGCGCAGCTGGACCTGACCGCCCACGGCACCACCTCGGACGCTGACACGATCCGCGACACGGCGGTGGCCCAGCCCCTGATCGTCAGCACGTCGCTGCTCGCCCTGCGCGCCCTGCTGGACGGGCGTGCCGCCGCGGAGGTCGTCGACGTCACCGCCGGCCACTCCGTCGGCGAGCTGTCCGCCGCGGCGGTGGCGGGCGCCCTGACCGACGACGGCGCGGCCGGCCTGGTCGCGCGCCGCGCCCGGGCGATGGCCACCGCGGCGGCCGCCGCGCCGTCCGGCATGAGCGCCGTCGTGGGCGGCGACCCGGACGAGGTGCTGGCCGCGATCGAGGCCGCCGGTCTCTGGCCCGCCAACGTCAACGGCGCGGGTCAGACCGTGGCCGCCGGCGCGCTGGAGGACCTCGCCAAGCTGGCCGAGAACCCGCCCACCCGGGCGCGCGTGATCCCGCTCCAGGTCGCCGGGGCGTTCCACACCCCGTTCATGGACGCGGCCCGCGCCGAGTTCGAGCCCGTGGCCCTCGGCTGGGACGCCACCGACCCGACTCTGCCGTTCCTCGCCGACCTCGACGGCACCGCCTACACCGGCGGCGCCAACGGCCACGGGACGGGGGCCGACGTGCTCGCCAACCTCGCACGCCAGGTCACGGCGCCCGTGCGCTGGGACCTGATCATGTCCGGCCTCGCCGAGCGCGGCGTCACCGGCCTGCTCGAGCTCGCCCCCGGCGGCGTCCTGACGGGCCTCGCCAAGCGGGGCCTCAAGGGCGTCGAGACCGTCGCGGTGAAGTCTCCGGCCGACCTCGACAAGGCCCGCGAGCTGATCGCGGCACACAGCACCGTCCTTTCCAGCGGCACGAACGCGACCGGAGCAGACCAGTGACTTCCCTCAGGCAGGCCGAGCCCACGCAGTTCTCGCGAATCCTCGCGATCAGCGGGGAGCGCGGCGAGCTCGTCGTGACCAACGACGACATCGCGGGCCCGATCGACTCGTCGGACGAGTGGATCCGCCAGCGCACCGGCATCGTCACGCGGCGCCGGGCCGGCGCGGACAAGGACGTGCTCGACCTGGCCGAGGCCGCCGCGAACAAGGCGCTCCACGCGGCCGGGCTCGTCGGGGCCGACATCGACGCGGTCATCCTGTCGACGATCACCCACATGCACATGACGCCGTCGGGCGCCGCGATCCTGGCCGAGCGCATCGGCGCGACGCCGGCCGCCGCCTACGACGTGTCGGCCGCCTGCGCCGGCTACGCGTACGGGATCGGCCAGGCGGACGCCCTGGTCCGCGCGGGCCTCGCGCGCCACGTGCTCGTGATCGGCGCCGAGAAGCTCAGCGAGATCATCGACCCGACCGACCGCTCCATCTCCTTCCTGCTGGGCGACGGCGCGGGCGCCGCGATCGTCGGTCCGTCGGACACGCCGGGTATCGGCCCGACGGTCTGGGGCTCCGACGGCGCCAAGGCGACCGCCATCCGCCAGACCCACTCCTGGACCGAGCTGCGCGAGGACCCGTCGCTGGGCTGGCCCACGCTGCGCCAGGACGGACCCACTGTGTTCAAGTGGGCGGGCTTCCAGATGGCGCCGATCGCGGAGAAGGCGATGGCCGAGGCGGGCGTGACCGCACAGGACATCCAGGTCTTCATCCCGCACCAGGCGAACATGCGGATCATCGATCAGATGAAGAAGCAGCTCGGTCTGCCGGATACCGTGGTCATAGCGCGCGACATCGCCGAGACCGGCAACACGTCAGCGGCGTCGATCCCGCTGGCCGCCGAGCGGCTCCTGGCGGAGGGACAGGCGAAGTCCGGTGACCTCGCCCTCCAGATCGGGTTCGGCGCCGGCCTCGTCTACGCCGCGCAGGTCGTGGTCCTGCCGTAGCACCCCGTCTGGCAGTTCCTGCGGCGGACGCCGCGGGAACGTCCGGACAGCGGCCCGCGTGGCAAACCGGTCGCGGGATACGCCAAGATTCGACCAGCAAGACTCCGGTGCCCGACGGCGCCGGTGACCGTTACGAAAGATAAGGAAGTCCCATGGCCAACACGGACCAGGAGATCCTCGAGGGCCTCGCCGAGATCGTCGCCGAGGAGACGGGCCTCGACCAGGCCGACGTCCTGCTCGAGAAGTCCTTCACGGACGACCTCGACATCGACTCCCTGTCGATGATGACCATCGTCACGCACGCCGAGGACAAGTTCGGGGTTCGTATCCCGGACGAGGAGGTCAAGAACCTCGCGACCGTCGGTGACGCAGTGAGCTTCATCAAGAGCGCCCAGGCCTGAGCCGCCCCCGACGGCGGCAGCGTGGCCGGGGCTCGCACCCGGGCCCGCGCCGCCGTCGGGCACTCGCTGCCCACAAGGCAGCACCTCCAGCACCTGCCCCCTTCGTCCCACCACCCTCGGGAGCATCATCATGACCTCCGCACGCGAAGTCGTCGTCACCGGCCTCGGCGCCACCACACCCCTCGGCGGGGACGTGGCATCCACGTGGGAGGCCGCGCTCGCCGGCGTATCGGGGGCGCGCACCCTCGAGAACGACTGGGCCGAGAAGTACGGGATCCCCGTGACCTTCGCCGCCACCATCAAGGTGGACCCGGCCGAGGTGCTCTCCCGCCCCGAGACCAAGCGCATGGACCCGTCCGCGCAGTACGCGATCGTCGCGACCCGCGAGGCCTGGGCCGACGCGGGCAGCCCCGAGGTCGACGGTGAGCGGCTCGGTGCCGTCGTGTCGTCGGGCATCGGCGGCATCCAGACCATCCTGGACGGCTGGGACACCCTCCGTGAGCGCGGCGCCCGGCGCATGCTGCCCATGACCGTCCCCATGCTCATGCCGAACTCCCCGGCCGCGTACGTGTCCCTCGAGCTCGGCGCGCGCGCCGGCACGCACGCCCAGGTGTCCGCCTGCGCGTCGGGCGCGGAGGCAGTCGGCTACGCGGTCGACATGATCCGTTCCGGCCGGGCCGACGTCGTCGTCGCCGGTGGTACCGAGGCAGCGATCCACCCCATGCCGCTCGGCGCGTTCGCCGCGTCCCGCACCCTCTCGCTGCGCAACGACGACCCGCAGCGCGCGTCGCGCCCGTACGACGTCGACCGTGACGGGTTCGTGCTCGGCGAGGGTGCCGCCGTTCTGGTGCTGGAGAGCGCCGAGCACGCGGCGGCGCGCGGCGCCCGGGTGTACGCGAAGGTCAGCGGTGTCGGGCTGTCGTCCGACGCGTACCACATCACCTCCCCTGACCCGGAGGGCACCGGCCAGGTGGCCGCCATGCGCTCCGCGATCCAGGACGCGGGCGTGACGCCCGCCGACATCGTGCACGTCAACGCGCACGCGACGTCCACCAAGGTGGGCGACCTCACCGAGACGGCGTCCATCCGCAAGCTCTTCCGGGCCGACGCCGACCACGTGCAGCTCTCGGCGACGAAGTCCATGACGGGCCACCTCCTGGGCGGCGCCGGCGCCATCGAGTCGGTGTTCGCCGTGAAGGCGGTCGCCGAGCGACTCGCCCCGCCGACGATCAACGTGGACAACCCCGACCCGGAGCTGCAGGTGCCGCTCGTGCGCGACGAGCCGTACAAGCTGCCGGGCGGCGACATCGCGGCGATCAACAACTCGTTCGGCTTCGGTGGGCACAACGTGGCACTGGTGATCCAGAACCACTGACCACCCCGCACGTGCCGGACGCCCAGGTCACTCCGCTGACCTGGGCGTCCGGCACGTCCTGCCCCGGAACGTCGGCCGAGCCGTCGAGACCCGCCGGAACCGTCGTATCCGTGTTCCCTCGTTATGACATGGGAGAATGTCCGCATGGCAATGCGTGAGATCCGAGTGGTTCCCGACCCAGTGCTGCGCACCCCGTGCGACACCGTGACGACGATCGACGACCGCGTGCGCGGTCTGGTCGCCGACCTGGTCGAGACGGTCGACGACGAGGGGCGTGCCGGGCTGGCCGCCAACCAGATCGGGGTCTCCCTGCGGGCCTTCTCGTGGAACATCGAGGGCGACATCGGCTACGTGCTCAACCCCCGCATCGTCGAGCTGGGCGAGGAGCTGCAGGACGGCGGCGAGGGCTGCCTGTCCGTCCCCGGGCTCTGGTACCCGACGGTGCGCGCGAACTACGCGCGGGTGGAGGGCATCGACCTGGACGGCGCGCCGATCACCGTGGAGGGCACCGGGATCATGGCCCGTGCCCTGCAGCACGAGTGCGACCACCTGGACGGCATGGTCTACCTGGACCGCCTCCAGAAGGAGACTCGCCGCGCGGCGATGCGGGAGCTTCGCGCGCGCCTGTGAGGGCTCGCTGGCCAGTTTTGATACAGGTCACCGCTGTTCAATCGATCCGTGGGATCAATTTCCAGAAAGTCCTCGTGAGTACTGGTCGCGCCGCAACGTTCTAGGCAAGAATGTGCCGCACGAACTCGTCGTACGTGGAGATTCTTTCGACGCCTGCGCGCCGTTTCGCCTCGCATCTCGTCGACAGATCGGGCAGGATGTGGTCCGAAGCACCGCTGTGCAGCCGACCACAGCGTCACCGCCCTGGTGAGGACGTAGGGGAAGACGTACCTCGAACCAGGGAGGAAGACATGGCCGGTGTCATCACGCGGGGTGTGCTTTTCGTGCATTCGGCGCCTCGTGCCCTGTGCCCCCACATCGAGTGGGCCGCGGGGAACGTTCTTGGCGTGCGCGTATCCATGGACTGGACCGCGCAGCCTGCGGGGCGTGGTCTGTACCGTGCCGAGTACTCGTGGCAGGGTCCGCAGGGCACGGGCGCCAAGCTGGCGTCCGCCCTGCGCGGCTGGTCGCACCTGCGGTACGAGGTGACCGAGGACGCGAGCAACGGGGCCGACGGCGCCCGCTGGTCGCACACCCCCGACCTCGGCATCTTCCACGCCATGACCGACGTGCACGGCAACGTGGTGGTCCAGGAGGACCGCGTCCGTGCCGCGCTGGAGCTCGCGGACCCGCGCGCCATGCGGGACGCGCTCGACCTCGCGCTGGGCGCCGCGTGGGACGACGAGCTCGAGCCGTTCCGCTACGCGGGCCTCGGCGCCCCGGTCCGCTGGCTCCACCAGGTGGGCTGACCCTGACCGAACGGTTGACCACAGCGGTTACTGCCGGGCCGAGGCCCTTCGTGGCAGCAACCGCTGTGGTCAACGCGTCTGTGGCACCGGCACACGGACCGAACCAGGTATTCTCAGCGAGCGCCCGTTCGGGTTGCACGCCCCGTTAGCTCAGCTGGTCAGAGCAGGAGACTCATAATCTCTTGGTCCTCGGTTCAAGTCCGAGACGGGGCACCGGAGGCCCGGGATCCCGCCGATTCCGGGCCTCTCTGCTGCCGTGGCACGGTGACCACCTTGTCGTCGCTCGTCCGGTGGAGGTGCGCGCCGTCGTCGCCGTACGGCTCGTCGACGTGCCAGTGCAGGACCTGGATCCGGTCGGAGCGAAAGCCGTCGTCCGACGGCGGGTGCGGGCCGGCGATCACAGTGAGGCGGCCCTCCAACGAGATCTTGCTGAACGACATCCGGGCAGTCTGACAGCCACCGTGCCTCGACCAGCGAGGAGCGCGCGGAACGGCCTGCGGGAGCACGGCGGCCCGGGTCCACACGTCGTGGACCCGGCCCGCCGTCGTTCGTGTCAGCCGTCGTGCTTGTCAGAGGTCGACGACGTTCCCCCCGATCGTCACGACCAGGCGGCCGTCGGACGCGAAGGACCAGTCCAGCGACCCGGAGTACTGCCCGCACCGGGAGCCGTTCGAGCCGTTCCACCACTGGTTGCCGCCCGCGTCGTCACCGATGATGCGGTCGTTCGACCCGCTGTCGCAGGACGTGTTGTCGCGGAACGTCGACGAGCCGCCGTCGAAGTTGAAGTTGCGCTCCTCGCTGCCGATGCTCAGGTTGTTCTCGACGGTCAGCGAACCGATGTTCCGGTTGTAGCCGAACCCGTGCTTGCCGTTGTCGTAGGCGATGCTGCGCCGCACGACGTGGTCCACCGCGATGTCCTCGCCGCCGAGCTTGTAGCCGTTGCGGTCGCCGTTGCCGGCCTGACCGCCGTCGGACAGGGTGCCGTTCTCGTACGAGAGCGAGTCCTCGATGGTGACGGCGCCGATCGGCCCCGTCTCGTCCTTGGTGTACAGGTCCCAGCCGTCGTCGATGTTGTTGTGGGCCACCGTGTAGCGGAACACGTTCCCAGGGCCCACGGTGAGCTTCGGCGCGAACCCGTCTGCGTCCTCGCCGTCGGAGTCGGAGTTGTCGTGCGACTCCGAGGACACGATGAGGTTGTTCGACGGCCACTCGCTGCTCGGCGCCCCGGCCGTGTAGCGGGAGAGCTGGAGGCCGGTGTCGCGGTTGAACCGGGTCACGACCCGTTCGATGACGTTGTTGTCGCCCCCGAGCAGGATCCCGTTGTCGCCGGCGCGCTCGACGACGATGCCCCGCACGTGCCACCAGTCGCCGCCGATGGCGAGGCCCCGGTTGGCCGAGTTCTCGCTCTGCGCGGAGAAGTTCAGCACCGGCGTCTCACCCGGGTAGGCGAACAGCTCGGTGCGGTTGCCCGAGGTGCCGCTGTTGCCCGGCTCGATGGCGACGGTCTCCGAGAGGTTGTACGTTCCGCCGCGCACGGAGACCGTCCCGCCGGGCTCGATCCGGTCGATCGCCGCGGGCAGCGTGGTCGGGTCCGACTCGGTTCCGGCGGCGCTGTCGGTGCCGTCCGGCGCCACGTACAGCGCGTCGGCCCCCGGCTGCTCCCCCGGGCCGCCGTCGCCCGGGTCACCGTCGCCGGGGTCGCCGCCGTCCGACGGGGTACCGGCGTAGGTCTCGAACTCCGCGACGCGGGGTGTCCCGCTCGAGCTGGTGATCTCGAAGTTGATCTTGCCGAGCGTGGTGGTGGCGAAGGAGATGACGCCGGCGCCGCTGCCCGTGGTCAGCACCGCGCCGGTGTCATGGTTGACGACGCGCCACGACCCGATGTTGCCGACGGCGCCCGCCGCCTCCCGGATGTTGATGGCCGACACCGCACGGTCCGCGTCCCACTTGACCGAGATGCGGCCGGTGGAGCCGCTCGGGGACCAGTAGGTGCTCATGGAGCCGTCCACCACGTTGCCGAAGCTGGTCCCGCTGGCCTTGCTCGAGCCGTCTGCGCCGGCCCCCGCACTCAGGTTCTCACCGGTGGGCGGGTCGGTCGGGTCCGTGGGCGGGTCGGTCGGGTCCGTGGGCGGGTCCGTCGGGTCCGTGGGCGGGTCGGTGGGGTCGGTCGGCGTGCAGCTGCCGTCCGACACCCGCAGGCCCTTGTTCGCGCCGGCGGTCTCGGCGACGACGCCGGGCACGCAGCTCGCGCCGTCGAGCGGGTACGAGTACGGGATGCTGACCGACGTGTTCGACGTCGGGTCGGGACCCGCCGGGTAGTTCTCGCTGCCCTGGCTCGACCACGTCACGTTGTCGAAGATGTTGCCGTCGACCTGCCAGGAGCCCCGCTCGTCGGTGTAGAAGGTGCCGAGGACGTCCTTGGAGTCCTCGAAGTAGTTGTTGTCGACCTTCGCGCTCGCCCCGGCCCGGGAGTTGATTCCGGACTCGACGAGGCCCACGTAGTGGTTGTTGTACATGTGCGCGATGCCGCCGCGCAGCAGCGGGGTGCGCGAGTTCAGGTTCGAGTACAGGTTGTGGTGGAAGGTGACGAAGCCGTTCGACCGGTCGCTCTCGCTCGAGCCGATGAGGCCGCCGCGCTCGGAGTTGCGCAGGATGCTGTACGAGAGGGTCACGTACTTGGTGTCGTTCTTCATGTCGAAGAGCCCGTCGTAGCCCTCCGACTCGCCGCCCGAGGCCTCCAGGGTGAGGTGGTCGGCCCAGACGTTCCGGACGCCGCTCTCCATGCCGATGGCGTCGCCGCCGTTGGACGTGGGCGAGCCGGACTTCTTCACGTTCCGGACGGTGACGTTCTGGATGATGATGTTGCTGGCCTCACGGATGTGGATGCCGATCTGGTCGAACACCGCACCGCTGCCGACGCCGACGATCGTGACGTTGCTGATCTGCTTGAGCTCGATCACGTCGTCGGCCGTGCTGCAGCTGTCGCCGGACACCTTGCTGGTGTTGCCGTGGTTGATGGTGCCCTCGACCTCGATGATGATCGGGGTGCTGCTGCTGGCCCGGGTGCACAGGGCCGTGTGAAGCGCAGTGCCGGTGGTGGCCCGCACGGTCTGCCCGCCGGCGCCGCCGGTGGTTCCTCCGTTCTGGGTGGCGAACCCCGTCGCGGGGCCGGTGGCCGCCGCGGCCTGCGGGATCGACTGGGCGGTCACCCCGATCGTGACAGCGAGGGTCACCGCCGCCACCGCCGAGAAGATCTGCATGGCTCTTGGTCGTCTCATCGTCGTTGCCTCACGTTCGTCGTTGAATGCGGGACATTGCTGTGGTTCCTCGTGCGATGCGGGGTCGACGGACACGTCCGCGCCGGCGCTGGGACGAGCCGACCGGATGATTTTCGACCTCGCGGGTAACCGGTTTCTCGGATCCTAGTAACCGGTTTCCCGCATGGCAAGCCCCTATCCACCAGATGGTCGAACGGGAGAAGTCGGACACGGCGAGACACGCGCCCGGCGGCGTGACGAACCCCGGCGTCACGAACCCGGCGTCACGAACCGGAGCGAGCCCGCACCGACTCCCAGTGCCACGGCTCAGGGACGCGCCCGTCCGGCTCCGCGAAGTCCGGGTGGATCCATTCGTAGGTCTCGGCGTTGGCCTTGAGCCACTCGTACTGCTCGGTCCCGAACGTCTCCACGCCCCCGCCGATGTCGACGGCGAGCCCCAGGCCGTGGTTGGAGCACCCGGGCGGCGCGGCGATCGGCGACGACGGGTCGTAGAGGGAGGCCTGCGACTCGTACGAGCGGTACGACGAGTTGATCGTCAGGTGCTCGCCGAAGACCTCCTGGTAGGCGGCGTCGAGCTCGACCAGGCTGTCCAGCACCTCGGTGCGCACGAAGTGCGTGGGCGCCCACGGGATCTCCGACAGCGCGGACTCCGGCACCTTGCCGCTGTCGGGATCCCACGTCTGGTCCGGCGCGGGGCAGGTGATCGCGTCCTGCGCCTCGACCAGCGCCGAGGTCGCGGTCGCGACCACGGAGCGGTTCGTGCTCAGCTCGTGTGCGGCCTGCTCCAGCACCAGCAGGTCCTCGCCCTCGACGCTGGCGCTCGCGGCGGTGTCGGCGGCGGCCATGGTGTCGAGGGCCGCCTGCAGCCGCTCCCGCGTACCGTCGTCGACCCCCTGGCCCTCCGTCGCGGTGTAGACCTTCTCTGCCCGGGACTGGGCGGCCGACAGCGCCTGGCGGGCCGCTTCGACCTCGCCACGCGCGAACTCGACCATGGAGGTCCGCACGGCGTCCGTCGCGGCGCCGAGGGCTTCGCGGGAGTCCGCCGTCCCCGCGACGAGCCGGGTGAAGGGCGACTCGGCCAGCACGGAGTCGGCCTCGGTGATCTGTGCGGAGAGCCCGACGCGCGTCGTCTTCTCCGCGACCTTCCCGTCGGAGGCCGTCATCAGCTGCTTGGCGGCCGTGACCTGCGAGGCGAGCGCGTCCGTCTCCGACATGATCCGCCACGCGACCCCGCCGCCGCCCAGCACGACGACCACCACGAGCGTTGCGACGACCATCCGCAGCGTGCGCCGACGCCGGTTCTTCGCCTCCCGGCGGTCTCTTGCCGTGGCGCCGGTCTTCCTGCCCGTGGGATCAACGGCGGGCATGGCGTTCGTCGAGGTCACGAGCCCAGAACCTACGGCACGCACCGCCCAGGGACCGACCCGCCAGCGGGTGAACTACGGCTTCGTCGGCCTGCGGCACTACGGTGGGGCCATGGGGTTCCGATGGTGGTCCAGGCGCCGCCCGCAGAAGGCGGTCCGCCGCACCGTGCGCTCGCATCGCACCGACCTGCTGCTGGCCGAGGCGCCGCTCGTCACGTCGACGGGCGAGGCATGGGCCTTCGCCACCCGCGCCGAGCTCCTGATCATCTCGGCGCCCGAGGCACCCGGCGGGCAGGACGACGGCGAGTCGCGGGGCGCACCGTCCGTCGTCGTCCACCGGGAGTGGGCCGACGTCGACCGGGCGACCTACGACGCCGAGTCCAACGTCGTCCGCGTCCACTGGGTCGACGGCGACGAGCCGACGCCGCTCGCCCTCGACGGCCGGCGTTCCGTGCTGCCGCAGGTGCTGCGCGAGCGGGTGGAGTGGTCGGTGGTCCTCGCGGAGCCCGTCCGGCTGCCGGGCGGACGTTCCGCCCGTGTGGCGGTCCGACGCCGCACGGACGGCGAGCTGTTCTCCCAGGTGATCGGGCAGGGCGACCTCGACGTGACCGATCCGGACATAGCGGATGTGATCGACGCCGCTGAGGCTCGGGTTCGAAATGCGGCAGGACTACCCGCCTGAACCTGTTAGAGTTTTCACCGGTCGCCCAAACCGGTGCACGGTCTGGGTGAACGCGATCCCGCGTAGCTCAGCTGGCAGAGCATCCGACTGTTAATCGGACGGTCGTTGGTTCAAGTCCAACCGCGGGAGCCACCAGGCCCGGAATCCTCAGGATTCCGGGCCTTGCTGTTTCTCTCGCCGGTGGTACGGCACCGATGACGTGCACTGTCGCCGGTGGTACGGCACCGATGACGTGCACTGCTGCCGAGCCACCGAGTGCAGACCTTGTCGCTCCTGCGATCGGCGACTGCAGAGTTGGTCGCGCACAGGAGCCCCGCACCCGCGACGAACTCTGCACTCGGCGAGATGAGGTGCGACGAAGTCTGCACTCGGCGCGGGAGCGAGAGCCCGGGCCGGCGGGGCGGGGCAAGGCGGGACGGAGACCACGTGCGAGACCGGCACGACGGGTCGCGCCCTCTAGATGGCGCGACACTGGACCCGTGCCGACGACGAGCGCGGGCCTCCTGCCCTACCGACAACTGCCCGACGGCGGGGTCGAGGTGCTGCTCGGCCACATGGGCGGGCCGTTCTGGGCGCGCAAGGACGAGGGCGCGTGGACGGTGCTCAAGGGTGAGCTCGACCCCGGTGAGGATCCGCACGCGGCCGCGCTGCGGGAGGCGGCCGAGGAGCTCGGCCTGGTGCTTCCGCCGTCGTCCGCCCCGGACTTCGAGCTCGGCGAGGTCCGGCAGCGGGCGGGCAAGCGGGTCCTGGTCTGGGCGCGGGAGTGGCCGCAGGACGGACCGGACCTGGCACGGATCAACAGCAACACCCTGGAGATCGAGTGGCCGCCGCGTTCCGGGCGGCGCATCGAGATCCCCGAGATCGACCGCGTGGCCTGGTTCGGCCCGGAGGACGCTCGACGCCTCGTCGTGAGCGCCCAGGCGACGTTCGTGGACCGCCTGGAGACGATCCTGGCGCGCTGACCCCAGCCGGCTCAGGAACGCCCGGCAACCCCCGGCACCACCGCCGCCTCCCGGGCGTCGGCCAGCCGGTACGGCGCCGTCCTGCCCGAGAGCCCGCGCTTCCCCGCCGTGAACGGCACGGCCACGACGAGCACCACGGCGAACAAGGACGCCAGGTTCGAGGCGGAGGAGAGTGCGCCGACGTCGAACATCGTCGCGGCGTCCGACAGCACCTGGAGCAGCCCCCACAGGGCTCCCCCGGCCAGGCCGCGCCGCAGCCGCGCCGGCCATGAGAGCCCACCGCCCGACTCAGCGCCGCCAGCAGCCCCGGAGCCGACCGGCGGCGCCACCGCGAGCCAGACCGTGCGCTGCCCCAGTGACTCCCCCGCGCCCGTGGCGAGCGGCAGGACGAAGACGACGAGCCACGGCAGCACGCCGGCGAACAGCCACAGCGGCACCGAGTCGGACGGCGCCTCGCCCGTCACGAGGTAGCTCGCCAGGCCCCATCCCATCGCGAGCAGGCCGCTGAGCAGGGTGTACGCGGAGGCGTCGACCGCCATGCCGAGCCAGCGGCGCCAGACGGTCACCGGCCGCGGCACGCCGCGCGTGGCCGCAAGGGTCTTCGCCCGGGGCATCCAGCGCAGCACCCAGGGGGCCACGAGCGCACCGAGCACGCCGCCGAGGGTGTTGGTGAGCAGGTCGTCGACGTCGGCCAGGCGGTAGGAGCAGCCGATCAGGCCGAAGATCCCTGTCAGCTGGGTGACCTCGACCAGCAGCGACGCCGCGAGCGCCGAGGCGGCGGACGCGAGCAGCCCCCAGCCCAGGTAGCGGCGCACCAGCACGCCCCACGGCACGAAGAGCACCACGTTGAAGACGCCCTGGAGCACCGAGACGTCACGAGCCGCCGCCCCGAGTGACATGCCTGCGGTGCGTTCGCGGATGTCCGCGAAGATCTGGCCAGGCCGGAGCTGTGCGGCCTCGTGCCCGTGCTCGGCACACCAGGCGGCGAGGTCACCGGACGGCAGCGGGAGCAGCGTGTAGGCGGCGAGCGCCGTGCCGTAGATCGCGAGCGCGGCCGCGCCGAGCAGTCGGCCTGGGCTGATGGCCCCGTAGCGGCGTACCTGGATCGCGAGGACGGGCACGAGGAGGGCCACGAACAGCAGCACTCCGAACAGCACACCGATCCGGGCCGGCCAGGTCCACACGTCGTTCACGGCGGCAACGGTAGGCGTCCGGCGTCGGGTCCGCGAGGGGGACTTGCCCGCGCCCGTGCGGTGGCGTAACTTCGTCCGTACTTTCTTGTCCTAACAAACGCGGTGCCGTTGTCGGCGGCGCACGAACGAGAGGTTCGCCATGGATGCCGGGCGCTCACCGAAGTCAGCAGTCCCCCTCTACGACTGGATGAACAGGATCCCGGGCGGGCTGATGCTCATCCCGCTGGTCCTCGGCTCGATCGTCGGGACGTTCTTCCCCGGCTTCCTCGAGCTGGGCTCGTTCACCACGGCCCTCTTCAAGGACTCGGCACTGCCGCTGATCGCCGTGCTCATCTTCGCCACCGGCATGCAGATCACCGCCCGCACCTCGGGCCCTGTCCTGGCCACGACCGGGACCCTGCTCCTGACGAAGTCGCTGATCCCGGCGGCGCTCGTCGCCCTGGCGGGCAGCATCTTCGGCATCGAGGGCTTCCTCGGCGTCTCGATCCTCGCCCTGATGGCCACCATGGACAACAGCAACGGTGGCCTGTGGCTCGCCTTCACCGGCAAGTACGGTGACGCGCGGGACCGCGGTGCCTACATGGCCTCGGCCCTGAACGACGGCCCGTTCATCTCCATGCTCTTCCTCGGTGCGTCCGGGCTGGCGGACATCCCCCTGACGGCGTTCCTCGCGGCGATCATCCCGCTGGTGCTCGGCTTCATCGTCGGCAACCTGGACCCGCGCTGGACCGAGGTCATGCGTCCCGTCCCGAACATCGTCATCCCGTTCTTCGCGTTCGCCCTGGGTACCGGCATCGACCTGCGTGACGTCGTCTCCGGTGGTGCCAGCGGCATCCTCGTCGGTGTGCTCGCCGTGGCCCTGACCGGCGCCCTGACCTACTCGGGCTACCGGTTCATCCTGCGCCGCGGGATCAAGTCCGGTGTCGCCATCTCGGCGGCGACCACGGCAGGCAACGCCGTCGCCACGCCGGCGATCATCGGCGGGATCGACCCGACGTTCGAGCCGTACGTCGCGGTGGCGACGGCCCAGGTCGCGTCGGCGGTGCTGGTCAGTGCGATCCTCGCGCCGCTGCTGGCCACCATCGTCCTCAAGCGGCAGGGCGGCCTCGAGTCGGCGGACGACGCCGAACCGGCCGTCGTCCCCGCCGACGAGGGTCGTGGCTCGGCATGAGTGAGCACGGCATGAGTGAGCACGGCATGAGTGACGACACGAGCGAGAGCACGGTCGCGGTCGTCGCCGACGACCTCACCGGTGCCGGCGACTGCGTGGTGCAGTTCGCCCGCGCGGGGTGGCGGAGCCACCTCGCGCTCGGCCCGGAGCTCCCCGTCGGCGACCAGACGGCGGTCGCCGTCGTCACGGACGCGCGCCCCCTCGCCGACGCCGATGCGGCGACAGCCACGGCCGACGCCGTCCGCGCCCTCGTCTCCGCGGGGTCGCGGCGGCTCTACGTCAAGATCGACTCGACCATGCGGGGCAGTGTCGCCGGCCAGGTCGCCGGGGCGCTGACCGCCTGGCGCGAGGGAGTGCCCGGCGCGTTCGCCGTCGTCTGCCCCAGCTATCCCGCCCTGCGGCGGACCGTCAGCGACGGCGTGCTCCTGGTGGACGGCGCGCCCGTCGCCACGACGGCCGCCGGCCACGACCCCGTCACGCCCGTGCACGAGAGCGACCTGACCGCGCTGCTGCCCGGCGCCGTCCGGGTATCCGCCGACGGCGACGCACGCATCCTCGCGGTCCGCCTCGCCGCGGCCGGCAGGAGCGCGGGCACGCTGGTCGTCGACGCCGTCACCGACGCCGACCTGGAGCGCCTCGCCGGCGCGGTCGCGCTGCTGGGCGCGGACGCCGTTCCGGTCGGCTCGGCCGGTCTGGCGGCGGCCCTCGCGCCCCGCTGGGGCGGCGCCGCCGACGTTCCCGAGCCCGCACCGGCCGACGTCGAGCGGGTGCTCGTGGTCCTCAGCTCGCTGAACGAGGTGTCCCTCGGGCAGGCGGACGAGCTCGTGCGCGCCGACCCGGACGTCCACGTCCTGATCTCGGACGCCGCGGCCGCGCCGGACGACGCGGTCGGCTCCTGGCCGGCCGGTCTCGGTCAGCGGCCGCCCGCGACCGTGCTCGTGCGCACACCGGAGCCGACCGGCACCGGCCGGGAGCGGGCCGTCCAGGCGGCGAGCTCCCTGGCGGAGCTGGTCGCCGCGGTCACCTCGCGGACCCGGCCGGACGCCATAGTCCTCATCGGCGGGGACGGCAGCCGCGCCGTGCTCGCCCGCCTCGGCGCCCGCAGTGTCCGGATCGCCGGGTCGGTCGCCGAGGGCGTACCCATCGGCCGGCTCGAGGGCGGGTCGGCCGACGGCACCGTCGTCGTGACCAAGGCCGGCGGGTTCGGCAGCACGCGGACCGTCGTCGACGTCCTCGCGAACCTGAGGTCGTACTGTTCCCACCAGGAGGTAACCCCTTGAGCATCCCCACCCTCGCGATCACGCTCGGCGACGTAGCGGGCATCGGCCCGGAGATCACCGCCAAGGCCCTGCTCGGCCACGACGACCTGCGTGCCCGGTGCGTGCCCGTGGTCGTGGGCGACGAGGGCGCCATGCGGCGCGCCGTCGTGGCCCTCGGCGCGGACCCGGCCGCCGTCCGCGTGATCGGGTCCCCCGCCGACGCGACCAACACCCCGGGCAGCATCGAGCTGCTCCAGACGGGTCCCTCGCTCGCGGACGTCCCCGTCGGTGAGCTCAGCGCGGCAGCCGGCGACGGCGCGTACCGGTTCGTCGTCGAGGCCTGCCGCCTGGCTCGCGAGGGTCAGGTCGACGGCATCGTGACGCCCCCGCTGAACAAGGCCGCCATGCACGCGGGCGGGCACAAGTGGCCCGGGCACACCGAGCTGCTCGCCCACGAGTTCGGCGTCGAGAACTTCAGCCTCGTGCTCTCCGCGGGCGACCTGTACTTCTTCCACCTCACCACGCACGTCTCCCTGCGGCAGGCGATCGAGGACATCACGCCGGAGCGCACCCGCAACGTGCTCGACCTGGCCGGCGCGTTCACGGCCGCCCTCGGCCGCCCCGACGAGGCGATCGGCCTGGCGGGCCTCAACCCGCACGCCGGCGAGAACCGTCTGTTCGGCGACGAGGACGCCGACGTCCTGGCTCCCGCCGTCGAGCAGGCACGGGGCCGTGGCATCAACGCCCACGGACCGCTGCCCGCCGACGCCCTCATCCCCGCGGCGGTCAAGGGCAAGTGGAACATGGTCATCGCCTGCTACCACGACCAGGGGCACGCCCCGTTCAAGGCCGTCTACGGCGACGACGGCGTGAACATCACCGTCGGGCTGCCCGTGGTGCGCGTCTCCGTCGACCACGGGACCGCCTTCGACATCGCCGGTCAGGGCATCGCCCGTGAGGCCAGCCTCGTGCTCGCGATCGAGCGGGCGGCCGAGCTCGCGCCCGGCTGGGACCACGTCTGGCAGACCGCCCAGAAGACGTCGCAGAAGACCGTGAGCTGACCGTGCTCCCCGGACCCGACGGCACGCCGCTCCACCGCAAGCTCAGCAGTGAGCTGCGCGCGCAGATCCTCGGCCGCGCGCTCGCGCCGGGTGCGCACGTACCCACCGAGGCCGAGCTCCAGGAGCGCTACGGCGTCTCCCGCTCCGTGGTCCGGCAGGCCTTGGCCGCGCTGGAGCAGGAAGGCCTCGTGGAGCGGCGCCGCGGGCGGGGCACCACCGTCCGGGAGCGGGGCGAGCTCCACCGCCTCGTGCAGCGGGTCCCCGGCCTGTCGACGCAGGTGGAGGACGGCGGGGTGCACGTGGGCACGCGCGTCCTCGAGCTCTGCACCGAGCCGGCGTCCGAGGCCACCAGCGTGCTCGGCTCCGCCCAGGTGCTGCGCATGCGGCGGCTGCGCAGCACCGACGGCGAGCCGCTCGCCGCCATCGAGACCTGGCTGCCCGCCGAGTTCGCCGGCCTGACGGCGGACGAGCTGACCGACGCCTCGCTGCACGCCGCGATCCGGCGCCGGTTCGGCACCCGTGTCGTGGCAGGCAAGCGCCAGGTCCGCGCCGTCGGAGCCGACACCGAGACCGCTGAGCTGCTCCAGGTCCCGGTCGGGGCGCCCGTGCTCCTCCTGGAGGGCACGAGCACCGACGAGACGGCACGGCCGGTCGAGGTGTTCCGCACCTGGCACCGGGCCGACCGGGTGGTCTTCGACATCAACGTGATCCGGGAGCCGGACGCCGCCGCGAGCCTTCCGGGCACCTTCACGGGCGCCAGCGCGCAGACGGCGCCGGCCGGACCGGACACGGGCACCACGAACCTCCGGGCGCGGCTGGACGCCCTGGGCCGCGAGATGCTCGACCTGGCGCGGCAGCTCGAACGCGACGAGGCCCGCTGAGCCGAGCGGCCCGCCCACGCTCACCCTCGTCGTGCTCACGACGTGGCGATGAGGAGCGTCGCGCCGAGCGCGGCGGCGAGCCCGACCGCCTGCGTGCGTCGGAGCCGCTCACGGAGAAACACGAGGCCGACGACGACCGGGACCACCGGGTACAGGGACGAGAGCACCACGGCCACGGTCACGAACTCGGTGCGGAGCGCGAAGAGGTAGGCGCCGAGCGCAGCAGCCGCCAGGGCGCCCGCCCCCGCACTCAGCGCCAGGAGTCC
Organism: Promicromonospora xylanilytica; assembly: GCF_054782895.1. Lineage (NCBI taxonomy): Bacteria > Bacillati > Actinomycetota > Actinomycetes > Micrococcales > Promicromonosporaceae > Promicromonospora > Promicromonospora xylanilytica. The sequence continues at coordinate 60,258 of NZ_BAAGRP010000004.1, forward strand.
CGGGGCGGTGACGCCCGCGGGCCGGTCCTTCGCCGGCACCCGCATGAGCGTCACGGAGGCGACCAGCACCGTGGCGATCGCGGCGACCCGGCCGCTGAGCACAGGCCACAGGCCCGCCGTGGCAGCCGCGGTCTGCGCCAGGCACAGATACTGGACCGCGATGCCACCGCCGGCCGCGATCCCGTCGACGACCGATCCGCGGGACAGCCGGGCGGAGCTGCCGGGGGCTCTGCTGATCAGCCAGAGCGCAGGCAGCGCCACCACCACGCCGGCCCACGCCGGCCAGGACAGCCGCTCCCCGAGCACGGCCGCGCCGACCAGCACCGGTAGCGCGACACCACCGACCGCGCTGATCGGTACGACCACCGACATCTCCCCGCGGCTCAACCCCCGGAACAGGAACGCCATGCCCAGGCCGGTGCCGACCCCCGAGGCGGCGCCCCAGGCGAGGTCGGCCGTGCCCGGCGGCGCGCCGGGCACGAGGAGCACCGCGACAGCCGTCACGCACAGGCCGCCGACCTGCCCGACGAGAGCGACCCGCACCGGTGGCAGACGGCGGGACGCCAGGCCCCCGAGCACGTCGGAGACCCCGTAGCTCAGAGCCGACAGCAACGCGAGGGCGACCCCCACGCTCAGGCCGCCCAGCCGCATCGCCGGGAGTCACGCATCACTCAGGCATATCCGCCCTGTGTGACGTGTCGCAACCGCTGCCGGCCCGTCCTGGATCCGTCAGAGACCGGCTATCCGGCGCGCCGGCCCCGGCGGGCCTCGTCCGCGATCAGGGCCCGGACCTCGGCAGCGACCGTCCTCCAGGCGACGGACGGCAGGTCGTGTCCGACGCCAGGCAGGACCAGCACCCTCGCACCCGGGATCTCGCGCGCCACAGCGCGAGCGGCCGAGGTCCTGATGATGGGGTCGTCCTTGCCGTGCAGAGCCAGCACCGGCACACGGACGTCGCGCAGCCGAGGCCCGTGCCACTTGGCACCGATCTGACGGCTCTGCGCGTCGCTGTCCCGTGGCCCGCTCCCGAGCTCCCGTTCGATCCGCGCACGGGCCTCGTCCTCGTCGAAAGGGCTCGCCGGTGACGCGATTCCCCTCGCGACGGCGAGGGACGCGGCGATGTCCCCTTCCTGCCCCTCGGGGAACCTCATCGTGGCGAACTTCGCGAGCAGCCGAAAACGCAGGTAGCGCAGCACGCCGAGGCCTGAGGCATCGCTTGGCGGCGCCCCGTTCGAGACGACGGCGAGGACACGGTCGGGGTGGCGGAGCGCGAGGCGCTGCGCCACCACCCCGCCCATCGAGGCCCCGAAGACGACAGCACGCTCCCAGCCGACGGCATCCAGCACGGCGACGCCGTCGTCGACCATGTCCTCCGACGTGTAGGCCACGGTGCTCCCGCGGAGCAGGGCCGCCCACTGGCTGCGCCGTTCGACCCGACCGAACCGGGTGGACTCGCCCGCGTCGCGCTGGTCGTAGCGGACCACGTCGAACCCCTGGTCCGCGAGCGCCTGGCACAACCCGTCCGGCCACCAGAACCGGGACATCGCCAGGCCCATCACGAGCAGCAGTGGTACGCCCCCTGGCTCGCCGAACCGGTCATAGGCGATCTCGACGTCGCGGTTGCGCGCATAGGCGGTCGGCGACCACGCGGTGTTGTCCGTCATCCGGGCCATTGTTCCTCAGTGCGGCCTGCGCTCGCGGCAGCACAGCCGCTCAGGACGTCACCAGGTTCCGGACGTGCTCCGCGATCGCCGGCCAGGCGACCGCCGGCAGGTCGTGGCCGATACCGTCCAGGACCACCAGCTTCGCCCCGCGGATCTCGCGCGCCACGGCGCGCGCCGCCGAGGTCCGGATGAGCGGGTCGTCCTCGCCCTGCAGCACCAGGGTCGGCGCCTGGACCTCGCGCAGCCGCGGCCCGCGCCATCTCGCGTGCAGCTGGCGGCCGATCCCGGCCATGTCCCGCGGCCCGCTCTCCAGCCCGCGTTCTATCCGTTCCCGGGCCGCTGCCTCGTCGCACGGGTTCGCCGGGGACGCCATCCCCTTCGCGATGGCCAGGGACGCGGCGATGTCGCCGTCGCGGCCCTCGGGATGACGCATCGTCACGTTGCGCGCGACCAGGCCGAACCTGAGGTAGCGGAGCGCGCGAAGGCCGACGGCGTCGCTCGGCGGGGCGTCGCACGACACGAGCGCGAGCACACGGTCCGGGTGACGCAGCGCGACCCGCTGCGCTGCGACACCGCCCAGGGAGTGCCCGAACACCACCGCACGGTCCCAGCCGACGGCGTCGAGCACCGCCACGGCGTCGTCGGCCAGGTCCTCGGAGGTGTAGCTGGGCCGGGCGGGCCCGAGCAGCATGCTCAACGGTCCGCGCCGCACGGTCTCGCTGAACCGGGTCGAGGCGCCGGTGTCACGTTGGTCGTACCGCACCACGTCGAACCCCTGGTCCGCGAGCGCCCTGCAGAAACCGTCCGGCCACCAGAACCGGGAGATCGCGAGGCCCATCATGAGCAGGAGCGGGACACCGCCCGGCTCCCCGAAGCGGTCGTAGGCGAGGTCGACGTCGCCGTTGCGCACGAACGTGGTCGGCGACCAGGTGTCTGTATCGGTCACCCGATCCATTGTCGTGCGGGATCGAGCCGCTCGCCCGAGTTCACTCGCGGTCGAAGGAGATCATGGACGCCGGGCCGCCCGCCGAGGTGCTCACCACCGACACGGTCCGGGTCGTGGCCCCGGTCAGTGCGTCAGCTTGAGCCCGATCACGCAGCCGATGAGGCCGGCGATCAGCAGCATCCGGACCACGGAGACCGGCTCGGCGCCGGTGGCCATGGCCCAGATGACGGTCGTGGCCGCGCCGATGCCCACCCAGACGGCGTAGGCGGTGCCCACCGGCAGGTCGCGCAGCGCGTAGGCGAGGCCGCCCATGCTCGCGACGAGGGCGACGCCGAAGACGATGCTCGGGCCGGGATTGTGGAACCCGTCCGAACGGCTGAGGGCCGTGGCCCAGACGGCCTCGAGGAGGCCGGAGACGACAAGGACGATCCAGGACATGGTGTGCTCCTTAGTTGCCGTCTTGTCGCGCACCGGGTACGGCAACCCTCGTCCGGGAACCCCTTCAGGCTCTGCGTCCATGTTCGCACAGGACGGACCGGCGAGGCACCCGCACCTTGGTTAGCATCGAAACCGAAAGCTGCTGGCCGGGTTTCGAGAGGTGCCGATGCTGGGAAATCACTACGTGGAGGCCTTTCATCAACTGACGACCGAGGCCAACGACGCGGGCCTGATGCGCCGTCGCTACGGCTTCTACTGGACGATGATGCTGTTCTGGGCCCTGGTCGCGGCCGGGATCCTGGTCGGCGTGGCCTTGCTGGGCGACACCTGGTACCAGCTCCTGCTGGCGGCCCTGCTCGGCGTGGCGATGGCACAGCTCGCCTTCCTCGGGCACGAGGCGGCCCACCAGCAGATGTTCGCCTCCAAGAGCTGGAACGAGTGGACGTCCCGGGTCATCGCGGGGCTGTTCAACGGGCTCAGCTACGGCTGGTGGGTGGACAAGCACGGCCGGCACCATGCGAACCCGAACAAGGAGCGAGAGGACCCGGACATCCGGTCCACGGTGCTGTCCTTCACGCCCGACAGCACCGACGAGCGCACCGGGCTCGCCGCACGGCTGGCGAGGTACCAGGGCTTCTACTTCCTGCCGCTGCTCCTCTTCGAGGGGTTCTCCCTGCACGTCGCCTCGGTCCGGACCATCCTCACCGGCAAGGACGTCCCGCACCGGTGGACCGAGATCCTCTTCGTGGGCGTCCGTGTTCTCGGTTACCTGGCGTTCCTGTTCGTCGTGCTTCCGCCAGAGATGGCCGTCGCCTTCGCCGCCGTGCAGGTCGCGGTGTTCGGCTTCCTGCTGGGCGGCGCGTTCTCCCCGAACCACATCGGCATGCCCACGGTCCCCCACGACACCGAGCTCGACTTCCTGCGCCGGCAGGTCCACATGTCGCGCAACGTCCGCGGCGGACCGCTGGTGCACTTCTTCATGGGCGGCCTGGAGTACCAGGTGGAGCACCACCTGTTCCCGATGGCACCGCGCCCGAACCTGCCTGCCGTGCAGCGGCTGGTCCGCTCGTACTGCGCCGACCACGGCATCCCCTACACGGAGACCTCGCTCACCGGAGCGTTCCGGACGATCATCACCTACCTCAACCAGGTGGGGCTGAAGAACCGCGACCCCTACACCTGCCCGCTGGTACGCCGGTACCGCGGCTGACCTGGAGGACCGATGAGGCCGACCGTCAACCCGGACACGTGCATCGCCTCCGGCAACTGCAGCCGCACGGCGCCGCGCGTCTTCGCGAACCTCGAGGAGAACGGCGGGTTCGTCAGCATCATCGACGAGAACCCGCCCCAGTCGGAGTGGGCGGCGGTACGCGCCGCCGAGGAGCAGTGCCCGTCGGCGACGATCCACATCGAGAAGGACGAGGGCCTTCCCGCACCCGCGTCACCCTGAGCCGGCTCGTCACGCGGGCCGCGCCGGGCCGGGCCGGGGCCGCACCGGGCTGGGCCGTCAGGCCACGGGCACCCGGAGCCGGCGCACCAGCGCGGCGGCCGCCTCCCGGCCCGCGCGGTTGGCGCCGACCGTGGACTGCGACGGCCCGAACCCGATGAGGTGGACCCGCGGTTCCGTGGCCGCCCGGGTGCCGTCCATCGCGATGCCACCCAGGTCGCCCCGCAGGCGCAGCGGGTCGAGATGCGCCAGGTCGGCCTTGAACCCCGTGGCCCACAGGATCGTGTCGACCGGGGTGAAGGTGCCGTCCGCCTCGCGGACGCCCATGGGCTCGATCGCGGTGAACATCGGCCGCCGGTCCAGGGCTCCACGCTGCTTCGCTGCGAGGGCGTACGGCGTCCAGGCCAGCCCCGTGTACGAGACGACGCTCCCCGTGGGCCGGCCCGCCGCGACGTCGGCCATGACCTTGGCGATGGTCTCGCGGCCCGCCGTCTCGGGCTGGAACCCGTCCTCGCGGAAGACCGGCTCCCGGCGGGTGTACCACCGGGTGGTCGCCACGCGGGAGATCTCCTCCAGGAGCTGGACCGCGGAGATCCCACCGCCGACGACCGCCACGCGCTGCCCCGCGAAGTCCTCGGCCCGCACGTAGTCGCGCGTGTGGAGCTGGCGGCCGACGAACGTCTCCTGCCCCGGGTAGCGCGGCAGCACCGGGTTGGTCCAGGTGCCGGTCGCGTTGATGAGGGCGCCCGTGGTCCAGGAGCCGCGGTCGGTGGTCACGACGAGGTCGCCGTCGGGGTCGTCGTCCGCCCGGTGCACCGCCACCACCCGGACCGGGCGGAGGATCGGCAGCGCGAACGCCCGCTCGTAGCCCGCGAAGTAGCGCGGGACGGCGGCGCGGCTGGGCTCCGTCGTGTCGACGGCGGGCTGCGACAGCCCGGGGAGGTCGAAGATGCCGTTGACCGTGGCCATCCGCAACGACTCCCACCGGTGCTGCCAGGCGCCGCCCGGAGCCGGGTTGGCGTCCAGCACCACGAAGGTGCGCTCCGCGTCCGGGTGATCCACGGCGCTCACGAACCCCCGACGCTGCAGATGGTAGGCCGCCGACAACCCGGCCTGCCCCGCCCCCACCACGACCACGGAGGCCGGTCGAATCACGTCGCTCACACCGGAGACAACACCGCTCCCGCGCGAATGTTCCGGCCCGTCCTACAGTGTGATCGCCGTGATCCGGCGCACCGCCTCCGTCACCGTCTCCCGGCGCGGCGCCTCCGTGTCCAGGGCGCGGTGGATCGTCAGGCCCTCGATCAGGGCGTCCAGCATCCGGGCGGTGACCGGGTCGAAGTGCCGCTCGAGGGCCGCGCGGGACCGCGCCATCCACGCGTTGGTCAGCTCGCGGTACGCCGGCTCACGGGCGGCCAGCGTGTACAGCTCGTGCGTCAGCACGAGGTCGCGCTGGGTGCCGAACACGTCCTGCGTGATGATCTCGACCACGGCGGCGCGCGCACCCGCCAGGTCGGTGGCCTCGCTCATGCGCTGCTCGAACCCGTCGCTCACGCTCCGCGAGAACCGCCCGAACGCCTCCCGCAGCAGCTCGTCCATCCCGGCGAAGTGGTAGGTCATCGAGCCGAGCGGCACGTCGGCGACGGCCGCCACCTTGCGGTGCGAGACGCCCGCCACCCCGGTCTCCGCGATGAGGTCGAGGCAGGCGTCGATGATTCGGTCCCGGCGGTCCGGGTCGTATCGACGTACGGTCATGAGGGCCACCATAGCGGGCGTTGTGTACGACCGTACGCTGGATGGGTAGGCTCGACGCATGCCTCTTCTCCCGGGCCCCGGCCCGCAACCCGCCGACCGGCGCGCCCGCGCCGCCGTCGCCGCCATGTTCCTGACGAACGGCGCCCTGTTCGCCAACCTGGTCCCGCGCTACCCGGAGATCAAGGCGGCCCTCGACCTGGACAACACGGTCTACGGCCTGGCCGTCGCCGCGTACCCGGCCGGGGCGATCGTCGCGGGGCTGGGCGCCGGCTTCATGGTCCGCAGGCTCGGCTCCGCCCAGGCGGCGGTGGCCGGCACCATCCTGACCGGCCTGGGCGTGCTCGCCGCGGGTCTCGCGCCGTCGTTCGGCCTCCTGGTGCTCGCGCTCCTCGTCGGCGGTGCGACGGACGCGCTCACCGACGTCGCGCAGAACGCCCACGGCCTCCGGGTGCAGCGCCGGTACGGCCGGTCGATCATCAACGGCTTCCACGCCGTCTGGTCCGTCGGCGCCGTGCTGGGCGGATCCATGGCCGCCGGGGCGATCGCGATCGGGCTGCCCATCGGCGTGCACCTGGGCATCTCGACGACGGTCTTCGCGATCGTCGCGCTCGTGGCGCTGCGGTTCCGCCTCCCGGGGCGCGACGGCGACGCGGACGACGGGACCGGGCCGGCGTCGGCGGGCGTGCGCGGCGCCGCCGTGAGCCCGCGCACCGTCGCGATCGTCGCCGCGCTGGTGCTGATCGCCATCGGCGGCGCCCTCGTGGAGGACGCGGGCAGCTCCTGGGCGACCCTGTACCTGTCCAGCTCGCTCGGCGCTCCCGCCGCGCTGGCCGCCACGGGGTTCGTCGCGCTCGTCGGCGCGCAGTTCGTGGGGCGGATGCTCGGCGACCGCATGGTGGACCGGTTCGGTCAGCGGACGGTCGCGCGGGGCGGCGGCGTGATCATCGCGGTCGGCATGGGGCTGGCACTGGCCGTCCCGACCGTGCCCGGCACGATCCTCGGCTTCGCGGCGGTCGGTCTGGGCAGCGCGACCCTGGTGCCCGCCGCCATGCACGAGGCGGACGAGCTGCCCGGTCTGCGGGCCGGTACCGGCCTGACCATCGTGTCGTGGCTGATGCGGCTGGGATTCCTCGCCTCGCCGCCGCTGGTCGGCATGGTCGCCGACGCGACCGGCCTGCGCTACGGCCTCCTGGTGGTGCCGACAGCCGGCCTGCTGGTAGTGCTCCTGTCAGCAGTCCTGAAAAACCGCCCCTCTCCCCAGCCTCGTTGAGTGCGGGATCTTCGCCCTGCCGACGGTCGTCGACGGGCGAAGATCCCGCACTCAGCGAGGGCTGGGTCAGTGCCAGGGGCCGAACGGGGTGCCCGGCTCCTGGTTGCGGGTCCACCACATGGCCTCGTACCGCCGGCCGTCGTGCTCCACCTGGTCACCGGCGTCGAAGATCCGTGTCGGGGTCCAGACGGCGGTGCCGTCGGCGGTCTCGGCGATCTCCTGCCAGGCTCCGTGCGGGTCGCCCGGCTCCTGACCCTGCGCCCACCAGGACGCCTGCCAGCGCGCACCCTGGTAGGTCACCTCGTCACCCGCCGTGTACACGGCGCCGGCGTCCCATGCGGGCACCGCCGGCCCCTCGGGCAGCGTGAACGTGCTGACGGCGCTCCGGGTCACGTGGCCGGCGGGGTCGCGGAGCTCGACGTACCACTCGTGCTGCACGCCGCCCTCCACCCCGTCCAGCCGCACGGACATGGTCTCGGCACCCACCGCGGTCTGCGGCTCGCCGACCTGCTCCCTCGGCCCGGCCGCCACGGTGAGCGACTCCGCCGCGAGGGTCCGGGTGGTGGTGCCGCCGAGGTCGATCTCCAGCGCGAAGTTCTCCGTGTCTCCGCCGTGGAAGCCGGGGATCGCGCCCTCCGGCACCTCGTGGTGCCAGTTGCCGTCGGACGTGGCCTTCTCCAGCAGCGGCGACCAGGTGTTGAAGTACATCAGGTCGTTCTCGGTGTCGACGCTGATGTGCTTGAGGTACTCCTGCCCGCCGTAGACGCGTGACTGGTAGTCGGTCAGCACGCCGTACGCGCGGTTGCCGCCCGCGGTCTCCCGCGACGCGACGCCGGTGCCCGCGACGTGGCCGCCCAGCACCAGCTTGACGTTCGGGTGGGGGTCGACCAGCTCCCGCGTCACGTGGGCGTTCGACCAGGCGTTCACGCCCTGGTTCACAGAGTTGTGGTTGGCGAGGATCACCGAGTGGTCGGGGTGCGACTCGATGACGTCTCTCGCCCACGCCAGCCCGGGGTCGTCCGTGTTGTCCGCGGAGAAGAACCCGACCGTCAGGAGCAGCAGCCGCGCCCCGTCGATCTCGGCCGTGTAGTAGTAGTTGTCGATGTTGTCGCTGCCCCCGAACCGCCAGGGGCTGCCCTCCAGGCTCTTCTCGAACCGCTCCATCGGGAAGTACTTGGGCAGCATGACGCGGCCGTTGCGGTTGTTCTGGTAGTCGTGGTTGCCCCACGAGATCAGGTACGGCAGGCCGGCGTCCTCCAGCGCCCTGGCCGACGGCTCCGCGTTCACCCACTGGTACTCCTGCGAGAGGTACTCGCGGTTGACCCAGTCACCGGCCTGGATGACCAGCTCGGTCTTGCGCTCCTGCGCCACGTCCGCGACGTACTCGAACTGGTGCGTCATGAGGTCCGGCGTGGCCTGCGCGTAGAGCTGGGAGTCCGGCACGTGGTCGAACGCCCAGTCGTACCGGTCGACCGTCGGCAGCGCCTCGATGTCCCGGCCCTCGCCCTCCGGCAGGGCCGTCAGACCCCGCCAGACGAGCAGGTGCAGCTTGCCGTCGGCGACGACGTTCTCGTCGGCGCGGGCGGTCACGTCCAGCGCGACCGCGGCGCCGTCGGCGTCCGACCGCGAGTCCTTGAGCAGCCACCGGCCCGCCGCGTGGTCGTACACGTGGGCGGAGACGGTGCGGTCGTCGCCGGCACCCGACCAGGTCAGGTGGAACTCGTCCTGCGCGGCCTGCTCGGCCGTCAGGGAGATCTCGTAGACCTGGAACGGGTTCTCGTTCTCGCCCACCGTGGTCGGCAGCAGCTCACCGGCGGCCTTCCCGCTGGCGGGCGTGAGCGCGTCAGGCACCCGGTCGGGGGTGCTCCCGCTGCGTACCACGACGTTCGAGTCGTCGAGCGGGATGGTCGGGCCCGCGTAGAAGGTGGCCTCGACCCGCTCCCGGTCCTCGGTGCGCGGCGTGGCGGACAGGGTGACGCCCTCGTCGGAGGCGGACGAGGCGTCGTCGCCCACCTCCGGCGCGGCGGGCGCGACCGTGTCCTCGACGGTGACCGCCACCTCGGCCGGCTCCGCCGTGTCCCTCGGCCCGCCGACGGCGGCGGCGCGCACCGTGAGCGTCTGCTCGCCGATCTCGTTCACGGGCACGCGCACCGTGAACGGCCCGGCGTCGACCCGCTCGGTGTGCACCTTCTTGCCCGCCACCTCGGCGGTGAGCACCGCGCTGCGGGTGACCGACCCCGTCACGTCGACCAGGCCGGCCTCGAGCGTGCTGCCCGCGTGCGGCGTGCCCACGATCAGGGTCACGGGCTCGTCGGCCCGCTCGACGCGCTCGCCGTAGGTCACGGCGTCGCCGAACAGGTTGGCGAACCGGAAGGCCTCGAAGTCCGGGGTGAACGCCACACCCGCGATCTGCACCTCGTCGACCAGGCCGTGGAACGGTGCCCGGAGGCTCCCGTCCTCGGTGTGGACGTCACCGATCGTCGTCTGCACCGCGGGGTCGGAGAACGTGCTGCGGTACTCGACCATCTGGCTGTGCACCTCCCGGCCGTCGACGAACACGGAGTACGTCATGCCGTCGTACGTCTGCGTGACCAGGTGCGGGTCGCCGTCGGCCGGGAAGCCGAACCGGTGGTTCAGGTCGACGTCGCCGAACTCGAAGCTGTTGCCGGCCAGCCGGGTGCCGACCTGTGGCCCGTCGGGCCGGACCCCCTGCCAGAAGGTGGGCCGCCCGGCGGCGCTCTCCTTGGCGATCACCGCCGCGGGCGAGCCGAGCTCGGCCAGGTCCTCCTCGGTGAGCGAGTAGACGCCGCTGATCGCTATGCGGTCGTGGTGACCGCCCACGTCGCCCGGGTACTGCAGGCGCGAGCCCGCGAACCGTGCCTGGCCCGTGCCCCGCTCCGACGTGTCGGCGGCGAGGTCGTCGCCCACCACGAGGCCGGCGTGCTGCCCCGTGGAGTCGGTGCGCCGTTCACCGCTCGCGGTGGCGCCGCCGAAGTGCTCGACGAGGGTGTAGTCCTCGCCCCAGACGGCCGTCGGGTCGTTGGCCGGGGCCGAACCCCCGAAGTAGGCCCACACCTGCTGCGCCGAGCCGGCGGCCAGGCGCGGCACGCGGACCCACACCGTCGACGTCGCCCCCGGCGACCAGGTCTCCACCTCGAACGGCAGGGGCGCACCGTCGGCGGCGAAGAACGACAGCTCGTCCCGCTCGACGTCGGGTGCCGACGGGATGCGGAGCTGCACCGGCGTACCCGTGAAGTCGGACCGCGTGTCGTTGCGGACGGTGACCGCCTGGCGGGCCGTCGCGTCCGGGTCGGCCCAGGCGACCGTCTTGCCGTCGGTCGAGACCAGGCCGGCCAGCTCGCGCAGACGGCGCTCGACGGCCTCCAGCCGGGGCAGCCCCGTCAGAGCGCCCCGCTGCGCCTCGGTGAGCCCGTCCACGGCGGCGCGTACCGCGGCCACCGCGTCGGCGTCGGCGAGCGTCACGTCGTCGGCCGCCGGCAGCTCGTCGATCCGCACCCCGACCGGGGACAGCTCGCGGTCGATGCCGAAGCCCTCGAACAGGCGCGGGACGCCGCGGTCCCGGATGTCGTAGACGTTCACCGTGAGGCGGTCGGCCGTGACGTCGACGGCCGTGAAGTTCTCGCCCGCCTGCTCGCCGGTGCGGTCGAACAGCCGCAGGTAGGGCTCGAGGTCGACACCCTGCGGGTTGGTGGCCTGCGTGTAGTGCTTCGCGCCGGCGGTGTTCGGCAGGAAGTAGATGGTGCCCTCGGGATCCACGGCGTACTCGATGCGCTTGCCGTGACGGACCTCGGTGATCTTCGTCGTCTCGACGGCGCGCGCGCCCTCCACCCCGTCGGGGTCGGCGGCCAGGACCTTGGACCGGCTCATCACGTGGTCGTGCCCCTGCAGCACCAGGTCGATGCCCAGCTCGTCGATCACCGGCACGAGGGTGCGGCGCATCGCCATCACGTCCTCGTCGTCCAGGTGGGTCGCCGTCGTGTACGTGCCCTTGTGCATGGCCAGCACGAGCCACCTGGCGCCCGCGGCGCGGGCCGCCTCAGCGTCGGCCTTGAGCCAGTCGAGCTGCTCCTTCGAGATGCCCTCCGACCCGCCCTCGTTGGTGTTGAGCACCATGAAGTGCGCCTGGTTGTACGTGTACGAGTAGTACACGCCGTCGGACCGGTCCTGCTCCTGCGGGCCCTCCAGCGTGAAGTGGTCGGCGAACGCGTTGGTGTGCCGGTCGTGGTTGCCGGACGCCGGCGCGAGCGTCGTGCCCAGCAGGCTCGGACGGGCGGAGTCGAGCAGGTCCTTCCAGTCCTGCTCCCTGCTGCCGTCCTCGACCAGGTCGCCGTTGTGCACGACGAACTCGGCCTCCGGCACGTGCTTCAGCGCCTTGGCGATGGTCTGCGCGGAGAGCTCGGCCTCGGCCAGGTTCTGCGACTGGGTGTCGGTCAGGTCGACGAACGTGAAGTCCTCGTCGCCGCCGGCGGCCGTGACGAACGTGCCGGTGGCGCTCCAGACCTGCTCGGCGGCGTCACCGACGCGGTAGTAGTAGGTGGTGCCCGGCCGCAGCTCGCGGGCGATCGCGCGGTAGAACGTCTCGCCGTCCTCGCTCTCCTCGCGCTGCGCCTCGATCTCGAGCGTGGCGGAGCCCTCGGGGAACTCGCGGTCGGTGCTCAGCACCGCGACGGCGCTGTCCGTGTCCAGCGTCGAGTACCAGGTGAACGCGCGCTGCGTGCCCGGGTCGCCGTAGAACGTGGTGGTGATCCGGTTCGGCGCCTCGGCGGCCGAGACGTACTTGGGCACCGGGTGGCCGAGCTCGGCGTCGAACCGCCACTTCTCGACGAAGTCCCAGCCGCGGGCCACGTAGGTGGCCTGCTGGGCGAGCACGTCGGGCGTCGTGTCGGTGCCGTGCTGGTTCCGGGTGCCCGGGCCGGACACCGTCTCGCCGCCGACGGTGATCTCGGCGTTCGCGAGGTTGTCCTGCGCGGTCCAGCCGTCGTAGCCGGTGTAGCCGACCACGCGGCCCGCGAAGCCGTCGACCTTGCCGGTGTAGTCGATCGATCCGGACAGGGCGACGTTGCCGGTGAACGAGCTCCCGGCGCTCGGGTTGCCGGGGTAGGCCACGACGTGCGCCGCGTCGATGCCGCGGGTGCCCGCCGCCCCTCCGTCGGCGGCGACCGTGAGGTCCACCTCGGCGAGGTTGTTGCGCACGGTCACGGCGTTGTTCGAGTAGGCGACGAGGCCGGCGGGCATCTTGTGGGCGCTCATGGAGCCCTGGACCCAGTTGTCGGTGACGCTGCCGCCGCGCAGCTCGGCGACCAGGCCGGCCACCTTCTCCGCGCTGGTCGCGGTCAGCTCGGCGTCGACGACGGTGTTGCCGGCCAGCGTCGCGTTCGTGGCGACGACGGCGAGACCGGCCACGAACCCGCCGCGGGTGCCGCCGTCGGCCGTGACGCCCTCCAGGGTGAGGCCGCGGATGGTGCCGCCGGCGAGCTGCCGGACCAGGCCGAGCCGGTCGGCCTCGCCGCCCGCGCTCTCCTGCGGGGCGTAGACCAGGTCGCTGATCGAGTGCCCGGCACCGTCGAGGACACCCTCGAACCGGTTGATGCCGCCGAACGGCTCGCGGCCGGCGAAGTCGAGGTCGGCGGTCAGCACGAAGTGCCTGGCGCCGGTGTAGCGCGCGTTGCCGTCGTTGAGCTGCGCGGTGAGCAGCTCCAGGTCCTCGGCCGAGCCGATCTCGTAGGGCTGCTCCGCCGTGCCGCTGCCGAACAGGGTGGTGGTGTACCGCGGCACGGGGTGACCCAGCGCGTCGTCCCAGCGCCAGGCGTTGGTGAAGTCCCAGCCGAGCGCGTCGTAGGTCTCCTGCCGCGCCAGCTCCTCGGCCGTGGCGTCCGTGCCGTGCTGGTTCTTGGTGCCCGGCCCTGCAACGATGTCCCCGCTGATGGTGATGGCGCCGTTGGCGAGGTTGTCCTCGGCGGTCCAGCCGCCGTACTCGGTGAACCCGATGACGCGGCCGACGAAGCCGTCGACCTTGCCCGAGTAGGCGATCGAGCCGGACAGCGCGACGTTGCCCGCGAAGGTGCTGCCGTTGGGCGAGCCGGGGTAGCCGGCGATCAGCCCGGCGTTGTTGCCGCGCGTACCGTTCGGCCCGCCCGGGACCACCATCGTCAGGTCGGCCGCCACCAGGTTGTTCCGCACCTGCGAGTCCTGGTTGACGTAGGCCGCGATGCCGCCGGGCATCTCGCCCGCGCTCAGGGAACCGGTCACGAGGCTGTCCGCGATGGTGCCGTTGTGCAGCTGGGCGACGATGCCGCCCACCTTCTCGGCGCTGTTCGCGACGAGCTCCGCGTCGGTCACCGCGTTGCCGGTCAGGGTGGCGTTGGTCGCCACGACGGCCACCGCGCCGATCCAGCCGCTGCTGGCCCCGGCGTCGGCCCGGACGCCGTCGAGCGTCAGGTTCCGGACCGTGCCGCCCTCCAGGCTGCGGATCAGGCCGAGCCGGTCCGCCTCGCCGCCCGCCGAGGCGTCGCGCACGAGCTCGAGATCGCTGATCGCATGGCCGGCGCCCTCGAGCGTGCCGGTGAACGTGTTGATGCCCCCGAACGTTCCCCCGCCGAAGTCGATGTCGGCGGTCAGCCGGTAGGCCGACCCCCCGTACGCACCCGGGTCTCCGTTGATCGCGCCGGCGACGGTGCGCAGGTCGTCGGCGGAGTCGATCTGGTACGGGTCACGTGGCGACCCCTCCCCGTCGATCCCGGGCAGCGGGTCGGCCGCCTGGGCGGCGGGCAGGCCCGATCCGAGGGCAAGGGCGACGCCGAGCGCCGCGGCGACAGGCGCCAGCAGACGTGGACGTACTAGGACATGTCGAGGCATGTCGCGAGTTCATCCGCCGGCGTTTAATACCCACCGGCCGGCACATGACGGCACGGTGAACAATCCATCACCTTCCGTCCGCCCCCGTGCGGAACACGCGGGCGTACGTCGTCGCCGCCTCGTCCACCACGGACCGGTCGATCGAGGCGACGGCGGTGGTCCCGACCAGCAGCGGCTCGCAGTCCGGTCCCCGGCCCGCGATCTCTCCGGTGAGCGCCCACGGGTAGCGCTCCGGCGACTGCAGGTGCGCGTACTGCCACAGCTGCCGCGCCAGCCAGTGCTCGACCTCGCGGTCCCACCACGGCTCGGGCGTCAGCGGGTTCACGCTGAGCCCCGGGAGCAGGCACCCGCTCTCGTGGTCCCGGCTCACGGCGGCCGCGTCGGCCACGGGACCCGCGCTGAACCGCACGTAGAGCGGCGAGACCGCCGCGACGAGCTGCGCCAGGTCGGCGATCGAGCGCAGGTGCGGCACGCCGGGCAGCATCCCGGACTCCTCCATCACGGGCCTCCTCTCTGCACCGTCTCCGTCTGCACCGTCTCCGTCTGCACCGTCTCCACCGTCGTTCCCGTCGAAGCTCAGGCCGCGCCCGCGGCACGGAAGCGCAGGCCCAGGTGGTCCATCGTCGCGGGCAGGGGGTCGCGCGCCAGATAGCGGCCCCGTGCGACCCGCAGGTCCTGCGCGACCAGGCGCGTGAGCAGGTGGGAGGCCACGAGCAGCACGAGGTTGCGCCCCGGGCACGCGACAGGCCCGCCGCTGAACGGGATCAGGCCCCAGTCCGCGGCGTTGCGGCCGTCCAGCCAGGCCTCGGGCACGAACGCGTCCGCGTGCGGCAGCCGGGCCGGGTCACGGTGGAAGAACGAGCTGACGATCGCGAAGCCGGTACGAGCGGGCAGGGTCCGGTCGCCCCATTCCGTCGGGCCGGTGGAGTCGCGCAGCACGACCAGCGTCGTCGGCCACAGGCGCAAGGACTCCAGCACGCATGCCCGCGCGTACGGCAGGACGGCCGGTCGCGTGCCGCCGGGCCCGGCCGGCTCCGCCTCCACGAGCAGCCGCTCCCGCACCCCCGGCCGGGCCGCTGCCATCGCGAGCGCCCGCAGGGTCGCCGCGCCGGCGGCGTCGAACGCGAAGAGCCAGTGCGGCACCTGGCCGACGGCGGTGGCGGGGCCGCACCGGTGGGCCACGGCGGCGAGGCAGCCGGCCTCGGGGGCCAGGACATAGGACGAGATGCGGGCCTCCAGCTCCTCACGGAGCCGGGACCTGCGCGGGCGCAGCCAGGCCCAGTTCGCGTCGCGGCGCAGCGCGTCGAGCACGGCCACGAGCTCGCGGTCCCCGCGGGCCTTCGTGCCGAGCACGACCTCGAGGACGATGCCCCACCACGCGTCGGTGAAGGACCGGGCGTCGAGTCGTCCGGTCGAGGCCAGCTGCTCGGTCAGCTCCGCCGCGCCGCGGCGTACGGCCTCGACCACGGCTGCGCCGTCGTCGTGCACGGGCTGCTCGGTCTGGAGCACCTTCTCGTTGAACGGGCGGCGGTGCCAGCGCTCGGCCGTGGAGGAGATCAGCACACCCTCGGGCTGGAAGTGCGCGAGGGCGGCGTACTTCTCCCGGGTGGCCGGGGTGAACGGTTCGGGCGAGCCCTCGAGCAGGCGGCGCACGTCCTCCGGCTCGGTGACCACGACGATGCGGCGTGGCCCGACCCGCGCGACGAGCGGCGCTCCCCCGTGCCGCTCGCGCAGGCCGCCCAGGACGGCGCGCGCCGTGCGGTCGGTCTGGCGCCGCTCGGCCCAGGCCGTGGCCCGCGGGCGGCGCACGATCGCGCCCTGGGCCACCAGCGGTGCGAGCACCCGGCCCAGTACACGCGTCGTCTCGCCGACGGTCAGGTCGACGGGCGTGGGGCTCATGGCCCGCTCAGCGGTTGGGCTCCGCCTCGGAGATGTCCGCGAGCGCGGACGACGGGTCGCGCGTCACGGCGAGGTCACCGATCGCGACGATCCCGACGGCGACGTCACCGTCCATCACGGGAACGCGGCGGACGGCGGCGTCACGCATCACCTGGACGGCGGTCTGCGCGGGGTCGCTCGGGCCCACGGTGACGAGCTGTTCGCTCGAGACCTGACCGACCGTCGCATCGAGGCCGAGGCCTTCGGCGAGGCCGCGGACCACGAGGTCCCGGTCGGTGACGATCCCGACGATCCTCGCGTCGGACTGGACGATCAGGGCGCCCACGTCCTCGGTCGCCATCGCCCGGGCGGCGACCTGGATGGAATCGGACACGTCGACGGCGGTAGGCGCTGGGGTCATGACATCGGCGACAGTCTGGACCATGTTTCTCTCCTGACTCGATAGGGCCGACGGCGGGCTGCTTCACCGACACGTCCACCATGCCTCGGCGGCCTGCCGCTCGCATGCGCGTGCGTCCGGTCAGACGCCCACGCTGTCGGTGATCTCCGCGCCGGTGCTGATCCGTGCGCAGTGGCTGCAGCAGTAGGTGGTGTCGTTGGCCTCGACCCCGTGCCCGAGCACCGTGCAGCCGCAGTGGGCGCACCGTGGTGCCATGGCCGTGGCCGCGCACTCGAACGAGTCGAAGACGCCGGTGGACCCGTCGTCCTTGGTGATGGTGAACGTGTGGGCGTACTCGTTGCCGCACTTGTCGCACGTAGCCATGTGCTTCCTCCTTGTTCTCCTGCTGTCTCTGCTGTCTCTGGTGTCTGGTGTCTGCTGTCTGCTGTGTCGCTGCCCGGCTTCATTTCTCGGGCGGCGGGACGGGCTGGGCCGCGAGCGCTGTGGCGACCGCGTGCAGGTTGTGGGCCATGAGGCGGCCCGTGCCGTGCGACCACTCGTGCCCGTGCTCGGTCTGCGGGTAGTCGGCGCCGGGGCCTGGGCCCTGGTTCCAGTAGGTCCAGGACTGGCCGGGAATCGTGTAGCCGATGTCGCAGAGCGCGCCGCTGATCTCGGAGATCACGTGGTGCGCGCCGTCCTCGTTGCCGGTCACGACCACGCCGGCCACCCGGTTGTAGGCGACGGGGGTGCCGTCGTCGGCCGTCTCGGAGAGCATCGCGTCCATGCGTTCGAGCATGCGCTGGGCGATGGACGAGGGGCGTCCGAGCCAGGTCGGGGTGACGACGACGAGGATCTGGGAGTCCAGGAGCCGCTCGTGCACGCTGGGCCAGGGGTCGCCGTCGCCCAGGTCGGTGACCACTCCCGGCGGGACGTCGAGGTCGGCGAGCCGGACGTGGTCGACGGTCACGTCGAGATCCCGGAGGGCGTCGGCGACCACGGACGCGAGCGCCTCGGTGTTGGAGGGTTCGGGGGACGGCTTGAGCGTGCAGCTGACGAAAAGGGCCTTCACGGGACACCTCGGCAGGGTTGATCGGCAGCCGCTTCTGGACCTTCTCCAACGTAACGCCGACCAGGTCCGCTTGCCGCTCGGTGCGTGCCGTCAGCGGCGCAGGGCGTCGGCGCCGCGGGCGAGCTGGAGGACGAGCGCGCCCGCCACGAGGTAGTCGTACTCCGACGAGCGCCGGGCGGTGCGGACCGCGTCGCGGAGGTGTTCGATCGACTCGTCGAGCCGGGTGACCGCCTCGGCGGCTTCCGTGGCCGCTGCCTGCTCGTCGGCGGCGTCGCGGGGCACCGCGGCGCGCAGGGCCTCGGCGTAGGCACGCAGGCTGCCCGCGAAGTCGGGCCTGAGCTGCTCCCCGAGGGCTACGTCGTCCCGGCCCTCCCGTTCCCACTCGACCAGCAGGCGCACCGTCTCGTCGACCACCTCGGCGGCGGTGCCGAGCGAGCCCGCGCGCCGGGTCTGCGAGGCCACCCAGTGCTCGTTGCGGTTGTACCGCACGCGGACGTTCGCACGGGAGGCCTCGCGGGTCCTCGCGACGGCGTCCCGCGCGCGCTCGACGGTCGGCACCAGCTGTCTGCGGCGGCGCTCCCACTCGTCGGGCTCGAGCGGGCCGTTGCGCTCCAGCCAGCTCGCGAGCGACTCGACCTGCTCGGCGAGCCCGTCACGCAGGCGGCCGAGCGCGAGCTCCGACGGTGTGAGCGGCAAGGGCGGGAGCAGCAGGTTGACGCCGATGCCGATCGCGGCGCCGACGACGATGAGGCCGGCGTAGGAGCCGACGTAGTCGGCCCCGTCGCCGTCGCCGAGGATGAGCACGAAGATCGCCGACATGACGGCCCAGTTGCCCATGTCGCCGAAGATGCGCCAGCTCACGCACAGCAGCGCGAGGCCGACCACCACGGCGAGCTCCAGCAGGCCGGGCAGCGGCAGCAGGGCCACGGTGCGGGCGATGAGCGCGCCGACCAGTACGGCCGCGACGGACTGGAGGGAGTCGCGGACGGAGCGCACCACCGTGCTGGTGGTGGCGAGCACGGCCCCCAGCGGCGCGTAGTACGGGTACTCGGCGAACGGCGCGGGTGCGACGAGCCCCACGAACCAGGCGAGGCTCGCCGCGAGCGCCCCCTTGACCGCGAGCGCCCACCGGGGGTGGCTCAGCCAGGCGCGGTGCGCCGCGGCGAGGGCTCCGCGCGGCCGGGGCACCGTCAGCGACTGCCGGAAGTCGATCACGTCTCCGCCTCGCACGGCTCGGTCTCGGCGGCTCAGTCGTTCGGCGCTGCCTCGGAGATGTCCGCGAGAGCCGACGTCGGGTCCCGTTCGGCGGCCAGGTCGCCGATCGAGACGATCCCGACGGGCTCGTCGCCGTCCATCACGGGGATGCGTCGGACGGCGGCGGCGCGCATCAGCTCGACGGCCACCTCCACCGGGACTCCGGGACCGACGGAGACCAGCTCCTCGCTGGCCACCTCACCGACCATGGCGTCGAGCCCGAGCCCTTCGGCCAGGCCGCGGACCACGAGGTCCCGGTCGGTGACGATGCCGACGGTGGTTGCTCCCGCCTGCACGACGAGCGCGCCGACGTCCTGGGCGGCCATCGTGCGGGCGGCGGTCTCGAGCGTCTCGGACATACCGATGGTGGTGGGCTCGGGGGTCATGACATCGGCGACGGTCTGCTGGACCATGTCGCGCTCCTTCCCTCGGTGCTCGGTGCGGCGTCCCTGGGCAGGGGCCGACGGCGGGCTGTCACCGGCCCCTCCACCGTGCCGCGCGGGGGTGTCGCTCGCATCCCGTCGGTTCAGATCAGGGCGCTCAGCAGCCGGGCGCAGCGCGGTGGGTCCTCCGTCAGTCCGTGCGCCAGGCCCCAGAGCCGGTAGTCCGTGATCCGCCACAACGCCCAGGCGCGCGCCAGCTCGGCGTCGAGACCGCCGGCATCGACCAGGAGGTCCAGCTGTGCGGGGATCTCGGCGTCGGCCACCTCGTCGACGCGGTGCCAGAGCACGTCCACCGCCGTCCGCTCCACGTCGCCCCGCCGCAGCACGGGGTCGACCACGCACCAGTGCCCGTCCGGGTGGCGCAGCACCTGGTCGAAGTGCAGGTCCGCGTTGACCGCCACCGGCTCACGGTCGCCGGCCAGGATCACGGTCGCGGCGTCCGTCGCGACGTCGAGCACAGTGCGGTCGAACGGCCTGCCGAGGCGTTCCCAGACCGCGCGCAGCCTCGGGATCAGCTCGGCCACGTCATCGGAGGTGTGTCTGAGCCCGGCGGCTCGATCGTCTCCGGCGGGGACGGCGAGGCGACGTGCTGTCCGGCCGATCTCGGTCATCGCGACGTGCAGCGGCACGTGGGCGAGAGAGGTGTCCGGGTCCAGCCGCTCCAGCAGCAGCACACCTGCCCCGGGATCGGCGGCGAGCTCCGCGACGACGCCGTGGCCGTGCCAGAAGCGCAGCGCCGCGGAGAGCGCGGTGACGTCGTCGGGCGGGGGTGCCAGGCGCAGCACCGCCGCCAGCCCGTCGCGGCGCACGGGCACGACGAGCGCGTTCGATCCGTGCCGCGGCACCCCGTCGACCGTCAGGTGCCAGCGCTCACACCACCGTCCGACCAGGTGCGGGAGGTCGGCGAGCCACTGTCTCTCCTGCGCGGTCGCGTCCCACCACCGGGGCTTCGCGCGGAACGACTCGGGGACCTCGATCACGACGCCACGCTATCGCCGGCCAGGGATCGCCGGTCCCCCGTCCGGGAGTCCTCTCCCGCTTCCGGCCGGCGCCCTGCAGGGTGGACGACGTCGGACCACGCGCCGTGGCCGCCGTCGAACTCAGAAAGGACCGACCATGCCATTCGCCAACCTCAAGGTGCCCGCGGACACCCTCACCGCCGAGTCGAAGAAGAAGCTGCAGGACGCCGTCACCGACGCCTTCGCCGACGTGTACGGAGAGCGGGCGCGCCAGACCACGCTCGTCGTCCTCGAGGAGGTGGCCGACGGCGGCTGGAGCCTGGGTGGCACGATCCTGAACGCGGAGGTGCTCGGCCGGAGCTGATGGGGTGGGCGCCGCCCTGCCTCAGCGCCGGTCGGCGTACCGCTGCAGCCGCGCCTGCGCTGCCGGGTAGGGCGTGGCCGGCGGCGCCTCCCCGCCGTCCCGGACGGCGGTCGCGGCGGCGACGGCCGCGTCGATCGCCGCCCGGTAGGGCAGCGACCCGGTGCTCACCCGCCGGACACCCAGGTCACCCAGCCGTTCCAGCGAGAGGCCGGGCACGGCCAGGACGTTGAGCGGCAGCGGGAGGGCGCTCGCGAGCCGTTCAAGGACGTCCGGCTCCGTGGCACCGGGCACGAAGATGCCGTCGGCCCCCGCGTCGACGTAGGAGCGGGCCCGGTCGAGAGTGGCTTCGACGGTCGCGTCCCGGTTCAGCCAGTAGGTCTCGACGCGTGCGTTGACGAACACGTCCGGTGCCGCCGCCTTGATCGCGGCCACCTTGGCGGCGTGTGCCGCCGGGTCGACGAGCCCCCCGTACGTCGAGTCCTCGATGTTGACCCCCGCGAGTCCGACGCCGGCCAGCACCGCGACGAGGTCAGCGACCTCGGCCGGGTCGTCGCTGTAGCCGTCCTCGAGGTCGGCGGTCACGTAGGCGGGCAGCGCGTGCAGGCGGCGGACCAGGTCCTCGGTGGCCTGACGGCTCGTCCGACCGGCGTCGGGCGTACCGACGCCGGCGCTGACGCCGAAGCTCGTGGTGCCCACCGCGGGGAACCCCGCCTCGGCGAACGCCAGGGCGGAGGCGACGTCCCAGGCGTTGGGGAGCAGGAGCGGGCGGGGGCCGGTGTGGAGGTCGGCGAAGGTCATGGGGTCAGGGTGCCACCGATCCTCGAGTCAGCCGCGACGTTCGCGCCAGCGTTCGGCAGACGCTTCGTACAACACCTCCACTGCCGACTCGGGTGTCGTTGCACCGTCAGCACTTGCGCGCGCCCGCTCAATCTCGCCATACCCCGGCTCCCAGCGCAGGTGGGGCGGAACCAGGAACTTTGGCCGGTTGAAACGAATAATGAGCAGATCGAAGAGCACCCCGACAAACAAGAGTCCGATACCGAGCACGGCTCCGTACCAGGGCTGCACTCCGTACGCCGCTGGTACGGACCGCTCATCAAGGACGACGGCGATCCCGGCCAACGCAACTCCCCAGCACGCAAGGCAAATCATGGGAAAGCCGCGAACCATTGCCCGGGCCTTCTCAGGATCGCTCGTCAGCGCCATGCCAATGCCGTTCGAGCACGATCGGCTATCTGAGAACTTCCGGCCCAGAGCCGCATCATCATTACCGTAAGGATTGCGGTACTCGTCACCCATACAGCAGACAAGAACAGCGTCATATCGGAGTCCCATTCAATCCCGTCTCGACCGCCTGGAAGCCGCCGAGATCTTACCGTTCACCATCCCGCTACCCTTGCTTGCAAGGTAGGCGCCGAAGAAGGCACCTGCTTGCGCACCGGCCCACGCACCTCCCAGTCCGGCCTCGAGGTCCAGGCCGGCTTGGACGGTCGCCAACTTGGGGTCCGAGCTAACCCCGCACCGCAGGGTTCGCGCGCTCCAGGTTGAGCACCAGCTCCTCCCGCCTCTGCCACCCGGCGCGGACCCACGCGGGCTGCCCCGGGGCGTTGCGCCAGGACTCGCTCAGCGGGCTGTGGTCGGCGGTGTCGAACCCGAGCTGGTCGTACAGCCGCGTGACGACCTCGACCGCCTCCGGGTAGTCACTCGACACGGCCAGCGCCACCCGTTCGGGGTGGCCGGCCGGCCGGGCGGCGGCACGCAGCCGTTCGTGCTGGATGTGGGTGAACGCCTTGGCGACCTTGGACTGCGGGAGCTGCTCCTGGCGTAGCTCGTGCACCGTCCTCTCGCCCGAGTCGATGACCGGGATGTGGCCGTCACGCCAGACCATGTAGTTGTTGGTGTCGAGCACCACCTTGCCCGCGAGCTCGTCGACGGGAAGGTCGTGGACCACCCTGAGGGGGAAGGACAGGATCACGATGTCACCCGCCGCGGCGGCCTCCGCGGCCTGCGCGGAACGCGCCGCCGGGCCGAGGTCCTTGACCAGCTCCTGCAGCGTCTCCGGTCCTCGCGAGTTGGCGATAACCACCCGGTAGCCACGCGCGACCGCCGCGCGTGCGATCTCGCCACCCATGTCGCCAGCGCCGATCATCCCGATCGTCTCCACGGCTTCCTCCTGACGATGCCGATGAGGCGTGGTCCGCCTCGCTGCTCGTCACACTAGGAGCGCCCGTTCGGGCCGACCAGAGCCGTCCCGGACCCGGGGTGTGACAGGCCCCCCTCTGGACGGCCACGCGCCGGGCGATCTGAAGCAATTGGCGGACCATCCCTCTCACTTTCCCGAAGTGGACGCCCCCGTCCGTTAGCGTCGCCGCGACAGCACGAACAGCGAGCAGCACAGGAGACGGACGATGCGAGCAGTGGCGATCGAGCGGTTCGGCGACCCGAGCGGCATGACGGTCAGGGAGGCCGCGACGCCCACGCCCGGACCCGGTCAGCTGGTGATCGAGACCGAGGCGATCGGGGTGGGTGGCGTCGACGCCGTCATCCGCCGCGGGACGCTCGCCGGGTACGGGCTCACCGCGGGACTGGTCCCCGGCAGCGAGGTCGCCGGCACGGTGACAGCGGTCGCCTCCGACGTCGACAGCTCGTGGCTGGGCCGCCGGGTCTGGGCATTCACGGGCCTCGGCGGCGGCTACGCCGAACAGGCGCTCGCGCGGGTGCCCGACGTCGAAGCGCTCCCCGACGAGCTCTCGCCGGTGGACGCGGTGACGATCGGGAGCTCGGGACCCGTCGCGCACTTCGCGCTGGCTCACGCGCACTTCGCGGCCGGTGAGTCGGTGCTGGTGCGCGGGGCGGCGGGGAGCATCGGCATCGCGGTCGTGGAGCTTGCCGCACGCGGTGGCGCGAGCGCCGTCGCGGTGACGACGTCGTCGGCCGCGCGTGGCAGCCGGCTCCGGGAGCTCGGTGCCACCCACGTGCTCGACCGGTCCGGCGACGGCGACGCGGACGCGCCGGCGCAGTACGACGTGATCATCGACATCGTCGGCGGTCCCGATACCCCCGAGTTCGTCGATCGGCTTGCGCCGAACGGACGGCTGGTCGTCGTCGGCGCGATCGCGGGCATGCCGCCCGCCGACTTCGGCACACGGCTCCTCAGCGCGTTCCAGCAGTCCCGTTCGGTCGCGACGTTCAGCCTCGACACCATTTCGACGGCGGACCGGAACGCCGTCCGGACCGCCCAGCTTGCCGCGGTGACGCGCGGTGAGCTCCACGCCGTGGTGCACGACGTGCTCCCGCTCGACCAGGCGGCCGACGCGCACCGCCAGATGGATGCGGGCTCGGTGTTCGGGCGGATCGTCCTCGTGCCCTGACGATTGACCGTGTGCCCGCCACACGGTTTGTACTGCTGCCATGGAACCCACCACTGACGCAGTCCCGAGGACCGAACGACCCGGTTGGCCGGAGATCGCTGTCGGGATCGCCGCGATGGCCGTGGTCGGGCTCGGGCTGCCGATCCTGGTCTCTGGCCAGGTGGACCTGGCCGGTCCGCTCGGTGGAGCCCTCCTGGCCTGCCTCTCCGGGATAGCGGGGCTCGCCGGGTTCGCGGCGGCGGCAGCCGTGCGACGCCGCTCGTGGCAGTCGTTCGGCCTCCGCCGTACGAGCGCGCGCTGGCTGTGGTGGGGTGTTGCCGGCGGCGTGCTGGCCCTGCTGGCCAAGGGCCTCATCACGCCGCTCTTCCTCCAGCTGACGGATGCCCCGACCGACACCCAGGCCGGCTACGCCGCGGGTGCGAGCAGCGGACCGTGGCTCCTGGTGCTGACCGCGATCGGACTGGTGGTCCTGACGCCGATCGGTGAGGAGCTCCTGTTCCGCGGCGTCGTGACCACGGGCCTGCTGCGGTACGGGGCCGTGATCGCGACCGTCGGGAGCGCCGTGGTCTTCGCGCTCCTCCACGGGATCAACGTCGTGCTGCCGGCCGCCCTGATCGTCGGGATCATCACCGCCGAGCTCCGACGCCGCAGCGACTCGGTCTGGCCGGGCGTGGTGGTGCACGCGTTCAACAACTCGATCACGGTGATCGCCTACGCCCTGGTCCCGGGCATCGTGTGAACAGGGCCGTGCCGCCAGGAGATGTCAGCCTGCCGGATGCCGCGACGAGCCCGTCGGCGCGGTCCGGGCCGATAGGCGATCGCCCCGTCGCGGGCTCCGGTATGGCACCCGATCGAGTACCGGCTGCGAGGGACGCGCCCGCTGGCCAGTGAGCCCATTCCGACCGCCGGGGTCCATCCGGCGGCGGCGCCGGCCGGTTCGGGCGGTGCGGGCGCGACGGAGACATGGGTGTGTCCGGTCGGGGTCGTCGTCTCGACGGCGTGCCGGCCGTCGATCTCGGTCACCTTCTGCCGCCAGCCCGGTGCCTGCTTCGCGTGATTGCACCGGGCACACAGCCCTTGCCCGTTGTCGAAGCTCGTCTCACCACCCTCCGCATACGGAAGGACGTGGTCGAGGTGCCGCACCGGGGCGTCACACCAGGACGACGCACAGATGCCCTGCTCCCGGGCCCGCAACAACACCGCCAAGCCCTGCGGATGGAACCGTGACACCGACGTCGTCGCCAACAACCGGCCCCGCGGGTCGACGTAGATCGCACGGAGCCACGCCGCACCCGCGTCGATCCCGTGCGCCGCAAGGTTCCGCGCCACGGGAGCCGGGACACTCCCGACCCCTGCCGGCATACCCTCCGGCACCACGGCAGGCTCGCCACCACCGGCAAGCAGCGTCTGGTCCGAGACCAACAGATTGATCGTCACCGGCACCTCGTCCGCCTTACCCGGCGCACGCCCGGTGACCCGCTCGATCAGGGTGTCCGCCATGATCTGCCCCGCACCCCGCTCATCACCCGCCGCCTTGGCCGCCTCAGCGTGCGCCTTCAGTTGCGCGTACGCCTGCACGCCCTGCGCCATCGGGACCAACGCCGTCAGGTAGATCATCAGGTCGGGCGCAGGACGCACCGAGACGCGACGCTCCGTGACGGCCTTCGCGTTCCGCCTCACGCACGCGTGCACGTCGAGCTGCGCTGCAAGCTCTTTGATCTGGGCGATCAGCCGCTTGGTGCCCGTCCGGGCCAGGGCCGTCAGGTTCGCGGGCCCGCAGATCTGCTCGTCGATCTGCGCGCGGTGCTCCGGGGAGAGGTGAGACGTCTCCCGCACCAGGAGCGTCGCACGCCACTGCGAGAGGACACCGGTCCGTAGGGCGTCGAAGGTGTGCGGCATCTGCGTGAGCCACGCCCGGGCCGTGCCCAGGAACGCCCCGCCCGCGTGCGGGCTGGACTGCATCGCCGCACCGACCTGGTTGGGTACCCCACGACCCCGCCGCTCGGCCCGGACACCCTGCCCGGCCTCCTCCGACCGGGTCGCCTCGTCCAACGCCACCGCCAGCCGGCCCTGGACCGCGGCCACGGAGTTCTTCACCGCCTCGAGCTCGCCGAGCAGATCCACCCACTCGGCCCGCGCCTGCTTCGACGCGGGGCCGTCCGTGTCGGTGCCGCCTGGCAGGATCATGCTGGCCAACAGCTCGCGCATCACCCGGAGGTCCGCCGCGCGGGCGACCACTCCGTCGCCGACGGGCAGCACCGACCCGGGAGGCTGGTCGCCCACTCCAGGTGCACCCATCGCTGATGTCATGCCACCATTTTATGGCACACCTGTTCGCCTCGCGCGTCGAGCGAACCCGTATCTGCCGACAGCAGAACCCGGGACCGGTCGCCGGCCGCCCGCTACCACCAGCCGCGACACGGTGCCCTTCCCGCCAGTATCGAGGTCACTCACACACGTCGGACGATCATCCTCTGGAGAGAGTGTCGTCAGCACCCGCCAGCTCCACCACCCACCGCGCCCGCTCCACCATCGCGACGTCCAGGAAGGTCCCGTCCGCCAGCGCGACGACGCCGACGCCGCCGACCGCGGCGCTCCCGACCCGCTCCAGCACCTCCCGCGCCGCGGAGACCTCCGCCGCCGACGGGAGAAACGCGGCCCGGATCGTCTCGAGCTGCCCCGGGTGGATCGCCGTGCGACCGCAGAAACCGAGCGCACGGCCGGCGCGGCACGACGCGGCCAGCCCGTCCGGGTCCCGCACGTTGGTGTACGCCGACATGGCGGGCGGAGGCAGCCGCGCCGCCCGCGCGGCGACGACGACCCGGCTCCGCGCCCAGGTGAGCCCCTCGTCGCCGTCGACCCGCAGGTCGGAGCGCAGGTCCGCCTCCCCGAGCCCGATGGACGCGACCTGCGGCGACGCCGTCGCCAGCTCGAAGGCGCGCTCCACGCCGAGCGCGGACTCCACCAGCAGGTGCAGCGCCCGGCCTGGCAGTGCGGCAGCGAGCGCCCGCACCTCGTCGGCGGACTCGACCTTGGGCACCCGTGCACCGACGTCCACCGGCAGCGCCGCGACCATCGCGACGTCGTCCGCGTGCCACGGCGTGCCGGGATGGTTGATCCGCACCTGGACGGCTCGTCCGCTCGCCGCGGCGAGCAGCCCCGAGGCACTTCCCCGCGCCTCGTCCTTGCGCGACGGCGCGACGGCGTCCTCCAGGTCGACCAGCACCACGTCGGCCGCCGACGCCAGGGCCTTGGCGATCCGGTCGGGCCGGTCGGCGGGCACGTACAGCAGGGTCAGCGGCGTCATACCGCCCCCTCCTCCCGCAGCTCCGCCACCCGCTCGGGCGCGAACCCGAGCTCGCCCAGCACCTCGTCGGTGTCCGCGCCGTGCGGGCGGCCGGTGAACTGGATGACGCCGTCGTTCTCCGAGAGCCGGAACAGCGGGCCCTGCATGAGCATCGGCCCCAGCTCGGGGTCCTCGATCTCGTGCAGGGTCCCGAGCGCCTGGAACTGCGGGTCCTCGACGATGTCCCGCGCGTCGTACACGGGAGCCACGGCGGCCTGCGCCTCCTCGAACGCCGCGACCACCTCGTCGCGCGTCCGACGCGCGATCCAGCCGCCCACGGCGGCGTCCAGCTCGTCGGCGTGCCTGGCCCGATCGACGCCGCGCGCGAACCACGGCTCGTCGACGAGGTCGGGCCGGCCCACGAGGCGCACCACGCGCTCGGCGATCGACTGGGCCGACGTGGAGACGGCCACCCAGTGCCCGTCGCTCGTGCGGTAGGTGTTGCGGGGCGCGTTGTTGCCGGACCGGTTGCCGGTGCGCGCCTGCACGGTGCCCAGCTGGTCCCAGCGCGTGATCTGCGGCCCGAGCATCGCCAGGATCGGCTCGACGATGGCGGTGTCCACCACCTGCCCGTGGCCGGTCCGGTCGCGCACCGAGAGCGCCGTCATGATCGCGAACGCCGTGGCGAGCGACGCGACGCCGTCGGCCAGGCCGAACGGCGGCAGGGTGGGCGGGCCGTCGGGCTCGCCGGTCATGGCGGCGAACCCGCTCATGGCCTCGGCGAGCGTGCCGAAACCGGGCCGCGTGCGGTACGGCCCGATCTGGCCGAACCCCGACACCCGGGCGAGCACGAGGCGCGGGTTGCGGGCCGACAGCTCGTCGTAGCCGAGTCCCCAGCGTTCGAGCGTGCCGGGCCGGAAGTTCTCGATCACGACGTCCGCCCGCTCCACCAGGGCGAGGAACACCTCGCGCCCGCCCGGCGCTCCCAGGTTCGCGGTGACGGCGCGCTTGTTGCGCCCGAGCGTCTTCCACCAGAGGTTGACGCCGTCCTTCGCGGCCCCGTGCGTGCGCGACGGGTCCGGCTTGGCCGGGTGCTCCACCTTGATCACGGAGGCGCCGAGGTCACCCAGGTGCATGGCCGCCATCGGTCCGGCGAACAGCGTGGACGCGTCGACGACACGGAGCCCGGCCAGGGCGCCGTCAGCGGGATCGCGGGAGACGGTCATCGGGTCGCCTCCGCGGTGTCCAGGTCCCACGCGCAGCGGAACCCGACCGTGGCGCTCCGGGCGAGCCCCAGACCCGGCAGCAGGTACTTGACCGAGTAGTCCGGCGCGTGCCGGCCGCCCTCGATGTACCAGTCGGAGTCGGCGGCGCGGTAGTCGCTGCCACCCTTGAGCATGACGAACCGCGTGCGGCCGTCGCTGTGCTCGCTCTCGGTCCAGCTCCAGACGGCGGGCCCAGGGCGGTCCACCCCGAACAGCTCGGGACATGTCTGACCCGCGAGCTGCCACTCGTCCTCGGTGGGCAGCCGGCCACCGCGCCAGGCGCAGTACGCACGGGCGTCGTCGAGGTCCACGAAGGTCACCGGGTGCTCCGCGGTGCCTGCGGAGGGGTGGCCGTCGGCCCAGTGCGCCAGGAACCGGTGGGGCTCCGCGGGCGCGTAGTCGGTCGCGTCGAGGAACTCGGCGAACTGCGCGTTCGTCACCTCGCTCGCCGCGACGGCGACGGGCACCGTGAGCTCGCCGTCGCGCTGGAGCGTGCGTGCGTCGTGCAGGCGCGGCGGCAGCGGCTTCCACTCGTCGACGTACGGCGCCCCCTGGTACATGCCGGTCTCCCGCGCGCGGTACCGAACGGTCAGCGCATAGGCCCCCTGCGGCACGACGACGGCGTCGGGCACCGAGCTGTCGGACGCAGAGGTCACCCCGGTGACCTGTGCCCCCGACACGGCGAGCGCCGGTGCGACGCGGCGCGCGAGCCGGTGCGGGAAGGCCGCGTCGGCGTCGTGCGGCGTGTGCGCGAGGGCGTCGAGCAGACCGGGCAGCCACGCGGGCTCCGCGGCGCCGTCGGCCAGGTGCAGCAGCGCGGCGATGCCCCGCCCGGGCACCACGACCTCCGACCGGTCAGACACGTCGGTCAGGGCGACCAGGCGGCCGGACCCCCGCTCCGGCGCGTCAGGGGCCAGCACCGGGCCGCCGTAGTCGGCGTCGCCTCGGTTCACCAGCGTCCACAGCGTCACACCGTCGAGCTCCCAGCGCGACGCGTACACCCCTGCGGCCTCGGCCTCGGCGGCGAGCGGGGCCAGCGGCGTCCAGTCACCGTCGAGCAGCAGGTCGCCCGCGGCGCGCTGCACGGTCACCAGGCGGCGCACCGTGCCGGCGTCCCGCCGGGACCAGCCGACCCACACCCCGAACACGACCTCCCACACCATCACGCCCACGCCGTTCAGCCAGGCGGACTGCAGCTCCTCGGAGTGGTCGCGGTGCCAGCGCCGCACGTGGTGCTGCATGTGCCGGCGCTCGTACCAGTGCGCACGCAGCACGCCCGGCACCGGCGAGTCGGCGAAGAACTGCGCCCAGGACGACGAGTGGTCCTCGATGCGCTCGACCGGCAGCTTCGACTCGCCCTCCAGGACGATCCCGGGCCGCGCCGCCTCCAGCCGGGCGACCAGCTCGGGCTCGGCCTTCTTCAGGGTGTCGAGAAAGACGCCGTCCGCCCCGAGCTCGCGGACCACCGCGGCCAGCTCAGTGAGGTCGTCGGCACCGCGCCGGGTGCCGACGTCCCACGGGTTGTAGTCGACGAACACGTGCAGACCCGCCTGGTGCAGCACGTCGACCAAGAGGTTCAGACCCGGCACGTCGCGGTAGAAGTCCCACTGGTTGCGGTCGTCCAGCCCGATCACCGGGTAGGCGTGCCACAGCACGACCGCGTCGAGCCCGCCGAAGCGCTCGCGGGCATCGTCGAGGAACCGCTCGGGCGTGAACCGCCCCTCCTCGAAGGAGTAGAGCAGCTCGTCCCACAGCCAGACCTGCGCCACCGTGGAGCAGCGCGCCGCCCAGGCGGCCTCTGGTCGCGCATATGCGGCGCCCGTGTAGCCGTGCCGGTCGCGGGCGTCCGCCCGCCAGGCCCGCAGCAGGTCGCGCCAGGCGGGCCGGTCGGCCGGGTCGGCGGGCCCGGAGAAGATCTTGGCCTCGTCGAGCGCGGTGCTCCGCTCCGGGGTCAGCGGTCCGGCGGCGACCTCGGTCGGCCGGTCGATCGGCCGCGGGACGAGGGGGTCGAACGTGTACGTCATGATGCCTCTCTCAGTTCGTCGGCCAGCGCGGCCACCTCCGCGGCATCGGGCACGGCGTCCTGCGCCCCCGGCCGGGTGACGGCGAGCGCCCCTGCCGCACCGGCCAGCCGTGCGGCGTCGGTGAGGTGGGCGCCGCGGGCGAGCGCGGCCGCGAGCACACCGCAGTAGGTATCCCCTGCCCCCGTGGTGTCGACCGCGGTGACCTGCGCGGCGGGCACGCGGACGGCGGGCACGCCGCGCTGGGCGACGAGGCTGCCCTGGCCACCGAGCGTGACGACGACGGCGCGCACCCGGTCGAGCAGCGCGGCCGCGAGGGCCTCGGCGCCCACGCCCGACCCCGGCCCCCGCCCCGCGCCACCGACCAGGTCGGCGGCCTCGTGCTCGTTGACGACGAGCACGTCGAGCTGCTGCCACAGCTCGTCCGGCAGCGCGCGCGAGGGCGCGGCGTTGAGGACGAAGAGCGCGCCGTCGGGGCGCGCCCTGGCCGCCGCGAGGACGGTGTCGAGCGGGATCTCGAGCTGCGCGAGCACGACGTCGGCCGCGACGATCCGGTCCTTCTGCGTGCCGCCGACGCGCACGTGCGAGTTGGCTCCTGGCGAGACGACTATCGCGTTCTCGCCGTCGGACGTCACGGTGATCAGCGCGGTGCCGGTCGGGGCACCGACCCGCTCGACCACGTCGGTCCGCACGCCCGCTCCCGCCAGGGAGGCGAGCAGCAGCTCCGCCGAGTCGTCGTGGCCGAGCGCACCGACGAACGTGGTGTCGGCTCCCCCGGCGCGTGCCGCGCCGACGGCCTGGTTCGCGCCCTTGCCGCCGGGCGAGCGGCGCAGGTCGCCGCCCAGGATCGTCTCGCCGCCCGCGGGGTGCCGCGGCACGTCGACGACGAGGTCGACGTTCGCCGACCCCACGACCACGACGCGTCCGGCGTTCACGCGGCGCCGCCCGACGGCGAGGGCGCGGCGAGGGCCACGGTCCGCGCGGCGAGGTCGGTGATGCGCTGGGCGCCGCCCGGGAGCGACGTGGCGATCCGGCCCTGCACGGGCCTGGTCCACTGGTCGCCGATGCCGGTGACCCCGCGCAGGGCACCGACCACCCCGCCGACGGTCGCCGCGGCGGAGTCGGTGTCCCACCCCGCGGTGACGGCGATCGAGACGCTGGGCCCGAACTCGCCGCGCCCGGCGCTGAGCGCGAACGCGATGACCGCCGCGTTGTTCAGCACGTGCACCCAGTGCAGGTGCCCGTACTCCGCGTGCAGCCGGTCGAGGCCGGTCCGTAGCCCGGCCTCGCTCCCGTCGCACTCGGCGCCGAGGGCGCGCCCGAGCCGCACGGCGGCGGCCAGCCGGCTGTCCGGCGGCACGACGGTGTCCGCGGCGTCGAGCACCTCGTCCACGCCGTCGGCGACCATGGCGGCCGCGGCGAGCGCGGCCGCCCACTGCGCACCGTAGGTGCCGTTGCGGGTGTGGCTGAGCCGGGCGTCGGCCCACGCGAGCCGTGCCGCCGTGCGGACGTCGCCCGGTGCGGTCCAGCCGAGCAGGTCGGTCCGGATGAGGGCGCCGATCCACTCGCGGAACGGGTTGTCGTGCGTCGCCGTCTCCGGCACGGGCCGTGCGTCCAGGATGTTCCGATAGGCGGCCCGCTCGGCCGTGAAGGTGCGGCCGGCGGGCAGGTTGTCGAGCCAGAGCTGTGCCACGTCGTCCGTCGTGAACCCGTTGCCGTGCTGCTCGAGGAGCGCGAGCGCCAGGATCGGGTAGTTCAGGTCGTCGTCCTCGGGCATCCCGTCGATGTTCTCCTCCAGCGACGTCGGTGCCGACCGGCGGTTCCAGGGCCAGCGCGCCGCGACGTCGTCGGGCAGCCCCACCGCGGTGAAGTACCGCCGCAGGGGCCACCGGCCCGTGGCGCGAAGGATCTCCTCGATGCCCTCGCGGGGGATCTTCTCCACGGGCTTGCCGAGCAGGCACCCGGCCGCGCGCCCCGTCCAGGCGCCCTGCACGCGGGCCGCGTAGGCGGCGTCGGGCCCGCCCGGCCCGCCCAGCCCGGACGGTCGCCGGGGCAGCTGCGGGGCGGGCGGCAGCAGGGCCTCGATCTCGTCCCACTCGTCGGGTTCCGCAGGCGCCGGCGGCGCAGGCCGGGCCTCCAGCTCCGCCAGCAGCGTCCGCGCCAGGGCACGGAGCTCCGGCGACGCGGGGACGGGGCCCGCGCCGCTCACGGCCGGCGTCGGGTCGCCGCCCGCTGCGACCCAGCGGTCGCGCACGTCGGCCACGTCCTTGCCCTCGTCCGCCGCCTGCACGAGCTCGTGCGCCAGCAGGTCCTCCGGCTGCGCCCAGGTCAGCCTCATGCCGCGCCCACCGCGTCGATGGCCGCGAGCCGGCCCAGCGCCCGCTCCCGGTCGGCACGCAGGATGTCCGCGGCGGCGGAGGCCATGAGCCGGCCGGTCTCCCGCACGTCCATCTTGCTGGCCGACTCGATCTCGTCGAGCCACTCCGCCGGCACCACGCCGCTCCCGCCCAGCCCTGCGGCGACCGCGCCCGCCATGACGGCGATCGAGTCGGCGTCACGGCCGTAGTTCACGGCGGCGAGCACGGCGCCGCGGTAGTCCCCGCGGTGCGCGATCAGCAGCCCGAGCGCGACGGGCAGCTCCTCGATCGACTTGGTCCGCGAGGGCCGGCGGGCGTCCATCGACATCTGCCGGTACTCGGGCCCGACCGAGTCGTAGGGTGCGACGACCTCGCGCACCAGGCGGGCGAGGCGGCGTTCCTCCTCGTCGTCCTGCGGCGGCGCGGCCCAGCCCTCGACGGCCTCGACCACCGCGCGGAGCGCGGCCGCGGTGCCGTCGTGCGCGACGTCGAGCGCGGCCCGCACCACGTCGTCGAGCGTGGCGCCCGGCGCGACGGAGGCCGCGACCATGGCGGCGAAGACGCCTGCCGCCTCCCGGCCGTAGCTCGACTGGTGGGCGCCCGTGAGGTCGATGGCCTCGGCGTAGGCGCCGCGCGGGTCGCCGGCGTTGACCAGCCCGACCGGGGCCGCGTACATGGCGGCCCCGCAGTTGACGACGTTGCCGACGCCTGCCTCACGTGGGTCCACGTGCCCGTAGTGCAGCCGAGCCACCAGCCACTTCTCGGCGAGGAACACCCGCTGGAGCAGCAGCGCCGTCGACTCGAGCTCGGGGATCCACCGGGGCTCGCCGATCATCAGCGGCACCAGGTCCTCGGCCATCGCGTACGCGTCGAGGTGCTCGCGCCGCTTGGCGTACACCTCGACGAGCGCCCGGGTCATGAGGGTGTCGTCGGTGATGTGCCCGTCGCCCTTGTGGTACGGCGCGATGGGGCGCGCATCCTGCCAGTTGGGGTACCAGGGCCCGACGATGCCGCGCACGCGCCCCCCGTGCCGCTCCTCGATCTGCTCGGGTGTCCAGCCCTCGGTGGCGCCCCCGAGGGCGTCTCCGACGGCGGCACCGGTGATCACGGCTACCGTCCGGTCCTCTAACCAGCTCACGGCCACGCTCCTTCAGTCGTTCCTCGTTCGGCAAACCTGGTCACTGGGTGATCTCGGTCCAGCCCGTCGTGAGCTGGTCGGCCAGCTCCGTCTCGTCCGTCTCCTGCGCGAGATAGCGCTGGTAGGCCGGGGTGGCCACCGTGTCCTTCCACTGCGCGTAGGAGTCCGCGAACAGGTACGGCGCGGAGACGAAGTTCTGCCCGGAGGCCAGGATGGTGTCCCAGCCGTTCTCGTCGCCGAGCTTCTTCGCCAGGCTCTCCTGCGCCGACGTCGTCGCGGGGATCAGGGCGTCCGCCTCGTTGAGGGCGGCGAGGTGCTCGGTCTCGGTGAAGAACTCGATGAACTCGGCCGACTCCTCGACGTGCTCGGAATCGATGTTGACCGACAGCGTCTGCGGGTTGGCGGCCTGCTGCGGCCCCTCGGGCCCGGCCAGCGGCGGCAGTGCCACCCAGTCGAAGCCCTCTGGCGCGTCCTTGCTGATGTTCGCGGCCTGGTACGACCCCTGCACGGTCATCGCCGTCTGCCCGGCGTAGAACGAGGCGATGGCCTCGGAACCCGACTGCGTCATCGTCACCGGCAGGATCGACTCGTCCTCGTACGCCATGTCGTGCACCAGCTCGGGCAGGGCCATCTCGCCGTCGCTCACGGTCAGGGCGGCGTCCTCGCCGGTGCCGTCGAAGTAGGTGCCACCGAACCCGGGGGCCAGCGACATGAACGCGGCGGTCGGGCTCGACAGGCCCCAGCCGAGGCCGTACACCTTGTCGCCGTCGGTGGTGGCCTTGGCGATCTCGCGCAGCTCGTCCCAGGTCATGGTGTCGCCGGTCGGGATCTCCACCCCGGCGTCCTCCAGCAGGGTGCGGTTCGCGAACACCATGTACGACTGCAGCTCGGTCGGGTAGGCGACCACCTGGTCGTCGACCGTCACCGAGTCGAGGACGCCCTCGGGGATGTCCGCGCGGCGCTCCTCGGACATGAGGTCGGTGAGGTCGGCGAGGTAGCCGTCCCGCGCGAACGACACGATGCTCGCGGCCTCGTAGTGGATGACATCGGGCGCGGCACCACCGTTGAACTGGGTGATCAGCTTGTCGTAGACGCCGTCCCAACCGGCCGGGACGATCTCGACCTGCACGTCGGGGTTCGCCTCGTTCCAGTCCGCGACGATCGACTCCGTCGCCTCGATGGCGGCCGGCTGGTCCGAGAGGGCCTGGAACTTCAGCGTCACCGGTCCGTCGTCGGCTGCGTCACCGCTGCCGCAGGACGCGAGCAGCGCGGTCGTGATCGTGAGGCATGCGGCGATGGACACTCCACGGGTCTTCATGGGTCTACCTTTCGTCAGAGATGGTGCGGGGTGGGCGGTCATCCCTTGACCGCCCCGGCCATGAGGCCACCGGTGAGCTTCTTCTGCATGATCGAGAAGAAGACGATGCTGGGGATCGCGGCGAGCACGGAGCCCGCGGCGAGAGGCCCGAGCGCGACCTTGCCCTCGCCGCCGATGAACGTCGACAGCGTGATGGGCAGGGTGTAGTTCTCGGGTGACTGGAGCAGCACGAGGGCGAAGAAGTACTCGTTCCAGGAGGAGACGAAGCTGAACATCGCCGTCGCGACCACGCCGGGGGCGAGCAGCGGGAAGACGATGCGGCGCAGCACCACCAGACGGTTGCCGCCGTCCATCGCCCCCGCCTCCTCGAGGTCCACGGGGATGGCGGCCACGTAGCCCTGCAGCATCCACAGCGCGAACGGCATCGTGTACGTGGTGTGCACGAGCGTGAGACCGACGAGGCTGTCCGTGAGCCCGATGGTCCGCAGGATGAGGAACAGCGGCAGGATCACGAGGATCACCGGGAACACCTGGCTCACCAGGATCCAGCCGACGCCCGCCACGCGGATCGTGCCCTTGAGCCGTGCCAGCACGTAGGAGGCCGGCAGTGCGATGAGGATGACGAGCGCCGTGGACGCGAGCGCCACCAGAGCGCTGTTCCCCGCAGAGCTGACGAGGCCCTGGCGGGCGAGCGCGTCGGCGTAGTTCTCCCAGTGCCACTCCCGCGGCAGGAGGTTCACCACGAGCGAGTTGAGCTCGGCGGACGACTTGACTGACGCGGAGACGAGCCACAGCAGCGGGAAGCCGAGGAACACGATGTAGCAGGCCAGCGCCACGTACTGGGCGGGGCGGACGAGAGCGCGCACGGATCAGCCCTTCCGGTCGAAGCGGTCGTCGCGGAACTGGGACCGCAGGTAGAAGGCGAGGAGGAGCACCACGACGACGACGAGGACCACGCCCATCGCGGCCGCGTACCCGATGTTGCGGTTCTTGAACGCCTCGAGGTACGTGAACAGCATCGGCAGCATGGTGCGGCCGCCGGGGCCGCCCTCGGTCAGCACGTAGACCAGGGAGAACGAGTTGAAGTTCCAGATGAAGTTCAGCGACGTGATCGACGTGACGATCGGGCGCAGGCTCGGCAGCGTGACGGCCGTGAACCGGCGCCACGCTCCTGCGCCGTCCATCGAGGCGGCCTCGTGCAGCTCGGCGGGGATCTGCTGCAGCCCGGCGAGCAGCGTCACGGTGGTCTGCGGCATGCCCACCCAGACGCCGACGACGATGACGGCGGGCAGCGCGGTCGAGAAGTCGGCGAGCCAGTTGATGTCGTCCGGCAGGCCCAGCGAGCCGAGGAACGCGTTGAGCGGCCCGGCGTTGGGCGAGTAGATCATCTTCCACATGATCGCGACGACCACCGGAGGCATCGCCCACGGGATCAGCGCCAGCACCCGGGTGAGGCCCTGGAGCCGCAGGCCCGAGTTGAGCAGCAGCGCGAGGCCGAGCCCCGCGACGAGCTGGAGGAGCGTCACGGACAGGGCCCACGTCATGCCGATGCGGAACGAGTCCCAGAAGAACGAGTTGCCCGCGAGCCGCACGAAGTTGTCGACGCCGACGAACTGGTAGTCGGGACGACGCACCAGCTCGGCGTCCGTGAACGCCAGCAGCACGCCCATCAGCAGCGGCGCCACCGACAGCACGAGGATGGGTAGCAGGGACGGCATCACCAGGGCGGCCGCTTCGCGGCGCCGGGCCCGCTCCATTCCGGTCGAACCGCGGCGGCGCCCGGGTCGGGGCGCCGGCGGCCGGGGTGAGGCGAGGACGGTCATCGTGCGCTCTTCTCCTTCGAAGCGGGCAGGGTCGCAGCGGGCAGGGTCGTCGACTCGCGCACGACGAGGTGCGGGCCGATGGCGACCTGCTGGGCGGGCTCGACGGCGTCGCCGACCCGGTCGAGCACGAGCTGCGCCGCCGCGCGGCCACGGTCGGCCGACCCGAGCGAGACGCTGGTCAGGCTCGGCTGGAAGACCTTGCCGATCTCGGTGTCGTCCATCCCGGTGACGGCGAGCGTGCCGGGAACGGTCAGCCCCAGCTCCCCCGCGGCCCGGATGACGCCGATGGCGAGCAGGTCGTTGGCGGCGACGACGGCGTCGAACGGGCCGGCCGCCGGGGTACGGGCCAGCAGGCGGCGCCCGGCCGCGAGCCCCGCGGTGACCGTGAAGTCGTCGGCCCGTTCCGTCTCCGCGTGCTCCCCCGCGAACGTGGCGGGGCTGGTGGCGGCGTCGAACCCGCGCTGACGCGCTGCGCCGGGCGTGGTGTCGAGCGGGCCGTTGACGAACCCGATCCGGCGCCTGCCGATCTCGACGAGGTGGGCGACGGCCTGGCCGAGGCCGGCGGCGGAGTCGGTCGACACCGAGTCGATGCCCTGCTTCTCGAGCGAGCGGCCGATCACCACGACGGGTACCGGTGCCTGCCGGATCGCCTCGACGAGCGCGTCGTCGGTGCGCAGGGGGCTCACGATCAGGCCGTCGACGAACCCGCTGCCGAGGCTCCTGACCAGGTCGACCGTGGTGCCGACGGTGGGACCGGTGGACATCACGACCACCCGGTAGCCGTGGGGCGCGAGCACCTCGTGGATGGCGGTGAGCATCTCGACGTAGACCGGGTTGCCGATATCGGCGACGGCGAACGCGATCTGGAACGTCCGCTTCATGCGCAACGACCGCCCGATCACGTCGGGGCTGTAGCCGAGCTCGGCGGCCGCCGCTCGGACGCGGTCCACCATCGCCTGGCTCGCCCCCGTGCCGTGCAGCGCCCGCGAGGTCGACGCGAGCGACACTCCGGCGCGCTCCGCCACCTGCATCAGGGTGGCGCGTGATGACGACACTGTCACTCCACTTCGTCGTGAGCTGCTGTTCCGCTGGAACCGATTCTGGAAACGTTTCCAGTCTGGGACACCGTCGTACTGGAAACGTTTCCGGTGATGTCGATCAGTGTGCCCCGCGTCGGGACCGGACGTCAAGCAGACGTGGGATCGGCAGAACGCGCGTGCGGTCGGTAGAACGTCAGGTGATCGGCAACCCGGGTTACCGATCACCTGACGTTCTACCGACCACGCGGCCCGTGCTCCCGCCACCCACCAGGGCCAGCACCGCGATCACCAGGCACAGCCCGGCGGTCGTGAGCAGGCCGACGGGGAACCCCGCGCCCGCCGCGATGAAGCCGACGACGAGCGAGCCCAGGCCCGTGCCGGTGTCGAACCCGATGTTCCAGACGGCGCTGGCGATGCTGCGGTCGCGGTCGGGCACCGCTGCGAACGCCGTGACCAGCGTCAGGTTCTGCAGGCTGCCGTAGGACACGCCGACGACCGTCATCCCGGCCACGAGCACCGCCGCCCCGGGGCCGGCCTCGGTGAGCGACCAGGCGCACAGCGCGAGGCCGCCGGCGCAGAGCACGAGGAGGGGCGGGATGAACCGGCGTGGCCCGAAGCGGTCGGCCGGGCCGCCGACGAGCCACCGGGACAGCGCCGCCGCCGCGGTGAACCCGAGCAGGCCGAGCACGGCCACCGACGAACCGTGCCGGAACTGCGGGGCGAAGGTGAGCAGAGCGCCGCCCGGGGTGGTCACCGCGAGCAGGACGAGCGAGGGCAGCGCGAGGGCCAGGAGCATCCGGCCGCGCCCCGGCCGGGCCTCGTCACCGGTGTCGAGGCCGCCGGCGGCGATGTCGTCGAGGCGGCGCCCCAGGGCGGCGGCGAACGGCACAGCGAGCGCCGGGGCGGCGCCGAGCACGAAGACCACCCGGAAGTCGATCGACTCCGCGATCCAGGCGGCGCTGGGCACGAGGAAGAGCTGCGGGGCGGCGACCGCCAGCCCGTACAGGCCGATCGCGCGCCCGCGGCGCGTCGCGTCGACCAGGGAGGCGACGGCGCTCGCACCGCACACCGTGAGGATCGCGAACCCGGCGCCGCGGACGGCGGAAACGGCCAGGATCCCGGCGAGGTGGTCGGTGAGCATGAGTGCGAACGAAGGCAGGCCCAGCAGCAGCACCCCGAGGGTGAGCGTGGTGCGCCACCCCCACCGGCGCAGGGACCACGGCACGGTGGTCTGGACCGCGACGGTCGCGAGCATCAGCACGGCGTTGACCAGACCGGCCCCGCCCTCGTCCGCGCCGCCGCGCGTGGCCCACAGGGGCGCCGTCGGGAGCAGGAGCGCATAGCCGGCGAAGCAGAACAGCGACATCCAGAACAGCGCCCGCATCCCGGGTACGCGCAGCATGGGCAGGTCGGGGTCCGTCGGCGTCGTGCTCACGTGACCTCACCCTACGAGGTCGCCCGCCCTCAGTCGCTGAGCCTGCGGTAGCGCTGCAGGCGGGCGAAACCCGGTGCGTCGGGCCGCTCGGCCGGTGCCAGCGCCTGCTCGAGCCGTTCCCGGACGTGCGCGACGTCGAGGTGCATGCCGATCGCCACGAGCTCGCCGGGGCCGTCGGTGTCGCTCACCCGCCGGCTGGCCACGTGCAGCGAGCGGCCCACGACGTTCACCACGTAGCCGCGCAGGCTGCGGCCGGTGTCGACGACGACCCGCCCCTTCATGCGGTAGGCGCCCGCCGGCGGCTCCTCCAGCAGGTCCATCAGGCGTCCGGGACTCACCGGACCGGTAGCGGTGACCGTGACGGCGTCGGCGTGCTGGTGGTCGTGCTCGCGGCCGTCACGCAGCAGCGCGGCCAGGGGGAGCTGGTCGGGCGGGTCCTCCGCCGAGGCCGCGTCGTAGACGAGCACCGGGTCCACCCGCCCGTACGAGGTGCGGACCACCTGTGCCGCCGGGTTGCGCTCGTGCACGCGGGCCTCGATGCGCGCGAGCGTCCGCTCGCCCTCGCCGGCCGGCAGGCGGTCGGTCTTGTTCACGACGACGAGCGTCGTGACCGCGTACCGCGCCGGCGCGTCGCCCCCGTCGTCGACGGTGCCGAAGTGCTCGACCGCGTCGACCACGTCGACCACTCCCCCGGGCCGCACGCGTTCGACCCCGCTGAACCGGATCATGCGGGCCAGCGTCAGCGGGTCGGCGATACCGCTTGCCTCGACCAGCACGACGTCCAGCCCCAGCCGGGGGTGGGTGAGCTTCTCGAGGGCGTCGTCGAGCCCGCCCGCGTCGGGCAGGCAGCACAGACAGCCGCCCGCGATGGACGCCGGCTCGTCGATCTGGCCGGTGACCAGGCCCGCGTCGACATTGACGTCGCCGAAGTCGTTGACGATCACGCCGACCCGGGCTCCCGGCTGCTGCAGCAGGTGGTTGAGCAGCGTGGTCTTGCCCGCGCCGAGGTGCCCGGTCAGCGTCACCACGGGCACCCGCCCGGCCGTGCTCATCGCCACCGTGCCACCGCCCAGCGAAAGGCGTTCACGAGCCGGTAGGACCCGTCGGGTCTGCGGAACGGCGACGCGGCGGCGACCACGACGGGCGCCAGGTCCGCGAGCGTCGACGTGTCCTCGCCGAAGAGGATCCCGCGCACCAGGTCCGTGTCGTGGCGCGCGGTCCACGCGACGGGCACGACGCCGGCGCCGAGCACCTGCCGGCCCGCCCCACGCAGCAGGTCCTGGAGGCCGCCCTCCAGGCGCAGCGGCCCGTCCTCCGGCGGGTCGTCGTCATCGGCCGCAGCGAGCGCGACGTTGATCGCGTCCAGGTCGTTCCGCTCGCGCTCGGCCCAGCCCGCCAGCCCGATCGCGCCGCCGGGCGCCAGCACGCGCCCCGTCTCTGCAAGTGCCGCCGCGGGGTCCTCGGCGAACTGGAAGGCGTTGACGGCGAGCACCGCGTCGAAGGCGCCGTCGTCGAACGGGAGCCGCTCGAACTCGCCGGGCCGCACGTCCGCGCCGACGGCCCGGGCGCGGGCGAGCTCGACCATCCGGGGCGCTGGGTCGACGCCGCTGGGTACTGCCCCGCGCTCCTGAAGGTGCTCGAGCAGCTCGCCGGTGCCGCAGCCGACGTCGAGCACCCGGCTGCCCGGGCCGATCGCCGCGCCGGTCAGCAGCGGCTCCCACACGGGCCGAGCGAAGCTGCCCCAGTAGCGGCCCCAGTCGTCGGCGACGGAGGACCAGGGATCGTCCGGGTGGGGCGTCGACATGGTCGGAGATTATCCGAAGGTCAGCACGGCCGGTCCGCCACGGTCCCACCGGAGCCGGCGCTGCCGGTGTCGAAGCCCGTTCGTACGATGGCGTCCATGGCGAACGGCGACGCGGGATCTCACGGACGGTCCTACCGGAAGGGGACGGAACGCCGGGCGCAGATCCTCTCCAGCGCGATCGCCCTGTTCGCCGAGCGTGGGGTCGGTGCGTCCCTGCGCGCGATCGGCGATGCGATCGGCGTCTCGCACGCCGCGCTGCGCTACTACTTCGCCCACCGCGACGAGCTGCTCGTCGAGGTCTACCGTGCGCACGAGGCCCAGGTGGGCGAGCGGTCCGCGCCCGAGGAGGTGTCGGCCGTCGCCGTCATGGAGCGCAGCGCCGAGCGGAACCGCTCGATCCCCGGGCTGGTCGAGCTCTACGCGACGCTGACGACCGACGCCCTGCAGGGAGAGCAGCATCCGACCACGCGCGAGTTCGTGCAGGCGCGGTACCGGCGGGTGCGCACCGACCTCGCCGAGCGTGTCCGGGCCGGGCAGCGGTCCGGCGCCATCGCCGCCGACATCGACCCCGACGACGCCGCCGCACTGGTCACCGCCGCCTCGGACGGGCTGCAGCTGCAGTGGTTGCTCGACCCCGACGCCGTCGACGTGCGCCGCTCGCTGGAGCTGCTGGAACGGCTCCTGCCCGGCGCGGACCAGCCGGCCACTGACCCGGGGGCAGCACCGGAATCACGGTGAG
Source organism: Promicromonospora xylanilytica (assembly GCF_054782895.1). Taxonomy (NCBI): domain Bacteria; kingdom Bacillati; phylum Actinomycetota; class Actinomycetes; order Micrococcales; family Promicromonosporaceae; genus Promicromonospora; species Promicromonospora xylanilytica. Next base: position 102,618 of record NZ_BAAGRP010000004.1, read on the forward strand.
CCCGGGGCACGGCCCGGCCAGCCCGGTCAGCCCGGCTCAGCCCGCCGTCGCGACGGTGGCGTCCCAGCCCTCCGGCAGCGGCGCGACCGGCCCGACGGCGGAGTCGATCTCCACGGGCTTTCCGCCGTCCGCCGCGTCGCGGACGGCGAGCAGGATGTCCAGCACGTGCGCGGCGACCGCGCCCGACGCACGCTCGGTGACTCCGTCGCGGATCGAGCGCACCAGGTCGACCACGCCGGCGCCGCGGCCGAGGTCTGGCCCGGTCGCCGGGAGCGTCGTCGGCTCCTCGGAGCCGAGGCGCCACAGGGTCGAGTCCCCGCCGAACTCGTTGGGGTCCGGCAGGCTGATGGTGCCCTCGGTGCCGTTGATCTCCACGAAGCCGTTCCGGGGCAGCGCGTGCTGGAACGAGAACGTCGACTGCGCCGACCGCCCCTCGCCGAACTCGATCAGGGCGGCGTGGTGCGTCGGGACCAGCACGTCGAACACCTCGCCGGCGCGGGGGCCGCTGCCGATGGTGCGGGTGGGCCGCGAGGTGGAGGAGACCGCATGCACCCGGGTCGCGGACCCGAAGACGTGCACGAGCGTGGTCACGTAGTAGGGGCCCATGTCGAACAGCGGACCCGCGCCGTGCGCGAACAGGAAGTCGGGGCTGGGGTGCCACGACTCCGGGCCCGGCACGTGGAACATCGTGGTCGCCGTCAGGGGCTCCCCGATGTCGCCGCGCGCGATCGCCCGCAGCGCCGTCTGGATGCCGGCACCCAGCACCGTGTCCGGCGCGCACGCGACGCGCAGTCCGCGCGTCTCTGCGTCGGCCAGCAGGGCGGACGCCGCGTCCTGGTCGAGGGCCAGCGGCTTCTCGCTCCACACGTGCTTGCCCGCGGCGAGGACGCGGTGCCCGACGTCGGCGTGCACGGCGGGCACGGTGAGGTTCACGACCACCTCGATGTCCTCGCGCGCCAGCAGCTCGTCCACCGTCCCCCACGCGGCGACCCCGTACGCCTGGGCCTGCGCGGCGGCGCGGTCCCGGTCGAGGTCGGCGACGAAGCGGACCTCGGCGTCGGGGAACCTGGCCAGGTTCTCCAGGTACTGCGTCGAGATGTTGCCCGCGCCGATGACGCCGACGCCCGCCGCCCCGCTCATCGGTCGTTCTCCGTCAGCCATGCGAACGACCGCGCGATGCCCTCGAACACGTCACCGGCGTACGCGTCGAACTCGATCACCCGTCTCGCCAGCGGTGCGGCGGCGAGGATCGCCGGCACGTCCAGCTCGCCGGAGCCGGCCGGCTGCTGTGCGTCGACGTTCCCGTCGAGCGTGCCGTCCTTGACGTGGATGAGCCGTACGCGGTCGCCGAGCGCGGCGAGCAGGGCCGGGGTGTCGGCGCCGCCCACGCCGCTCCAGTAGGTGTCCACCTCCAGCACGACCGCCGGGTCCAGGTGCTCGGCGAAGAGCTCCAGCGCGTGCCGGCCCTCGATGCGGGTGCTCAGCTCCCAGCCGTGGTTGTGGTACCCGAGCTCGAGGCCACGCTCGGCGGCCAGCGGCGCGATCCGGTTCACGCGCTCGGCGAGCTCGGCCACCTGCTGGGCCGTCTGCCAGTGCTCCGCCGGCACGTGCGGGTCGATGACCGTGGTCAGGCCCAGCGTCGCCGCGGCGTCGAAGATCTCCTCGGGTGCGTCCGAGGCGAGCACCGGCGCGTGCCCGGACGGCGCCGTCAGGCCCGCCGCCGCGAACGCGCGGCCGTACTGGGCCGTGCGCTCGTGAAAGGCGTACGGCTCGACGTGCTCGAACCCGATCTCGGCCAGGCGGACCGCCGTGCCGTCCAGGTCCTGGTCGACGGCCTTCTGGACCGAGTAGAGCTGTACAGATGGTGTCGGCTTCGTCGTCGGCATGGAACTCCCTCGTTCGGCACGGTGACGACGATCGTACCCAAAAATTCTTACAGTGGAAGATTCTGCGCGTCCTCGAGGAGCTCCAGCAGGTGCGGCGACGGTGAGTCGTGGCGGTCCGGCCCTGTCACCACCGAGACCACCCAGTCCGCCGAGCCGTCCGGCACGACCGGGACGGCGACCAGCCGGGCGGCCTGCGGCTTGCCCGCCACGTGCCGGGGCACGAGGGCGACACCGAGCCCGCGGCCGACCAGGTCGAGGAGCGTGTGCACGTCGTTGACGGTGAACCGCACCCGGCGGTGCACACCCCGCGTACCGAGGGCGTCGTCGTTCATGCGGCGGACCGCCCACGACGGGTGGAAGTCGATGAAGCTCTCGCTCCCGAGCTCGGCCCGGTCCACGGCCTGGCGAGAGGCCAGGGCGTGCTCCGGCGGGCACAGCAGCACCACCGGCTCCTCGCCGAGAACCGTGCGCGGCAGCACGCCCACGTGGTCGGTGGTGGCCACGAACGCGGCGTCCAGGTCGCCGTCGCGCACTCCTGCCAGGAGCTCGTGGGAACCCGCCTGCGTGAACGCGATCTCCACGCGCGGGTAGCGGCGATGGAAGCGTTCGAGCAGCGAGGCGACGTCCACGACACCGAGGCACTGCTCGGACCCGACCCGCAGCGTGCCCGCGAGCTCGCGGGAGACCTGCACCACCGCGTCGCGCGCCTCCGTCGCGGAGGAGAGCATGGTGCGGGCGAAGGGCAGCAGTGCGAGGCCGGCCTCGGTCGGCTCGACCTTGCGCGTGGTCCGCGTGAACAGCCTGGTACCCAGCTCGACCTCGAGGTTACGGATCGCGGCGGACAGCCCGGACTGGGAGACGCCGGTGACCTCGGCGGCCCTGGTGAACTGGCGCTCGTCCGCGAGCGCGACGAGGTATTCCATCTGACGCAGTTCCATTAAGCAGTACCAGTTCTAGGAATGATGATCCGGAGTTGTTGGACTTCTAGGTTATCGCTTTCTACTCTCAGGCTCGAAAACCGTTGCGACACGAGGAGCTACTCATGCAGCACCGCACCATCGGCGGCCGGTCCGTCTCCGCGATCGGCCTCGGCGGCATGCCGATGTCCATCGAGGGGCGGCCCGACCGGGACCGGTCGATCGCCACGATCCATGCGGCCCTCGACGCCGGCGTCACGTTCATCGACACCGCCGACGCCTACCACCTGCACGCCGACGAGGTGGGCCACAACGAGGAGCTCATCGCCGAGGCGCTGCGCTCCTACGGCGGCGACACCTCCGGCGTGCTGGTCGCCACCAAGGGCGGGCACCTGCGCCCGGGCGACGGCACCTGGACCAAGGACGGTCGGCCCGAGTACCTCAAGGAGGCGGCGAAGGCGTCGGCCCAGCGGCTCGGGGTCGAGGCCATCGGCCTGTACCAGTTCCACCGCCCGGACCCGAACGTGCCCTACGGCGACTCCGTGGGCGCGATCCGCGACCTGCTCGACGAGGGCGTCATCGAGATGGCGGGCATCTCCAACGCGAACCCCGACCAGATCCGGGAGGCCAACGAGATCCTGGGCGGCCGCCTCGTCTCGGTCCAGAACCAGTTCTCGCCGCGGTTCCGCTCGTCGCTGCCCGAGCTGGAGCTCTGCGCCGAGCTGGGCATCGCGTTCCTGCCGTGGAGCCCGCTGGGCGGCATCGCGCTCGCCCGATCGGGTGAGCTCGGAGCGGAGTACGCGGCGTTCCTCGACGTGGCCCAGGCGCACGACGTCTCGCCGTTCCGCGTGACGCTCGCGTGGCAGCTCGCGCTCGCCCCGGTCGTCGTGCCGATCCCCGGCGCGTCGCGGCCCGAGAGCGTCCAGGACTCCGCGCAGGCGACGGACCTCGTGCTCACTGAGGACGAGGTGGCGCGGCTCAGCGCCGCCGGCGCCTGAACCGCTCGGCCGTACCCACGCGGCGACTCACGCCGCGACCCGTGCGACGACCCACGAACCACGAGACAAGGACCTCATGAAGACCTTTACCCTGCCGGGGACGCAGCTCACCGTCCCCAACGTCGTCCTGGGCCTGATGCGCATCCAGGAGAAGACCGACGAGGAGGTGCGCACCCTGGTCAAGACCGCCCGGGACGCGGGCATCTCGTTCTTCGACCACGCCGACGTCTACGGCTCCGCGCTGCACGGGTGCGAGAAGCGGTTCGCCGAGGCGATGCGGCTCACGTCGTCCGAGCGCGAGGAGATCGTGCTCCAGACCAAGGCCGGCATCGTCCGCGAGGGGCCGTACTTCGACTTCTCGTACGAGCACATCATCGAGTCCGTCGACGGCTCGCTGGCCGCGCTCGGCACCGACTACATCGACATCCTGCTGCTGCACCGCCCGGACGCCCTCGTGGAGCCGGACGAGGTGGCGCGGGCCTTCGACGAGCTGTCGGCGGCGGGCAAGGTGCGCTCGTTCGGCGTCTCCAACCACACGCCCGGCCAGATCGAGCTGCTGCGCAGGTCGGTGTCGCAGCCGATCGTCGCCAACCAGCTCCAGCTCTCCGTGACCCACGCCCCGCTCGTCGCACAGGGTGTCGCCGCGAACATGCAGGCGCTGGACCAGTCGATCAGCCGCGACTCCGGCACCCTCGACTACTGCCGCCTGAACGACATCACGGTGCAGGCCTGGTCGCCGTTCCAGGCCGGGTTCTTCAACGGGGTGTTCCTCGGCTCGCCCGACTACCCCGAGCTGAACGCGGTGATCGACCGGCTCGCCGCGCAGTACGACGTGCCGGCCATCGCGATCGCCACCGCCTGGATCACGCGCCACCCCGCGCGGATGCAGGTGGTGCTCGGCACGACCAACCCGGAACGGGTGGCCGGTGCGGCACTCGGTTCCGACGTGCCGCTGACGCGCGCGGAGTGGTACGAGATGTTCCGCGCGGCGGGCTACACGGTGCCGTGACGCGTAGGAGGTGGACCGCTGGTCGAGCTTGTCGAGACCAGGGGTCCACCTCTGCCAGGGTGGCCTCCATGACCACACCCCAGCCGGACCGGCGCGCAACGCCCGCGCCACCAGCGCCGTTCGGTCGCACCGGCGTATTCACCCTGGCCGCAGCGCTGCTGCTGGCGGTGTCCGGGCTGTTCGCCGTTCCCGGAGTTGTCTTCTCTGCGGCGTACTACACCAATGCCTGGGCGGTGGTGGCGTTCGTCGCCCCGATACTGACGGTGAGCATGCTCGTGCTCGCAGGTGCAGCGGTCGCTCGCGGTTCGCAGACGTTCTTGCTGGTCGTGAGCGTCACCACCGTGCTGTATCTCGTGAGTCTGGTCTGGCTCGGCCTGCCCGCGGACGGCGGCGTCGCCCGAGCCGACACTCTCAGTCGTCTCTGGTCCGCACCGATCCAGCTCGCCCTGGCCCTGGTCGCGCTGGCCCTTGCCTGGTGGATCAGCTCACGCACGGACCGGCGGCCGTGGGCACCGCTCATCCTGGTCGCGCTCGCCCCCGTGCTGGCACGGATCCCTGGAACAGGCGCCTACTGGGATGCGGCGTGGCTGCCGGTCCTCGTCGTCGCCCTCGGCATCCCCGCCGCCCTCACCATCCTCGCCGCAGGACTCGTCAGTCTGCCCGACCGTGGACCACAGATCACCGGAGCAGTACTCATCGTGCTCGCCGGCCTGGGCGTGTACGGCTCCTCGCTCGTGCTGGGCCGGCAGCCGGTCCCCTCCGTACTGGTCGCGATGGGGCTGGCGTTCGTGTGCGCGCTCGCCGCCATCCTCGCGCCGTCACGTCGGGTGGCGGACGGCGACGGGCAGCACCCAGGTTCCGAGGACGCCGATCAGCTCGACACCGGCAGCCTCGACGAGGCAGCCGGCGTCGCGTCGACGGCGGCGGCCGACGCGGAGGTCGTCACGATGTCCGACACGGCGGTCGTCGTCGTGCCGTCGTCGCGTCCCGAGGCCGACGACGACGCCGGAACCCGCCCGCCCTTCGCGTCACGCCGAATCAGAACCCTGACCCTCGCCGCCCTGACGGTGCTGGTGCTGACCGTCGCCCTGGCCGTGCCGCGCATGTTCGCGTACGGCCCCGGGATCCAGCCCGGCGGAGCCGGCCTGGTGTCGCTGACCGGACTGCTGGTCAACGCGTCCACGTTCACGGCGTTCGTGCTCGCGGCCGGCGCGGCGACTCTCAGGGTGCGCGGCGTGCTCCTCACGGCGACCGTCTTCGCGGGGGCCCTGGGGCTCGCCCTCCTGGTGAGCTGGACGGCAGCAGGTGGAACGGTCGACCTCCGTGCAGGACTGCCGTTCATCGCGCTCGGCCTGTCCCTCGCGCTCGCGTGGGCCGGCGTTCTGCGGCCAGGGCACGGAAGCACGGCGTGGCGCTGGCTGGCGGTCGTGCCCCTGGTGCTCGCCGCCCCACCGATACAGTCACTCACCAACCCCGGCATCACGGTGTACGCCTCGAATCCGGCGTTCCTCCCCCAGTTCGTGCTGCCGATCCTGGTGTCCGGCCTCGCGCCCTTGCTGGCGGCGGCCCTGCTCGGCTACCCGCACCGCCGCACCCGGATCGCCGCGGCCGTGCTGCTGGGCGCCGCCGCGATCGCCGCCGTCGTCGGCACGATGGAGAACGCCGCTGCCAGCCTGGCGCTCGCGACCGCCCTGCGCCTGCTCCAGGTGGGCGGCTACGCCCTGGCCGGCGTCCTTGTCGTGGGCGCGCTCCGTGCGCCCGAACCGGGCAGGTAGTCGCACGGAGCACGCCGGCTCCTACCTCGGCGAGGTCGGTGTGGGCAGGCTGAAGACCACGTCAGCGCAGTTGTAGAACGCCTCCGGGCTGTCCGACCGCGTCCAGATCGAGTAGATGATGTGGTTGCCGGACTTGTCCGGGAGCGTGGCGTCCCAGTAGTACTCGTCGCCCTGCGGACCACCCGAGCGCAGCGGCGGGTCCGTCACCTCGTTGAACGGGACGGGCTCGAGGTCGTCCCAGGCCAGCGGCTGGTTCGGGTCCCAGTCGTCCTTGGTGATGTACTGCGACCAGGTGCCGGGGTGCTTGGCCCAGGCGTTGTACTGGAACGTGATCGTCTGGCCGGCGGTCAGCGTCGTCGTCGGCCACTCGGTGCCCGGCTCACGGAACGCGGAGAACGACTCCTGCGGGCCGCACAGGTTCCCGTCCGGGACGACCTCCTGGTGTCGTCCGTCCGCGTCGCTGAGCAGGTTGCCGAACCAGTTGTAGAACGGGTAGTTGCCGTTCACGGCGTATGCGTTCTGGCACATCGGGTTCTGCGGGTTCAGGCCACCACCCTGGCCGTTCTCGATGCCGTCCACGTAGCACGCGTACGTGCGGGTGGCCGGGTAGGTGAGTCCGCCGTGCGCGTACGCGGCGGGCGGGTTCGGTTGGACGACGACGATCGCCGCCGCCATGAGCAGGCCCAGCGCGGCGACCAGCGCCGTCGCCCGGACCCGGCCGAGCGTCTTGTAGAGGGTCACGTCCAGCTCCTTCGTCGATGCTCCGAGGATCAGGTGTGCTCGATCCTCGGAGTGCGACGGGCGCCGGACAACGCTCCGTAACGTTTAACCGCGTGCCGACGGCTCAGGGCGCCACGTTGTGGTTCGACGCGAACAGGTTGTGTGGGTCGTACGCCCGCTTCACCTCGCGCAGCCGAGCGAGCGTCCCCTCGGGGTAGGCGTTGCGCACGTCCTGCTCCGTGGCGCTCCCCATGAAGTTGACGTAGCCGCGCCCGCCGACGCCGAACGCCTCCGCCGTCGAACGCACCCACTGGCTCGCGACGGGCAGCGCGTCGAGGGTCGGCGCGGCCTTGCCGACCGTGACCATGAGGGCCGGGTCCCGGTGCGCGAAGGCGGTCGCCGCCGGGTCGACCTGCGCGATCGCACCACCCATCGGGCGCAGGTTCACCGCGGCAGGACCGCCCGCGCCGGACACCGCCTGGATCACCTCGGCCGCCCATGCGTCGTCGGGCGTCCAGGCCCCCTCGCCGAGGAACCCGGTCCGGGCGTCGCCCATCCCGCCGGGCGGCGGACCACCCGGCCCCTCGAACATCGCCGGGTACCGGATCTCCTGGACGCTGTCGAGCACCGGGCCGAGGGCCCGCAGCGGAGCGAACACCTCGTCCGCCTCGGTAGCGGTACCCGAGTGGCACACCAGCGCCATGATGATCGGCGTGCCGTGCAGCTCTGCCGGGATCATGGGCGCCGGCGGCGCCACCATCACGTTCACCATGCCCGCGAACTCGTCGGGCCCCTCGGTGAACGCCCGTAGCACCGTCGTGAGCGTGGCCGGGCCGGGCGCCCACATCATCATCCCGCCCGTGACCGTACGGAGCTCCCGCAGGCGCAGGTCCAGCCGGGTCACGACGCCGAAGTTGCCGCCGCCGCCCCGCAGCGCCCAGTAGAGGTCGGGGTGCTCGTCGGGGCCCGTCTGCACCACCCGGCCGTCGGCGAGGACGACCTCCGCGCCGAGCAGGTTGTCGACGGTGAGCCCGTCGCGCCTGCTGAGGTACCCGATGCCGCCGCCGAGGGTGATGCCCGCGACACCGACGCTCGCCGTGTCGCCGAACCCCGTCGCCAGCCCGTGCTCGCCGGCCGCGGCGGTGTACGCGCCGGCGAGCACACCGCCCTGCGCGTGCCCGACGCCGCCGGCCGCGTCGATCCGGACGCCGTCCATGAGGCGCAGGTCGAGCACGAGCCCGCCGTCGACCACGCCGTGCCGTGCCTGGTGGTGACCGCCGGCGCGCACCGCGAGGGGCAGGCCGGCGTCCCGCGCGACGGCGATCGCCGCCACCACCTCGTCGGTGGTCCGCACTCGGGCGACCGCCGCCGGGGTCCGCGCCGGGCCGCCGACGAACAGGGTCGCCGCGTCGGCGAACTCGTCGTCGGCCGGGGTGAGCAGGCGGTCACCGAGGGTGGCCGCAAGCGGGGCCAGGGCGCTCTCGGGCGCCTCCGGGGAGTGCCGTGCGGTGGTGCTGTCCTGCATGGACATCTCAAGCCTCCTGGTCAGTGCGGTCGAGCTCGGCGCCGGGTGGCGTCGAACGCCGACGTTAGACATCTAAGGATTAGGCGTCAATGCAATTCGGCCAGCTTCGAACTAGTCTGCGCCCATGCGACCAAGCGGGCAGGCCGGCGGCGGACCAGGCGGCGGGAGCGGGGTGGGGCCGGGCGAGGAGGCGGGCGGCCCGCGGCCGGTGGCGGTCACGATGTGGCACACGGTGCAGCGGGTGATGCGCTCGTTCGACGCGCTGCTGACCGAGGAGGGCGGGAGCTGGCAGGTCTGGCACATCCTGCTCGCCCTGCACCAGGGCACGCCGGCCACCCAGCGGGAGCTCGCCCGCGCCGTCGGCATCCGGGAGGCGACGCTGACGCACCACCTGCGCGGCATGGAGGAGCGGGGGCTCGTCCTGCGCACCCGGGAGGCGTCGAACCGCCGCGTGCAGCGCATCGAGGTCACCGAGGCGGGCGCCGCGCTGTACCGCAGGCTCAAGACCGCCGCGATCTCGTTCGACCGGACGCTGCGCGGTGCGGTGGGTCAGGACGAGGCCGACGTCGACGCGTTCTTCGACACGCTCCGCCGGCTCGCCGACTCGGTGCCCGACGGCGGTCGTGGCGCCGTCCCGGAGGGCTGGCCGGGGAACCGCCGTGCCTGACGCCGCCCCGGGTCGCGTGGGCCGGGAACCGGGAATAGGCGATGCCCCGGGCAACTTGTCATGTGTCGTGCAGCACACTCGAAAGGCCAGGACATGACCGCGCCGCCCGCCGGCACCGTCGACGTGCGTCTCGGCCTGCGCGGCGACCGCGGCCCGGTGCTCGGCGCACTGATGCTCTCGACGGCGCTCGTGGCCCTCGACGTCACGATCCTCGCCACGGCGTCGACCACCGTCGCACGGGAGCTCGGCGCGTTCGACCAGGTGCCCTGGCTGTTCTCCGCGTACACGCTGGCCCAGGCGGTGACCGTCCCGCTGTACGGGCGCCTGGCCGACGTGTTCGGGCGCAAGCGCGTGATGCTGGCCGGGATCGGGCTGTTCCTGCTCGGCTCGGTGCTGTGCGCCGTCGCCTGGAGCATGCCGGCGCTCATCTGGTTCCGGGTGCTGCAGGGCCTGGGCGCCGGCGCGATCATGCCGGTGTCCATGACCATCGCCAGCGACATCTACACGATCGCCGAGCGCGCCAAGATCCAGGGGTACCTCGCGAGCGTGTGGGCCGTGTCGTCCGTGCTCGGCCCCACCCTCGGCGGCGTGTTCAGCGAGTTCGTGAGCTGGCGCTGGATCTTCTGGGTCAACGTGCCGGTCGCCGCCGTCGCCGCCGCCGTGCTCTGGCGCCGGTTCCACGAGAAGCGGCGCGAGGGTGCGCGCGAGCCGATCGACTACCTCGGCGCCGTGCTGCTGACCGGCGGGAGCACGCTCCTGGTGCTGGGCCTGCTCGAGGGCGGCGCGACCTGGGGCTGGTCGTCGCCGCAGTCGATCGGGATCTTCGCCGGCTCGGCCCTGCTGCTCGCGGCGTTCGCCGTGTCGGCCCGCAGGAGTGCGCACCCGATCTTCGACCTGGGGCTCCTGCGCCGCCGGGTGGTCGGGGCGTCGACGGCGGCGTCGCTCATGATCGGCGTCATCACGCTGGGCCTGACCACCTACGTGCCGATCTACGCGCAGGGCGTGCTCGGCACCGGGCCGCTCGTCGCGGGGTTCGCGCTGGCCTCCCTCATGGTCGGCTGGCCGCTGGCGTCGACCCTCTCGGGCCGGGTCTACCTGTCGATCGGATTTCGCTGGACCGGCGCGATCGGGGCGGGGACGGCGCTGGCCGGGTCGCTCCTCACGCTCGGCCTGGGCACCGACTCCCAGTTCTGGCACGTCTCCGCCGCGGTGTTCGTGATCGGCCTCGGCATGGGCATGGTCTCCGTGCCGACGCTGCTGGCCGCGCAGCACAGCGTGGGCTGGGGCGAGCGCGGGGCGGTGACCGCCACCAACATGTTCGCCCGGTCGATCGGGCAGGCGGTCGGCGTGGCCGCGCTCGGCGCCGTGGTGAACGCCGTGACGACGGTGGGCCCGAACGGCACCCCGGAGGGCCCGGGACTGGCCCAGGCCATGCACCTGGTGTTCTGGTCCGTCGCCGCGTGCGCGGCCCTGCTGACCGTGACCGCGCTGCTGCTCCCCCGCGACCACCCGAGGGACACGACTGGCTCAGGGGCTTGACTTCATGTTGACCTGAAGTCGGAGGCTGGGGCGGTACGCACGACGCCCCAGGAGACGGAGCCCTCGATGTCCACGACAGACCCCTCGACCAGCCCCTACGACGCCGTGGTCATCGGCGGCGGCCCGGCCGGGCTGCAGGCGGCCCTCACGCTCGGCCGTATGCACCGGAGCGTGCTGCTGCTCGACTCCGGCGAGTACCGCAACGCTCGCGCGGAGCACCTGCACAACTTCGTGACGCGCGACGGCACGCCGCCCGCCGAGTTCCGCGCCGCGGCCCGTGCCGAGCTGACGGCCTACGCGACGGTGACGGTCCGCGAGGCTGCCGCGACCACCGTCGTGCCGGACGGCGACGCGTTCCGCGTCGGCCTCGGGGCCGGGCCGGGTGCCGCGGGCACGGAGCCGGCCGCGGCCCGGACGGTCGTGCTCGCCACCGGGCTGCGGGACACGGTCCCTGCCGTCCCCGGCCTGGAGGCGCTGTTCGGCACGGTGGCCGCAGTCTGCCCGTACTGTCACGGGCACGAGCTGAGCGGCAAGCACGTCGCGGTGCTCGGCGGCGGCCCCCACGTGGCCAGGGTCGCGTTCCTGCTGGAGCGCATCGCGAGCCGCCTCACCGTCCTGGCCGACGGCGCGGAGCTCGAACCGGGCCTCCGCGCCCAGCTCGACCGCGGGGGCGTCACCGTGCGGCTCGAGCCCGTCAAGGAGCTGAGCCGCAGCACAGCCGGCGCCACCGTGTCGTTCGCCGACGGGCCCGACGAGGAGGTGGGCGGCGTCTTCGTGGCGACCGAGTTCGCCCAGCGCGCCCCGTTCGCGGCACAGCTCGGCCTACGGCTGCAGGAGTCGGGCGCCGTCGAGGTCGACGCCATGGGACGCACGAGCGTGCCGGGCGTGTTCGCGGCGGGCGACATGGCGCACACGTCCGCCACGCCCATGCCGCTCGCGTCGGTGCTCATGGCGGCGGCGTCCGGGCTGATGGCGGCGACCTCGGCCGACGGTGAGCTGCTGGCTCGCGCCCACCCCTGACGGCGTCGGGTGCTACGCGCTCGCACCCTCGCGGAGGGTGCGGCGTTCGGCCTCGATCGTCAGGAGCTCGGCGAACGCCGCCTGGTAGGCCTCGGTGTCCGCCGGGTCGAGGCGCTGCAGGCGGCTGCGCGCGTCGGCGACCCGCCGCATCAGCCCCAGGTCGAGGACGCGGTGCACCACACCCTCGACGAACGCGGCGATGGCCGCCTCCCGGTCCTCCGGGAGGGACGCCACCGACAGCTGCGTGACGATGCCCGCGACGGTCTCCGAGGCCTGCTCCAGGACGGCCGCGACCCACTGCGCCGCCGACACGTCGCGCCCGGCCGCCGCTCCCCCGGCCGCGCGGATCGCCGTGTGCACGGCACGCCAGGCCGGCACGGAGAACGCGTCCTCACCGAGCGTGTCGAACGACGCGGGCACGTGCTGCGGGTACTGCAGCACCGCGACGAGCGCGAGGCGCTCGTCACGCGCCACGGGGTCGCGCGGGTCGGGCGCGGGCAGCTGCGGTTGGGCGCCCGACGCCGGGCGGTCCTCCCCGCCGGGCAGCCCGCCGTCGCTGTCCGGCGCCGCGGATCGATCCCCGTCCGGCCGGTCCGGCGCGCGGCGCAGGGACGGCGTGGACGCCGCGCGGCCGACCTCGCGCCGCACCTCGTCGATCTCCGTGCCGATCCAGCCCGCGACCTCGCGCATGTAGCCGTCGCGCTGGCTGCGGTCCCGGATACCGACGATCTCCGGCGCGGCGGCCCGCACGGCGGACACGCGGCCCTCCACGGTGTTCAGGTCGAACTGCCTGAGCTTGGCCTGGATGACGAAGGCGAACAGGGGCTTGCGGCTGTCGACCAGCGCGCGCACCGCCTCGGGGCCCTTGGCCATGCGCAGGTCGCAGGGGTCCATGCCGCCGTCGGCCACCGCGACGAACGTCTGCGCGAAGAACCGCTGGTCCTCGCCGTACGCCCGCTCGGCGGCCTTCTGCCCCGCAGCGTCCCCGTCGAACGTGAAGATGATCTCGCCGCCCATGGTCGCGCCGGACGTGAGCTGCAGGCCACCGCCCGCCGTCGTGTCGCCGAGCAGGCGGCGCACCACCTTGGCGTGGTCGCCGCCGAACGCCGTACCGCACGTGGCCACCGCCGTCGCCACACCGGACAGGTGCGCCGCCATGACGTCGGTGTACCCCTCGACCACGACCACCTTCTTGTCCTTGGCGATCGCCCGCTTGGCGAGGTCGATCCCGTACAGCACGTGCGACTTCTTGTAGAGGCTGGTCTCGGGGGTGTTGAGGTACTTGGGGCCCTGGTCGTCCTCGAACAGGCGACGCGCGCCGAAGCCGATCACGGCACCCGTCACGTCCCGGATGGGCCACATCACCCGTCCCCTGAACCGGTCGTAGATACCGCGCTGACCCTGCGACATCAGCCCGCTGGCCACCAGCTCGGCCTGCGTGAAGCCCCTGCCCTGGAGGTGTCGCTGCAGCGCGTCCCAGCCCTTGGGCGCGAACCCGACGCCGAACCGCTCGGCGTCGGACCGGTCGAAGCTGCGCTCGGCGAGGAACGTACGCGCCGCCGCCGCGCCAGGGCCCATGAGCTGCTCGGCGTAGAACTCCGCGGCCACCTTGTTGGCCTCCAGCAGGCGCTGGCGCTTGCCCGGCTCCTCACGCGGACGGGCGTTGCCACCCTCCTCGTAGCGCAGCTGCACGCCGGTCTTGCCCGCGAGGTACTCGATGGCCTCGGTGAAGCTCAGCCCGTCCATCTTCATGACGAACTCGATGACGTCGCCGCCCTCGCCACAACCGAAGCAGTGGTAGCGGCCGACGCTCGGGCGCACGTTGAAGCTCGGGCTGCGCTCGTCGTGGAACGGGCACAGACCCACCAGCGCGCCCACCCCGGCGGGCTTGAGGGTCACGTGCGCCGAGACGATCTCGTCGATCCGCGCGCGTTCGCGGACCTGGTCCACATCCTCACGTCTGATCAGCCCGGCCACGCCTCGAAGTCTATGCTCGCGCGCCGACACCACGGTGCCGCCGTCCACACCCCGCCCCGGTCAACGGCCCCTCCGCGCCGCCGCGCACGTCCGCGCGTACTCGCCGGGGGCCACGCCGAGCGCCCGCACGAAGTCCCCGGTGAAGTGGGCCTGGTCGTAGTAGCCGACGGCGGCCGCGAGCCCCGCCAGGTCGAGCGCCGGGTCGCGGCCCAGCAGCTCGGCGGCGAGATGCACCCGGTGCCGCCGCAGCACCCACTTGGGGCTCACGCCCACCCATTCGGCGAACAGGCGCTGCAGCGAGCGCGGCGTGGTGCCGAGCCCGGTCGCGAGCGCAGCGACGGTCGTGCCGGGCACGGCGTCGGCGATCGCCGCGAACGCCTCGGCCAGGTCGGCCAGCGCCGCGGTGGACCGTGATGTCCGGGTGCGCTCGGCGGCGGCGAGCGGCGGGGTGACGGTCCGGACGGCGGCGTCGGCCCGGCCGCTCCGGGCCTGGTCGATGGCTTCGGCGCCGGCCCGGTCCGCCGTCGGGCCGAGGAACGTGGCGGGGCCGACGGCGCCGCACTCGCCCGGGTGCGGCAGCCCGAGCAGCGCGCGGTAGCCGCCGGGGCGCAGCTTGGTACCGACGACGCCGCCCGAGCCGGACAGGGTGCGCCGGTCGACGGCCGCAGCGGGCATGGCGTAGGCGAGGAAGCCGGGCTCCTCCGCGACGACCTGGCCGACCGGGTGGGGCACCACGGCCTGCGTGAACGTGACGCCCGGCGGCAGGTCCCAGGTGATCACCCAGTGCCAGTCGACAAGGTCGGCGAGGTCTGGCACCGGCTCGACGCGAGCGAGCGTGAACCGGTCGCGCGCCCGCGCCGGGTTCACGATGCCGAGGGTCGGCCCGGACTCGAGCGCCTGCGTGACGGCGGGGCAGCCGTCGAACACCTGTCGCATTCTTCCAAGACTGGCACAGACCGGCGGCGGAAGCATCGGTCACATGAGGAACTCAGCCCTGCACCCCAACATCGCCGTGGGCGACGCGCGCGCCGCCATCGCCTTCTACGAGGCCGCGCTCGGCGCCGAGACGCTGTCCGTGATCACCGCCGGAGACGCGGTGATCCACTCCGACCTGGTCCTGCGGTCCGCCGCCGGTGAGTCGACGTTCACCGTCGCCGGGGCGTTCCCGCCCGACTCCGTCGCGCCCGAGCCGGGCGCGCCCACGCATGCGAGCTTCACGATCCCGGTCGAGGACACGGACGCGGCCTACGCCCGGGCGATCGAGGCCGGCGCGACCAGCCTGGCCGAGCCCGGCGACTGGTTCGAGGGGTTCCGGCAGGCCGCGGTCCGCTGCCCGTTCGGCCACCGCTGGTACTTCGTCACGGTGGCGGACTCGGTCACGACGGAAGCGGTCCAGCAAGCAAGCGAGACCTGGACGACCTCCCGCGAGTCGTGACCCGAGTCGGATCGGATGAGCACAGCAGTTGCTGCCGGACAGGTCCCTCGGCCGGCAGCAGCAGCTGTGGTCAACGGGCGAGTGCGGTTTGCCGGGCTAGCGCAGTTCGGTACGCTTTGCCCCGACCCGAGGAGGAAAGTCAGGAACATGGGAATCCGGTATCGCAAGAGGCTGTCGCTCGGCCCGCTCAAGTTCAACATCACCCAGAAGGGGTTGTCGTCCATGAGCTTCAAGATCGGTCCCTGGACCTGGAACTCCCGGACCAAGAAGCACTCGATCAACCTGCCCGGCGGCCTGAGCTGGTACAGCAACAACAAGTAGGACCGCCACGGCGGAGGCAGCGGCCACGTGCCTGCCTCCGCCGACACCACCCGAGCCGGCCGCCCCCGACGGCCCGCACCCGATGGCCGGAACCGGCCGGATTCCGGTGATGTGGGCCAGCGTGACTAGAGTGGACGGGTGGAGCAAGCCCTCGGGAAGAGCATCCCTCCGTCGTACAGCGCGCAGGACGCCGAGCGCTGGGTGTCCGAACCGCCCAAGTCGCAGGCCCGTACCCCCTTCGAACGCGACAGGGGCCGCGTGGTGCACTCGTCCGCACTGCGGCGTCTCGGCGCCAAGACCCAGGTGCTCGGCGCTGGCCACGACGACTTCGTACGGACCCGGCTGACCCACTCGCTCGAGGTGGCGCAGGTCGGCCGCGGCATGGGCCGCTCCCTGGGCTGCGACCCCGACGTCGTCGACACCGCGTGCCTCACCCACGACCTCGGGCACCCACCCTTCGGGCACAACGGCGAGACGGCGCTCGCCGAGATCGCCCAGCCGATCGGCGGCTTCGAGGGCAACGCGCAGACGCTGCGCCTGCTCACCCGGCTCGAGCCCAAGGTGATCGCCGACGACGACACCCCGGCGGGCCTCAACCTCACCCGTGCGAGCCTCGACGCGAGCGTCAAGTACCCGTGGGCCTACGGGGCGGGCCCCGCGCGGCCGGACGGCACGGCGAGCCGCAAGTTCGGCGTCTACACCGACGACCTGCCCGTGTTCACCTGGCTGCGCAAGAACGCCCCCGACGGCGTGAAGTGCCTCGAGGCCCAGGTCATGGACCTCGCCGACGACATCAGCTACTCGGTGCACGACGTCGAGGACGGCGTGGTCGCCGGCCGTGTCGACCTCGACCTCATGGCGGACGCCGAGGAACGGGCGCGCGTGGCCGAGTACGTGCGCGCCTGGTACGGCGAGTGGTACACGCAGGACGCCATCGACGCGGCCATCGGTCGCCTGCAGGACTACCTGCGCGGCGTCGGGCACCTGGTCAGGGCGTTCGACGGGTCGCGCAGGTCCCTCGCCTCGCTCAAGGACATGACGAGCCAGCTCATCGGCCGGTTCATCGGCGCGGCGATCTCCGCGACGCGGGCGGAGTTCGGCGAGGGCGACCTCACGCGGTACGCCGCCCGGCTCGTGGTACCCGCCGAGACCGAGCACGAGATCCTCGCGCTCAAGGGCATCGCGGTCGCCTACGTCATGGCGCCGCGCGGCCAGGAGCCCCGGTACCTGCGGGAGCGGGAGATCCTGGCCGAGCTGGTCGGCGTGCTCGCCGACCGCGCCCCCGACGAGCTGGAGACACCGTTCGCCGCGGACTGGCGTGCCGCGCCCGACGACGCCGCCCGCCTCCGGGTCGTGGTCGACCAGGTCGCGTCGCTGACGGACCTGTCGGCCATCGCACTGCACGACAGGCTTGTCACCCGGGCGTCCTGACGGTGCCGGTTGGTCAGAGCCAGCCGTTCTCCCGCGCGATCCGGACCGCCTCGGCGCGCGTGCGCGCCCCCGTCTTGCCGATCGACGACGACAGGTAGTTCCGCACCGTGCCCTCGGACAGGTAGGCCTCGGCGGCGATCCCCGAGACCGTGCCGCCGTCGGCCGCGAGCGCCAGGACGTGCGCCTCCCGGTCGGTGAGCGGGCTCGCGCCGACGGTCAGCGAGGCGACGGCGAGCTCGGGGTCCACGACGCGCAGACCCGAGTGGACGCGGCGGACGGCGTCGGCGAGCAGCTCCGCGGGCGTGTCCTTGACGACGAACCCGCTCGCGCCCGCGTCGAGCGCACGGCGCAGGTAGCCGGGCCGGCCGAACGTGGTGACGATGAGCGACCGGCAGCCCGGCACCTGGTCACGGAGGGCGGCGGCGGCCGCGACGCCGTCGAGGCCGGGCATCTCGACGTCGAGCAGCGCGACGTCGACGGAGTGCTCGCGGGCGGCGTCGACGACCTCGTCGCCGCGCCCCACCTGGACCACGACCTCCAGGTCGGACTCGAGGTCGAGGAGCGCTGCGACGGCGCCCCGCACGAGGGCCTGGTCGTCGGCGAGCAGGAGCCGGATCATGCCGGGCCCGCGTACGTCGCGGCGAGCCGGAACCCGCCGCCGGGCCGGGGGCCGTGCTCCAGGGTCGCGCCGGCCGCGTGCGCCCTGGCCCCGAGGCCGTTCAGGCCGTGGCCGCCGGAGGACTCGCCGACGACCTGGCCCTGGCCGTCGTCCTCGATCACCAGGGTGTCGGGGGTCAGGTCGACCCGGACGTGCCGTGCTCCGGCGTGCCGGAGCACGTTGGTGGACCCCTCGCGCAGCACCCAGGCGAACAGCTCGCGGCGTTCGGCGGGCACCATGTCGACGGCGCCGGGCAGGTCTGCGTCGATGCCCGCCGCGTCGAGCGCGGCGCGCGCGGCCGCGACCTCACCGGCGAGGGAGACGCGCCGTTCGTCGGCGATCATGCCACGCACGTCGGCGAGCGCGGACCGGGCAAGGGACTGGACGTCGGCGAGCTCGTCCGCCGCACGGCCGATGCCCGCGCCGCCGGCACCGGCGCGCAG
Source organism: Promicromonospora xylanilytica (assembly GCF_054782895.1). Classification (NCBI taxonomy): domain Bacteria; kingdom Bacillati; phylum Actinomycetota; class Actinomycetes; order Micrococcales; family Promicromonosporaceae; genus Promicromonospora; species Promicromonospora xylanilytica. The sequence goes on from NZ_BAAGRP010000004.1 coordinate 120,939, forward strand.
GAGCCGGGCCGCCAGCTCGGCCTTCACGGAGATCACGGTGAGCGAGTGGCCCAGCACGTCGTGCATGTCCCGCGTGATGCGTTCGCGCTCCCGGAAGGTCGCGAGCGCCGCCACCTCCTCCTGTGCGCGCAGGAGCAGGCGGTTGCGTTCCATGCCCTGCAGCATGGCGAAGGTGGCGACGCCGCCGAGCGCCGCCGTGATGGCGTTCCCGTCGGCGGGGTGCCAGCCGGGCAGCACCCGGGGCAGCGCCACCATGGCGACGACGGTCACGGCGACGAGCCACGCCGCCTGGGTGCGCGGCACCAGGTACATCGCGCTGAGGCACAGGAGGACGAAGCCGATCAGGCCGTCCTCGGCGGCGGCGGCACAGGTCAGGAGCGCGAACGCGAGCTGCGCACCGAGGACCGCCCGGCCGACTGCCCGGCGCGGGCGCCGGGTCCGGTGGCGGACCACCACCCAGCCGAACAGCGCGGCGGACCCCACGAGCCCGACCACCCCTCCTACCACCAGCGGCTGCGGCGCGTCGAGGACGACCACGAGGGTGTTCCGCACCAGGGCGAACCACAGCAGCGCGCCGATGGCCACGCCGATCCGGGTACGCCGCCGACGGGCCGCGTCGGCCTGCGCCGTCGTCACCGGGGGCTGTGCGATCACGACCCCTACCGTGTCATACACGGGCGGTGTCGCGTCCGAACCGCCACGCGGCAGCCGCGACGAAGAGCACGGTCCAGACCAGGAGGTTCACGATCGCCCAGGCGTCGAGGCCGGTGCCGAGCGGTGCGCGGGTCAGGACCGCCGCGCCGTAGGTGGGCACGAAGCGCCCGACGTCGGCGAAGGGACCGTCGCCGAGCGGGACGAACAGGCCGCCGGCCAGGGAGAGCACCGCCAGGAGGGGGCTGAGCATCTGCATGGTGTTCTCGGTGGGCAGCACGTAGCCCATGAGCAGGCCGAGGGCCGCGAACGTCCCCGAGCTGAGCCAGGCGATCAGGGCGCAGCCCACCCAGGCCGCCGGAGACATCTGCGCGCCCTGCGCGTACCCGACGCCGAAGGTCAGACCGATCGACACCGCGCCGAGCGCCATCGAGGCGACCACCTTGGTCATGACGTACGACCAGGGGCTCAGCGGCGTGAGGCGCAGCTGCCGGGTCCAGCCCTGCGCGCGCTCCGTGGAGACGCTCGCGCCGCCCGACACCGTGGTGACGATCGCCCCGAACAGCGCGACGGAGACGAGGAGCAGCGCCGTCCTGTTGGCGTCGTCGCCGACGGTCTCCTGCTGGTTGGCCGCCGTGCCGGCCCCCACGATCAGGAACATCGCCGGCGGCATGAGCAGGCTGATGACGAAGGTGCGCCGGTCGCGCAGCAGGCGGCGCAGCTCCAGCCGCGGGTAGTAGCCGTTCATGGTCACGCGCCTCCCGTGGTGCCGGAGGTGGCGGGCGCGCCGGACGTGAGCCGGACGAACGCGTCCTCCAGGGTGCGCACCCCGGTGCGGTCCTTGATTCGCTGGGCCGTGCCGTCGGCCACGACCCGGCCACGGCTCACCATGACCACCCGGTCGGCGTAGAGCTCCGCCTCGTCGAGGTAGTGGGTGGCGAAGACGACGGTGCGGCCGCGGGCGGCATCCGCACGGACGGCCGACCAGAAGTCGCGACGGCCGGTGACGTCCATGCCCGTGGTGGGCTCGTCGAGGAACAGCAGGTCGGGCTCTGAGACGAGTGCCATCGCGAACCGCAGCCGCTGCTGCTGCCCGCCCGAGCACGTGCCGACCTTGCGGCGCGCGAGATCGGCGATGCCCGCCCGCTCGAGGTAGGGGCGCACGTCCCCCGACCCGCCGAACAGTGCGGCGGTCAGCTCGACCGTCTCCCGCACGGTCAGGTCCCGCAGCAGCCCGCCCGTCTGCATGACGGCGGCGATCTGCCCGGCGGCCACGGCGTCGGACGGCTCCTTCCCGAGCACGCGGACGGTGCCGGACGTCGGCCGGGCCAGTCCGAGCGCCAGGTCGATGGTCGTGGTCTTGCCCGCACCGTTGGGCCCGAGGAACGCGACGACCTCGCCGCGCTCGATGCGTAGGTCCAGGTGGTCGACGGCGCGCACCGTGCCGCCGCGCCCGCGGAACTCCTTGACGACGTCGCGGGCGTCGAGGGCCGGTGCCCCGCCCGTGCTGCTCTGCTGTGTCGGTGTCATGCCTCAAGGCTCGTCCCGCCGGGACCACGGCACGCAGGCCGTGCGTCACCGGCGGGACATGACATCCGTCATGCGTGGTCAGCCCTTGACGGAGCCCGCCGTCAGGCCGCCCACGATGTACTTCTGCAGGAACAGGAACAGGGCGAGCACCGGCAGCGCCGAGACGACGGCGCCCGCCGCGAACAGGCCCCAGTTGGCCTCCTGGAGCGACGACACCCAGCCGTAGAGGCCCACGGCGAGCGTCCAGCTGTCCTCCGACTGCAGCAGCACGCGAGCGATGATGAACTCGCCGAACGTGCTGATGAAGCTGAGCAGACCCACCACGGCGAGGATCGGCGCGGTCAGCCGCAGCACGATGGTCCAGTAGATCTGGGCGTGCGACGCGCCGTCGATCTTCGCGGCCTCGTCGATCTCGCGGGGCACGGTGTTGAAGAACCCGTACATGAGGAACGTGTTCACCCCGAGCGCGCCGCCGAGGTACACGCAGATCAGCGACAGCTTGGAGTCCAGGCCGAGCACCGGCACGACGTTGCCGAGCGAGATGAGCAGCAGGAAGATCGCGACGAACGCGAGCATCTGCGGGAACATCTGGATGACGAGCAGGGCGGTGAGCCCCACGCGGCGTCCGCTGAACCGGAACCGGGAGAAGGCATAGGCCGCCGCGGCCCCCATGAGCACCGTCCCGGCCCCGGTCGCGACCGCCACCACGAGGGTGTTGGCCATCCAGGTCCAGAACTTCGTGCCGGCGAGCGCCGCGTAGTTGGCGCCCGACACCGACGCGAACAGGTCGTTGGAGCCGGTGAGGGTGCCGCCGTCGGCCAGCGACGCCGAGACGACGTAGACGAGCGGGAAGCCCGCGTAGACGACGGCGAGGACGCCGACCAGGTGCCGCCACCCCAGGTCGGAGAACCAGCGGGACGCCGACGGGCGGCGGGCCGGCGCGGGACTGCGGGGCGGGGCGGCCGGCCGGGCCGCCGGGATCGTGGTGCTCATCAGGCGATCTCCTCGAGCGAGCGGGTGCGCCGGAACGCGAGGGCGGAGATGGTCGCCACGACCAGGAAGATGACGATGGACAGCGCGCTGGCCAGGCCGTAGTCCTTGGCGGCCGTCCCGTCGAGCCCGGAGACGGAGTAGACCATCGAGATGAGGATGTCGGTGTGTCCGAGCGGGACCGAGGCGTCACCGAACCGTGGCCCGCCGCCGGTGAGCATGTAGATCAGCGTGAAGTTGTTGAAGTTGAAGGCGAAGCTGGAGATGAGCAGCGGAGCGGTGGCGACCAGCAGCAGCGGCAGCGTGATGGACCGCCAGGTGCGCCACCGGCCCGCGCCGTCGATCCGTGCGGCCTCCAGCACGTCGCCGGGCAGCGACTGCAGCGCACCGGTGCAGATGAGGAACATGTACGGGAACCCGAGCCACAGGTTCACGCCGAGCACCGCCACCTTGGCGAGCACGGGGTCCGTGAGCCACGGGATCTGGGCCCCGCCGAGCAGCACCTCGTTGACGAACCCGTACGACCGGTTGAGCATGCCCGACCACAGCAGGGCCGCCAGGAACCCCGGGATCGCGTACGGCAGGATCACCAGCGTCCGGTAGACCCGCCGGCCACGCAGGCGTGCGTCGTTGAACGCGATCGCCAGGAACAGGCCGAGCAGGAACGTCGAGGCCACCGAGATGACCGCGAACGCGAACGTCCACAGCAGGATCTTCGCGAACGGGCCCGCGTACCGGTCGTCCCCGAACGCGGTGACGAAGTTGTCCAGACCCACGAGCACCCGCCAGCCCACGGGCAGGGTGGTGCCGTCGGCGGCCTCGAACTGGCCGTCGTCGCCCGGCGTATAGGTCACCCCGGTGGTGCTGTCGGTCATGGTGTCCGACGCGTCGTCGTACGTGAGCGTCGACGTGAAGACGTAGCCGGTGCGCGCGTCCTGGGTGCGCACCGAGCCGTCGTTCGGGTCGTCGGAGACGGGCACGCGCAGGTCGGTGACCTCCTGCTGCCGCTCAAGGACCTCGGTGTACTCCAGCACCTCGTACCCGGGCAGCGCAGTCACCTGGCCGCCCGACACGGTGGCGCCGTCCACGGCGGCGAGCGGCTCCTCGGCGGTACCCACCTCGACCGCGCCGTCGGGCGAGACGACCGCGAAGCCGAGCGTGTCGCCGTCCGACACCACGGTCAGGGGCGACGACGGCGAACCCTCCACGCGGCGCTCGTTCTGCACCAGGAGCGCCTCGATCGCCTGCTCCTTGGTCGAGTTGTGACCGTCGCCGTAGTTGGTGAACGCGACGTAGCCCGTGTAGGCCACCACGTACACCTGGTAGACGAGCAGGAACGCGAGCCCGGGCAGGATGTACTTCAGGGGCAGGGCCCGCTTGCTGAAGTACGCCCAGTTCGCCACGAGCAGCAGCGCCACCATCGCGGCGAGGATCCCCCACGATCCAGCGCTCCACGCGGCCAGGACGGCGTAGACGCCGAGGGCGTCGACCAGCGCGATCAGGGCAAGCTTGACGAGGAACCCGGGGCTCCAGCCGGTCCGGCCGGAGCCCCGGGCCGCAGGCAGCGACATCAGCCGATCTCACCCTGGATGTCGGCGACCATCTTGTCCCAGGCCTTGGCAGGGTCGGACTTGCCGGAGATGATCGCGGCCTCGGTCACGCCCCAGTACGCCCACACGGCGCCCATCTCGGGCAGCGACGGCATCGGGACCGCCTCGGCGCCGATCTGCCGGAAACCCGCGGTGATCGGGTCCTCGGAGGCCGTGTCGGCCGCCTCGATCAGGGCCGGGGGCCGGTCGCCCGCCTCGTACAGCGCGAGCTGCGCCTCGGTGGTGGCCATGTGGTTGACGAGGAAGTCGTTGGCGAGCAGCGTGTTCTCGCTCTGCGCGCTCACGTAGAAGCCGGCCACGCCCACGAACGGACTCGCGGGCTCGCCGCCGGCGCTCGGGATCGGGTCGATCGCCAGGTCGAGGTCGCCGAACTGCTCCAGCATCCAGGGACCGCCCACGATGAACGGCGACTCCCCCTTGGCGAAGGCCGCCAGCGCGATGTCGTAGGTGACGTCGGTGCTCAGCGTGCCCGCGTCGCCCTGGTCCGCGAGCCACTGCGCGAACGCCGTGCCGCCCTCACCGCCCAGCGCGAGCTCCGGGGCGTAGGAGCCGTCCTCGTTCTGCTCGAAGACCGGGGCACCGAACGACATCTGCAGCGGGTAGAACGTGTAGGGGTCGCCCTCGGTGGTGGTCTGGATCAGCAGCGGGTACTTGGTGCCGGCGTCCTTGCCGGCCGCGATGGCGTCGTCCCACGTGGCGGGGGCCTCGGGAGCGAGCTCGGTGTTGCGGATGAGCGCGATGTTCTCCACCGCGTACGGCAGGCCGTAGACCTGGTCGTCCTGGGTGAAGGCCGCCACGGAGACCGGCTCGAACGCCTCGGTCTTGTCGCCGAGCTCGATGGGGGCCACGACGCCGTTGGTCATCAGCTCGCCCAGCCAGTCGTGCGCGCCGACCGTGATGTCCGGGCCCTTGCCCGTCGGCACCTGCGCGAGGAAGTCGGGGCGGATGTCCTCGAAGTTCTTGAGCACCACCTCCACCTCGGCGCCCGTCGACTCCTCGAAGCCGGCGGCGGCGTCCTCGACGGCGGCCTGGCGGGTCTCGTCGACCCAGACGGTGAGGGTGGCGCCCGCCCCGTCCGGCGCGGCCGCCGATTCCTCGGCCGCTGGTTCCTCCGCGCCGCCCGAGCAGGCGGCCAGCGCCAGCGTCGCGGTCAGCGCAGCGGCGGTCAGGATGCTCCGTCGCATCGTCACTCCCGGTGTTCGTGGCCCGAGGCGGGCCTGGTTCGTTGCCCGAACCGTACGGCCCGATCCGGTAATGTTGCAAGTCGTTGCGATAAAGTTGCAGCACCGCTTGCAGCCGGACACGGGTGCCGGTGTCGAAGGCGGGGTGCCGACACCCCGCACCAGCAGGGACGAGGAGGTCCGATGTCACTTAGGCTGCCAGTCGTGCGCACCCGACTCACCGACCTCGCCGAGCAGGCAGGGGTCTCCACCGCGACCGTGTCGCGCGTGCTCAACGGCAAGCCCGGCGTGGCGGGCGAGACCCGCCAGGCCGTGCTCGCCGCCCTGGACGTGCTCGGGTACGAGCGCCCCTCGGCGCTGCGCGCACGACCCGCCGGCCTCATCGGCCTGGTGGTCCCGGAGCTGTCCAACCCGGTCTTTCCTGCCTTTGCGCAAGCGATCGAGTCGCAGCTCGCGTCGCGCGGCTACACGCCGCTGCTGTGCACCCAGTCGCCGGGCGGTACCACCGAGGACGAGTACGTCGAGACCCTCATCGACCACGCGGTGGACGGCATCGTCTTCGTCTCCGGCAAGCACGCCGACACGCGGGCGTCGACCGAGCGCTACCAGCGGCTGCGCGGGCGCGGGCTGCCGATCGTGCTGATCAACGGGTACGCCGACGGCATCGACGCACCGTTCGTCTCCCCCGACGACGCCGCCAGCGTCGAGCTGTCCGTACGCCACCTGGTCGCGCTGGGCCACCGCCGCATCGGCATGGCCATCGGCCCCGACCGCTTCGTCCCGGCCAAGCGCAAGATCGAGGCGTTCGCGGCCCAGCTCGTGCGGCACGGCCTCGCGGCCACCGAGCAGGAGGCCCGCGAGCACGTGGCGCTGACCCTCTACACGCTGGAGGGCGGCCAGGCCTCGGCCGGCGAGCTGTTCGACTCCGGCCACACCGCCGTCGTCTGCGGGTCCGACCTGATGGCGCTCGGCGCCATCCGCGCCGCGCACTCGCGTGGCCTGTCCGTGCCCGACGACGTGAGCGTGGTCGGCTACGACGACTCGCCGCTCGTGGCGTTCACCGACCCGCCCCTGACCACGGTGCGCCAGCCGGTCGCCGACATGGCGCACGCCGCCGTCAGCGCCCTGCTCACCGAGATCCACGGCGAGCGGGCGCCGCGTTCGGAGCTGCTGTTCACGCCGGAGCTGGTGGTGCGCGGGTCCACCAGCGCCGCCCCTGCCGCCCCGCGGAGCTAGTTCTCTCCCGTACGCTTGCAGCAAGCGTTACATCCGATCTGCCCCCGACCACGAGGACGCGACACGTGACACGTACTGCCCCGCTCACCACCGACGACCTCACCGCCGGAGCTCCCGTCCACACCGCCGCCGGTGGCGGCGAGTGGTGGCGCTCCGCTGTGATCTACCAGGTCTACCCGCGTTCCTTCGCGGACGGTGACGGCGACGGGATCGGCGATCTGCCCGGCGTCACCGCCAAGCTGGACCACCTCCAGCAGCTGGGGGTCGACGCCGTCTGGCTGAGCCCGTTCTACCGCTCCCCCCAGAAGGACGCCGGCTACGACGTCGCGGACTACCGCGACATCGACCCGCTGTTCGGCACCCTCGCGGACTTCGACGAGATGCTTGCCGGCGCCCACGAGCGCGGCCTCAAGATCATCGTCGACCTCGTGCCCAACCACTCCTCCGACCAGCACGTCTGGTTCCAGGAGGCGCTGGCGGCGGCGCCCGGCTCGTCCGCGCGCGAGCGGTACATGTTCCGCGACGGCCGCGGCCCGGCCGGCGACGAGCCGCCGAACAACTGGGAGTCCATCTTCGGCGGCCCCGCCTGGACGCGGCTGGCCCCCCGCGAGGACGACACCCCGCTGGGCCCGCAGTGGTTCCTGCACCTGTTCGACTCGACGCAGCCTGACCTGAACTGGGAGAACCCGGAGGTTCGCGAGGAGTTCGAGGACGTCCTGCGGTTCTGGCTGGACCGAGGCGTCGACGGGTTCCGCGTCGACGTCGCGCACGGCATGGTCAAGGCACCCGGCCTGCCCGACTGGGCGGGCCACGTGTCCATGGTCGAGGGCACCGTCGAGGACGGCCAGGCGCCCGCCTCCGACGAGGCCGCCGACGGCGGCGACCCGGACGACGGCTCCACCGGCGCGGGCCACAGCGGTCCGATGTTCGACCAGGACGGCGTGCACGAGATCTACCGTGCCTGGCACCGGGTGCTCGAGGAGTACCCGGGCGACCGCTGCCTGGTCGCCGAGGCCTGGGTGGAGCCGCTGAGCCGCCTGGCTCGCTACGTGCGGCCCGACGAGATGCACCAGGCGTTCAACTTCTCGTTCCTCACGGCCCCGTGGGACGCGGCGAGACTGCGCACGGTCGTGAACGTCTCGTACGACACGATGGACGCCGTCAGCGCCCCGACCACCTGGGTGCTGTCCAACCATGACGTCGTGCGGCACGCGTCGCGCTTCGGCCTGGCCGAGATCGGCGGGCGCCAGCTCAACGGCATCGCGGCGACCGACCCGCAGCCCGACGCGGAGCTCGGCCTGCGCCGGGCCAGGGCCGCGACCCTGCTGATGCTCGGTCTGCCCGGCTCGGCGTACCTGTACCAGGGCGAGGAGCTCGGCCTGCCGGACCACACCGCGCTGCCCGCGGAGGTGCGCCAGGACCCGTCGTTCTTCCGGACCGACGGCGCGGAGCCCGGCCGCGACGGCTGCCGCGTGCCGCTGCCGTGGGTCGGTGGTGCGCCGGGCAACGGGTTCGGCTCGACGGGCAAGACCTGGCTGCCGCAGCCGGACGTCTACGCCGACCTCGCGGCCGACCGGCAGTACGGCGTCGCGGGCTCGACGTACGAGATGTACCGGGCGGCGCTGGAGCTGCGCCGGTCCGAGAAGATCGGCGGCGGCTCGCTCTCGTGGGTCGACGCCCTGGCCGACTCCCCGGACGTCGTCGCCTTCCGCGTCGCCGGCGTCGTCGTGGTCGGCAACCTGGGCGCCGAGCCGCTCGTGCTGCCTGCCGCCGCGGAGGTGCTGGTGGCCTCGGGCGACCTCGACACGTCGCAGGGCGCGGTAGCGGTCCCGACGGACACGACGGTCTGGCTCCGCGCCTGACAACCCGTGGTGCCTGACGACCCGTGGTGGGCGCGTTCCGGCGCGCCCACCGCTCAGGCCGGGTCCCGGATGATCGGGCACGTCATGCAGTGCCCGCCGCCGCGGCCGCGGCCGAGCTCCGCGCCGTTGATCTCGATCACCTCGATGCCCGCCTTGCGGAGCAGGTCGTTGGTCGTGGTGTTGCGGTCGTAGGTGAAGACCACGCCCGGCTCGAGGGCCACGGCGTTGTTGCCGCTGTCCCACTGCTGGCGCTCGGACTCGTAGACGTCGCCGCCGGTCTCGATGACGTGCAGCGCGCCGAGCCCGGTCTCCCGGGCGACGACCTCCAGGAACGTGGCGCTGCCCTCGTCCGTGACCGCGAGACCGCCGCCGTCTCCCGGCCGCAGCACGAACGGGTGGATGGCCCCCACGATGCGCGGGTAGACGGTGACGGTGTCGACGTCGGCGAACGTCATGACGGTGTCCAGGTGCATGGCCGCCCGCAGCTTGGGCATCCCCGCGACGATCACCTGCTCGGCGGCGCCCCGCTCGAACAGCGCCTCGGCGACCTGCGTGATCGCCTGCCGTGACGTGCGCTCGCTCATGCCCACCAGCACCGTGCCGTTGCCGACCGGCATCACGTCGCCGCCCTCGAGGGTGGCCCGCTGGTGGTCGGTCTCCGGGTCGCCCCACCAGATGGTCGAGCCGACGAAGTCCGGGTGGAACTCGTAGACGGCCTTCATCAGCAGGGTCTCGTCGTGCCGCGCCGGCCAGTACAGGGGGTTGAGCGTCACGCCGCCGTAGAGCCAGCACGTCGTGTCGCGGGTGAACAGGGTGTTGGGCACCGGGGCCATGAGGTACTCGCGCGAGTCGGCCGTGTACTCGGCCAGCGACCGGTACGCCGCGGGCAGGTCCGGCACGTCGTGCGTGGCCAGCCCGCCGATGAGGTACTCGGCGAGCTGCTCGGGGACCAGGCTCTCCAGGAACTCGCGGGTCGCGTCGATCAGCCCCGTGCCGACCACGCCGGGGACGATCTTGCGGTCCAGCAGCCAGTCCCGCGCCCCCGGCACCGCCACCGTCTCGGCGAGCACGTCGTGCAGCTCGACCACGTCGACGCCCCTGGAGCGCAGGTCGGACACGAACCCGGCGTGGTGCTCGATCGCCCGGTCCACCCAGAGCACGTCGTCGAAGAGCAGATCGTCGGAGGTGGTGGGCGTGAGCCGGCGGTGGGCCAGGCCCGGCCGGCAGACGAGGACCTTGCGGAGGCGTCCCACCTCGGAGTGCACCCCGTAGGCGGCCGAGGGTAGTGCCGTGCCGTCGCTCTGGATCGTCATGGTGTCCTTTCCTCCCGGTGTGAGCAGGACCCGGCCGCCGCGGCCGGGTCAGATCGAGATCGCCCCCGTCGCGAGCGCGACGACGCCGGCCAGCCCGCCGGCCACTGACACGACGAAGATCACGAGCTCGCCCCGGCTGAACACCCGCCGGCCCTGCTCGCGGCGGGTCATCGCGAAGAGCACCGTCGCCGGGGCGTAGATGACGAACGACAGCAGCACGAACGTCAGCCCTGCGGCGAACAGCAGGAACGCGGTGTAGAGCACCGCGAGCACGGCGACGACGAGGTCGCGCGTCGTGGGGCTCCCGTGCGCCGGTCCCCCGCGGCCCGCCGCGAGCTTGAGCGCGTACCCGGCCGCGAGCAGGAACGGGATGAGCGACAGCGCACTGGTCAGGTCCAGCGCGAACGTGAACGCGTCGTCGGACAGCAGCGTGACCAGGAGCATCACCTGGATCAGGAGGGTCGTCAGCAGGAGCGCGGACCGCGGCACGTCGTTCGCGTCGATCCGGGCGAGGAACCGGGGCATGTCCCGGTCCTTCGCGGCCACGTACAGCACCTCCGACGACATGAGCGTCCAGGCCAGGTACGCGCCCAGCACCGAGACGATCAGGCCGACGCTCACGAGCACGGCGCCCCAGCCGCCCACCGCGGCCTCGAGCACGCCCGCCATCGACGGCTGGCGCAGCTCGGCGAGCTCCTCCATCGGCAGGATCCCGTAGGACACGATCGTGACCGAGGCGAAGATCGCGAGGACCATCAGGAACCCGAGGACCGTCGCGCGGCCCACGTCCTCGCGGCGCCTCGCGTGACGCGAGTAGACGCTCGCGCCCTCGACGCCGAGAAAGACGAACACCGTGGCCAGCATGGTCCCCCGCACCTGCTCGAACAGCGGGCCGGTGATCCCGTAGCCCTCGAAGTTGTCCACGAGCACCCGCACGTCCAGCAGGAAGACCGCGATCAGCACGAACGCGATGATCGGCAGCACCTTGGCGACGGTCACGATGCGGTTGATCGCCGCCGCCTCCTTCACACCACGCCGGACGAGCAGGTAGAACAGCCACACGCACACCGAGGACACGGCGAACGCGACGAGGGTGTCGCCCTCCCCCAGGGCCGGCAGGATCGCGCCCACCGTCGACATGATCAGGATCCAGTAGGTCACGTTGCCGACGCACGCGCTGGCCCAGTACCCGAACGCGGAGAAGAACCCGAGGTACTCGCCGAAACCGGCCTTCGCGTAGGCGTAGACCCCCGAGTCGAGGTCGGGCTTGCGGACCGCGAGCCGCTGGAACACGAACGCGAGCATGAGCATGCCGGTGCCCGCGATCAACCAGGAGATGAGCGCACCCAGCACCCCGGTCTCACCGGCGAACCGGCTCGGCAGCGAGAAGACCCCCGCACCGACCATCGAGCCGACGACCATGGCCGTCAGGGTCGCGACGCTGATCGTCGCCGCGCTGTGCTGCGTGCTGCTCTCGGGCTGCTGCGCCATCGCGAGACCCCTCATGCGGTCGAGCACGGTCCGGTCGCCCGGCTGACGTGTCCGGTCGCCTCGCGCCCCTCGATGCCCCGGCACCGCCATTAGATACACGGGTGTATCCGATCGGCAAAAGATGTGCGGAGAGCTTGCCGGCCGCGCACCGCCGCCAGACCGGGCGAGGCGGCGGCCGCAGCCCCATGCTTGCCTGATGGAAACGCTCGACGCCTGGATCCTCGACGCCGGCGAAGCTCTCTGGACCCTGGCCGTACTACCCGTGGTGGCCGTGCTCGGCCTGTGGTTCACCCTCCGCAGCGGAGCCGTACAGCTCCGGATGATCCCCGAGATGTTGCGCACCCTGACGGACAAGACCCCCAAGGATGCGGACGGCGCGCCGCAGTCGCTCTCCGCCTTCCAGGCGTTCACCGTCTCCGCGGCGTCCCGTGTCGGCGTCGGCAACATCGCCGGGGTCGGCACCGCCATCGCCCTCGGCGGCCCCGGCGCGGTGTTCTGGATGTGGCTCATGGCGTTCGTCGGCGGCGCGTCGTCGTTCGTCGAGTCGACCCTCGGCCAGCTCTACAAGGTGCGCGACGCCGACGGCTTCCGTGGCGGCCCCGCCTACTACATGCAGCACGGGCTGAAGGCTCGCTGGATGGGCATCCTGTTCGCCGTCATCCTCATCGTCTGCTTCCCGTTCGCGTTCTCGTCCCTGCAGGCCAACACGATCGCCGCGACGCTGGACGCCGCCGTCGGCGGTGGCACCGGCGGCCCGGTGGTCTGGGTCGTCGCCGTCGCGCTGGCGCTGCTGTCCGGGCTCGTCGTCTTCGGTGGCATGCGGCGCATCGCCCAGGTGACCCAGGCGGTCGTGCCCTCGATGGCCCTGCTCTACCTCGCCGTCGGCATCGTCGTCGTGGCACTGAACGTCGAACGCGTGCCCGAGGTGACCGCCACCATCTTCACCGAGGCCTTCGGCGCCCGGGAGGTCTTCGGCGGCGCGATCGGCACCGTCATCCTGCAGGGCGTCAAGCGCGGCATGTTCTCCAACGAGGCAGGCCTCGGCTCCGCCCCGAACGCCGGCGCCAGCGCCGCGGTGACGCACCCCGTCAAGCAGGGCCTCGTGCAGACCCTCGGCGTCTACTTCGACACCTTCCTCGTGTGCTCGATCACCGCGTTCATCATCCTGGTCTCCACGCCGGACCTCGGCGGGGCCGCGGCGGGGATCGGCCTCACGCAGGAGGCGCTCGCCGCCAACCTCGGCTCGTGGTCCAACTGGCTGCTGGCCGTGATCATCTTCCTGCTCGCCTTCAGCTCGATCCTCGGGAACTACTACTACGGCGAGTCCAACATCGAGTTCATCACCGGCTCGCCCCTGGTCCTCACCGGGTACCGCGCGCTCGCCGTCGTGGCGGTCTTCGCGGGGTCGGTGCTGGACTCCGCCCTGATCTGGAACACCGCCGACGGGATCATGGGCCTGATGGCGCTGGTGAACCTCGTGGCGATCGCGCTGCTCTCCGGCGTCGCGTTCCGCCTGCTGCGGGACTACACGCGCCAGCGGCGCGCGGGGCGCGACCCGGTCTTCACGCGCGACCTGATGCCGGAGCTCGACGGGATCCAGTGCTGGCAGGACGAGCAGTCGGTCACGGGCCCGCTGCCGGTGGTCCGGGGCTGACGGTCGCCGACGTGAACGTCGCCACAGACCGCCACCAGCCTCGGCACAGATGGAACAATGGACCGGTGACCTCCGTCCTCGACACAGCTCCCCTGCTCAAGCCCCTGCAGATCGGGCCCATCACCGTCGCCACGCCGGTGGTGCTCGCGCCCATGGCGGGGGTGACCAACCGCGCGTTCCGCACGCTGTGCCGCGAGGCGGGACGGGCCACGGGGTTCGATCCCGGCCTGTACGTCGCGGAGATGGTCACCAGCAGGGCGCTCGTGGAGCGCAACGTCGAGGCGCTGCGGATCGTGACGTTCGGCGAGGACGAGACGCCGCGCTCCGCCCAGGTGTACGGCGTGGACCCCGCCACCGTGGGGGCAGCGGTGAAGATCATCGCCGGCGAGGACCGCGCCGACCACATCGACCTCAACTTCGGCTGCCCCGTGCCCAAGGTGACCCGCAAGGGCGGCGGGGCGGCGCTGCCCTGGAAGCGGCAGCTGTTCACCGACATCGTCAAGGCGGCGGTCGACGCCGCCGCGCCGTACGGCGTGCCGGTCACGATCAAGATGCGCAAGGGCATCGACGACGACCACCTGACCTACCTGGAGGCCGGCCGGATCGCGGAGTCGCTGGGGGTCGCCGCCGTCGCGCTGCACGCCCGCACCGCGGCGCAGCACTACTCCGGGCAGGCCGAGTGGGAGGCCATCGCCCGCCTCAAGGAGACGGTGCGCACCGTCCCGGTACTCGGCAACGGCGACATCTGGTCCGCGGAGGACGCCCTGCGCATGGTCGAGCAGACGGGCGCCGACGGCGTCGTCGTCGGCAGGGGCTGCCAGGGCCGCCCCTGGCTGTTCACCGACCTCGCCGCCGCGTTCAACGGCTCGGACCTGCGCGTCCGCCCGGGTCTGCGCGAGGTCGCCGACGCGATCTATCGCCACGGCCAGCTGATGATCGAGTACTTCGACGGCGACGAGGGCAAGGGCATGCGCGACCTGCGCAAGCACATGGCCTGGTACCTCAAGGGCTACGCGGTCGGCGGCGAGAAGCGGCACGAGCTCGCCCTCATCGACACCCTGGCCGAGCTGCGCGAGCGGCTCGACGGCCTGGACCTGACCGCCCCGTACCCCGGGGACGACGCCGAAGGGCCGCGCGGCCGCGCGGGTACGCCCAAGACGCCGCACTTGCCGTACGGCTGGCTCGACTCCCGTGAGCTGTCCGACGAGTTCGAGGCCAAGCTGCGCGAGGCCGAGCTGAGCGTCAGCGGGGGCTGACCGAGCGGGTCGCTGAGCACACGCTCACGACCAGCCCGGCGGCGGTACCCGCCCCATGACCGACGACGCCATGACGATCCCCGGTTCGTCCCTGACCGCCGTCGGCTCGCGGTCACGCAGGAGCGCCGCGCCGTCCCGCTCCCAGGTGAAGCCCGGCCTGCCGGACGCCGCCCGGTACAGCGCGTCCAGGTGGTCCGGATGGCGCTGGGCGAGCAGGTCCAGCACCCACGACGGCACGTCCGGGTCGGCCAGCACCTGGGCCAGCCGCTGCGGCTTCCACGGCACGAGCGGCGCGCGGTGCACCTCACGGAGCTGTGCGTACCAGTCGAGCAGGCGCAGCCCCTTGACCGGGTGGTGCACCAGGGCGAACGTCGCGTCGTCGGGATCGGCGGCGTCGTCGGGCAGCCACAGCTCGTCGCGGAGCGCACCCAGCAGCGCGAACTCCTCCGCGGGAGCCCCGATCCGGTCCTTGAACCGCAGGCAGCAGTCGACGACGTGCGACGCGGTGCCCTCCACCACGACGTCGCCGAAGAGGTCGCGGAAGACCCGGTGGTGGTCGGCCACGAGCTCGCGGGCGCGAGCCAGCGTGCGCGGGTTGCGGTAGGCCGGGCAGGGCGACGACGCCAGCAGCCCCACGACGCCGTGCACGACCCCCTCGATGGCGCTCGGCGAGAAGACCGCCGGGGTGCCCGCGAAGAGCCAGACCGCCCCGACCGGCAGGATGCGCCCCGAGAGCGGCAGTCCCTGCACGAGCTCGGCCGAACGGATCTCGGAGCGTCCCGTGAAGACCCGGTACTCCAGGTCGTCCTCGAGGTTGTGCAGCACGGCGTGCTCGTCGACCAGGTCGGTCACGATGAAGAAGCCGAGCACCCCGCCGTCACGCCACTGCTCCAGCAGCGCGCGCTCCGCGTCGTCGACGGTGAGCCCGGCGGCGGAGGTGCCCTCGTCGTCGGGGCTCCCACCGGGCGGCGTCTCGCCGAGGAGCCTGCGGACCAGGGAACCGTGCGCGGCGTGCGGCCCCGCGTGCACCAGCATGCCCGTGGCGCAGTCCCTGGTCACGGCGTCGTATCGCTCCTCGTCGACGTCGCTCGCGAGCACGAGCGCCTCCGACCGGACGAACGCGACCTGCCGCGCGACGGCCTCCGCGTTGCCGGGCCGCAGCACGTGCGCGACCAGGCGGTCCGCCAGCCGGGTCGCGAGGTCGAGGCGGTCTCGGAGCGTCAGTGTGCAGGTCATGGCATCCATGATTCACCAGGAAACACTGCGGACAAGCCCCAAATAGCGTCGCCTGTGGATAACCAAATAGCGCTACATCATCAGCGTAAAGAGCACAAAGAGCCCAACTGGTCCAAGATCAGCCTTGCACCTTCATGGTGGCCGGACTTCGATCACACGCCTCGGTCGCCCAGTCCCGCGAACCTGTACCGACGGAGAGGGAAACACCCATCATGGCATCGGAGAAGCGCTCCCGACGCGTCCCTGCGGTCATCGCCGACACGCGCAGGAACCCGGGGTTCGCCCTGGGTGCCTTCGGGCTCTCGGCCTGGGCCTACATCGGCATGTCGCACACCATCGCCGCCTATGAGGGGCCTGAGCTCGGCTATGCGCTCGGTGTGGCCTACGAGGCACTGGTGATCGGCCTCGCCTGGGAGGGACGCCGCCGGGCCGACCGGGCGCTCGAGACCGGCCGACAGCCCACCGGGCACGGTCGCTGGCTCGGCGGCGCGATCGTCGTCGGCGTCCTGTCCGGTGCGCTCGCCGCATGGCACGGCTGGCTGCTCGGCGAGGGCATCTTCGCGGCCTCACGTGCCGTCGCCCCGGTCCTGGCGGCGGTCGCCGTGCACCTGTTCTTCCAGTCGGCGTCGAGCGCGCGCGAGCTCGACCGGCAGGCCAACATCCAGGCGGACCGCGAGACGGCCGTGCTGGACATGCTCGACGCGGTGCGCCTCGCGCAGATCGCCCCCGAGGAGGACCGGGCGACCCGCATCGCCGAGGTGAACGCCGCGGTGACGCGGGTGCACCGCCACGTGCCCGCCGCCGTCACCGCCGAGGTGACCCGCCCGCACCTGGAGTCGGAACGCACGATCCGCGACGTCGTCCAGGAGGCCGCGTCGTTGGCCGGCGCGTGGATGCCGGACGAGAACGCGCCCGACGCCGACCGTCCAGGCGCCCTCCTGCCGGGCATCGTCCTCCCGGGTGACGGCCTGCCCGGGGTCGACCTGTCGGATGTCGGCCTGCCGGGCGCCGACCTGGTCGACGCCGAGCGACCCGAGGCCGAGCCGGCCGGGACCGGTGCGGCCGACGCGGCGTCGGCCGGGGCCGCCCCCGCCGCCGACTCCGCCCCCGCCCCCGCCGAGCGGGACGACGACCGCCGGCCCCAGCCCGTTCCGGCAGAGCCGGCCCGGGTCGAGAGCGAGCTGACCGCTCTCGTCGACACCGGCAGCGTGGAGCGGGTGCACCTGGAGGACAAGTACGCGCCCGTGCGGGTGGCGCCGGACGTGGCCCCGTCGGTCGCCGCCCCCGTCCGGGACTGGGACGCCCTGTCCAAGGACGTGACGAAGGCCGCGGGCGCCGAGCCGGCCCTGCCGCTCACCACCCAGCAGATCAGCGAGATCCGGGTGCTGCGGTGGGAGCAGAACCTCTCCGTGCAGGAGGTCGCGGCACGGCTCGGCGTCTCCATCGGCGCCGTGAGCAGGTACGCCCCGAGCACGGACGTACCGACCGGCTCCCTGGCGGCCGTCCCCGCCAGCGTCTCCTGACCCGGGGCGCTACCTACGGACGGACCCGACCCGGCCCCACGCGGCAGAACGCGTGGGGCCGGGCCGGGTCCGTCGTGGCGGGCTCCGTCGTGGCGGGCTCCGTCGTGGCGGGCTCCGTCGTGGGGGCCGTCAGCCGAAGTTGACGCCCTGCGCCAGCGGCAGCTCCGTCGAGTAGTTCACCGTGTTGGTGGCGCGGCGCATGTACTGCTTCCAGGCGTCGGAGCCGGACTCGCGCCCGCCACCCGTGGACTTCTCGCCGCCGAACGCGCCGCCGATCTCGGCACCCGAGGTGCCGATGTTCACGTTCACGATGCCGCAGTCCGAGCCGACCTCCGACATGAACGTCTCCGCCTCGCGCACGTCGAGCGTGAAGATCGCCGAGGACAGCCCCTGGGGCACGTCGTTGTGGACGGCGATCGCCTCGGACAGCTCCGAGTAGGTCAGCACGTACAGGATCGGCGCGAACGTCTCGCGCTTGACCACGTCCGCCTGCACGGGCATGCGCACGATCGCCGGCTGGACGTACGCGGCGTCCTCCGCCCCCGGCACCGTCACCGCGGTACCGCCCACCACGAGCTCGCCACCGGCCGCCACCGCCTCGTCGATCGAGGCCAGCATGCGGTCGCGCGCGCCGGCGTCGACCAGCGGGCCCACCAGCGTGCCCTCCGTGCGCGGGTCCCCCACCGGCAGACCGGTGTAGACCTTCGAGAGCCGCCCGACGACGTCGTCCACGACGGACTCGTGGACGATGAGCCGCCGCAGCGACGTGCAGCGCTGCCCCGCCGTGCCCGCGGCGGCGAACACCGCACCGCGCACGGCGAGGTCGAGGTCCGCCGACGGCGCGACGACCGCCGCGTTGTTGCCGCCCAGCTCCAGCAGGTACCGGCCGCCGCGCGCCGCGACGACGGGCGCCACCTGCTGCCCCATGCGCTCCGAGCCTGTCGCGGAGACGAGCGCGACGCGCGGGTCGGCCACGAGGGCCTCGCCGGCCTCGCGGTCACCGAGCAGCAGCCGCGAGACCCCCGCGGGGAAGCCTGCCTCGGACAGCGCCCGGTCCAGCAGCGCGGAGGCGCCGACGGCGGACAGGAGCGTCTTCTCGCTCGGCTTCCACACGACGGTGTCGCCGCAGACCAGGGCCACGGCGGTGTTCCAGGACCATACGGCCACCGGGAAGTTGAACGCGCTGATCACGCCCACGACGCCCATCGGGTGCCAGGTCTCCATGAGGCGGTGGCCCGGGCGCTCCGACGGCATGGTGCGCCCGCCGACCTGCCGCGACAGTCCGACGGCGTAGTCGCAGATGTCGATCATCTCCTGGACCTCGCCCAGGGCCTCGCTGGTGATCTTGCCCGCCTCGATGGTCACGAGCTCGGCCAGGTCGGCCTTGTGCTCGGTGAGCAGCTCGCCAAGGCGCTTGACGACCTGGCCGCGGACCGGAGCGGGCACGGAGCGCCACGTCGTGAACGCGTCAGCGGCCTGGCCCACGGCGGTGGCCGACTCGGCGGCACCGTCGCGCCGCAGGTGCAGCAAGGGCTGGCCGGACAGCGGCGACACCACGGGCAGGGCGGCGTCATCGACGGGCTCGACCACCGCGGGCGTGGCGCCCAGGCGCTCCAGGGCGGCCAGGGCGGCGTCCCGCAGCTCGGTCGTCAGGGGGGTGTGGGTGGTGGTGCTGGTCATCGCGATACTCCCGTTGTGCGGTGGGGCGTGCTGAGGGTGGCCGGGTCGACACCGAGGGTCTTGGCGGCGCCGGCGAGCGACCTGGCCACCTGGTCGGCGTACAGGTCGAAGGGGTCGTTGAGCTCACGGCCGAGCGCGCCGGCCATCCAGTCGGCGTCCCGGACGGCGGAATCCTGGCTGGCGTCCTTGGCGCCGTCGGAGGTCAGGTTGGACTGGAAGATCCCCGCCGCGGAGCGGGGCAGGAAGTCCTCGTAGACGACGGGCCGGCGCACCACGCCGGAGCCGTCCGCACCCACCTCGTACGTGAACCAGCCCAGGCCGTCGTCGGCGAGGGCCGTCTCGGTCGTCGGGAAGGTCCTGCGCCAGACGTCGCGCGCGAGTTCCTGGCGCTGCTCCTCCGTGAAGCCGGGGTCGCCGGCCCGGGCCGCGGCGGCGGCGTCGATCTCGAGCACCGCGGCGTCGTACGCGGCCCTGCCCTCGCGGGTGAGCGCGATGCCGCGGGCCTCGACCTCGCCGAACCGCACGCGCAGCGAGTCGCGCACGACCTCGCCCTCGGCCGTGCGGAAGGTCCGTGGCTCGGCGAGAGCGCGGAAGGACGTCTGCCGCAGCAGCACGTCCGGGCCCTCCCAGCGCGGCGGGCCCTGGATCGCGTCGATCATCGTGATGCCGCGGGCCTCCATGCGGGCGTACAGGTCGTCGATGTCGAGCACGCGCGGCGTGAGGTGGTTGATGTGCGTGGACGCGATGCCGCCGATGTCGGCCGCCACCGCACTGACCGCCTCCAGCTCGCGGTACCAGGCCTGGTCGACGGGCTCGCGGGACAGCTCGAACGCCTCGGTCGCCAGGCGCAGGAACTCGGCCGCCTGGTTCTCGGGCAGGCCGCCCTCGGCCTCGGCCCGGTCCGCGAGCGCCAGCAGCTCCGGCCCGAACAGCGTGCGGTCGCCGAGGAAGTTCTCCAGGCGGCGCTCCAGGTCCTCGGTGAAGAACCGGCGGTCCGCCGTGACGAGCATGGACGTGAAGACCCGGAACGGGTTGCGGGCCAGCTGTTCGCGCTCGACGGGGCGGAACGCGGTCGAGATCACGGGGACGGAGCTGGACGACGCGTCCCGCAGGTCGTAGAACCCGACCGGGTACATGCCCATCGCGCCGAAGATCCTGGCGACCTGGGACATCTCGGTCGGCGTGCCGACCCGGATGGCGCCGTGCCGCTCCGCGGTGACGCGCGCGATGGAGCCGAGCCGCTCGGCGTCCGCGCCGTTGCGTGCCACGAAGTCCGCGTTGACCTCGTGCGACACGTCCAGCAGCGTGGTGTAGGCGGGTACTTCCTTGCCGTACATGTCCGAGAGGCTGCGCGCGAACGCCGCTCTCAGCTGCCAGGGCTCGAGGAACGTCGGTGCCGACATCGGTCTCTCCTGTTCGTCAGATGATGTTCGCCTCAGGGCCTCGTCGCCCTGGGCTCGTGGTGGTCTGGTCGGCCGTCGGACCGGTGAAGCGGTCCGCGCTGAACCCGGACACGTCGACCCGGGGCGGGCGGCCCGCGTAGAGGTCGCGCACGGCTTCGCCGACCGCGGGCGCCTGCAGGAAGCCGTGGCCGGAGAAGCCCGCCGCGTACAGGACGCGCCCTGGCACGCCGGTGGCCTCGCCGATGAGGGCGTTGTGGTCCGGCGTCATCTCGTACAGGCCCGCCCAGCCGCGTGCGACCGGCACGTCGACCAACTCGGGGGCGCAGCGTCCGAGCGCCTCGCGCAGCAGCGGCAGCCACGCCGGGTCGTAGGTGCGCTCGAACGCGACGGGGGTCGCCGGGTCGGCGATGCCGAGCAGCAGCCCGTCGGGGTCGGCGTTGTGGAAGTAGAACGTGGTGCCGTAGTCGATGGTGAACGGCACACGCAGCGGCGCGGGGTCCAGCGCCGGGGTGAAGCCGATCTGCCGCCGGTAGGGGTCGACGGGCAGGTCGAGCCCCGCCTTGGTCGCCAGGTCCCGCGTCCACGCCCCCGCGCAGAGCACGACGGCTCCGGTGCGGACCCGGCCCTGGTCGGTCCAGACGGCGACGACGTCGCCGCCCCGGGTCTCGACGTCCGTCGCGGTGACGTGCGTGCGCACCGTTCCGCCGAGGCGCTCGACGCCCGCCGCGTAGCCCTCGACGACGGCCTTCGGGTGGGCGTACCCGTCGCGTGCGGCGTAGGCGGCCCCGGCGTAGCGGTCGACGTCGACGTACGGGTTGAGCCGGCGGACGGCGTCGTGATCGAGCATGCGGCTCGCCACCCCGTGCTCGTTCTGCATGGCCACCGACCGCTCGAAGAGGGCGACGTCGTCGGCGTCCGGCAGGAGGAACAGGTAGCCGGGCTGCTCCAGCCCGATGTCCGCGCCCGGGCGGTTCGCGAAGTCCTCGTACAGCTCGAGGCTGCGGTTGCCGAGGTCGACGTTCGCCGGGTCGGAGAACTGTGCCCGCACTCCCCCGATGGGTTTGCCCGAGCTGCCCGACGCGAGCTCGTCCGCCTCGAGGAGCAGCACGTCGACGCCGTCCTCGGCGAGGTGGAAGGCCACCGACGCGCCGATCGCGCCGCCGCCGACCACCACCACCTCAGCCAGCGCGGGGAGCGGTCCGCGACGGTCCGCGGAGTGCCGTGCTGAGGTCATGCACGCATCCTGCCACGCCGTCCTGCGAATGCGGGCACCCGCCGGAACTCTTCCTGCGAGAACTCCCGCGAGCCGACGGAAAACCCCGCCGCCGCCCTCCGCGAGGTAGTCACGTGGCGAAGTAGTCGCGTGGCGAAGTAGTCGCGTGGCGAAGTAGTCATCCGATTCCCTCCGGACGGCTACCTCGCTGAGTGACTACCTCGCCAGATGACTACCTCGACGCGGCGGAGGCGCGGCAATCCGCGCACGTGCCCCAGAGCTCGATCGTGTGCTCTATGTCGTCGAAGCCCTGTGCGGCGGCGACCTTCGAGGCCCAGGCCTCGACCGTCGGGCCGTCGATCTCGACGGTCCGACCGCAGTGCCGGCACACCAGGTGGTGGTGGTGCTCGCGGCGCGCGCAGCGGCGGTACAGGCTCTCGCCGTCCTCGGCGCGCAGGACGTCGACCTCGCTCGCGTCGGCGAGCGCCTGCAGCGCCCGGTACACGGTGGCGAGGCCGACGGACTCACCTCGCGCCCGCAGGGTCTCGTGCAGCTGCTGGGCCGAGCGGAAGTCCGCGAGCTCGTCGAGCGCCTCGACGACAGCGGTCCGCTGGCGGGTCATTCGGGCAGCCATCAGCGGCACTCCTTCCCGGCCGCGGCCGCACGTTCCGTTGCGGCAGCCGGCAGGTCGACGTCGTCGGGCAGATCAGGATGTGGGTCGTGCGCGGGGCGCCGCCGGGTCAGGAGCGGCGCCACCAAGGAGACCACCGCATAGACCCCGATGGCCAGGACCACGATAGTCGCGCCGGGCGAGACGTTGTACCAGTAGGTGATGCTCAGGCCGGTCACGCAGACCACGACGCCGACGACGCACGCCGTGAGCATGGTCCGGCCGAAGGCGTGCGTGACCTGCTGGGCCACCGCGACGGGCACGATCATGAGCGCGCTGACCAGCAACAGACCCACGACGCGCATGGCGACCGTGACGGTCAGCGCCGACACGACCGCGACGATGACGTTGAGCGCCCAGACCGGCAGCCCGGACGCGATGGCGAACTCCTCGTCGTGGCTCACCGAGAACAGCGCGTGCCGCAGGCCCACGCCGACGGCCAGCACCACGAGGGAGAGCACCACGGTGAGCCAGAGGTCGGCGTCGGACACGGTGGAGATGGAGCCGAACAGGTACTGCATGAGGTTCCCGGAGGAGCCGCCGGCGATGCCGATGAGCAGGACACCGCCGGCGATGCCGCCGTAGAACATGATCGCGAGCGCGAGGTCGCCGGAGGTGCGCCCACGACGCCGGACCACCTCGATGAGGACGGCACCGATCACGGCCGCCACGACGGCTCCCGGTACGGCGAGGACGTCGTTGGGGGCCAGCCCCATGCCCGCGCCGACGAGCCAGCCGAGCGCGACACCGGTCAGGGCGACGTGCCCGATCCCGTCGCCGAGCAGGGAGAGCTTGCGCTGCACCAGGTAGGTGCCGACGACGGGCGCCGTCACCCCCACGAGGAGCGCGGCGATCAGGGCGCGCTGCATGAACGGGTCGGTCAGCATGAGCGTGATCATGGGCGCACCTCCAGGTCGAGGGCGAGTGTCTCCGCGGAGTCGAGGGAGTTGTCGTCGGCGTGCGGGTGCTGGTGCCGGTGGCCCACGCGGTCGTGGTCGTGCCGGGCCCGCGGCGGGGTGCCGTCGTGCACGACCTTGCCGTGCCGGAGCACGACGGCGCGGGTGACGAGCGGCTCGAGCTCGCCGAGCTCGTGCAGGACGACGAGCACCGTGAGGCCGCCGTCGACCAGCCGCTCCATGGTGGCGGCGAACGCCTCCTGGCTGGCGACGTCCACGCCTGCGACAGGCTCGTCCAGGACGAGGAGGTCGGGCTCGCGGACCAGGGCGCGCGCGATGAGGATGCGCTGCTGCTGCCCGCCGGACAGGAGGTGCACCGGGTCGCGCACGCGGTCGGCGAGGCCCACCTGCTCGAGCGCCCCGTGCACCCGGTCGCGCCAGCCGCGCGGCAGCCGCAGCCGGCGGCCGTGCAGCAGGCCGGAGGCGACGACCTCCTGCGCCGTGGACGGGATACCGCCCGCGGCGCCGGCGCGCTGCGGCACGTAGCCGATCCGGCTCCAGTCGACGGCGGCGGCGCGCCGGCCGGACCCGAGGGACTCACCGAGCAGCCGGACGGTGCCCTCCGAGGGCACGTTGATGCCGACCAGCGCCCGGACGAGGGTGGACTTGCCAGAGCCGTTCGCCCCCAGGAGCGCCACGACCTCGCCGTGCTGGACCGTCAGGTCGATGCCGCGCAGGATGTGGCTCGCGCCCGCACGAAAGTGCAGGCCGCGGGCCTCGATGACGGCTTCGCTCGAATCGGTCACGTGCCTAGTGTCCGTCATTCGCAGACCAGACCCTCCTCCAGCGCGCCCAGGTTGGCACGCATCACGGAGACGTAGTCGTCGCCCGCCGCGGTCGCGTCCTCGGACAGGCCCTCCAGCGGGTCGAGCACCGCGGTCTCGACGCCCAGGTCGGCGGCGAGCGTCTCGGTGACCTTCGGGCTCACGAGGGTCTCGGAGTACAGGGTCTTGACCCCGCGCTCCTCCACCACGTCGCCGATCTCCCGCAGACGGGCCGGGGACGGCTCCACCTCGGGGTCGAGCTCCGAGATGCCCACCTGCTCCAGCGCGTACCGGTCGGCGAGGTAGCCGAACGCCGCGTGGCTCGTCACCAGCGTGGCGCCCTGGCAGGCGGCCAGACCGTCCGCGAACTCCTGGTCCAGCTCGTCGAGCTGCTCGCCCAGCCGCAGGGCTCCGGCGGCGTACTGGTCCGCGTTCTCCGGGTCCACCGCGGCCAGCTCGTCCGCCACGGCCTGCCCGACGGCGGCGAGCCGGCTCGGGTCCAGCCAGAAGTGGGGGTCGGTCGCGCCGTGGTCGTGGCCGTCGCCCGCCTCGTCGGCGTGCTCCGCGTGCTCCTCCTCGGTCTCTCCCTCGTGCCCCTCGTCCGCGTGCCCCTCGTCCGCGTGCTCAGCGAGGCCGGCCGGGCCCGCCGCGTCGATCACGTGCTCGGGCGCACGGGCCTCGACACCCTCGTCGACGGCGTTCTGGAAGCCGGAGAGGTACACGACCAGGTCCGCGGTGCCGATCTCGCGAACCTGCGCCGGCGAGAGCTCCAGGTCGTGCGGCTCGGCGGCCGGGGGCGTGAGGTTGTCGACGGTGACCAGGTCGCCGCCGATCTGCTGCGCCACGTACTGGAGCGGGTAGAACGACGCGAGCACCGTGACGCCGTCGGCCTCGCCTGCGGAGCCGCCGGCCCCCTGGGTCGAGCAGCCAGCGAGAGCCGCGGTGGCGGCGAGTGCGATGCTGGTCAGGGCGGCGCCGGCGGCGCGAGGCGATGTCATGAGAACGATTCTCACGCTTGTTGAGAACGGTTGTCAAAGATCGGCGTGGAGAGGTCCGTCACGCCCCTGTCCGGTCACGGCCACACCGGCCCCGGAAGACCCTGCCCGCTACCGCGAACGGTAGGCTTGGCGGACATTGTTTCCCGCCTGTTCCCCTGGAGAGAGCCCTCGTGTCCGACAAGTCAGTGCGCTCTGCGCAGACCGCCAAGCTCGACGCCGTCGTCTCGCTCGCCAAGCGACGAGGTTTCGTCTTCCCGTCGGGTGAGATCTACGGCGGAACGCGTTCTGCGTGGGACTACGGCCCCCTCGGCGTGGAGCTCAAGGAGAACATCAAGAAGCAGTGGTGGCGTTCGACCGTGACGAGCCGCGACGACATCGTCGGCCTCGACTCCTCGGTGATCCTGCCCCGCCAGGTCTGGGTGGCCTCCGGCCACGTCGGCGTGTTCACCGACCCGCTCACCGAGTGCCTCTCGTGCCACAAGCGGTACCGCGTCGACCAGATGCAGGAGGCGCACGCCGACAAGAAGGGCATCGACGACCCGGACTCCGTGCCGCTGACCGACCTGGTGTGTGTCAACTGCGGCACCCGTGGCCAGTGGACCGAGCCGCGCGACTTCAACATGATGCTGAAGACGCACCTCGGCCCCGTCGAGGACGAGTCGGGCCTGCACTACCTGCGCCCCGAGACCGCGCAGGGCATCTTCGTGAACTTCGCCAACGTCGCGGCGGCCGCGCGCAAGAAGCCGCCGTTCGGCATCGGCCAGATCGGCAAGTCGTTCCGCAACGAGATCACGCCGGGCAACTTCATCTTCCGCACGCGCGAGTTCGAGCAGATGGAGATGGAGTTCTTCGTCAAGCCGGGCGAGGACGAGGAGTGGCACCAGTACTGGATCGACCAGCGCACCAGCTGGTACACGGACCTCGGCATCTCGGCGGACAACCTGCGCCACTACGAGCACCCGAAGGAGAAGCTGTCGCACTACTCGACCCGCACCGTGGACATCGAGTACCGCTTCGGCTTCCAGGGCAGCGAGTGGGGCGAGCTCGAGGGCGTCGCGAACCGTACGGACTTCGACCTGAAGACGCACACGGAGAGCTCCGGCAAGGACCTCTCGTACCGCGACCCGGTGACCAACGAGAAGTACTTCCCGTACGTCATCGAGCCGGCCGCCGGCCTGACCCGGTCGCTCATGGCCTTCCTCGTCGAGGCGTACGCGGAGGACGAGGCGCCGAACACGAAGGGCGGCGTCGACAAGCGCACGGTGCTGCGTCTCGACCCGCGCCTGGCCCCGGTCAAGGCAGCCGTGCTGCCGCTGTCCAAGACGGCTGACCTGCTCCCGGCGTCGGAGGCCCTCGCCACCGAGCTGCGCAAGTACTGGAACGTCGACTACGACGTGACGCAGGCGATCGGCAAGCGCTACCGCCGTCAGGACGAGATCGGTACGCCGTTCTGCATCACTGTCGACTTCGACACGCTCGACGACCAGGCGGTCACCATCCGCCACCGCGACTCCATGCAGCAGGAGCGTGTGGCGCTGGACAAGGTGGTCAGCTACCTGGCGGGCCACCTCGTCGGGGCCTGAGGCTCTCGACAGGCCCGATCAGCCGTCACCGCGCGCCCTGCGCCTGCTCCCGCAGCAGCCGCAGGGCGCGCGGCCACGATCACCCGGGTGAGATCAGCGAGGATCGAGTCAGGTTCCGCGCCGCTGCCGCTCTGGACTCATGACGTGCCGTCCCAGGCACCACGAGCCCCCAGAAGAGGTTGGCCCCATGATCCGTCGAACCACCGTCGCTCTCGTGAGCGTTCTCGCGCTCGCCCTCACCGCGTCCGTACCCGCGTACGCGGCGCCCGAGCCCGCTCCCGCGGCCGTCAAGTACGACACGAACGTCACGGTCGACGCCAAGCCGGAGCCGGTCGCCAAGAACAAGACCCTCACCGTCAAGGGCACCCTCAAGGCAAAGCGGGACGGGCGCTGGCGCCCCATGGCCTCGAAGTTCCTCACCGTGCACTTCGACCCCGCGGGCCCGGACCGGCCCCGCAAGGTCAGCACCGTCCGCACCACCAGCACCGGCAACTACGTCCGCAACTTCACGGCGAACCGGTCGGGCAGGTGGACCGTGAAGTACGCGGGCAACAGCATCAACCAGAGCGACAGCGCGGCCGACGTCGTCTGCGTCTACCGTGCCGGCCGGTGGCAGTGCCCCGTGTCGTCGACGAACCGCGACCTCGACTGCAGCGACATCCGCCGGACGGTCTGGGTGGGGTCCGCCGACTACCACCGCCTGGACGCCGACAACGACGGCTGGGGCTGCGACTCCTACTCCTGACCGTCCCGTGGGCCTGGCCCGCGGCGGACGCGGGTCAGGCCCAGCACGGTGTGAGACGTACCGAGCATCCCAGGCATTGTGGAACACTTAGGCAATGCTTACCTCACCTGCGGCTGCGCCCGCGGGACGCCGTGCGGGTGCGGAAGCCGTGGCTCACCGTGCCCGACGCCGAACGGTCGCGCTGGCCACCGCGCTCACCGCCCTGCTGCTGGTCGTCCTCGCGAGCCTCGCGCTCGGCGTCCGCGACATCAACCCCGCGGAGGTCTGGCGCGCCCTGACCGCTCCGGTCGAGGGGTTCGTGGACCACGACGTGGTGCTGGACCAGCGGCTTCCGCGCACCGTCGTCGGACTGGCGGCCGGGATCGCGCTCGGCGCGGCGGGCACCCTGATCCAGGGCGTGACGCGCAACCCGATCGCCGACCCCGGCCTGCTCGGGCTCAACTCGGGCGCGTCGCTCGCCGTCGTCTGCGCGGTCTGGCTGTTCGGCATCACCGCACCCATCGGCTACGTGTGGTTCGCGTTCCTCGGCGCGGCAGCCGCCGCGGCGATCGTGTTCTCGGTGGGTCGGGGCCAGCCCGTGCGCCTCGCGCTGGTCGGCGCCGCCGTGACGGCCCTCATCACGCCGCTCATCACGCTGGTGCTGCTGCAGGACCAGCAGGCGTTCAACCTGTACCGGTTCTGGTCGATCGGCTCCCTGACGGGCCGTGGCCTGGACACCGTCGCGTGGCTGTGGCCGTTCATCGTCGTCGGCGTCGTCCTCGCCGCCGGGCTCGCGCACCGGCTCAACATGCTGGCCCTCGGCGACGACGTGGCGACGGCCCTCGGGCAGCGGGTCGGCACCACGCGCACCCTCGCCGCGATCGCCATCGTGCTGCTCGCCGGGACCGCTACCTCGCTCGCCGGGCCGATCGCGCTCGTCGGGCTCGTCGTGCCGCACGCGGCGCGGCGCCTGGTGGGCACGGACTACCGCTGGATCATGGGGATCGGCACGCTCCTCGGCCCCGTGATGCTGGTGTCCGCCGACGTGCTGGGCCGACTGCTCCTGCCCCGGTCGGAGCTCGAGGCCGGCATCGTCGCCGCGCTCCTGGGCGCGCCGGTACTGATCGCCGTCGCCCGCAGCCGGAACATGGTGGGCGCCTGATGAGCACGATCTCCGCCGTCGCCGGCGTGCGCGCCGTCCGGCGCCGCCGTCAGCTCCTCGTCGTGACCGCGATGGCGCTCGTGGTGCTCGTCGCCGGGACCGGTGCCCTGCTGATCGGCGCCGCCGGCCTGACCCCCGGCCAGGCGATCGCCGGCGCGCTGGGCCTCGGCGACAAGGGCGACGTCTTCATCATCCAGAAGCTGCGCCTGCCGCGCATCGAGGCGGCCGTGGTGGTCGGCGCCGCGTTCGGCCTGGCGGGCGCGCTGTTCCAGTCGACGCTGCGCAACCCGCTCGCGTCCCCCGACATCCTGGGCATCTCGAGCGGAGCGAGCCTCGGCGCCGTGATCGGCCTGCTGACCCTCGGCCTGAGCGGGGTCGCCCTGTCCGGGCTGGCGTTCACGGGGGCGGCCGGTGTCGCGCTGGCGATCTGGCTGCTCGCCTGGCGCAAAGGGCTGCACTCGATCCGGTTCGTGCTGGTCGGCGTCGGGTTCGCCTACCTGTGCTCGTCCCTGGTGGCCTGGGCGATGGCCCGGGCGGAGGAGAACGAGGCGGCGGGCGTGCTCGTCTGGACCGTCGGCTCCGTGTCGGACATCCGCGGCGAACAACTCTCACTCGTCGCCACGGGGACGCTCGTGCTGTGCGTGGCGGTCGCCGCCATCTCCCGCACGCAGAGCCCGCTCTCGCTGGGGGACGACAACGCGCGTGCCCTCGGGGTGCACGTGGACGCCGCCCGGGTCGGCACACTGTTGCTCGCGGTGGCGCTCGTCGCCCTGGCGACGAGCGCGGCGGGCCCGATCGCGTTCGTCGCCCTGGTCGCCCCCGCCATCGCCCGCCGCCTGGTGAACGACGGCGGTGCCGCGCTCGTCGCGTCCACCGTGACCGGCGCCGCCCTCACCCTGGTCGCGGACGTCGTCGGGCAGCACGCGCTGCTCGGCGTCGCCGCGCCGGTGGGCATCGTCACGGGGCTCGTGGGCGCCCCCTACCTGCTGTGGCTGCTCGCCACCACCGAGAAGAGGAGCCGATGACCAACCTGCGCGCCGAGAGCGTCAGCCTGGGCTACGACGGCCTGCGCGTCATCGAGGGCCTCGACCTGACGCTGCCCGACGGCAAGATCACCGCCGTCGTCGGGCCGAACGCCTGCGGAAAGTCCACGCTGCTGCGCGGGCTTGCCCGCCTGCACCCGCTGGACGCGGGCCGCATCACGCTCGACGGTACCGACATCACGGCCATGCCCCGCAAGGAGCTCGCCCGCAAGGTCGGCATGCTGCCGCAGTCGTCCATCGCACCGGACGGCGTGCGGGTCGCCGAGCTGGTCGGCCGGGGCCGGTACCCGCACCAGGGCTGGTTCGGCCGGCACTCCTCCGACGACGACGCCGTGGTCACCACCGCACTCAAGTCCACCGGGATCGAGGACATCGCGGACCGGCCGGTCGCCGAGCTCTCCGGGGGCCAGCGCCAGCGCGTGTGGATCGCGATGGTCCTGGCCCAGCAGACGGACATCGTGCTGCTCGACGAGCCGACCACGTTCCTCGACGTGCGCCACCAGCTCGACCTGCTGGACCTGCTCACGGAGCTGAACCGGGAGCGCGGCACCACCGTCGCGATGGTGCTGCACGAGCTCAACCTCGCGGCCCGCTACGCCGACCACCTGGTCGTGATGTCGGCCGGGCGGATCGTCGCGGAAGGTGCGCCCAGCGACGTGCTCACCCGCGAGGTGGTGGACGAGGCGTTCGGGCTGCGCGCCCAGGTGGTGCCCGACCCGGTCGCCGGCTCGCCGCTCGTCGTACCGGTGGGGCGCTACCACTCGAAGTGAGTGGTTCTCCTCACGTCGGACCTGGACAATTCCGCAACATCGTCGTTACCTAATGAGGTTAGGGTTACCTCATATCGGCCGGCGCCCGCCGGTCGACGACTGAACATCCGGGAGAAAACCGTGCGCCTTCGCCGTTCCCTCGCGACGGCCGTCGGCCTTGTCGCCGCGTCCGCCCTGGCTTTGTCGGGCTGCGCGTCCGAAGCTCCGACCGCCGACGGCGCGACGCCGTCGGGCAACACCGGCGGCGCGACCGACGAGTTCCCGCTGACCATCGAGCACGCCCTCGGCGAGACCACGATCGAGGAGGCGCCCGAACGCGTCGCCACGTGGGGCTGGGGCTCCACGGAGGCCGCGATCGCGGCGGGCGTCCACCCCGTCGCCGTCGCCGAGCAGACCTGGACCGTCGGCGAGGGCAACCTGCTGCCGTGGGTCGAGGACGCGTACACCGAGGCCGGCATGGACCTGCCCACCGTCCTGACGGACGCGGAGGCCGGCGCGACCGTGCCGTACGAGGAGTTCGCGGCAGCGGAGCCCGACGTCATCGTCGCCACCTACTCGGGCATCACGCAGGAGCAGTACGACCTGCTCAGCGAGATCGCACCGGTCGTCGCGTACCCCGACGGCCCCTGGCAGACGTCCTGGGAAGACACGATCACGCTGACCGCAGAGGCGCTCGGCCGCAGTGCCGCGGGCGAGCAGGTGCTGGCTGACATCGACGAGTATCTCGCCGGGCTCGCGAACGAGCACCCGGAGTTCGAGGGCAAGACCATCGCAGCGATCTGGGACTCGCCGGACCTCGGCTCCGTGTACGTGTACAACTCGTCCGACGCGCGTGCCGGCTTCCTCGAGCGCCTCGGCTTCACGACCGCCCCGGCGGTCGACGAGCTGGACACCACTGGCGGTAAGGAGTTCACGTACACCCTGTCCTACGAGGAGCTGGACAAGCTCGAGTCGGACGTCGTGGTGAACTACTCCCAGACCGAGGAGCTCGCGGCCGAGGTTCCGGACAAGCCCGAGCTGCAGGCGATCCCGGCCGTCAAGGCAGGCAAGCTCGCTCAGCTCGCCGGCACCATCCCCGTCTCGTCGGTCGGCCCGCCGACCGCGCTGTCGTACGACTACCCGGACGGCGTGCCCGCCCTCGTCGACGAGCTCGCTGACGTCCTGGGCGAGTAGCCCGGCCCCGCCGAGGTAGTCGTCTGGCGAGGTAGTCGTCTGGCGAGGTAGTCGTCTGGCGAGGTAGTCGCCCGGTTCGCGCTGGGTGACTACCTCGCTGCATGACTACCTCGCCAAGTGACTACCTCGCCAGATGACTACTTCGGCGTGGGGGTGTCCAGGGCGCCGCCGTAGCGGCGGTCGCGCTTCGCGTACTCCTCGACGGCCCGCCAGAGGTGCCGACGGTCGACGTCGGGCCACGGCTCGTCGAGGAACACCATCTCGGCGTAGGCCGCCTGCCACAGCATGAAGTTGGACGTGCGCTGCTCGCCGGACGACCGCAGGAACAGGTCCACGTCGGGCAGGTCGGCCAGGTACAGGTACTTCTGCACGGTCTTCTCGTTGACCCGCTTCGGGTCCAGCCGGCCGGCGGCGGCGTCGCGGGCCATGGCCGCCGCCGCATCGGCCAGCTCCGCCCGGCCGCCGTAGTTGACGCACATCGTCAGGGTGCAGAGGTCGTTGTGCTTGGTGCGCTCCTCCGCCTCCTGGAGCACGTTGATCACCGACTTCCACAGCTTCGGACGGCGCCCGGCCCAGCGGATCCGCACGCCCCACGACGCCATCACGTCGCACTGGCGCTGCATCACCTCCTGCGTGAAGTTCATCAGGAAGCGCACCTCCTCGGGCGAGCGCTTCCAGTTCTCGGTGCTGAACGCGTACGCGGAGACGTACTCGACGCCGACGTCGACGGCGCCCGCGACGACGTCGAGCAGAGACTTCTCGCCCGCGCGGTGCCCCTCGATGCGGGGCAGGCCCCGGGCGTTGGCCCACCGCCCGTTGCCGTCCATGACGACGGCGACGTGCCGTGGCACGAACTCCTTGGGGATGCGCGGGGCTTGCACGCCCGAGGGGTGCGGATAGGGCTTCACCAGGTCCCGGCTCGGGGTCCGGGCCATCAGCGCTCCACCATCTTCAACGATCGCAACGTTCTCTCCAGGTAGTACTGCCCATAGGCGGCGACGAGGCCGCTCGCCTCCTTGCGGTGCCGCGCGTCGGACGCGTCGGCGGTCGCCCAGTCCCCTGCGAGCAGCGAGGACAGCAGGGCGAAGGTCTCCGGCGCGGGCGCGGTGGAGCCCGGCGGCCGGCAGCGTGGGCACACGGCACCGCCCTGCGCCACGTTGAACGAGTGGTGCGGCCCCGGCTCGCCGCAGCGCGCGCAGTCCTCGAACGACGGCGCCCAGCCCGCCACCGCGAGCGCGCGCAGCAGGTACGAGTCGAGCACCAGGTTGGCGTCGTGGTGCCGCTCCGACAGTGCCCGCAGCCCGCCGGCGAGCAGCCAGTACTGCTGCACCGCCGGCTCGTGCTCCTGCGCGACGAGGCGGTCGGCGGCCTCCAGCATCACGGTGCCGGCGGTGTACAGGGCGTAGTCCTCGCAGATGCGGCGGGCGTACGCCCCGATGGTCTCCACCTGCGTCACGGTGTCGAGCCCCATGCCGGGACGTGGGCTGCGGCCGGTGTGGAACTGCACGTCGACCGCCATGAACGGCTCCAGCCGCGCCCCGAACTTGGACGACGTGCGCCGCACGCCCTTGCCCACACCCCGCACCTTGCCGTGCTCCCGCGTCAGGAACGTGATGATGCGGTCCGCCTCACCCAGCTTGTGGGTGCGCAGCACGATCGCGTCGTCTCGGTACAGGGGCACGCAGCCATTCTGCCCCTACTCACCGACACTCCTGCACGCCGCGCGTCAGCGGCCCAAGACCTTCACGAGCGCTCAGCGTTCGACGAACCGCGTACCGTCCGGCGTCAGCTCCGGCTCCCACACGAACCGGTGGATCAGGTGCTTCTCCATCACGCCGCGGGCGATCAGCGCGACGGTGCCCCAGATCGCGAAGAGCAGCATCGTCTGCAGAAAGTTGTTCCCGATCTTCTCGAACCCGCTGAGCGCCAGCGTCGGGATCAGGAACATCAGGCCGAGGAAGGCGGGCAGCAGGTGCACGCCGATCCACTGCACCACGGACAGCAGCTCGATCCGGCGCTCGGCGACCACGCCGTGGTAGTCCATGACGTTGACCACATGGTCGGCGCGCCACTTGGCGACGTGCCGGGCGACGGTCCACTGCGCGTCCCGCGCGTCGAGGGCCGAGCTGCCCGACGGCAGCCAGATGCCGAGGACCTGGTGGATCTCGGCGGGTGTCAGGTAGCCCTTGTCGAGGATCGACAGGCTGTGCACCGGTGGCTGCCGCGTGTTCGTCGGCAGCACCAGCGCGGCCAGGAACAGCAGCACACCGCCGGTGCCGAGCAGTCCCACGAGCGCGTCCGGGAGCCACGGCAGGAGAAGGGTCGCGGTGGCGAAAGCCAGCGCGCCGAGCAGCGCGCAGACAATGCGGTTCTTCATCGTCATGGTGAGCAGGACTTTACCGGCATCTCGCCCCGGTCGGTGGCGAGAGTCCGGCTGCCGGTCAGAAGAACGACGTGTCCCGCCTGCTCAGCGGACGGGACACGAGCCTCCACGCGAGGCCCTGCAGCGCGAGAGCCAGCGGCACCACCACGGCCGCGCCGATCCCGTACGCGGCCATCGTCTCCGGGGAGATCCCGCCCTCGACGAGCCGTGGCCACGCCGCCACGGCCGTACCCACCGCGGGAGCCATGATCATCACGGAGGTGACGATCACCGGCAGCGGGCCCGCACGGCGCAGCCGCCACGCGACGACGGCGTCGCCGTGCAGGCGCGTGACCACCACGGCGACGATGCCGAGCACCAGCGCCGCCAGACCGCTCCCCCAAGCCGCGCCGAGCAGCGCGCCCCAGCTGCCCGCCAGCACGATGCTCGCCACCACCAGCAGGATGTCCCACCCGTCCCGCCAGACCCGCTTGAGCCACCTGCTGCGCAGCCAGATCGCCACGTCGCGCAGTACCCACGACGCGATCAGCGCGATCGCCACGGGGGACGCGGCGTCGAGCAGGTCCGCCCCCGCGTACGGGAACACGCCGACCAGCACGGCGATCGCCGCCACGAGCCACACCTCACCGGGCACGAGCATCGGCGCGACGGCCCCGAGCACCACGCGCCGCTCGGCGGGCGCCCGCCGACGGTCGCTGCCGTCATGGTTGCGCTCCTGCAGCAGGGTCGCACCGGCTCCCTGGACCGCGCCGTCGAGCACCACCCAACCGGACACCAGGACGGTGAGGAGGACGGCCCAGGCCGCTGCGTTCATCGGGCCACCTCCGGCTCATGCTCGTCGCGCACGGCCAGCGTAACGAGATCCACACCGACGGGCTGGTGGGAACGCGATCGTGTGCACCGATTCGCGCGACGCGAACACCGTTCTCGTCAGTAGCCCGCGCGGGTGGGGTGTGCCCGCCATGCCGCGAAGGGTTCTCCCGCCCGGGCGATCCGGTGCTCGACGACGGGGCTCGGCCACGTCGAGCGGTCACGCGCGAGCAGCTCGTAGAACTCGCGGTCGTCGAAGCCCGCCTCGTCCGCGTCGTAGCGGTTCGCGGCGAACACGATCCGGTCCACCCGGGCCCACAGCGCCGCGGCCAGGCACAGCGGGCAGGGCTCGCACGACGCGTAGAGCGTGGCGCCGGCCAGGGAGAACGTGTTCAGGGCACGGCAGGCGGCCCGGATCACCACCACCTCGGCGTGCGCCGTGGGATCGAGGTCGCGGGTCACGCGGTTCCCCTCGGCCACGACCTCGGCTCCCGCGCGCACGACGACGGCCCCGAAGGGGCCACCGCCGTCGGCCACGTTCCCCGTCGCGACGTCGACGGCGCGGGCGAGCCAGACGTCGTCGTCGGCAGGGGCGGGCGTCCGGGGATCAGGCTTGCCACTGGGATGAACCACTTCCCGATGCTCCCACACCGACCTACCGCGACCGGCGCGGCTAGCCGGCCGCCGAGGAGACCACGAGCCTTCCGCCGGCCAGCGTGTCGGTCACGGCCCCGGCGACGGGGTCGTAGACGAACAGGTCCGCGGCCGCGCCCTCGGTGATCGTCCCCTTGGGCCGGTCCCCCCGGTCCAGGCCGGCGAGGGCGGCGGTGCTCGCCGACGTCCAGCGGGACACCTCCGGCAAGGCGACGCCCCGGCTGCCGGCCGCGGCGGCGAGGGTGACGAATCCCGGGAGGCCGGAGCCCTCGGCGCGGGCGGCCGCGCCGGTCCCGCCGGCCACACCGACCACGCTGTCCAGGGCCCCGACGCGCAGACCGTCCCACAGGGCGTCCTGGTCGCCCCGGTCGCGGACCGGCGGGCAGCACCTGGCGATGGTGTTCCCGCCAGGTGTCTCTCCGGGGGCGAGCACCAGGTGGTGGTGGCAGGTCTCGGCGGTGACGGGGAGCCCTTCCTCCTTCGCCTCCGCGAGCAGGTCGAGCACCTTCGGCGAGGACACGTGCAGCAGGTGGGTGCGGGCCCCCGTCTCCCGCACGGCGTCGAGCAGCGTCCCCACCGTCGCGTCCTCGGCGGGCGCCGCCAGCAGCCCGTCGAACCGGACGAGGCGGTCCAGCACGGTGAGCAGCTCGTCCGGCGCGAGCGGTGGCAGCTCCGGGTCACCGGAGCCGGCGACGAAGCAGGTGAAGCCCACGGCGCCCGCGTCGAGGAGCCGTTCCAGGTCGTCGACGTTCCCGGGCAGGGCGGCGCCCCAGAAGGCGACGTCGCAGTGGGCCGACGCCGACCGTGCCGCCGACTGCTTCGCGCGCAGCGCCGCCACCGTGGTGGTGGGCACCGCCGAGCGGAACGGCAGGTCCACGACCGTGGTGACGCCGGCGTGCGCGGCGGTCCGGGCGGCCGACGTGAAGTCTTCCGGGTCGGCACCGTCCGGTGCGGCGTGCACGTGCGTGTCGACCATGCCGGGCAGGATCACGCGGTCGCCCAGCCGCCAGGTCGAGGCAGCGGGGGCGGACGGGGCACCGAGCATGTCGTCGCCGGCGGCCGCGATCCGGTCGGGGTCCGAGGTGCCCCACCAGACCTGCGCGATCCGGTCGCCCTCGACCCGCAGGACCGCCGGGCGCAGCTCCCCCTCGACCAGTACCCGCTCGGAGCCGATCAACGTGCTCATGGGAAGGTCCACGGGGCCAAATCTAGGGTTCCGTCGCGAGGTCGCGCTACACCGAGCCGTCAGGGCACCTGCCCCGTGCGCAGCATGTGCGCGACGTCCGGCCGGCCGAGCCGGTCCGCCTGCGCCGCCGCGCCCTCGTGGTCGTACGACACGGCGAGCAGGCGGGCCGTCCAGCCGCCGCCGTCCGCCGCCTGGGACACGATCGCGAACCGGGCCTCCGGCGAACCCGTCTCGACCCGGTGCGGGTGCGGCGTCTCGTCCGTGTAGGCCGGCCAGCCGACACTGCCGGGGTTGACCAGCAGCGACCCGTCCGGCAGGTCGCGGGTGCGCGCCTGGTGCGTGTGTCCGCACAGGTACAGCCCGTATGCCCCGTAGGCCGCCCCGAGGCGTTCGACGAGCTCGCCGTCCGTCGCCTCGCGGACACCCTGCGGGTGCTCCGTCGACCGCGGGACGACGGTCTGGGTGAGATAGGTGGCGTCGTCGCCGGGCACCGCGTGGAAGGCGAGCACGCCGGGGACCGGGACGACGGTGAGCGGGAGCGAGCCGAGCCACGTGCGGTCGGCGTCGTTCAGCACACGGGAGGCGACCTGGTCCGAGCCGCCCATCTCGTCGTAGGGCAGTGTCAGGACCTGCCGCTCGTGGTTGCCGCGGACCGTCACGATCTCGGGACGTTCGGCGAGCAGGTCGAGGGTGCCGCGCGGGTCGACGGCGCCGGAGACGATGTCCCCGAGGTTCAGCACGAGATCGACCCCCTCGGCGTCGACGGCGGCGAGGACCGCCGTGAGCGCCGGGGTGTTGCCGTGGATGTCGGAGAGTACGGCGATGCGGGTCACCCATATGAGACTAGCGGGGCGGCGGCCCCGCTTCGCCGGTGCGCGGGTCCCGGACCTCCGGTGGCATCGTCCGACCCGTGCGCGGGTCCTGGGCCTCCGGCGGCACCGTCCCGCCCGTGCGCGGGTCCCGCGCCTCCGGCGGCACCGTCCCGCCCGTGCGCTGGTCGTAGGCGTCTCGTGGCATGGTCCCGCCCGTGCGCGGGTCCCGGACGTCTGGGGGCATCGACTCCGTGCTCCCGGGCTGCTCGACGACGCGGGCCGGAGCCGGCCACACGGCGATGAGGAGACCGACGAGGGCGCTGCCGAGGTGCAGCCAGTTGTCGGCCTGGTTGATGTTCAGGAAGTTGATCTCCGGGTCGTTCACGGCGAACAGGCCGTAGACGAACACGGCGCCGTAACCGATCAGGAGCAGCCAGCCGAAGGTGCGGGCACTGGCCGACCTGGACCACGCGCCGATACCCAGGATTCCGATCACCAGGTGCACGATGTTGTGCAGCGGGTTGATGGCGAAGCCCAGCAGTGTCGCGCCGGGGTCGTGCTCCATGAACCCGGCCATGTCGAAGCCGGTCACGAAGAAGCCGGCGATCCCCACCAGCAGGTAGACCACGCCGACCACGAGGGCAAGCCACTGGTGGGCGCCGCGGGGGCGCCTTGTTGCCGTCACGTGCGTCATGATGCCTCTCCCGTCCGTCTGGTACCCGTCAGTGCCACGGTCACGCGGTCGCGGTCCACTCGCACGCCGACGACGGGGCAGGTGGGGCCGCCCTCACTTCTCCTGGATCATCCCGGCCTGCGTGTAGACGGCGCGCAGGTAGGCGAGCAGCTCGTCGGCGTCGGGCGGCTCGGGGCGCAGGAGCCGGTAGAGGACCGCGCCGACGGTCATGTCGATGAGCGCCTCGATGTCGGTCTCCGGCGGCAGCACCCCCTCCTCGACGGCGCGCGAGAGCGCCAGGTGCGCGGTGCGGCGCCGGGGCAGGATGTGGTTCTGCCAGAAGGCCGCCATGAGGCCGGGGTGGGTGACCGTCGAGCCGAAGACCTGCGCGAGCATCGCGCGGTAGGCGGGCTCGGCGAGGGTCCGCGCGCTGACGGGCAGGGCGTCGGCGATCACCTGGGAGATCTCGGCGTACGACAGGCCGGCCAGGTCGTCGGTTCCGGGGCTGGGGATCTCGCCGCGTGCCGACTCGACGGCCGCGGCGATGAGCTCGTCCTTGCTCTCCCAGCGCCGGTACACCGTGAGCTTGCCGACGCCCGCTCGCCGCGCGATCTGCTCGATGCTGGTGCCGGCGTGGCCGTGCTCGGTGAACAGCTCGAGCGCCGCCCGCAGGATCGACTCGTCGGTGCGGGGGTCGCGGGGGCGTCCACGGCCGCGGCGTGTGTCGGCGGTGGTCACCGGGTCCGCCCGGTGCGCAGGAGCTCGGCGAGCCGCGGTCCCGACTCGGCGGGGTCCGCGCCCCGCCAGGCGAGGTGCCCGTCGGGTCGCACGAGCCATGCCTCGGCGACGCCGTCGGTCCGGGTGAGCCGGGTCGGCTCGCCGTCCTCGGACCTGGCGCCCGGCATGCCGTCCGGCTCCGCGCCCGGCTCGCCGTCCGACGGCGGCACGAGCAGCGCCCAGCGCCCGCCGAGCTCGGCGTGCAGGGTGGTCGGTGTCCCGTCCGCGCGGGCGCAACCGAGGTTCGGCACGCGGTCGCCGACGCACGTCCGCCGCCCGAGGCGCGCGGCCAGCCGCTCGGCGCGCGCGGCACCCAGCGGACCGGACCGGTAGCTCACCCAGAGCTGGGAGGTGGTGAACGTGACCCAGCGCTGGACCCACGGCAGGTTGAAGAGCCGGATCACCACCTGGTCCCGCACGAACCTGCCGACCGGGCTCTGCGCCACGTTGACCCGCGTCACGTTGGCCGTCCCGCGCAGCACGTCGGTGGCCAGCGGACGGCGTTCGGCCTCGTAGGTGTCCAGCAGCGCGTCGGACGCCAGGCCGCGCACCACGAGGGCGAGCTTCCAGGCGAGGTTCTCGGCGTCGCCGAGGCCGGTCAGCATGCCCTGCCCGCCGAACGGCGCGTGCGCGTGCGCCGCGTCACCGGCGATGAGGACCCGGCCGCTCCGGTACCGGTCGGCGAGCCGGCGGTGGATCGTGAACTCGGACAGCCACTCGCTGTCCAGCACCCACACCTCGCGGCCGGTGCGCTCGGGCAGGATCTCGCGGAACCGGTCCAGGATCTGCTCCTCGGTCAGCCGGCTGCGCCGCCCGTAGGCGTCGGTCGCCCTCGGCCCGTCCGGCCCGGCGCCGCCCGGGGCGGTCTCCTCCGGGGCGCTCCGCGGGTCGTACGCGATCAGCCGCCACAGGTCGGCCCGCCCGTCGTCGTCGGGCATCGGCATGGCGCCGAGCATCCCGGTCGGGTGCACCCACCCGGACGTACCCGCCCGGTCCACGTCCCAGTCCAGGTGCACGTCCGCCAGCAGGAACCGCTCGCTGAGGCGCACGCCAGGGGCGCCGATGCCGGCGACGCTCCGGACGGCGCTGCCGGTCCCGTCACAGCCGACGAGCCACCGGGCGCGCACGGCCCGCCCGTCGTCGAGCCGCGCGGTCACGCCGTCGCCGTCCTGTGCGAGGCCCGCGAGCGCCGCACCCCACTCGGGTGTCACGCCCAGCTCCGCCAGGCGACGGCGCAGCTCGGCCTCCACGTGGGCCTGCGAGACGACCATCGGTGGCGCGGCGGTGCGCAGGCCGGGGTCGCCGAAGCGGAGGCGCATCACCGGCCTGTCGCCCAGGTAGGTGGTGATCCGCATCGCCCGCACCGAACGTTCGGGCAGCTCACCGAGCGCGCCGAGCCGGTCGAGCACCTCGGATCCCCGCACGTGCACGAAGTTGGCACGCGACGTGGTCGCCGGAGCGGGCATGCGGTCCACGACCCGCACGCCGACTCCTTGGAGGCGGAGCCCGCACGCCAGCGCGAGGCCGGTGGGGCCCGCACCGACCACGAGCACGTCGGTGGCCTCGTCTGCCATCACTGCTCCTTTTATTATCGGACCGGTACCGTTAACAAAATATCGCAGCGGAGCCCGCACGGGAAGCCCTGCTCGTCAGACGCCTCAGCCGGGCTGTGCGAGCAGCCCCCGCGCCGCCGCCCGGGCGGTGGCGAACGCGCCCGGCTGCGCGCGGGTCGTGTGCGCGACCAGCGCGCCCTCGTAGAGCAGGTGGAGCTGGGCGCCGACCTCCTCCGCGCCGGCGTGCCCCGCGTCGCGCAGCAGGCCGGTGAACACACCGAGCATGTAGAGCTTGTCGGCCAGGATCACGGCGTTGGCCGGATGGTCGG
Organism: Promicromonospora xylanilytica; assembly: GCF_054782895.1. Classification (NCBI taxonomy): domain Bacteria; kingdom Bacillati; phylum Actinomycetota; class Actinomycetes; order Micrococcales; family Promicromonosporaceae; genus Promicromonospora; species Promicromonospora xylanilytica. Next base: position 161,788 of record NZ_BAAGRP010000004.1, read on the forward strand.
TCCCGCCCACCTCGGCGTGCGCGTTCACGAACGCACAGCCCCGCAGGTTCGCCTGAGCCCACTCCTCCGCGATCTCCAGCACCGCGAGCACCTGGTCGGCGCCCGGTCGGAGACCGCCGCGGGCCGCGAGCCGCTCCCCGAACCACTCCACCCAGCGCTCGTGCCTGCGCGTCAGGTAGGCGGCCACCAGCGCGTCCTTGGAGCCGAACCGGTCGTAGAGGGTCTTCTTGGTGACACCCGCCTGGTCGGCGATCAGGTCCACACCGACGCCGCGGATGCCACGGGCGTAGAAGAGCTCGCCCGCCGTCGCGAGGATGCGCTCACCGGCCGGGGTGTGCGGGTTGGGTTCACGTCGCGGCATGCGGGTCCTTACGAAGCTGCTGGCCCTTGGCGCACCTCATCGGGTGCACTGCGAGTATACCGACCAGTATGGTTACCTGCCGCCATGCCAGTGCGCCTCCTCCGACACATCGCCCCCGCCCTGCTCGTGGTGCTGTGGAGCTCCGGCTTCGTCGGTGCCACCTTCGCCGCCCCGTCCGCCCCCGCCACGACCACGCTGCTGTGGCGCTACGTGGTCGCCGCTCCCCTGATGCTCGTGGCGGTGCTCGCACTCCGGCGCCGGTACCGGCTGAGCTACCTCCGGCGGGAGGCCGTGCTCGGCGCCCTGGGGCAGGCGGGCTACCTCTACGGCGTCTTCCGTGCGGTCGAGGAAGGGCTACCCGCCGGGACCGCCGCCCTGCTCGCCTCGCTGCAGCCCGCCCTGGTCGCCACCGTCCTGTCCGGGTTCGGGCACCGCGGAGGGCGCCGCCAAGGGGTGGGCCTGGCGATCGGGTTCCTGGGCGTGGCGCTGGCCGTCGGTCCCGGCGCGGTCGCCGGGACCGGTGCCGGCGGGGCGCTCTGGGCACTCGCGGGCATGCTGTCGCTCTCGGCCGCCACCGTGCTCGGCGACCTGTGGCCTGCGCGCGACCAGCGCCAGCACGACGTGCTGGACTCCCTGGCCGTGCAGAGCGTGGTCGCGCTCGCGCTCTTCGCTCTGGTGGCGTTCGCGAGCGGGCAGGCCGCTCCGCCCGCCGACCCGTCGTTCTGGCTGGCGGTCGCCTGGCTGGTGGGCCTGGCGTTCCTCGGCGGCTACGGCATGTACCTGTACGTGCTGCGCACACGGGGGCCGGTCGCGGTGAGCACCTGGCTGTACCTCACCCCGGCGGTCTCGGCTGCGTGGGCCTGGGCCATGTTCGGGGAGCACCTGCCGCCGCTCACGGTGGCGGGGTTCCTGGTGAGCCTCGCGGGGGTGCTCGTCACCCGGATCGCGCCCACGCGGGTGCGATCCGTCGGACGTCGCTCACCGGCGAACGCGGGCCCTTGACAGATTGGTAACCGCAGGGTTACCAATGTGCCCATGGATGCCTTCGCCGCCCTCGCCGACCCGGTCCGCCGCGACTTGCTCCGGCAGCTCGCGTCCGGGCCCGCACGGGTGGTCGACATGGCGTCCACCCACCCGATCAGCCGCCCGGCCATCAGCAAGCACCTCAGCGCCCTCGGCTCGGCGGGGCTCGTGACCGCCGACGACGTCGGCCGGGAGCGGCACTACCGGCTGGACCGGGCCGGGCTCGCGCCCGTCTGCGCGCTCCTCGCCGAGCTGGCGCCCGCACCGCCCTTCGGGGAGCACGCGCTCGACGGGCTGGACCTGGAGGTGCGACGCGCCGGCAGGGACCGCCGGGCGGCGGCCGGCACAGCGCACGGCGACCCGCAGCACGACGACGAGGAGACAGCATGAGCACCAGCCCGACGGCCACCGGCCGAAAAGAGCAGCGCGCCGACGGCACGTACGTCGTCCTCACCCGCACGTTCCGCGCCGGCATCGAGGACGTGTGGGCGGCGATCACGGAGCCGGAGCGTCTGGCCCGCTGGATCGGCCGCTGGACCGGGGACCCCGCACAGGGGACCGTGCGGTTCGAGATGCTCTTCGAGGGTGAGGGCGTCGAGGCCGAGGAGTACACGATCAACGTGTGCGACGCGCCGGCCCGACTCGAGCTCACGTCCCACATGGCCTACGACGAGCACACGCCGGCCACCTGGCACCTGAGGCTCGACCTGTCCGAGGCGGACGGCGTCACCACGCTCACCTTTGCCCAGTCGATGGACGATCCGTCCATGGCCGAGAACGTCGGCCCCGGCTGGGAGTACTACCTGGACCGGCTGGTTGCCGCCGAGACGGGCGGCGACCCGGCCGCGATCGACTTCGGCGACTACTACCCCGCGCTGGCCGAGGCGTACCGCACGCTGTAGCCCCCAGGCGCCGGTCACCATCCACGACAGGGGCCCAGGTCACCGGGTGACCTGGGCCCCTGTCGTGGGTGGTGCTGGATCGCTGCGGTCAGCTCTGGATCTCGAGCATCCGACGCCGCGCGCGGACCATCGCCGCACCCGCCGCCGTGAGGACGAGGCCGGCAGCGGCCACGCCGACGACCTCGCCACCGGTCTGCGCCAGCGCGCCCGGCGCCTGCGCCTCCCCGGCGGACTGGATCGGCGCGACGGGGTTCATCCCGGCGCCGGAGCCGCCCGTGCCCGGGTAGCCGATCGGGAGCGTGCCCCCGTCGCCGTCGCCGGCACCGTTGTCCCAGCCGCCGTCGTCCCAGCCGCCGTCGCCGCCGTCACCCGAACCGCCGTCACCCGAGCCGCCGTCGCCGCCGTCACCCGGGTCGCTTCCGCCCGGGTTGCTGGCGTAGGAGGGGCTCTCCAACAGGTCGTCCACGACGCCGTCCGGGCCAGCGACCGCACCGATCGTGCCGGGCACGTCGGCGTTGCCGACGTTCTCGCCGATCGAGCCGATGTCGTTGATGATCTCGGCGGGCAGGTTGTCCGTCACACCCTGCTCGGGCGCGTCGGCGCCCAGCACGTCGTCCACGGCACCGTTCTCGCCGGCCACCGCGTTGACCGCACCCGTGACACCGTTGACGACGTCCTCGACCGGGCCACCCGCGTTGGGCGACGGCGCGGCCGCCTTCGTGGCGACGACCTGGTCGGACGCCGCCGACGTGCCGCCGCCGGTCACACCCTTGACGACGTCCTCGACCGCGCCGTCCTTGCCGGCCGCCGAGCTGACCACGCCGGTGACACCCTTCACGGTGTCGTCGACGGCGCCCTCCTCCTTGGTGACCTGCTCGACCGTGTCCGAGACCTGGTTGAGCGTGGTGTCGACCGCGCCGTCCTTGCCGACGACGGAGTCGACGGTGCCCGTGAGGAGTCCCCCAAGGCCGCCCGTCGAGTGCTCGACCGGCGTGTCGTCGGCCGCCGTCGCGGACGTGGCGCCCGCGAGGATCAGACCGCCGGCGACGAGCGCGGACGGGAGCGCCCGGCTCACGAACTTCCTCTTCATGTGTCCCCCTGTAACTGGTATCTCTGTGTAGTTGCCCGCTCTCCGAGCAGATGCCCGATCACCCTCGCTGATATGCCGGGTGAATTCAAGGACATCGGGTATGTTTCCCCCATGATCGTGCCAGGCTCAGGGGCAGCCCCGCAGATCCACCCGCTCGAACCGTCGGACCCGCAGGAGCTGGGTGGTTATCAGCTTCTCGGACGGATCGGCGCAGGCGGAATGGGAGTGGTGTACCTCGCTGAAACCCGTACCGGACGGAAGCTGGCTCTCAAGGCCATCCTGAAGGAGTTCGTCCAGGACCCGGAGTTCCGTACCCGGTTCCGCAGAGAGGCCGCCGCGGCGATGAAGGTGCGCGGCCGATATCTCGCCACGCTGATCGACGCCGATCCCGACGGCGCCCAGCCGTGGCTCGCCGTCGAGTACGTCGAGGGGCCGGCGCTCACCGCCGTCGTGCAGGCCGGGGGCCCGCTGCCCGAGGCCGACGTGCGCCGTGTGGTGGCCGGCGTGGCGGAGGCGCTGCGGGCCGTGCACCAGGTCGGCATCGTGCACAGAGACCTCAAGCCATCCAACATCCTGATCGGCCAGGACGGCCCGTTCGTCATCGACTTCGGCATCGCCCAGGCGTCGGACTCGACGTCGCTGACACGCACCGGGCTGAAGGTCGGCACGCCGTCCTTCATGGCGCCGGAGCAGATCCGCGGCAGCATCGCGACCCCCGCCGCCGACATCTGGGCGCTGGGTGCCGTGGCGCTCTACGCCGCGACCGGCCAGCGGGCGTTCGGCGAGGGCGACACCACCGTCGTCTACTACCGCGTGGTCCACGAGGAGCCGGACCTCAGCGCCTGCCCGGCCTGGCTGCTCCCGCTCGTGCGGGCCTGCCTCGACAAGGACCCCGAGGCCCGGCCGGACCTGCAGGAGGTGCTGGACTTCCTGAACGACGTGCCCGCAGGCTTCCGGACCGCGACCACGAAGATCACGCCGGGGCCCGCCCCCGCCGACGACGACGCCACCGCACTGCGGGACGACGACGCGACCGTGCTGAAGGTGGAGCGGACGCCGGCACCGGCGGAGCCGGCGACCGAGCCCGCGACCGAGCCGGACGAGCGCCGGAGCGTCCTGTCCCGGCCGGTCACCTGGATCGTCGCCGCCGCGACCGTGTTGGTCGTCGGCGCGGTGGCCACCGCGATCACGCTCGGGATGCCGTCCGGCAGCCCGGAGGCCGGCGCCGACGGCACGCCGTCCGCCTCCCCCGAGCCGTCGGCGGTCATCGACGAGTGCCTGGTGGGCGAGTGGCGGCTGGACAACCTGACCACCGCCATGCGGATCAACGCGCTCGACGAGACCGTGGACGCCACCGGCTTCGACGGCCGCGTGACGGAGTTCCGCGCGGACGGCACGCAGCTGGTCCGGTACGACGACGCCCAGCCGGCCCGCGCCAAGACCTCGATCGGCGAGCTGACCGAGACCTGGAGCGGCACCGCGAAGTACATCGTCTCGACCAGCGACGACGGCGTGCTGACGACGTCGGGCTCGGACTTCCGGGACGTCAAGGTCACCATCGCCCTCGCCGGGGAGAGCACCGAGCGCCAGCCGAACACCCCGACCCAGGAGCTGCAGTACACCTGCGACGAGAGAACCTACACGGAGCAGGCGGACGGTTTCGAGGCCAGCTACACCCGCCTTCGCTGAGTGCTGGATATTCGCCCCTCCAGGGCCGGCGCAGGGGCGAATATCCAGCACTCAACGGTCGTGGGTCAGGCCGTTCGGTCGGCTCGGTTGACCGCCGAGACGATGGCCTTCAGCGATGAGAGCGTGATGGACGGGTCGATGCCGACGCCCCACAGGACGTCGTCGCCGACCGCGCACTCGACGTAGGCCGCCGCGCTCGCGTCGCCGCCCTCGGACAGGGCGTGCTCGGTGTAGTCCAGGACGCGTACGTCGACGCCGACCTGCGCGATCGCGTTCACGAACGCGTCGATGGGGCCGTTGCCGGTACCGGTCAGCGTCAGCTCCTGGCCGCGGTCCAGCACGTCGACCTCGAGGGTGTCCTGCTCGCCCTCCGCCGACACCGCGCGGGTGCCGCGCAGCGTGAGCCGCCCCCAGTGCTCCAGGCCGGACGGCGCGCCCTCCTCGACGGGCAGGTACTCGTCCGTGAAGATGCGCCAGATGTCCGCGCCGGTCACCTCGGTGCCCTGCGTCTCGGTCACCTTCTGCACGGCGTGGGAGAACTCGATCTGCAGGCGGCGCGGCAGGTCCAGGTTGTGCTCGCTCTTGAGCAGGTAGGACACGCCGCCCTTGCCGGACTGCGAGTTGACCCGGATGACGGCCTCGTACGAGCGCCCGACGTCGCGCGGGTCGATCGGCAGGTACGGCACGCCCCAGTGCAGGTCGTCGACGCCGACGCCGGCCGCCTCCGCGCGCCCGGCCATGTGCTCGAAGCCCTTCTTGATGGCGTCCTGGTGCGAGCCGGAGAACGCCGTGAACACCAGGTCGCCCACGTACGGGTGGCGCTCGTGGACGGGCATCTGGTTGCAGTGCTCCACCGTGCGACGGATCTCGTCGATGTCGCCGAAGTCGATCTGCGGGTCGATCCCCTGCGAGAACAGGTTCAGGCCCAGCGTCACGAGGTCGACGTTGCCGGTGCGCTCACCGTTGCCGAACAGGCAGCCCTCGATGCGGTCGGCACCGGCCAGGTAGCCCAGCTCGGCGGCAGCGACGGCGGTGCCGCGGTCGTTGTGCGGGTGCAGCGAGAGGATGACGTTCTCGCGGTGGTTCAGGTTCCTGCTCATCCACTCGATCGAGTCGGCGTAGACGTTGGGCGTCGCCATCTCGACGGTGGCCGGCAGGTTGATGATGACCTTGCGCTCCGGCGTCGGCTCGAAGACCTCGATGACCTCGTTGCAGATCCGCGCGGCGAACTCGAGCTCGGTCCCCGTGTACGACTCGGGCGAGTACTCGTAGTAGATCCGCGTGTCCGGGAGGGTCTCCTCGAGCTTGCGGCACAGCTTGGCGCCGTCCAGCGCGATGTCGACGATGCCGTCCTGGTCGGACCGGAACACGACCTCGCGCTGCAGCACGGACGTCGAGTTGTACAGGTGCACGATCGCCTGCTTGGCACCGGTCAGGGACTCGTACGTGCGCTCGATGAGGTGGGCACGCGCCTGGGTGAGCACCTGGATCACGACGTCGTCGGGGATCCGGTTCTCCTCGATGAGCTTGCGGACGAAGTCGTAGTCGGTCTGGCTGGCCGACGGGAAGCCGACCTCGATCTCCTTGTAGCCCATCGACACCAGCAGCTCGAACATGCGGAGCTTGCGCTCCGGGTCCATCGGCTCGATGAGGGCCTGGTTGCCGTCCCGCAGGTCGACCGCGCACCAGCGCGGAGCCTGCTCGATGCGCTTGGTGGGCCAGGTGCGGTCGGGGATGTCCACACGGATCTGCTCGTGGAACGGCTGGTACTTCTGGATCGGCATGCCCGACGACTGCTGCGGGTTGTCTTCGATGATCCCGCCCGCTGCGCCGTGCACTGCTACGTCGTGAACTCCGCCGGGGGTGGTGGCGGTGATGCTGTTCTCCATCATGTGTCCTTCGCTCGGTGAGGTTGGCCGGCACACCAAGCCTCCGCGACGAGGGACCGGCCTGTCTAGGCCTCGTCGCGGCAGCGAAGGAGAAGGATCACCGTAGGGCGCACGCCGTCACTGTACTCCCCGCGCCGGATCCCCACACCAGACCCGCCCAGGATGCGGACTCCTCACCGGCCGAGCGGGTCGAGGACTCGACGCGCCCGGCCGGCGGTGGCGGCCGGCTGGTACCGGCCAGCGGGTGGTGCGGGAGGTCAGCGGCGGTTGCGCAGCGCGGCGTCGACCTGCGGGTCGCCGAGGGCGCCCAGCCAGTCGAGCAGCGCGGGGTAGGTCGACGGGTTGGCGGCGACCTGCGGACGCAGGTGCGGCGACTCCTGCACGATCTTCGCCAGGTCGGCCAGCGGGGTGGCCGGGTCGAGCGCCTGGGCGGGGCTCCACCGGCCCACGACCGGCGGCAGCACCGCGGTGTGCCCCTGCTCCGCGGCGTGGCCCTGCTCCACGGCGTGGCCCTGGTGCGCGGCGGCCGGCTGCCCGCCGGTCACCGGCCGGACCTGGGCCGTCTGCTGCCCGGAGACGGGACGCTGCACGGGCGCCGCCGTCTGCTGCCCGGACACCGGTCGCTGCACGGGGGCCACCGGCGTGGCTCCCGAACGGATCGGCGGCATCGCGGCGGTCTGGTCCATCGACGAGCCGACGGGCGGGCCCGCCGCCGGCAGGTCCTCGACGGTGCGCATGGCGGAGAGGGGCACCTCGCCCGACTCGGGCTCGGCCGCCCGCTCGGGCTCGACGGCCCGCACGGGAACCGCCCCCCGCTGGGCCGCCGCGGCACCCGCGACGGTCCGCACGGCGCCCGTCGAGCTGACCCGGCGCGGCTCCGCCGGGCGGCGCAGCTCGGGCGCGGGCCGCACGGGCTGCTCCGGGAGCGTGGCGGGCGGCGCCTTGTCGCCCTTGGGGCGCTGGGGTGCCCACACGTAGGCCTGGCTGCGGTCGACGTCGGTGTCGCCACCGATGCCGACGGTCTGGAAGTGCTCGCGCACCGCCTGGGGGACCATCAGGGCGGAGGCAGCGACGACGGGCAGGCCGAGGGCCATCAGCAGGTCGCCGAGGTTCACGCCGAGGCTGGCGCCGGACGTCGCGATGACCACGACGAGCCCGAGGACCCCCGCGACGCATGCGGCGCCCACGGCGGGGACGTGCCCCGTGCCCGGGTCGCGCTGCAGCGAGCGGCGTGCGAACCAGGCGATGCCCGCCACGACGACGCCGAGCACGAGCCGTACGACCAGCGGCACACCGGCGCCGGACCCGATGAAGCCGGGGTCGATGAGCTGGACGAGCGCGGCGAGGGCACTGCACACCGCGAGAAGCCCCATCACGTCGAAAGCCCGGACGGCCACCCGTACCCAGACGCCCGCCGCACGTTCGGTGCTGGCGTCGGCCTCGGCCTCCGGGTCGCGGCGCACGGCGGGCGCGCCCGCGATGGCCGCGGCGAGCGGCAGGAGCACCAGCCCGAACCGGCTCGGGTCGGTGACGCCGGGGCGCATGGACTCCAGCCCGGCCAGCGAGTCGCCCGAGGTGAAGATGAAGAGCAGCGCGAGCACCATGCCCGCCGCGACCAGCACGAGCCGCGAGGGGCGGTCGTGCCGCACCGTGCCGCCCACCAGGAGCCACGCGAGGCCGACGATCAGCACGAGCCACACGGGCGCCAGCAGCCGGTCGCCCAGGGTCGCGTCGGCGGCGAACACGGCGAGCGCCGCCGTGGTGAGGGCACCGGCCACGATCAGCACGCCGACGCCGGCGAGCCCGAGGCGCCAGCCGCGCACCACCCGGCCGTCCTGCTCGATGGGGCCGAGCTCGCTGTCGCGCGGGGTCGCGGCGAGTGCCGCGCCCGCCAGCGCGAGGCCGAGGCCGGTGCCCACCCCAGCGCCGCCCTGGACGTCGAAGATCAGGTGCAGCAGGCCGATCACGGCCAGCGGCAGCCCGGCGAGCAGGCGGGTGCGGCGCGTGGTGTGCACGGTCCAGGTCGCGGGCAGCACGGCGAACCGCGCGAAGTAGGGCAGGCTCAGCGAGGCGAGCGACAGCGCGACGGCCAGGACCACCTCGACGCGGTCGGCCGCGCGGTCCTCGAGGTTCCAGGGCAGCGCGAGCGAGACGAGCAGGGCGAGCGCGGCGATGGCGTCCCGCACGTAGTCGGCCACCGCGATGTTCGCGAAGGGTCTTGCAGCGTCGGAGCTGTCGGGCTCCGGCTCGGACGTGATCTCGGGCGAGATCGTGGCGACGTACGCGTGGTCGAGGCTCTCGGTGGGTGCGCCGTTCGCGTCCTGCGCACCGTCTGCCGAAGTTCTCTCGTCACGCTCAGAAGCGTGCTGGTCCATCATCCGTTCACTCCTCGATAACGCCGCTGGTCGAGACTGGGGAAGTGTGGCTGGCGGCGCGGGGTCCCCGACGTTTGTACCCGGTGGGAACGGACCCTGTCAGGCCAAACCGCGGCGAGTCCGGTCACACCTGCATTTCTGCGCACGTCCATCACATTCGACGTGGGTGGTACACCATCGTCGGCACCTGCCGACAGCACGTCGAGGTCACAGGAGAACGCTGTGGAAGACTCAGCTGCCGCACCGGCATCCCGCACCTGCGACGTCTGGCTCGTTCCGGTCGGACGCCGGGAAGCCTGGACGCGCCTGCTGACCGTACCGGATCGCGAGCATCTCGTGGGCCTCTCCGATGTGGCCACGAGGGTGCACCTGACGTCACGGGCCGCTCAGCGGCTGATCCTGTCGCGCTATCTCGGGGTGCCCCCGGACGAGGTGGTGGTGGAGCGGTCGTGCGAGCGCTGCGGGGACCCGCACCACGGGCGCCCCTACGTGCCGGGGGCGGCCCTGGACTACTCGGTCTCGCACACGCGGGCCTGGGTGCTGGTCGCGGTGGTGGGCGACGGCCGGGTGGGTGCGAACCTCGACGCCCGTCCCGCGGAGGGCGACCTGGACGATCTCGCCGCCGCCGCGCTGACACCGGCGGAGCGGCGCACGTGGCGCCGGGTCCCGGCGCGCGACCGGGCCGACGCCCTGCTCGCGTACTGGACGCGCAAGGAGGCGACGGCCAAGCTGACCGGGCACGGCCTGACGATCCCGCTCAGCGACCTGGACGTGACGGGGCCGCGCCCGACCCTGTTGTCGCGCGACCCGTCGGTCCGGCTCCCGTACCCCCGGCCGTACCTGACGCACGTACCGGCGCCGGCGGGTCACAGCGCGGCGCTGGCGACGACCACGCACGTCGACCAGGTGCGGCACCTGCGCCTCCCGGACGCGCAGCCCGACGCCCCGGCGGCGCCGGTGACCGTACGGCCGCAGCCGCGGGACCGGGTCAGATCCCTAGCTGGTAGGCACCCCAGTAGGCCAGGGTGACCAGGAGCGCCGTCGCACCGAGCACGGTGCACCAGAACCCGGTCGAGACGACGGCGGCGGCCCTGCCACCGGCCTCGGCCCCGGGTGGGTGCGCGACCCGTCCGCGCAGGTCACGGACCCGGCTCAGCAGCAGCGCCGCCGCGACGACGGCGGCGATGCCGAGCAGCCGCACGCCGATCCAGCCGCCCTGGACCACCACCGCGTCCTTCTCGTAGTCGAGGGCGAGGCGCGCCACGGCGGCGAGGTAGGCCACGAGCCCGACGGTCGTCGCGGCGGCGCCGACCCCCAGCCCCGTCAGCGGCGCGCGCAGCCCGGGGGCCAGGCGTGCGCCCGTGTGGCCGGGACGGCGTCGGGCGAGGTGGCCAGCCAGCGCGGCCCCGCCCACGAGCAGCGGGCCCACGACGAGCAGCCCGCCGGCGGCGACGACCACCCCGACCAGCCAGTCGCCGTCGCCGTACCACTGCGGCTGCGGCACCGGGGAGGCCCGGTAGAGCTGCTCGGGCTGGGCACCGGCGACCCGTGGCGGTGCGGACGCCGTCGCGGGCAGGCCGAGCACCCAGCCGGCGACGTCGGCCGCGAAGTCGGGGTGCAGCACCAGCCCGCCGGGCGTCTCCACGTTGATGCCGTGGTTCGCGCGGTCGTAGAAGCGCACGGTCACCTCGTCGGCGCTGACCAGGAGCTCGCGCGTGCCCTGCTCGAGCGGCATCGAGGCGTCGTCGGTGCCGTAGACGGCGAGGATCGGCGCGGTCTGCTCCTTGAGCCACGGCCGCACGTCGAAGTCCGCGTACTCGAACCCGCCGCCGGGGAGCTTCATGCCCACCGCGCGCGGGATCGCGCGGAAGACGCCGGCGGGCACGTCCGTGTTCCGCAGGTAGTTGTCGACGGCGTACGCGGCCTGCTGCCGGGGCGGGACCACCGGGGCCGAGACCAGGACCTGGAAGGCGAGCCCCGGGTCGTCCACCATCATCACGGGCGAGACCCAGGCACCCTCCGACTCCGCGTACAGGCCGACGGCGGCCGGGTCCACGCCGGGGACCTCGCGCAGGTAGCCGACGGAGTAGGCGTAGTCGAGCGCCATGGCCTCGTAGTCGCGGTGCCGGGTGGAGTAGTTGTCCAGGCGCTTGTCCGGCACCAGGGTGGTGATCCCCGCGCTGGCCAGGGCGGTCGCGGCGAGCGTGAAGGCGTCGACGGCCTTGCCGGTGCCCGCGCCGTGGACGAACACGATGCCGGGGCGGCCCTCCGCGTCGTCCTGCCCGTCGGTGCCGACGGGCTCGCGGAGCAGCCCGCCCACCTCGATGCCGTCGGCGAGCGGGATGGTGACGGCGGACTCGCGCACCTCGTAGTCGCCGGGCTCGCCGGCGGCGGCGGAGGCGCCACCGATCGCCGTGGACGCGGCGGCGGGCACCAGGTGGTCGGTGACGGGTTCGGGCTCCCAGTCCGGTCCGGCGACGGCGCCCGTGAGGGCGAGCGCGACGAGGATCGCGGCGGAGGTGGCGACGGTCCGGAAGAACACCTTCGGATGTTACGCCTGACGGTGCGGCGGCTCGATCCGGGTCAGCGGTTCGCGCCGTGCCGGCCGGCGCCGTGCGCGAAGCGGTCCGCGCCCTCGTAGGCCTCGGCGGCGAGCGAGACCTCGCCGTGCCGCCACTCCGCGGCCAGGGCGTCGGCCTCCTCCAGCCCCCACTGGTCCAGCACCGACGCCCGGTCCTCGCGCAGGCACACCTGCGGGAACGCCGCGAGCGACGCGGCCAGGGCGACCGCCGCCGGCACCGCCTGCCCCGCTGGCACCACCCGGTTGGCCAGACCCATCCGCAGCGCCTCCTGCGCGTCGACCGCCCGGCCCGTGAGGATCAGGTCCATCGCGTGCGACTGGCCGATCAGCCGGGGCAGCCGGACCGTCCCGCCGTCGATCAGGGGGACGCCCCAGCGGCGGCAGAAGACGCCGAACACGGCCGTCTCGTCCGCGACCCGCAGGTCGGCCCACACCACGAGCTCCAGGCCGCCCGCCACCGCGTGCCCGGACACGGCGGCGATCACGGGCTTGCTCAGCCGCAGCCGGGTGGGTCCCATGGGCCCGTCGCCGTCCGACGCCGCCCGGTTGGCGTCCGGCGTGCTCAGCGCCTTGAGGTCCGCGCCGGAGCAGAACGTGCCGCCGGTCCCGTACAGCACCGCGGCGGTAGAGGTCTCGTCGGCGTCGAAGGCCCGGAACGCGTCGGCGAGCGCCGCGGCCGTGGGACCGTCGACGGCGTTGCGTCGTTCGGGCCGGTCGATGCCGATCAGGGTGACCGTGCCCTCCCGGGTGGTCAGGACGCTCACGACCGGCCCTCCCACAGGGGTTCGCGCAGCGCGCGCCGCAGCACCTTGCCGACGGGTGAGAGCGGCACCGAGTCGACCACGTGCACGGTCCTGGGCACCTTGTAGCCGGCCAGGCGGTCGCGGACCGCCGCCCGCAGCGCGGCCTCGTCCACCGCGGCGCCGGGCGCCGGCACGACGAACGCGGTGACCGCCTCGACCCAGGTGTCGTCGGGGGCGCCGACCACCACGGCCTGGGCCACCGAGGGCTGGGCGAGCAGCGCGTCCTCGACCTCGCGCGGATACACGTTGTAGCCGCCGGTGATGATCATGTCGCTGCGCCGGTCCACGAGGTAGAGGTAGCCGCGCTCGTCCACGCGGGCCATGTCGCGGGTGCGCACCCAGTCGTCGCCGGCGAACATCTCGGCGTTCAGCTCGGGTGCCGCGTGGTAGCCGGACATCGTGAACGGGGCGCGCACCCGGATCTCGCCGATCTCGCCGGGCGCCACGGCTACGCCGTCGTCGTCGGTGACCAGCAGGTCGGCGTCCAGGGCTGGCTGGCCGCACGAGCCGAGCAGCGACGGGTCGCGGTGGTCCTCGGCGTCGAGCACGGTGAGGCACAGGGGCGCCTCGGTCTGACCGTAGTACTGCGCGAACCGTGGGCCCCACACGTCCATCGCCTGCTCGATCACGGGGCGGGGCATGGGGCTGGCGCCGTAGATCGCCGTGCGCAGCGAGGACACGTCGGCGCGCTGGGCCGCGCCGGTGCTCAGCAGCATGCCGAGCATGGTGGGCACCAGGTTGATCTCGGTGGCCCGGTACCGGGCCACCGCGTCGACGTAGCCCTGCGGGTCGAACCCGGGGAGCACCACCGACTCGCCGCCGCGCAGCCAGTACGGCAGCACGAACGTGCCGCTCGCGTGGATCAGGCTGGCCGCGTGCAGCATCACCGAGTCCCGCGCGGGGCTGACGAGGTTGGTCAGGATGTTGGCGACGATCGCCGCGTAGCTCGCCTGCGTGTGCTCGACGGCCTTGAGGGTGCCCGTGGTGCCGGAGGTGTACAGCAGCAGGATCGGGTCGCCGGGCCGGGCCGGGAGGTTCGGGTCGGTGGCCGGGACGTCCTGCATCGCGACCAGCAGGTCGGTACCGCCGACGGCGCCCGGCACGCCGAGGCCGAGCGTCCCGACGTCGTGCACCGTGGCGAGCTCGCCCGCCCGCTCGGCCAGGGCGGCGTCGTGCACCAGGAGCAGCACGCCGGTCTCGTCGAGCATGCGGCCCTGCTCCACGGCAGACAGCCGGGCGTTCAGCGGCACCCGGGTGACGCCCGCCTTGAGGCAGGCGAAGTCCATGGCGATGGACCACAGACCGTTGCCGAGCAGCAGCGCCACCCGGGAGCCGGGCTCGGCGCCGTGGGCGCGCAGCACCCGCGCCATGGCGTTGGCCGCCTCGTTCACCTGCGTGTACGTGAGCGACTCGTCGCCGGAGCGGACCGCGGTGCGTGGCCCGAACCGGGCAGCGCCGCGGCGGACAAGGTCAACGGTGAGCATGCTTTCCTCCACGGGCAGGTTATCCGGTTTGTACGGTTCGTGACCGTACTACCGGGTCGCACCAGGGGGAAGAGCGTGCGGCCTGGCTCACACCTGAGCCGGTGACCGCGTCAGTAGATCTCCGTGCCCGAGGACCGCGCCCGCTCGTAGCGGACCGGCAGTGCCTGCGGGTGCCGCACCCACGGCGAAGGGACCCAGGACAGGTCGTGGTCCTCGACCGCGAGCTCCAGGTCCAGCTCGGTCAGCAGCCGGTTGATGGCGACGCGCGCGACGATCCGGGCCTGCCGCGACGCCGGGCAGCGGTGCGGCCCGACGCCCCAGGCGAGGTGCGCCCGGTTGCCGACCTCGTCCCACATGTCCCCGGTGTGCACCAGGGGGTCCTGGTTCGCAGCGGCCACGGCCATGACCAGGGCGTCACCCTTGCGGATCAGCTTTCCGTCCAGCTCCAGGTCCTGCATGGCGTACCGGGGCAGCGGCGGGTTCGCGGCAGGTGCCTCACGCCACAGCACCTCGTCCAGGGCGTCGTCGAGCGCGATCCGTCCGCCGGCCCAGCGGGCCGCGAACCGCTGGTCCGTGAGCAGGAGCCGCAGGGTCAGCGCGATCCACGCGGTGAGGAACTCGCTGGCCGCGATGAGCGGCACCGACATGGAGTCGGCGACCTCACGGTCGTCGTGGAAGCTGCTGTGCCGCACGAACGCGGAGGTCAGGTCGGTCGCGCCGGTCTCCCGGCGGGCCTGGACGTGCCGCATCAGGTTGCGCCCCATCCGGTCGCGTGCCTCGGCCGCCTCGGCCGTGTGGTCCATGATGTGCGCCGAGTCCACCATCATCTGGTCGGCGGTCCGCCGGTCGAACCCGAACAGGGCCGTGACCGCGAGGAAGCCGACCTTCTTGGACCAGTCCGCGACGAGGTCCGCCTCGCCGCTGGGGCCGAGCTCGTCGACCAGCCGCCTGCTGACCTCCTCGACCTGGGCCACCACGGTCTTCTCCGACAGCGCGGCGAGCCCGTCGTCCAGCGGCTCCCTGAGCCTGCGGCGCTTCTCCCCGTCGTGGTGGTAGGAGGAGCTGCGCGGCTCCCGCGGCGAGATGCCGAGCAGCGCCGAACGGTCGGACAGCAGCCCGTCGTAGTGCCAGCGCCAGTTGCGCGGGTCCCGGGAGAACGCCGACTCGTTCCGCGCGATCTCGCAGATCTCGGCATGCCCCATCACCAGCCACGCCGGCACGCCCGGCTCCATGTCCACGGGCGCCACGACGCCCCATCTCCCCCGCAGCACGTCGTAGATCTCCTGCGAGTCCGCACCGCCGGTCGTCGCCGACAGGGGGGTGAGCCCACTCAGGCTCGTGAGCTCGACGGGCGCCGTCCTGGCAGCCACTCTCTCCATGTCGCCCATCTCAGCACAGTGTCCGGATTGCCCGTAATCGTGGCTGAGATATGCGGCCTGCGGTTCGGGCTAGAACCCCAGCCTGCGCAGCTGCTTCGGGTCGCGCTGCCAGTCCTTGGCGACCTTGACGTGCAGGTCGAGGTAGATCCGCTGGCCCAGCAGCTTCTCGATGCCCTGGCGCGCCTCGGTGCCGACGGACCGCAGGCGGGAGCCGCCCCGCCCGATGATGATCGCCTTCTGGGAGTCACGCTCCACGAACAGGTTGACGCGCACGTCCAGGAGCGCCGGCTTGCCCTTCTCCGGGTTGGCGGACCCCTCGCGCTCGACGATCTCCTCGACGACCACCGCGAGCGAGTGCGGCAGCTCGTCCCGCACGCCCTCGAGGGCCGCCTCGCGCACGAGCTCCGCGACCATGACGGCCTCCGGCTCGTCCGTCAGCTCGCCGTCCGGGTACAGGTCGGGCCCCTCGGGCAGGTGCGAGACGAGCACGGCCTCGAGCTCCTCGACCTGGTAGCCGTCCTTCGCGGACACCGGCACGATGTCGCTCCACTCGCGGTCCACGGACCGCGCCAGCTGGTCGACGGCGACGAGGTGCTCCATGAGCTCGGCTCGCGGCACCAGGTCGGCCTTGGTGACGACGGCGACCACCGGCCTGCCCTTGCGCCCCGTCATCAGCTCGGCCAGCTGGGCCGCGATGTACCGGTCGCCCGGGCCCACCTTCTGGTCGGCGGGCAGGCAGAACGCGATGACGTCGACCTCGGACAGCGTGTCGCGCACGAGGTCGTTGAGCCGCTCGCCCAGCAGGGTCCGTGGGCGGTGCAGGCCGGGGGTGTCGACGAGCACGAGCTGGGCGTCCTCGCGGTGCACGATCCCGCGGATGGTGTGCCGCGTGGTCTGCGGCCGTGCCGACATGATCGCGACCTTCTGCCCCACCAGCGCGTTCGTCAGGGTGGACTTGCCGGCATTGGGGCGGCCCACCAGACAGGCGAAGCCGCTCCGGTGCTCGGCGGTCTGATGCTCGGCGGTCTGATGCGCTGCGGGCTGGTCGCTCACGAGGTCACTTCCTTCTGGTCACGCTTCTGATCACGGTGGTCGTGCTGTTCCGAGCCACCGTTGCTGTCATCCGGCTCCGCGGCCGGCTCCGTGCGGTGCACGAGGATCGTCGAGATCTGCTTGCGCCGCCCCTCGACCCGTTCCGCCTCCAGGTGCACGCCGCCGACCTCGACGGACGAGCCGGCGAGCGGCACCTTGCCCAGCGCCTTGGCGAGCAGACCACCGGCGGTGTCCACGTCGTCGTCGTCCAGGCGCAGGTCGAACAGGTCGCCGAGCTCGTCCACCGGGAGGCGGGCGGGCACCCGGAGCACGCCGTCGCCCAGGTCCTCCACCTCCTGGACGGGCACGGTGTCGTGCTCGTCGGTGAGCTCACCGACCACCTCCTCGAGGAGGTCCTCGATGGTCACCAGACCTGCCACGCCACCGTACTCGTCCACGACGAGCGCGATGTGGCTGGCCGAGGCCTGCATCTCCCGCAGCAGGTCGTCGATCGGCTTCGACTCCGGCACGAAGACGGCGTCCCGCGCCACATCGGAGGCCGGGCGCTGCGAGGGCTCCCGGACGCCGGGACCGCCGTCGCCCACCGGCCAGTGCACCGCGGCCACCACGTCCTTGAGGTAGGCGACGCCGACGACGTCGTCCACCGACTCCCCGATCACGGGCACCCGCGAGAAGCCGGAACGCAGCAGGAGCCGCAGCACCCGGTCGAGCGACGTGTCGGCGGCGACCGTCACCATGTCGGTGCGCGGCACCATGACCTCGCGGGTGATGGTGCCGCCCAGCTCGATCACCGAGCGGATGAGTTCGCGGTCCGACTCCTCGAACGCGCTGCTCTCCCCCACCCGGTCGGCGATGTCGCGCAGCTCGGCCTCCGTGGGCGGCGACGGGTCGTAGCGCGGCACCGAGAACCTGGTCAGCCACGCGACGGCGCGCGAGACGCCGGTCAGCGGGCCCACCAGGGCGAGCAGCACCGCCACCGGATGGCGAAAGCCGAGCGCGCGCGGCGAGGCGCGCACGAAGATGACGCCGATGACGACGCCCACCACCAGCGCGATGAGCATCACCGGCAGCTCGTTGGGCACGCCCTCGCCCGGGATCGCCTGCTGCACCAGCAGGGTCCCCGCCGCGATGGCCACGACCTCGGACATGACGCGCACGAGCGCGAAGGAGGCGACGATCGCCGTCGGGTCCACGACGAGCGCCTGGGCGCGCCGGATCCGGGCGGCACGCCCCGGGTCCGGCGACTGCCCCAGCTCGGCCTCGGCGAGCGCCTCCGTCAGTGACGCGCGGGTGACGCGCAGGAGCGCGGCCTCACCGGCCGAGAGCATGCCCGCCAGCGAGAGACCGACCAGCATCACGAGGGTCAGGAGCAGGACGATCACGTCGGTCACCGAGTGGCGAGGAAGGTCAGGAGGAGCTTGCGCTGGAGCGCGAACATCTCCTTCTCCTCCTCCGGCTCGGCGTGGTCGTAGCCGAGCAGGTGCAGGATGCCGTGCGTCGTCAGGAGCAGGAGCTCCTCCGTCGTGGAGTGGCCGGCGGCCTTGGCCTGCGTGACGGCGACCTCCGGGCACAGCACGATGTCGCCGAGCGTCCCGGCCGGGGTGACGTCGCCGTCACGCCCCGGCCGCAGCTCGTCCATCGGGAACGAGAGGACGTCGGTGGGCCCCGGCTCGTCCATCCACTGCACGTGCAGGTCGGACATGACGGTGGTGTCGACGAAGATGATCGACAGCTCCGACTGCGGGTGCACCCGCATGGCGTCCAGGACGAACCGGCCGAGCGCGGCGAACTCCGCCTCGTCGACCTCGAACCCGGACTCGTTGTTGACCTCGATGCTCACCGGCGCTGCCTCTTGCTCCCCTGGTTACCGCCCTGACGGTGGTCCTGCGGCTGGCGGCCCGGGCGACGGTCGTCGGTGAGCACGTCCCAGCGCGCGTACGCGTCGATGATGTCGCTCACCAGGCGGTGCCGCACCACGTCGGAGGACGTGAGGCGGCAGAACTCGACGTCGTCGACCCCCAGCAGGATGTCCTCGACCACGCGCAGGCCCGACGTGGTGCCGCCGGGCAGGTCGACCTGCGTGGCGTCACCCGTGATGACCATCTTGGAGCCGAAGCCGAGGCGGGTCAGGAACATCTTCATCTGCTCGGTCGAGGTGTTCTGCGCCTCGTCCAAAACGATGAAGGAGTCGTTGAGGCTTCTGCCCCGCATGTACGCCAGGGGCGCCACCTCGATGGTGCCGGCCTCGATCAGCTTGGGCACCTGCTCGGGGTCGACCATGTCGTGCAGCGCGTCGTACAGCGGGCGCAGGTACGGGTCGATCTTCTCGGACAGCGAGCCGGGCAGGAATCCGAGCCGCTCCCCCGCCTCGACGGCGGGGCGCGTCAGGATGATCCGGTTGATCTGCTTGGCCTGCAGCGCCTGGACGGCCTTGGCCATGGCGAGGTAGGTCTTGCCGGTACCGGCCGGGCCGATGCCGAACGTGATGGTGTTCGTGTCGATCGCGTCGACGTAGGCCTTCTGCCCGACCGTCTTGGGCCGGATCGTGCGCCCACGGCTGGACAGGATGTTGAACGTGAGGACCTCGGCCGGGCGCGACGCCGACGCGGCGCTCAGCATCGCGACCGAACGCTTCACGACCTCGGGGGTGAGCTGGGTGCCCGCCTCGACGACCTCGATCAGCTCGTCGAGCAGCTGGGTGACCAGGGCCACGTCGCCCGCAGGTCCGTTGACGGCTATCTCGTTGCCACGAGCATGGACGTCGACGCCGGGGAAGCCCTCCTCGACAGCCCGCAGCACCGAGTCCCGGCTCCCGAGGAGCGCGACCGTCGGGATGTGGGCCGGAACAACGATCTTGTGCTCGATCCGGGTCTGGGACTGTGTGCTGGGCGAAGTTGTCATGAGCCGGCCCCGCGGGGCCGATCCGCTCCTTATGCGGTAGGGATGCTGCGGGTAGGGAGAACGACGCCCTCATCCTATCGACCCGCCCGGGTACCGCCACGGTCTTTCCGCGTCAGGCGAAGCCGGGCAGCTCGCCGCCCGCGAGCAGGTGCGCGTGGACGTGGAACACGGTCTGCCCCGCCTTGGGCCCCGTGTTGAAGATCAGGCGGTGCTGGCCGTCCCCGAGCTCGCTCGCGACGCCGTCCGCTAGCCCGATCACGGCCGCAAGGCCCTCCGGGTCCGACGCGGCGAACGCGGGCACGTCGGGGTAGTGCTCCTTCGGCACCACGAGCACGTGGACCGGAGCCTTGGGCGCGATGTCCCGGAACGCGATCGCGGAGTCCGACGACGCCACGACCTCCGCGGGGATGTCCCCCGCCACGATCTTGCAGAAGAGGCAGTCGGGGCTGTCGGTGCTCGTCATGCTCCGCAGGCTACCGGGCAGGCCCGAGGAACGGCCTCCGGGAGCGGGCGGGACGGCCCGGCCGGGGCGACGGCACGATTTTCCGTACCGTTACATGGCTCGTAATGCCTGGGTGAATGGGATGTGGGAGAGTTTGCCGCGTTCGATGGAGATTGGGGTACTGCGACACCATTTCGTCGGTGTCCGCCCCGCAGCTCCCGTCGTCGCCCGCACACCACACACTGCAGTAGTCACCTGGAGGTTCGCGTGGGTTGGTTCATCACCCAATCGCTCGCATTCATCATCATCGCGGCCCTGATCGGCCTCGCGATCGGCATCTGGATCGGCTGGCTCGTCTGGGGCCGCCGCGCCAAGGGCAAGCACACGGCGGAGAAGGCTGAGGTAGCCGCGCGCACCGACGCCGCATCGGGGTCGGGGTCGCCGTCGGCCGCTGCCGGAACTGAGGCCGCTGCCCCGGCAGAGACCGCCTCGGTGGACGCCGAGCCGGACGCGGACGCCGGTAGCGCGACCGATGCCGACGCGGACACCGCTGATGCCCCCGACGAGACCGACGAGACCGACGGGGCCGACGGGGCCGACGGGGCCGACGTCGTCGCCGAGGCGGAGGCGGTCGCACGCCGTGCCGCCGAGAAGGATGCCGCCGAGGAGGACGCCGCCGAGCCCGCCGAGACCCCCGACGACCTGCGCCGGATCGAGGGCATCGGCCCCAAGATCGCCGCCGCCCTGGTCGCGGCGGGCTACCCGACCTACGCCAGGATCGCCGCCGCCACCGAGGCCGAGCTGCGCGAGGCGGTCGCGGGCCAGGGCATCAGGTTCGCGCCGTCGGCCGCGAGCTGGGCCGACCAGGCGCAGTACCTCGTCGACAACGACGCGGACGGCCTCCAGGAGTACCAGGACTACCTCGTCGGCGGGCAGGAGCGGCGCGGCAAGTTCACGGAGAACGTCGACTACACCGACGTCGACGAGATCGAGGGCGCGGAGGCAAGGGCGGCCGCGATCGCGGCGGACGAGGCCGCCGCGGCCGAGGCCCAGGCCCAGGCCGAGCCGGAGCCCGAACCCGAGCCCCAGGACCTGCGTCGCATCGAGGGCATCGGCCCCAAGATCGATGCCACGCTCAAGGCCGCCGGCTACACCACGTACGCCAAGGTGGCCGCGGCGTCCGAGACCGAGCTGCGCGAGGCGCTCGCCACGGGCGGCATCAAGTTCGCTCCCGCGGCCGCGAGCTGGGCCGACCAGGCGCAGTACCTCGCGGACGGTGACGAGGACGGCCTGCAGGAGTACCAGGACTACCTGGTCGGCGGGCAGGACCGCGCCGCGAAGTTCCGGAAGGACGTCGACTACACCGACGTCGACGAGATCGAGGACGCCGACGCCAGGGCGGCCGCCCTCACCGCGGACGAGGCCAGGACGGCGAGCGACGGTGACACCGAGGCCGCGGGGTCCGAGGCGAAGGCATGAGGCTGAGGACGGTGCTCCCTCCGGTGATCGTCGCGGTCCTCGGTCTGGGCGCGCTCTCGGGCGTCCAGGACACGGGGTTCCGCGAGCGGATCGAGTCGGACCTGACGGAGCGGGCGCAGGGGGCTCTCTCCGCGGCCCGGCTCTACGGGGCGGACGTCACCGTCACGGGTCGCGACGCCGACGTGACCGCCCCGACCGCCATCGAGGCGATCGAGGCCGCCGCCGTCGTGAGCGACGTGGAGGGCATGCGCACGGCGGAGGCGTTCGGGCCGGACGGCCCGGTGTCGGCCGGCGAGCGGGAGAGCTCGCTGTCGCAGGGCTCCGCCGCGGAGACGGCAGGCCTCGGGGCCACCGACGTCGCGTCCGCCGAGGCGACGCCGTCGCCCGAGCCGACGCTGTCGCCCGAGCCGATCGAACCGTCGTCGGACGGCGACGAGCCCCGGCGCGCCCCGACGCGGGCGGAGCGGGAGGAGGCCCAGGAGGACCTGGTCGAGATCCCGAACATCACGTTCGTCACGGACAGCGCGCGGCTGACCAAGGACGGGCGCCGCGTCGTGCGTAAGGCCGCCGAGGTGCTCGAGGAGCACCCGGAGGTCGAGGTCCGCATCGAGGGGCACACCGACTCGCGCGGCTCCGAGAAGCACAACCGGCGGCTGAGCGAGCGCCGGGCCGACGAGGTGGTCGACCGGCTCGTCGAGCTGGGCGTCGACAGCGACCGGCTGACGTCGAAGGGCTTCGGCGAGGAGGAGCCGCTCGTCGTCCCGAGGACCTTCGCGGACCTGGAGAAGAACCGCCGCGTGGAATTCATCGTCCAGAACTAACGAAACCGCCCCCGCCGAGGTAGTCATCTGGCGAGGTAGTCAGGCAGCGAGGTAGTGCTCCAGCGTGCGTTGGGTGACTACTTCGCCAGAGGACTACCTCGGCGGGGTGGGGTCAGGACCAGCGGTTCAGGCGTTCGCTCAGGAGGGCTATCGCGACCGGGCCCGCCGTGGACGTGCGCAGGACGTGCGGGCCCAGCCGCGCGGTGACCGCGCCCGCCTCGGTCAGCACCGCGACCTCACCCTCGGAGATCCCGCCCTCCGGTCCGACGACGACGAGCACCTCGCCGGCGTCGGGCAGCGGCACGGCCGCGAGGGCCGAGGTCGCCTCCTCGTGCAGCACCGCCACCGTGCCGCCCGCCGCGACGACGTCACGCGTCCGGGCCGCGAGCTGCTTGGTGCTCAGCGGCACCTCGACGTCGGGGATGCGGCACCGGCGGGCCTGCTTGGTAGCGGCCCGCACGGTGCTGACCCAGCGCGCCCGCGACTTCGCTGCCCGGTCCCCGCGCCACACCACGACGGAGCGTTCCGCCTGCCACGGGATGATCGCGTCCGTGCCGACCTCGGTAGCGGCCTCGATGGCCATCTCGTCCCGGTCGCCCTTGGCGAGGGCCTGCACGAGCGTCACGACGACGGCGGGCACCGGCTCGACGTCGATCTGCTCGACCCGCAGGTGCACCTCGGCACCGTTCACCGACTCGACGACGGTCCGCAGGCGCACCCCGGCGCCGTCGACCACGTCGATCCGTTCGCCCGGGCCACGCCGCTGGACCACACCGGCGTGCCGGCCCTCGGCGCCGTCGAGCACATAGACGGAACCAGGGGCGTACTCCGACAGCGGATGGGCGGTCGACGCCTCCGCGAGAAAGACTGGCGCGCTCATGGGTGGGCGGTCAGCGCCCGCTCAGCTTGTCGCGCAGGCGCGAGAACACGCCACCGTGGACCGACGCGAGCCGCGACTCGGGCCGCTCCTCGCCGCGCAGGACCGCGAGCTGCTGCAGGAGCGCCGTCTGCTCCTCGTCGAGGGCCGTGGGTACCTGGACCTCGATGTGCACGTTGAGGTCACCACGCCCGGTCGAGTGGAGGTGCCCCACGCCGAGCCCTTTGATCGTCATGACCTGGCCGGGCTGTGTGCCGGGGCGCAGGTCGATCTCCTGGAGGCCGTCCAGCGTGTCGAGCTCGAGCACGGTGCCGAGCGCCGCCGCCGTCATCGGCACCTGGAGAGTGCAGTGCAGCTCGTCGCCACGGCGCACGAACGTGTCGTGCGCGCGCTCGCGGATCTCGACGTACAGGTCGCCGGCGGGGCCGCCGCCCGGGCCCACCTCGCCCTGCGCGGAGAGCTTGATGCGTGTGCCGGTGTCGACGCCCGCTGGCACGTTCACCGAGACGGTGCGGCGCGAACGCACGCGCCCCTCGCCGGAGCAGTCCGTGCACGGCTCAGGGATCACGGTGCCGAAACCGCCGCAGGCGGAGCACGGCTGGTTCGTCATGACCTGGCCGAGGAACGAACGGGCCACGCGCTGCACGGAGCCACGGCCGTGGCAGACGTCGCAGGTCCGCGCGGAGGTGCCCGGCCGCGCGCCGTCGCCACCACAGGTGTTGCACGCCACCGCCGTGTCCACCTGGATCTCGCGCTTGGCGCCGAAGACGGCCTCGGCGAGCTCGAGGTCGAGGCGCACCAGCGCGTCGTTGCCGCGCCGGGCGCGGGGCACCGGCCCGGCGGGCTGACCGCCGCCGAAGAACGTCTCGAAGATGTCCTGGAAGCCGAACCCGGCGCCGAAGCCGCCGCCCGCGCCGCCACCCGGCGACGTGGGGTCCACGCCCATGTCGTACTGCTGGCGCTTGTCCGGGTTGGACAGCACCTCGTAGGCGCGCGCCACGTCTTTGAACCGGTCCTCACCCACGTCACCTGCCACGTCGGGGTGCAGCTCGCGGGCCAGCTTGCGGTATGCCTTCTTGATCTGCTCGGGCGAGGCGTCGCGCGGAACACCGAGAATCTCGTAGTAGTCGGTCACAGGTCTCTCTTTGTGAGGAGGTTTGTGGAAAGTGGGGGTGTCAGCTGGGCAGTACTCGCGACAGGTAGCGCGCGACGGCGCGCACCGCGGCGATGGTGCCCGGATAGTCCATCCGGGTGGGGCCGATCGAGCTCAGGATCGCCACGGTGTCGCCGTCGGACGAGCCGTAGCCGGACGTGACCACGGAGGTCTCCGTCAGGCCGGCCAGCCGGTTCTCGTGGCCGATGCTCACGGCCACCCCGGCGTCGTCGGTCATGTCGGTGAGGAGACCGAGCAGGACCACCTGCTCCTCGAGCGCCTCGAGCACGGGCCGCAGGCCCTGCTCGAACCGCATGCTGGACCGGGCCAGGTTGGCCTGACCGGTCAGCACTATGCGTTCCTCGCTCTCCTCGCCGAGCGCGGCCGTCACGACCTCTGCCACGGCCGTGGCCAGCGCCCGGTGCTCGTCCGGCATCGCCTCGGTGACCCGCGCGAAGGCGTTGCCGATCTCCGTCAGGCGGTGGCCGGCGGCGGCCGCGTTGAACCGCGCGCGCAGCTCGCCGAGCGTCCCGTCGTCCATGCCGACGGGCACGTCGAGGAAGCGCTGCTCCACCCGACCCGTGTCCGTGATGACGACGACGAGCAGCCGACCCTCCGCCGTGGGCACCAGCTCCAGGTGTCGCAGCCCCGAACGGCGCAGCGACGGGTACTGCACCACGGCGACCTGGCCGGTCAGCTGGGCGATGAGCCGCCCGGCACGTGCCACGACGTCGTCCAGGTCGACCGCCTCGGAGAGGAACGTCTCGATGGCACGCTTCTGCGGCACGGTCAGCGGCCGCACCTCGGCGAGCTGGTCCACGAACAGGCGGTAGCCCTTGTCCGTGGGGATGCGGCCGGCCGAGGTGTGCGGCTGGGCGATGAGCCCGGCCTCCTCGAGCGCCGCCATGTCGTTGCGCACGGTGGCCGGAGAGACGCCGAGCCGGTGCCGCTCGGTGAGTATGCGGGATCCGACGGGCTCCCGTGTCCGGACATAGTCCTCCACGATCGCTCGCAAGACATCGAGCCTGCGTTCCTCGCTCACCGCGCTCACCTCCGTCCCAGGTAGAACGTCCGGGACCTGCACCCGGGTTCCGGCCCGCTCTCCAGCACTCTCGCCGACCGAGTGCCAATCCTACGCGGCACACGCCAGGGGCCAAGTCCCCGTCCCGCCAGTGGACCGTCAGGCAGGGATCTTAGGCGCGGTACGCCCGGCCTGACCTGCGCCTTGGCCCGTTCGCGCGGGGCGTATAGGTCGATGACTTAGACGGGCGGGCACCGCCCCCCCGAACCCGCACCGAAAGATGCGGCGACCGCCCGATCCGGACGGGCTACCTCAGCGACGAACCTGGAATCACTGCCGGCGAGGGACCGGCTTCGACCAGGAGGCACACCATGTTCGGCTTCACCGACTACGCCGAGTACCGCAGGAACGAGCAGGAGATCGACCGCCGGGCGGAGCAGTCGCGGGTGGCCCGTGAGCTCGCCGCCCGCCGGGAGGCGGCCGCACGGCGCGCCGGCGACCGGACGCGCCGGGCCACGGACGCCGAACCGGTCCGTCCGCGCGTCGCCTGACGCCACCGCCCTCGTGCGGGACGACCGTGACCAGCGACCGTGACCAGCGACCATGACCATGACCATGACCAGCGACGATGAGCAGCGGACCGACGACAGGACCGGCATGGGACGATGAGCCCATGCCGGTCATCCGTGCGCGCCTGGTCGGGCGCACCAGCGAGCTCGAGACACTACGGCAGGCCCTCGAAGCGGTCCGCGCGGGCGCCGGCCGCACCGTCGTGGTCGCGGGCGAGGCGGGCATCGGCAAGACCCGGCTCGTCGACGAGGTGACGTCCGACGCCGACGGCTTCCTCGTCCTGTCCGGGCAGTGCTCCGACTCCGGCTCCGGCCCGGTCCCCCACGCCGCCCCGGGCGGCCTGCTCGCCGGGATCGTCGCGACCCTCGGACCGGAGGCCACCGTCGAGGCGGCAGGCCCCGCGGCCGGGGCGCTCTCCGCGGTCGCACCACAGCTCGTCGTCCCGAGTACCGACGCCGGCGCGGACCGCCTGCCCGAGGTGCTCGCCGACCTGCTCGCCCGGACCTCTGCCGGCCGCCCCGTCGTCGCCGTCGTCGAGGACCTGCACTGGTCCGACGACGTCACCCGCGCACTGGTCGTGCGCCTGGCCCGCGCCGCGCCCCCCGGCCTGCTGCTCCTCCTCACCTACCGCAGAGACGACGTCGGCCGCGCCCACCCGCTGCGCACCGTCATGACGGAGCTCGACCGTGCCAGGCTCGCCACCCGGCTCGACCTGCGCCGCCTGGGCCAGGACGAGGTGCGCGAGATGGCACGCGACCTGCTCACCGGCACGGGTGACGAGCCGGACGACGACCTCGCCGACCTGGCCGAGCGCAGCGAGGGCGTCCCCTTCTACGTGGAGGAGCTGGTGGGCTTCCTCGGCACGGACCTGCCCGACTCCCTGCGGGACATCCTGCTGCTGCGCTACTGGAGCCTCGGCCGCGAGGCACAGGCCCTGTGCCGCGTCGTGTCGGCCGCCGGTTCGCGGGTGTGGCACGACGTGCTCGACGACGTCCTGGCCGACCAGCGCCCACCGGCCGGTTCCGGGCCGGGGACGCACCCCGGCGTCGGGCCGCAGCCGGAGGAACGGGCGCGCGAGGCGATCGACGCCCACGTGCTGGTGGCCACGGACGTCGGGTACGCGTTCCGGCACGCCCTGGTCCAGGAAGCCGTCTACGCGGAGCTGCTGCCCGGCGAGCGCAGGCGCCTGCACGCCGCGTACGCCCGTGCCCTCGAGCGCGCGCTGACCACCCGCGCCCGGTCCGTCGCGAAGCTGTCCCGCATCGCCGACCACTGGTGGCGCGCCGGCGTCCTGGACCGGGCGCTCGCCACCGCCGTCGTCGCGCACGAGGCGGCGACCGCCGCCGCGACGTCCGCCGCCGTGGCCCTGGGCGAACGCGCGCTGGAGCTGTGGGAGCAGGTGCCGGACGCCGAGCGGGTCGCCGGTGTGTCGCACCACGAGCTGCTGCGTGCCGTGGCCGAGTCGCTGCGCGGTTCGACCAGGGTCGACCGCGCCCTGGCCGTCGCGCACGAGGCCCTGGCGGAGTGGCCGGACGACGACCCCGTCGGCCAGGCCGCCGTCCTGGCCGACATCGCGCTCATCGCCGGGCACGCCGGTTCGGACGAGGGGCCGGCGGCCATCGACAGGGCGCTCACGCTGGTCCCGCCGGGTCTGGACGACACGGTGCGGGCGCAGGTGCTGATCCTCCGGGCCCGGCACGCCATGCTCGCCGGGCGGTGCGCCGAGGCGATCGCGGCCGCCACGGCGGCGTACGACGCCGCGACCGCTGTGGGCAGCGTCGAGCTCGCCTCGGTGGCGCTCAACCTGCGCGGGGTGAGCCGGTTCCAGCTCGGCGACCGCGACGGGCTGGCCGAGATCGACCGCGGCCGCGAGATCGCCGGCGACACCTGGCAGGGCCTGAGCCGCTACTACATCAACGGCTCCGACACCCGGCTCACGGAGGGCCGCTGGGACGAGGCCGCGGACATCGCCGCGGAGGGGGTCGTGGCGGCCCGGAAGCACGGGGCCTCCGAGGGCTCGCGGTCGATGCTGGAGGGCAACATCGTCGAGGCCATGATCGGGCGTGGTGACTGGGCGGAGGCCGCCCGGTGGTACGAGCGCAAGGTGCCGATGATCCACACGAGCGTGTACGCGGTGTACCTCGGCGAGCGGCGGACGTGGCTGGCGATGTGGCGCGGTCAGGTCGCGTGGGCGCAGGCGGAGGCGCGCCGCAAGGCGGCCACCTGGGAGCGGTTCGGTCGCCTGGAGCTGCAGATCAGGTCCCACGTCGCGGTCACGCGCGCCCAGCTCGCGCTCCTGCGCGACGACCCGGCCGAGGCGCTGCGGCTCGCGTCGGGCGCCATGGATCCCGACGTGCCACGCATCCCGGCCTACGACCTGGAGCCGCTGACTGTGGTGGCGCGGGCGATCGCGGACCTCCGGGCGGCGGGCCAGGAGGTCGACGACGCGCCGTACCGGGCCGCGCTGGCCGAGTGCTCCGGATGGCGGACGTACCCGGCGTGGGCGGCCGTCTTCGAGGCCGAGCTCGGCACCGGCCCCTGGGCCGCCGTCCTCGGCCTGCCCGGACCTGCGTACCTGGTGCCCTACGCGCTGCTGCGGGACGGCGAACGGCTGCTGGACGCGGGCGACCGGCCCGGAGCCCGGGCCGCGCTGGCCGCCGCCGTCGAGGAGGCGGAGAAGATCGGGGCCGGCTTGCTGGTCGACCAGGCGCAGGGTCTGCTGGACCGGGCGGGCCTGGCCGGGCGTCCCGCGGAGCCCGGCGGTGCGGGGCAGACCGGCCCTGCCGCGACCTCGCCGTCGGACGACGGGCTCGCCGCCCTCACCCCGCGTGAGCAGCAGGTGCTCGCGCTCGTGGCGGAGGGGCTGACCAACGGGCAGATCGCCGAGCGGCTGTTCATCTCCGCCAAGACCGCCTCGGTGCACGTCTCGGCGATCCTGCGCAAGCTGAGCGTGTCGACCCGCACGGAGGCCGCCCTCCTCGCCGCTCGTTGAGTGCTGGACATTCGCCCCGGATGACACTCCGGAAGGGCGAAGATCCAGCACTCGGCGGGTCGGTCGATCTAGGGTCAGCGGGTGTTCGACGAACGGTATGGGCCCGACGTGCTGTCCCCCGCTTTTCCTGGTGCGCAGCGAGGCCGGAGCCGGCCGACGTCGCAGCCCATGGCCGCCGAGCCGGGGCTCGTGGTCGAGGAGGTCGAGACCGGCTGGGTCGGCGCGGTCGTGCGGGTCGAGAAGTCGGGCGGCATGCACGTGGTGGTCCTGGAGGACCGCCGCGGCCGCACCCGCACGTTCCCCCTCGGCCCCGGCTTCTGGGTCGAGGGCAAGCCGGTGGTGCTCACCGCACCCGTCCTGAACCGCGCTCCCGCACAGCCCGCGCGCACGGCGTCCGGCTCCGTCGCGGTGCACGGAGCGAAGGCGCGCGTGGCGCGCGGCAGCCGCATCTGGGTGGAGGGCAAGCACGACGCCGAGCTCGTCGAGAAGGTCTGGGGCGACGACCTGCGCATCGAGGGCGTCGTCGTCGAGATGCTCGACGGGGTGGACCACCTCGCGGAACGCCTCGCCGAGTTCGGGCCGGACGCCGAGCGGCGCGTGGGCGTGCTGGTGGACCACCTGGTACCCGGATCGAAGGAGCAGCGGCTGACCGACGACGCCCTGCGCCACGTGCCGCAGGGCACCGTCCTCGTGCTGGGCCACCCGTACGTCGACGTGTGGCAGGCCGTGCGGGCCGAGCGCCTCGGGCTGGACCGCTGGCCGGTGATCGACCGGGGCACCGAGTGGAAGCTCGGCATCCTGCGCTCTCTGGGCTGGCCTGCGCAGACGCAGGCCGACGTCGCGCGCGGCTGGCAGCGCATCCTCGGTACCGTGCGGGACTTCCGCGACCTCGACCCGGCGCTGCTCGGGCGGGTGGAGGAACTTATCGATTTCGTGACCACGTCGTGAGGCACAGCCTCTACCGTTAGGGCCATGTCCGAGAACCCGCAGCAACCGCAGTCGCCTCAGCAGCCCGGCCCGCCGCCGCAGCAGCCAGCGCAGTCGCCGTACCAGGACCAGCCGCCCTACGGCAGCCAGCCGGCCGAGCAGCCGCACCCGGGCCAGTCCGAGCCCGGCCAGGGCCGGACCGGCCCCGTGTACGGCGCCGGCTACGCGCCCGGCGCCCCGTACCAGCCCCAGCCGCTCACACCGTCGGACGAGCGCCTGTGGTCGGTCATCGGCCAGCTCGGCCCCATCCTGTTCTCGTTCATCCCGCCGCTGGTGATCTGGCTGGTGTTCAAGGACCGCAGCCGGTTCGTGGAGCAGGAGGCCAAGGAGGCGCTGAACTTCAGCATCACCCTCGTCATCGCGCACGCGGCCCTCGCGATCATCACCGCCGTCACGTTCGGGTTCGGATCGATCCTGTACCTCGTGCTCGTCGCGGCCCTGGTGTTCCAGATCCTCGCCGCCGTGGAGAACGGCAAGGGCGCGCCCTACCGCTACCCGGTGAACATCCGCATCATCAAGTAGCGTCCGCGTCCTCGAGCAGGGCAAGACGTGACAGGGCACCTGCCGCCGGTCCCGACCGGCGGCAGGTGCCCTGTCACGTACCCGGCGTCGTCAGACCGCCGCTACCGGACCGCCCGTGAGCCGGCGGAACGCGTAGGCCATCGCGAGCAGCGACAGCGGGACCGTGACGAACAGGCCGAGCCCGCACAGGAGGGCACCGGCGATGTTGATGCCGAAGAGCGCGAGCTCCAGCAGGAACACGGCACCGAAGTTCTTGCCCACCAGGGAGAACGACGACGTGAAGGCGGCCCAGGCGTTCATGCCCTTGTCGACCACGTTGTGGTACGTGAACGCGGCGAAGATCGCCACCGCGATGAGCCCGATCCCGCACAGCAGGACGCCCACGAAGCTGGCCACCATCAGCAGCAGCGCGGCGAGGATGACCATGCCGTAGCTGTTGATCTTGAAGAGCGTTCCCCAGGTCGCCTTCTCGCCCGATACCTCGCGCAGCGCTGCGTTGACCCCGAGGGCCTGCAGGATCGCGACCAGCAGCGAGCCGATCAGCTGGAGCAGGGAGCTCGCACCCGACGCGGAGGCCGCCAGCTCCTGCATGGCCTCGGGGTCGGACGACGCGTTGATCTGCTCCTGGATGTCGCCGACCGACCCGGAGTTGAAGATGGCGCTGACGGCGAACGTCAGCAGCACGAACAGCACCCAGAACAGCCAGTTCCCCTTGAACCGGCTCCACCCGAAGCTCAGCGCCTCACCGACCCGGAAGGGGCTGGACGACTGCGTGCCGTACGGCACGTCGGGCCCGCCGTAGGCCGGCGGCTGGGCCCCGCCACCGTAGGCCGGCGGCTGCACGGGGCCGCTCGCGCCAGGCGGTGTGGCCCCGCCCGACGGCGGCGTGGGCCCGTCGGAGCTCGGCCCGTACGGGCCCCGCGGTGTGTTCTCGCTCATGTGAAGTCCCCTTGGCTGGTCAATGATCCGAAGCCACCTTCACCTCTTCTCCGCATCCGCGCATGCGCAATTGCCGAGTTGTTACCCGGCGGTCAGCCGTGGACCGGCTCCCCCGTCCAGCGCTGCACCAGATATGCCCCCACCAGCAGCATCGCGGGTGCGACGACGACGAGGCCGAGGCCGCACGTGATCGCGGAGGCGAGGGCCAGCCCCGTGAAGATGCCGAAGACCGCGAGCGCGGACCCGAGGTGGGTGACCACCAGCCCGGCGCCACGGACGACGGCGCGGCCGAAGCCCACGCCACCGAGGAGCAGGAAGGGCACGGGCAGCAGGAGCAGCGTGACGACGACCTGCACCACCCAGCCGAACACCGGCACGCTGATGCTGGCGAACCCGAGCAGCCCGGTGAGCACGGCGTACGCCAGGAGCCCGCCGAAGCCACGCAGCGCGAAGAAGTCACGGAAGCGGACGGTGCGGGTCCGCGTCGCCACCAGCGCCGCGGAGTACAGGAGCGCCTGCAGCAGGAAGCAGACGGCCGTGCCGGCCGCCGCGAGCGCCTTGGCCGTCAGGGTCTGGCCGGCGGCCTGCGCGGCATCGACCGCTGCCGGGTCGGCCGCGTTCATGAAGCCGTCGACGGTGGACGGGCTGAACGCCAGGACGACGGCGAGCTGCGCGAGGCCGAGCAGCAGGCTCATCAGCACCCAGCGGCCCCAGCTCGCGCCGAAGGCGCTCCAGCCCCACCGCCACGCGCCGCCCACCGTGGGCGGTCCGGCGGCCTCCGGCCGGTGCTCGGCCGTGGGGACGGCCGAGTACCGCGGGAGCTCCGGCCGTACGGGCGGAGCCGCGTACTGCTGCGGGTAGGTGGGCGCCGGTTGCTGCTGCGGCTGGTAGTCCGGCCGGCCGTACGGGTTGGCGGGGCGCCCGTAGGGGTCCCGTGGTCCGTACGGGTCGAACGGCTGGGGCTCCCTGGGCCGCGGTGCCCTCGGCGGCGGGTCCTGCCCGTCCTCCGGGTTCCAGCCGCCGTAGGTGTTGCTCATGCGCGTGCCCCTCGCCAGGCGTGCTGATGCCGCCTCGTAACGGTGTGAATCGCCACAAGATATCGACGTTTTCGCCCACCACGCAAACAAACTATTCGGGACTTCTGCGAAAACTTGCGGTCCTTGCCGTCACACGGTCAGGTCGCGCACCACCGTGTCGGCCAGCAGACGGCCACGGCGGGTGAGCACCGCACGGGCGGGCACTCCCCCGGCTCCGACCGCCGCTCTGCCGTCCAGCAGCCCGCGCGCCACGAGGCCGGCCACGGCCGTGCGGCCCGCCGCCGACAGGACCTCCAGGTCGAGGCCCTCGCGCAGCCGCACCCCGAGCATGACGCGCTCGAGGTGCGCCTCCTGTGCGGTGAGCAGCTCGCGCCCGGCGCCGGGGCTCTGCCCGGCCTCCAGCCGCGTGGCGTAGGCACGAGGGTGCTTGACGTTCCACCACCGGACGCCGGCGTGCGCCTCCGCACCGGCCGGGTCGGTCGCTGTCGCTGCCACCGTCGCAGAACCTGGGGCCGACACGTAGCTGTGCGCGCCCGGGCCGACGCCCCACCAGTCGTCGCCGCGCCAGTACCCGATGTTGTGCCGGCACTCGTGCCCGGCACGCGCCCAGTTCGACACCTCGTACCAGCGCAGGCCCGCCGCCGTGAGCAGGTCGTCGGCGAGCTCGTACTTGGCGGCCTGGTCGTCCTCCTCCGGCAGCGTCACCTCGCCGCGGCGCACCTGGGCGGCCATCTTGGTGCCGGGCTCCACCACCAGCGCGTACGCGGACACGTGGTCGACGCCGGTGGCCAGGGCCGTCTCGACGCTGGTGCGCCAGTCGTCGAGGGACTCGCCGGGGGTGCCGTAGATGAGGTCGAGGGACACGTCCAGCCCGGCGTCGCGCGCCCACCGGACCACGTCGGGGATGCGCAGCGGGTCATGCGTGCGCTCGAGGGTCGCCAGCACGTGCGGCACCGCCGACTGCATGCCGAAGGAGACGCGGGTGAACCCGGCGTCGGCGAGGACCCGCAGCGACTCGGGCGTCACCGAGTCGGGGTTGGCCTCGGTCGTGACCTCGGCGGCCTGCCCGGAGCCGGCCGAGGTACCCGCCAGGCCCCAGGCGCGCTCGATCCCGCCCAGCACCCGCGCGAGGTCGCTCGCCGGGAGCATCGTGGGCGTGCCGCCACCGAAGAAGACCGTGGAGACCGCCGCGGGCGCCCGCCCGGCGTCGGACAGCACCCGCGCCGCGAGGTCCACCTCCAGCAGCGCCGTCGTGGCGTACTGCGCCTGGTTCGCGCCGCCGCCGAGCTCGGACGCCGTGTAGGTGTTGAAGTCGCAGTAGCCGCAGCGCACCGTGCAGAACGGGACGTGCACGTAGACCCCGAACGGCCCGGCCGCCGGCGCGGCCGGGCGCACCCAGGCGGGCAGCCCGCCGTCGTCGGGCACCGGGACGCCGGAGGGAAGTGCGGGCACCTACTTCTTCTTGTCCTTGGGAGCTGCCGCGTCGGAGGAGAGGGCGGCGATGAACGCGTCCTTCGGCACCTCGACGGAGCCGATGTTCTTCATCCGCTTCTTGCCTTCCTTCTGCTTCTCCAGCAGCTTGCGCTTACGGCTGATGTCACCGCCGTAGCACTTGGCGAGCACGTCCTTGCGCATGGCACGGATGGTCTCGCGCGCGATCACCCGGGCACCGATGGCGGCCTGGATCGGCACCTCGTACTGCTGGCGCGGGATGAGCTCCTTGAGCTTGGCCGTCATCATGACGCCGTAGGAGTACGCCTTGTCGCGGTGCACGATCGCGCTGAACGCGTCGACGTGCTCGCCCTGGAGCAGGATGTCGACCTTCACCAGGTCGGCCGCCTGGTCACCCGTCGTGTCGTAGTCGAGGGACGCGTAGCCGCGGGTCTTTGACTTGAGCTGGTCGAAGAAGTCGAACACGATCTCGGCCAGCGGCAGGTGGTACCGCATCTCCACGCGGTCCTCGGACAGGTAGTCCATGCCCTGCAGGTCGCCGCGCTTGCCCTGCGCCAGCTCCATGACCGCGCCGACGAACTCGCTGGGCGTCAGGATCGTCGCCTTGACGACGGGCTCCCGCACCTCCTTGATCTTGCCCCCGGGGAACTCGGACGGGTTGGTCACCTCGACCGTGGTGTTGTCCTCCATCGTCACGTCGTAGATGACGTTCGGGGCCGTGGAGATCAGGTCGAGGTTGAACTCGCGCTCGAGACGCTCGCGCACGATCTCCAGGTGCAGCAGGCCGAGGAAGCCCACGCGGAACCCGAAGCCGAGCGCCACCGACGTCTCGGGCTCGTAGTTGAGCGCAGCGTCGTTGAGCTTGAGCTTGTCCAGGGCGTCACGCAGCACCGGGTAGTCGGAGCCGTCGATCGGGTAGAGGCCCGAGAAGACCATCGGCTTGGGGTCGCTGTAGCCGCCGAGCGCCTCGCCGGCCGGCTTGGCGGAGTTGGTCACGGTGTCGCCGACCTTGGACTGGCGCACGTCCTTCACGCCCGTGATCAGGTAGCCCACCTCGCCGACGCCGAGCCCCTTGGTCGGCTTCGGCTCGGGCGAGCTCACGCCGATCTCCAGGAGCTCGTGCGTGGCCTTCGTGGACATCATCGCGATCTTCTCGCGGGGGTTCAGGTCGCCGTCGACCACGCGCACGTAGGTGACCACGCCGCGGTAGGTGTCGTAGACCGAGTCGAAGATCATGGCGCGCGCCGGACCGGCCGCGTTGCCGACGGGGGCGGGGACCCGCTCCACGATGCGGTCGAGCAGCGCCTCGACGCCGACGCCGGTCTTGCCGCTGACCCGCAGCACGTCCTCGGGCTCGCAGCCCACCAGGTTCGCGAGCTCCTCCGCGTACTTCTCCGGCTGCGCCGCCGGCAGGTCGATCTTGTTCAGGACCGGGATGATCTCGAGCTCGTTCTCCATGGCCAGGTACAGGTTGGCCAGGGTCTGCGCCTCGATGCCCTGCGCGGCGTCGACCAGCAGCACTGCGCCCTCGCACGCGGCCAGCGAGCGGGACACCTCGTAGGTGAAGTCGACGTGACCGGGGGTGTCGATCATGTTCAGCGCGTGCGGCGTGAGCTCGCCCGCCTCGTCGGGCAGCGCCCACGGCATGCGCACGGCCTGCGACTTGATGGTGATGCCGCGCTCGCGCTCGATGTCCATCCGGTCCAGGTACTGCGCGCGCATGTCACGCGAGCTCACCACGCCGGTGAGCTGGAGCATGCGGTCGGCCAAGGTGGACTTGCCGTGGTCGATGTGCGCGATGATGCAGAAGTTGCGGATCAGCTCTGGCGCAGTGGCATTCGGCTGGATGCGCGCCGTGAGCGCAGGACCGGGGATGGGCAAAGCGTTCTCGCTCCGTAGTCAGGGTGGGAAGGCCAACCATCATTCTCCCACGTCCCGTGCGAGCGGGGCACGGTCGTGCCTACCGTCGTGACGTAGCCAGCCCGAGCCCGGGCCCCGATCCGAGGAGGAGAGCCATGCCGCATCTGACGAGCAAGCAAGTGCTGGCACTCGTGACCAACTACGGCGTCGAGCAGGACGAGCTCCTCGTGCCTCTGCGCCACCTGCGTGACCGCGGCGCGGTGGTGACCCTCGCCGCCGTCTCGCGGGACGACGTCCGCACCCTGGTGGGCGACGAGAAGCCGGGCGAGGCCGTGGCCCCTGACACCACCATCGACGAGGTGGACCCGGCGGGGTTCGACCTGCTGCTGGTTCCCGGCGGCACGATCAACGCCGACGCCCTGCGGCTGCAGGCGCAGGCGGTCGCCGTGGTCGAGGCGTTCGCGGCCTCCGGACGCCCGGTGGCCGCGATCTGCCACGGCCCGTGGGCGCTCGTGGAGGCGGGGCGGGTGGCCGGCGCCACCCTCACCAGCTACCCGTCCCTGGCCACCGACGTGCGCAACGCGGGCGGGACCTGGGTGGACGAGCCGGTCGTCCGGGACACCGGCGCCGGCTTCCCGCTGATCACCTCCCGCAGACCGGACGACCTGCCGCAGTTCCTGCGCGAGGTGGAGGCCGCGCTGGACGCCCGTTGAGCGCCCGACTCTCGCCCTGCCGGCCCGTCGGTCAGGGCGAGAGTCCCGGCACGGGTCAGGCGGGCTGGCCCGCCGTGGTCCGCGGCAGCAGCCGCTTCAGCACGTCGGCGAGCGTGACCACGCCGTAGTCCGCCGTGCCTCCCGGACGGGTCACGATCGCGAGCAGGTTGCCCGTCTCCCGCATGCTCGTCAGGGCGCTGTGCAGCGGCACGTCGGCGGCCAGCTCGAAGACCGGCCGGGTGACGTCCGCGACGGGCGCGTCGTCGGCCAGGAGGAGCGTGTCGCGGACGTGCACCACGCCGTCCGGCAGGCGGCCGGGCTCCTGCACCAGGATCCGCAGGTGCCCGGACGCGCGCGACGCCCGCTGCACCTCCGCGGCCGTCGCGCCATGGCCGACGGCGGCCGGCGCGCTGCGCGCGGTCAGCAGGTCCTCGACCGTCAGACGACGCAGGTCCAGCGCGCCCGAGAGCTGGTCGGAGTAGGCGACGGAGAGGGCTCCGACGCTCGCGGAGTGCTCCACGAGGTGCCGCAGGTCGTCCGGCCCCTGCCCGGACGCGACCTGGTCCGCCGGCTCGACACCGACGCGCCGCAGGCACCAGTTCGCCGCGCCGTTCAGCGCCACGAGCACCGGCCGGGTCACGACCATGAACGCCCGCATCGGCAGCGCCAGCATCGTCGCGCTGGCCTCCGGGTGAGCGATCGCCCACGACTTGGGCGCCATCTCCCCCACGACCAGGTGCAGGAACGTGACGATGACCAGCGCGAGCACGAAGCCCGCCACATCGGCCGCCCAGTAGGGCGCGCCCCATGTCTCGAACACCGGCGTGAGCCAGTGGTGGACCGCCGGCTTGGTGATCGCACCCAGAGCGAGCGTGCAGACCGTGATGCCGAGCTGCGAGCCCGCCAGGAGCACCGTGAGCTCGCTCGCGCTGCGCAGCGCGGCACGAGCCGAGCGGCTGGTGGCGGCCGCGTCCTCGAGCCGGTGCCGCTTGGCCGCGAGGAGCGCGAACTCCACCGCCACGAAGAACGCGCTCAGCGCGATGATGGCGACGGTGGCGCCAAGGACCACCCAGGGGTTGCTCATCGGGACTCCTCACTCTCGGTCTCGCGTGCCACGTCGGCCTCGACGACGGTGACCCGGACGCGGGACGGCACGTGGCGTTCCACCTCGAGCACCTCGATCCTGAGCACCTCGTCGGGGTGGGGCTCCAGCGCGACGAGGTCGGCCGGGTCGGCTGGCAGCGCGACGTCGACGACGTCGCCCACGGTGGGCAGCGCGCCGTGCACGGCGATCGCCAGCCCCGCGATCGTCTCGTGGTCCCCCTCCGGCAGGTCGCGCTCCACCGCGCGCTCCACCTCGTCCAGGTGGACGTCGCCCGCCATGACCCACACGCCGTCCGACGCCGCGGTCACGGGGTCGATCTCGTCGTCGTGCTCGTCGGTGATCTCACCGACCAGCTCCTCCGCGAGGTCCTCGACGGTGAGCACGCCGGCGAACCCGCCGTACTCGTCGACGACGCACGCCAGCTGGTTCCGCGTGGCCGACAGCTCCCGCAGGGCGTCGGGCAGAGCCATCGCCGTGGGCAGCATCAGCGCGGGCCGCAGGAGGTCCGCGACGGTCGTGTCGCCCGGGCCGGCGGACAGGAGGTCGGCCAGGTGCACCACACCGACCACCTCGCCGGTGTGGTCGATCACCGGGTACCGGGAGTGCCCGGCGGCCATGAGCTCGCGCACCTGTGCGAGCGTGTCGTCGGCCTGCACCACACCGACCCGGGACCGCGGGATCATCGCGTGCTCCACGTCCTGGCGCGGGAAGTCGAGGATGCGGTCGAGCAGCACCGACAGGTCGCCGGGCAGGTCACCGCTCGCCCGCGAGTCCGCGACGATGTGCTCGAGGTCGCGGACGGTCGCCGAGTGCTCGACGTCGTGCACCGGCTCGATCCGCAGCAGCCGCAGCAGGGCGTTGGACGCGGCGTCGAACACCTTGATGAGCCAGCCGAAGACGGCGAGGTAGACCGTGGTCGAGCGGGCGAGCCACAGCGCCACCGGCTCGGGGCGCGCGATCGCCAGGTTCTTCGGGACGAGCTCGCCGAACAGCATCTGGACGAGCGTCGAGAACACCAGCGCGAGGATCGTGCCGATCGCGACGCCCGTGCCGACCGGCACCCCGACGCCGCCGAGGGCCTCGCCCAGCGACTCACCGACGAGCGGCTCGGCGACGTAGCCGACGAGCAGCCCCGTCACCGTGATGCCGAGCTGGGCTCCGGAGAGCATGAAGCTGGTGCGCCGGGTCACGCCGAGCGCGCGGCGCGCCCCGGCGTTGCCGGACTCGGAACGGGCGGCGAGGCGTGCGCGGTCGACCGCCATGTACGCGAACTCCTGCGCGACGAAGTACCCCGTCACCGCGGTGATCGCGAGGATCACCAATACCCCCAGCAGGAGGGAGATCACCCAGCTCAACGCCACCACCTCCGCCCTGCGGTGTCACGGCGTACAGCTGGGTAGGGACTATGACTGTCTGCGTCCATGATCCTTCACTGGAGGTGGTGCGGTGCGGTGGCGACCCGAGGGTCTCCGGCCGGATGCCCACCAGGGCATCGCGTGAAGAACGACGGACGTAGCCCTACAGTTCCACGACGTGCGGCACTCGTCATCCGGAGCGTCGTGCCGGGGTGTGGGTGGCAGGCGGTACCTTGCGGCACATGAGCCTTGACCACCTGTCGCTGCTGGCCCGGTTCCAGGACGCCTTTCTCGCCGCGGTGCCCGGTGCCGACGCCGACGCACGGGTTCCCGCCTGCGGCGACTGGACGGTCCGCGAGCTGGTCGAGCACGTCGCCGACGTGCACCACTGGGCGGCCGGCAACCTCCGCGGCGCCCGGGGCGCGCACCTCGGTGCGGGCCCGTTCGACCTGGCGCCGCACTACGCCGAGCACGCGGCGGAGCTGCGTGCGGCCCTGGCCGAGACCGACCCCGACGCGACGGTCCGGGTGCTGACCTCCCCCGAGCCCGTCGGCCCCGGACCGGCCCGGTTCTGGCACCGGCGGCAGACCCACGAGACGCTCGTGCACCTGCACGACCTGCTGGCCGCCGTCGCCGGAGCGGGTTCGGTCGGCCTGGTCGGGGCCGAACCAGAGGTCTGGGCGGACACCGTGGACGAGGTGGTCACCCTGTTCCAGCCCCGCCAGGTGGCGCTCCGCCGGATGGAGCCCCTGCGCCACCCGGTCACCCTGGTGGCGACCGACGTCGCCGGCGCGCCCGCCTGGGTGCTCGGCGCACCGGGCGAGCGCGCGGACGAGGTGGCGCCCGACGTCATCGTCTCCGGGCCCGCCGAGGCGCTCGCGCTGACGCTGTGGCGCCGCCTCACACCCGCGGAGGCCGGGCTCACCGCGGAGGGCGACCGCGCCGACCTCGAGGCCGCGCTGGCACAGGCGATCGTGCCGTAGACGCCGGCGTCGCGAATACCCGTTCCTGCGGAATGCCTCCGAGGTGCGTCATCGGCCCGGACGGGCTCGGTCCTCGAGCACCGAGACGATCCGGTGCCGGCACGCCCTGGCGAACGCGGGCCAGCGGTCCCAGTAGTAGGGGATCGCGATCACGGCCTGGACCAGTACCCAGCCGCGGGCACGCTCCCAGGCGTCGTCCGGATCGGTGAGCCCGTCTGCGGCCGCCTCCCGGAAGGCCGCGCGTTCCCCGCCGTCGAACTGGGTCCAGGCGGGGATCAGGTCGGCGGCCGGGTCACCGACGCCCACACCGCCCCAGTCGATCACGGCGGTCATCCGCCCCTCGTGGGCGAGCAGGTTTCCGGGCAGCAGATCGCCGTGGATCCATGAACCGTCCGGCGCCGGTCGCGCGTCCAGCACCCGCTCCCAGGCCTTCGTCACGGCGGGCCCGTCGACGCGGTCGCCCGATGCCACGACGGCGGCTCGCACGTCGTCGTCGAGCCGCGCGAGCGGGACGCCGCGGGAGGTGCCGCCCTTGACCGGCCCGCCCTCCGTGCTCACGGTACGCAGCTTGGCGACGAACTCGCCGAGCTGCCGGGCGGCAGCCGTCCCCAGCTCGCCGACCGCGGGCGATGCGCCGTCGAGCCAGGGCGTGACGGACCAGCGGAACGGGAAGCCCTCGCCCGGCTCGCCCACCGCCTCGGGCGCCGGGACCCGCAGCGGGAGGTGGGGCGCCAGGTGCGGGAGCCAGCGCGCGTCGCTGGTCGCCTGGTCCTGGGCCCAGGCGATCTTGGGCATGCGGACCAGCAGGCCGTCCCCGAGGCGGAACAGGTGATGGTCGGTCCCGCCGGCCGGCCCCGAGGTGACCGGGAGGTGCGCCCAGCGCGGGAACTGGTCCGCGACCAGGCGACGGACGAGGTCCACGGTGGAGACGACCTCGTCGTCGTGCAGGCTCATGCGCACACCGTGGCACCGGCGCGAACGGACGGGCCAGCACTTTTCCGCGGCCGGCCGATGAGTTACGTGCCGGCCGGGCGTCAGACGGGTATGACTCACTACGCCACCACCAGCCAGGGCGATCGTGTCGCCTACGACCTGCGCGGCGCCGGGCCGGCCGTCGTCTTCGTGACGGGGGCGGGCCCCGACCGCGCCGACGACCCGGTGACCACCGAGACCGCCGAGCGCGTCGCCGCGGCCGGGCTCACCGCCCTCACCTTCGACCGGCTCGGGCGCGGGGAGAGCCCCGCCGAGGGCCGCCTCGATCTCGACCGGGAGCTCGCGGCCGTCGCGGCGATGATCGAGGTGGCGGGCGGTCCCGCGGTGCTCGTCGGGCACTCGTCCGGCTGCTCGGTCAGCCTGCGGTCCGCTGACGCGGGACTTCCGGTCGCCGGCCTCGCCCTCTGGGAGGCGCCGCTGGGTGACCCCGCGGCCGCGACGCGGGCGTGGGCCGACGAGATCGAGCGTCTGCTCGACGCCGGCGACCACGAGAACGCGATGCGGCACTACATGAAGGACATGCCGCCCGAGTGGCTCGCCGGCATCGAGTCGTCCCCCGACTGGCCGGTGATCGCCCGGACCGTCGCCACCTACCGGGCCGACGCGCAGTCCCTGGCCTGGGCGCAGCGAAAGCTCGACGACGGCACTCTCGACGTCACGGTCCCGGTGCTGGCCATGTACGGCACCGAGACCTTCCCGCAGATGCCGGTGGCGGCAGCGAGCATCGTCGCCGCGGTACCCGAGGGCACCGAGAAGGAGATGCCCGGCGCGATGCACTCGTGGGAGCCGGAACCCATGGCTGCCCTGCTCGCCGAGTTCGCCCGGCACTGCGCCAAGTAAGTCCTGGATGCACGTTTCATCCGTTCCGGTACGGTTCCGGGCGTGACCTTCGCATCAGACAAGAGCTACCCCGGCGACTACGAGGGTGATGTCCACCCGATCTACAACCCCGAGCTCGACGGCGACCCGGACCCCGGCGAGGTCGTCTGGACCTGGATCCCGTACGAGGAGGACCACAGCCAGGGCAAGGACCGTCCCGTGCTGCTCGTGGGCAAGGACGGGCCCTGGCTGCTGGGCCTCCAGCTCACCAGCCAGGACCACGACCGCGACGCGCTGCAGGAGGCCCGCGCCGGCCGTATCTGGATGGACGTCGGCACCGGCCGCTGGGACAGCAGCGGGCGCGACTCGGAGGTGCGGATCAACCGCGTCATCCGCATCGACCCCGACGACGTGCGCCGTGAGGGCGACATCCTCGACGAGGCCATCTTCAACGACGTCGTGAAGTACATGGACCGGGCGCTCGACCTGACCTGAGGCCCGCCGCCCGGCGTCGGCCCGCGTCGCTCGCGGGACGGCGTCGGGCTACCCTGCCCTGCGTGACTCAGAACCCGTGGATCAAGCTGCTCGGCGACGTCGTCGAGGCCGTGGCGCGCACCGCCTTCGACCAGAACGACCGCGGCCCGAGCGAGCCCGCCCCGACGTCCCGGCCCACCCCGTCCCGGCCCGCCGGGCGGCGCACGTCACGGGGCGAGGACGTGCCCGACACCGACGGCTACCCCGGCGACTACGTCGGGCGGGTCACCCCCGTCTACCGGCCCGAGCTGGACGGCGAGCCCGACCCGGGCGAGGTCGTCTGGTCGTGGGTGCCGTATGAAGAAGATCACAGCCAGGGCAAGGACCGGCCGGTGCTCGTGGTGGGCAACGACGGCCCCTGGCTGCTGGCCCTGCAGCTCACCAGCCAGGACCACGACCAGGACGCCGAGCAGGAGGCCCGCGCGGGACGCCGCTGGATGGACATCGGCACCGGGGCGTGGGACGGCTCCGGCCGTCCGTCCGAGGTGCGCCTCAACCGCGTGATCCGCATCCACCCGGACGCCGTGCGCCGCGAGGGGGCCATCCTGGACAAGGCGATCTTCGACCAGGTGGCCGCCGCCCTCTGACGTTGCCGGGCGGTCAGGTCACCCCGCGGGGCGACCTGACCGGCTCACGGCTGGACCGACACGCTCACGGCTGGACCGACACGCTCACGGCTGGACCGACACCACGAGGAACGCGGCGAGCAGCACCAGGTGGACCACGCCCTGCAGGGTCTTCGCCCGGCCCGGAGCGATGCTCAGCATCGCCACCACCACCGAGACCGCGAGCAGCACGATCTGGGTGGGATCGAGGCCGAGGGTGAGCGGTCCGGGCATCCAGATCATCGCGATGGCTATGGTCGGGATGGTCAGCCCGATCGAGGCCATCGCGGAGCCGTAGGCGAGGTTGAGGCTGGTCTGCACGCGGTCCCGCAGGGCGTTGCGCACCGCCGCGATCGACTCCGGCGCGAGCACGAGGAGCGCGATCACCACACCGACGACGGTGTAGGGCAGGCCGGCAGCCGCCACCCCGTGCTCGATGGTCGGGGAGAGCATCTTGGCGAGGAAGACCACGGAGACCAGGGCGACGAGCAGGAGCGCGACGCTGATCCACGCCTCTCTGGCCGGGGGCGGGTCGGCGTGGTCGTCGCCGTCCTCGTCGAGGATCCCCGTGACCCGGCCGAACTTGTCGCTGGCGACGGGGACGAAGAAGTCGCGGTGCCGCACGGTCTGCGTGAACACGAACGCCCCGTACAGGAGCAGCGAGGCGACCGCGGCGAAGGCCAGCTGGAAGGCCGTGTAGGCACCGCCCGCCGCCGACGTCGTGAAACTCGGCAGCACCAGGGTGACCGAGGCCAGCGCGACCACCGTCGCCAGCGCCGACCCGGTACCCGAGGCGTTGAAGCTCACCAGGTGATGCTTGGACGCGCCGACGAGCAGCGACAGTCCGACGATCCCGTTGAAGGTGATCATCACGGCGGCGAAGACCGTGTCGCGGGCGTAGGTGCTCGCCGCCTCCCCACCGCTGCTCATCAGCATGAGGATCAGCCCGACCTCGATCACGGTCACCGCGACCGCCAGGATGAGGGACCCGAACGGCTCACCTACTTTGTGCGCCACCACCTCCGCGTGGTGGACTGCCGCCAGCACTGAACCGACCAGTGCGGCGCCGATGGCTGAGAGGATGATCGGGTGGTCATGGCTGGTCCATGTGGCCACGAGAAGCACCAGGGATAAAACCGGTACGACCACGGTCCACTGGAAACGTCCTCGCAGTGTCCTGGTACTCATGGACGAATTCTATGGGGCCACGTCAGAGGCCCTTTCCGGTCGTCGCCGGTGTCACACTCCGCACCTCGCACGACGAGCACTTCCCTCTGGTAGCCTTGGAGGTCGCGTGTCCGCCCAGGTCGGCGGGCACAGTCACAGCTCCTCTCCACGGGTCCCCACCCCAGTCCCGGAGCTGGGACCGCCCTCTACGACCTATCCGCTCGCCGTCAGGCGAACACACCAGGAAGTACTCTCGTGGCAAACATCAAGTCCCAGATCAAGCGCATCAAGACGAACGAGAAGGCTCGCCTTCGCAACAAGTCCGTCAAGTCGGAGCTGAAGACCCACGTGCGCAAGGTGCGCGAGGCCGTCGCAGCCGGCGACAAGGAGACCGCGACGGTCACCCTTGCCACCGCGTCGCGCAAGCTCGACAAGGCTGTCGCCAAGGGCGTCATCCACGCGAACCAGGCTGCGAACCGCAAGTCGGCCCTCGCCAAGTCGGTCGCCGCTCTCTGAGCACACTTCGTCGGACGCCGTTCGCCCTCGGGCGGGCGGCGTCTTTCGTGTGCCCTGGACCGGGCGGCGGCCTTGCCGGACGCCGGGTCAGGACCGGCGCGAGCGCGCGATCGTCAGGACCGCACGCTCCACCGCGTACACGGTGTCGCGGGCCTCGCCCTTGACGTCCGCGTCGGCCTGCGCGACGGCGGAGATCGCCGCCGCCAGGCCCTCAGGGGTCCAGCTCCGCAGGTCCTTGCGGGCGCGGTCCACCTGCCAGGGCGCCATGCCCAGGTCTCGCGCGGAGAGCCCGCCGCCGCGCATCGAGGCGACCTTCGCGAGGTTGCGCAGGCGCAGGGCGAGGGCGGCGACGATGGGCACGGGGTCCAGCCCGGTGTCCAGCGCGTGCCGCAGGAGCGCGACCGCGCCGCCGGCGTCGCCCGCCA
The DNA here is from genome assembly GCF_054782895.1 of Promicromonospora xylanilytica. NCBI lineage: Bacteria > Bacillati > Actinomycetota > Actinomycetes > Micrococcales > Promicromonosporaceae > Promicromonospora > Promicromonospora xylanilytica. The sequence continues at coordinate 206,685 of NZ_BAAGRP010000004.1, forward strand.
CGGCCGCGTCGGCGACGCGGAAGCCAGTGGCCTCGACGCGCCCGCCGTAGTACTTGTCCACGGTCGCGGCCGTGATGGTGCCGGTCGTGTCGGCGATCAGCTGCGAGCAGGCGGACGCGAGCTCGCGCAGGTCGCTGCCGAGCGCGTCCACCAGGGCGCGCACCGCCTCGGCGTCGGCACGGCGGCGCGCCGACTTGAACTCCCCCGTCACGAAGGACGCCTTCTCCGCGTCCTTGGTCACCGGTTCGCACACCATGACCGGCGCACCCGACTTCGTGATGGTGTCGAGCATCTTCTTGCCACGCTGGCCGCCGCCGTGCACCACCACGACGGTCGTCTCCTCGTCCGGGGCGCCGACATAGGCGATGAGGTCGGCCATCAGCTCCTCGGTACCGGACTCCGCCGACCGGACCACCACCACCTTGGCCTCGCCGAACAACGAGGGGCTCGCAGCGACCAGCAGCTGGCCCCCGCCGTACGTGGCGCCCTCCAGCTCGACCTTCTCGACCTCGGGGTCACGCGCGCGCGCCAGCCCGACGACGCCGTCCACCGCGCGCTCGGTGAGGAGCGGCTCCGCGCCGCGCACGAGCACGACGGGGGCGAGGGTGGGCTCGTCCCAGCTCCGACCGGTGGGGGCTGAGGCGGTACGGCGTCTGGTCGCTGGAGGCACGGACACAGCCTGCCATGCACCTGTGACAGTCACTCCCAGAGCAGGTCTGCCAGCGCCATCCGTCCGCCGTCGGTCCACGCGTTCGCGACCACGCACGCGCCCGGCGCACCGCAGTCGGCCGCGCCCCCGCCGACCAGCTCGATCTCGCGCCGGACCGGCAACCGTGCGAGCACGGAGCCCGAGTCGTCGGCGACCACGCGCTTGCCGTCGTCGTACAGGCAGTTGTCCCCGTCCACGCCACCGTCCGACGTGGTGGCGCACTGGACCAGCCGGACCGCCGTGCCCCGCGGGTAGCCGGTGCCAGACACCGTGACGCGGCCCTTGTCGCGGCCGAGCTCGAGCTCGGACAGCACCAGGGTGGGTGCGTCGGGCGGCTCGGAGCCGTCGGGCAGCGGGGCGGCGGCCGCCGCGATCACGACGTCGGCCAGGTCGGCGACGGCCAGGGCGCACGGGTCGTCCGTGCAGTCCACCTCGGACACGGCGCCGACGTTGACGAACGCCCTGGCCGGCCGCGTCGACGAGAACCGGCCGCGCTCGTCGGCGACCACCTGCTCGCTGGTCGACATGTCGCACACGTCCAGGGCGCTCGCGCCCGCCGCCGTACCGCCGGCGCACTGGACCAGATACTGGTTGCCGCCCGTGAAGCCGGTGCCGCGCACCACCCAGGTGCCGTCCGCGGCGCGGACGGTGATGGCAGGTTCGCCGCCCTCCTCCGGGGCGTCCGACGTCGACCCGGCCCCGGGGGTGCTCTGCGGCCCCGACTCCTCCGGCGAGCCCGACGGGTCAGGGCCCTCCGGAGCCGCCGTGCACGCGGCCAGCGCGAGCAGGACCGCGACGACCGCGACCACCGGACGCGCGCGCATCACGGGTAACCCAGGAAGGTGTCGACACCGAGACCGATCCGCCAGGACCAGGTGCTGCGGTCCCTCATCCACTGCACGCCGCGGTTCCAGACGTGGTACTCCAGCTCCAGGTAGCACGCGACGGCGTTGGTCTGGTTGAGCTCGCCCAGGTCGGTGCGGTACCGGCGGCTGTCGCTCGTACCGGGGCTGGCGTTGCCCACGCGCCGCTGCAGGCTCTGCGCGCACTCCCTGCCTGCCGACGACACATACATGACCTGGGTGCCGTACCGCTCGGCCGAGAACCCCTTCTCGCACGTTGCGCTGATCGCGTTGGAATGGATGGGCACGTGCACGTCCGCGCCCACCCGGTTCGAGTTCGCGATGTTCGACCTCGTCAGCCCGGTGCCGCGCACCACCTTGTACCCCCGTTCCAGCAGGTTCAGGTTGTGCGGGTCGTACTGGGTCGCCGCGGACGTGGCGATCAGACGAGAGCTTCGGTTCTCGCTGTAGTCGGAACAACCCGGGTTGGTGTGGCACACCGTGTCGCCACGGTCGTGGCACGCCTGGGACAGATAGACCACCTTGCCGTTCCAGCGGTCCGGCACGTAGGTCACGTCAGCGGCCGCGGTCGGGGCCACCGCCAGCAGCCCGCCGGCGGCGAGGGCAAGGGTCGCCAGGAGGGACAGCGCCCTGCGGATCGTCACACGCATCGTCATCTCCTCAGCCCAGCTCGATCGGCAGGTCGGTCGAGGCACACATGTCCCCGCCGGTCGCGTACGCGAAGGCGAGACAGTCTCCGTCGAGCGTGAACTTCACCGAGTCGATGGCACCGTTGCTGTGCGCGGTGAACAGGAGCGCCTCCCAGACGTCGCCCGGGTACACCCCCGAGTCGACCAGCGCCTGCTCGAACCCCGCCGCGACATCGACCGTCGCCTCACCCTTGACGATGCGCACCTTGGTGCGCGGCAGGTCCGCGCCGGGCAGCTGCGCCGCCAGGACCTGGTCGACCGCCTTGGCCAGGGTGGTGGTGGACGGGCCCTTCTCCACGGACCGCGCGGTGGCCTGGACGCCGCCGGCCGGCTCACAGCCGAGGTAGGGGGTCGTGGCCCCGTCGGTGGACCGCGGCCCCTGGGGGATCTCCGGGCAGGTCTCGGCGCTCGACGGCGGGTCGTCGGCCACCGCCTCGGCGTCGAGCCGTGCCCGTTCCTCCCCCGACGCGGAGTCCATCCCCCCGACGACGACCGTCCAGCCGTCCAGCACCTCGCCCGACTCGTCGAGCCAGGCGCCCGCTGCCTCCGGGTCCTTCGACACGTCCACCCGGACCACCTGCTCGGCCTCGGAGACATCGGTGACGACGGATTCCGCCAGCAGCTCCTGCCGCAGCTGGAGCTGGGCCGTGGCCTGGTCCCGCCCGGTGGCGCTGAACGCCGCGACGGGAACGAGCAGAGCGGCCGCTGCGGTGATCGCGATGGTCCGGCGATACCGCCGGGCCGTGAGTCTGAGTTCAACCACGAAGCCCCCCTGGTACGTGATGACGGAACTCTCCGACATCCCCCACGGTAGGGCCGCTGACAGGATCCGCAACGTTTCGCGATGTGTGGCGCTCTCGCCCGGAACGTGCTGGCCGGACACGATATGCGGCTGCCTGTCCGGAGCCCCGAACCACGCTCGTGCCCGGCCGTGCTCAGCAGCCCGGCCGTGCTCAGCAGCCCGCGAGGGACACCTGCCGTCCGCGGACCACGAGCGCGACCGTGCCGCACTCGTCGGTCCGGACCACCGCGGCGCCCACCCCCGCGTACAGGCCGAGGGCCGCGTCGGTCGGATGACCGTACTCGTTGCCCCGGCCCGACGAGACGAGTGCGACGGCTGGACGCACTCGCTCCGCCAGGGCACGCGACTGCGTCGCCGAGCCGTGGTGGGCGACCTTGACGACATCGGCGGGCCTCGCCAGCGGAACCAGCTCCGCCTGGCCCGCGTCCTCCAGGTCCCCGAGCGCCAGCACGTCCAGACCGCCGGTCCTGGCGGCGAGCACGACGCTCGAGTCGTTCGCCCCCTCGCCCGCCCCTGCGAGCAGCACCCGCCACGTCAACGCTCCGGCACTGCCCTGGTCGCCGGTCCGCGCGACCCGCACCGGAACACCCGCCGCGGCCAGCGCCGCCCCGGTCGCCGCGGCGTTCGCGGCGGGTTCCGGCACCGGGGACACGAGGGCGGCGGCCACGTCACGCCCCGCCAGCACCGGTCCGAGGCCACCGACGTGGTCCGCGTGGAAATGGCTGAGCACCAGCAGGTCCACGTGCGTGACACCGAGCTGGTCCAGGCACCGGCCCGCCGCGGGCCCGTCCGGCCCGACGTCCACCACCACCGCCGACTCCGGCCCGGTGCGCAGTGCGAGCGCGTCGCCCTGACCCACGTCGCACGCCGCCACCTGCCAGTCCGCCGGCACCGCCGACCGGGCGACGAGTCGCGGCACCGCCACCACGACGACCAGGGCCGCCACCCCTGCCACCGCCAGGACCGCGACGAGGCGCGCTCGCGTGCCAGGAGCGCTGGTGGCGCCCGGGTGCCGCGTGCCTGAGCGCACACTGGCGCCGCTCCGCCGCCCCGTACCCAGCAGGTCGCGCAGCCCCGACCGCGCCGACGCACGCCACGACTCGGGCCAGCCCGTGCCAGGAGCCCTCCGCAGCGCCGCCCACAGCACCACTCCGGTGAGCAGGGCCAGCAGGAGCGCGCCCGGCGGACCTCCCGGCCAGGGGACCACCGCGCCCGGGAGCGCGGCGCACCAGTGCGCGACCGCCGCGATCCACCATGTGGCGGCGCTCGCCACCCACGCGACGAGCCCGGCGACGACCGGCAGCCCCGGCGCGAGGATCGTCGCGACCAGCCCGAGCACCGTCGCGGGCACCAGTGCGGGAGCGGCCAGGAGGTTCGCCAGCACGGACACCGTGGAGACCGACGGGTCGAGCAGCACCAGGACCGGCCCGCAGGCCGCCTGCGCCGCGAGCGGGACCGCCACGGCGAACGCCGCCGCGTCCCCCGTCCAGGGCGCGAGCCGTGCGGCGAGCGGTGCCGCGAGCAGCACCAGGCCGGCTGTCGCCGCGGCGGACAGCACGAAGCCGAAGGAGCGCGCGAGCCACGGGTCGACCACGAGCAGGCCGATCACCGACGCCGCGAGCGCCGGGACCGACTGCGCCGGCCGCCCGATCGCGATCCCCGTGAGCGCGAACGCGGCCATGACGGCCGCGCGCAGCACGGCGGGTTCGGGGCGGACGAGCGCGACGAACGTGAGGGAGGCGAGCGCGACGAGGGCGACCCTGGCGGGCCTCGGCAGCCGGGCCAGCGAGCAGAGCAGGGTCAGCACGGCGACGACCACGGCGAAGTGGCCACCAGAAACCGCGGTGATGTGTGACAAGCCCACCGATCGCATCTCCTCGGCCAGGTCGTCCGGCAGGCGGGTGGTGTCGCCGATGGCGGCGCCCGGTACCAGCCCGCGCCCCTGCGCGGGCAGCGGGTCGGTGACGGCGAGGAGTGCGGTGCGGTGGCCGTCGAGCACGCGCAGGACCGCCGGCGGTGCACGGATCTCGCGAGCGTCGTCGGCGGTCAGCCGAGCGGTCTCCGCCGCGCCGGTGTCGGCGGGCCGCAACGCGCCCGACACCGTCACGGTGGCCCCGTAGCGGGGCGCGTCGCTCGACAGGACCTGGACGTGCGCGCGTGCTGCCGAGGCGACGCCCCGGGCGTCCACCGTGCGGGCGGCGAGCACCCAGCGGTGCTGCCCGGCGCTGGACGGTCCGGGCGCGAACGAGAACGGTTCCGGCTGGGAGGCGACCACACCGGTGAGGGTCGCTGTCACCCGCTGCCCGGCGAGCTCGGCCAGTGGCGTGCGGCCGGCCAGCTGGACGTGCACGGAGACGGTGGTCGCGAGCACGCACGCCGCCGCGAGCGCCACGTGCGCACGGGCCGGCCGGGTGGCGCCCTGCGGCCGGGTCGCGCGGGTCGGCCGGGTCGCGCGGTGCGGCCGCGCTGCCGCCCGGCGGGTCTGGCGCTCCGAGGGCGTAGCCCTCGTGGCCGTCGCCGCCAGGAGGCAGGCTGCGCCCACCAGGCCCGTGCCGATCCAGGTCACGGTGCCGCTCCAGGCTCCGCCGGGGCCGGTCAGCAGCCATGCGACTGCCCAGGTGGCAAGGGCTGCGGGCGCCATCCGCAGGTCGGTCATGGCCCGACCCGTGCGCTGTCCCGGATCTCGTCGAGCGTGGCGGGGCCGATGCCTGGCACGTCCTCCAGCTCGTCCACGCTCGCGAAGGGGCCGTTGGCCTCTCGCCATTCGACGATCGCCTGCGCGATCGACGGTCCGACGCCGGGCAGCTCCTCCAGCGTCACGGCGTCGGCGGCGTTGATGTCGACGGTGCCGCCCGCCGCCGGCCCGCCACCCGGTGCTGCCCCGGCACCTGCTGCCGGAGCCGGCGCAGGCTTCCCGGGCTCGGGCACGTACAGCTGCTCGCCGTCGACGACGGTTCGGGCCAGGTTGACAGCGGTGAGGTCGGCCTTGCCTGTGACTCCCCCGGCGGCCTGCAGGGCGTCGGCCACGCGGGCGCCGTCAGGCACGGTGACCAGGCCTGGTTCGGCGACCGCGCCGACGACGTGCACGAGCAGGCCGGCGGTCGCTGCGGCTGGAGCCTGGTCGGTGCCAGGTCCGGAGCCGGGCTCCGGGGCGGCGGGTACCGGGCTGCGCGCGGCTCCCTCCGGTCCCGTGCCGGGCTGCCCGCCCACCGGTCCGTCGGCGACCGGCTCGTCGCCGGCGCGGCCCTCGCCGGCGGCCACCTGGGTGAGCGGCTCCACTCCGTCACCGCGCAGGGAGAGCACCGCCGCCCCCACCCCGAGCAGGAGCACGGCCACCCCTGCGACCACGGCCGTCGTGCCGGACAGCGCCCACCGGCGGGCACCGTGCTCCGCACGCGGGTCGGCCGGATGACCGTGCGCCGCCGCGTAGGCAGCGGCCACACCCGAGGCGGACCGCCGGGCGCGCAGCCGGGCCACGAGCTCGTCGGTGTCCGCGCGAGTCTGCTCCCCGGCGACACCTCCGGCACCTTCGGTCGCCTCCGGTGCCCCGGCGGGCGGCTGGTCGGCCCGGTCGTGCGAGCCGTGCACCGGACTGAACGGCCACGGGTCGGGAAGTCGGTGGTGCGCGGTCTCTGGCTGCATGACTCAGGACGCTAGGCGTGCGCGGCGTCCCACGGTGTGGCCGGTGTGCCCGGCTGTGCACCGGCCTCGCACGACGTCACCTGTGGTCGGGCTCGGCGCCGCACCGGACCGTGCGGAGGGTCTGTGCGCCGACGTGAGAATCGCCGAGGGACCGATGAGTTCCGCCCGGCGCGGGCGTCAGACCTGGCAGCACGAGAGCCCCGAGCCACCCCGGCCGGGACGAGGCACGAGCAGGAGCCACCACGATGACCGACAAGAAGACCCTCACCCTCGACGTACCGAGCGGCGTCCTCACCTACGACGTACGCGAAGCCGCCGCTCCGACCGACGAGATCCCCCTGGTGCTGATCGGCCTCCCGATGGGAGCCGAGGGCTTCACCACGCTCGCGGGCCACTTCACCGACCGGACTGTCGTGACGTACGACCCTCGCGGTGTCGAGCGCAGCACCCGGGACCTGAGCACCGAGGCGGAGCCGCCCGGCATCGCCACCCACGCGGACGACGTGCACCGCGTCATCGCCGCGGTCGGCGGCGGACCGGTCGACCTGTTCGCCTCGAGCGGCGGCGCCGTCGTGGCGCTGGAGCTCGCGGCGTCCCACCCTGCCGACGTCCGGACCGTCGTCGCGCACGAGCCACCCCTGCCGTCGGTGCTCCCCGACCGGGACGCCATGGTCGCCGCCATGACCGACATGCACGACACCTATCAGGCCAAGGGCTTCGGCGCGGCGATGGCCAAGTTCATCGCGCTGGTCATGTACCAGGGCGAGGTGACCTCCGACTACCTCGCCCAGCCCGCCCCCGACCCGGCGATGTTCGGCCTGCCGACCGAGGACGACGGGGCACGTGACGACCTGATGCTGGGCGTCAACATGATCGTGCTGCCCCCGTACGAGCCGCGCTACGAGTCCCTCGTGGCCGGCGGTCCGCGCGTGGTGATCGGCGTCGGCGAGGACACCGGCGAGGCGATGACCGGCCGCTCCGCGCGCGGCGTCGCCCGGCGGCTCGGCACGGAGGCCCTGGTGTTCCCCGGTGGCCACGGTGGGTTCAGCGGTGGCGAGTACGGCCAGCCCGCCGACAAGCCCGTCGAGTTCGCGGCCCGGCTGCGCGAGGTCCTCGCCGGCTGAGGCGCCAAGGCGCCCCGCTCGAATGGTCGGCAGTACGTCAGGAGATCGGCTCCTCGGGGTGCCGATCACCTGACGTTCTACCGACCACCGGTGCCGTCGGTCGAGCTCAGTGCGAGTGCGCGCCCAGGTCCGCCACGACGACGGCGAGCGTGCCCGGGCCGACGTGTACGCCGAGCACCGCGCTCAGCGGCGTGACCTCGACCTCCGCACGCGTACGGGTGTGCAGGCGGCCCGCCAGCGCGAGAGCCCGGTCGTACGCGCCGAAGTGGTGCACGGCGACGACCGGCCGCTCGGCCTCCGCGACGAAGGCCGCTGCCTGCTCGAGCAACCGCTCGGCGCCGACGGCCCGGGTGCGCACCCGTTGGGAGAGCTCCACCGCGCCGTCGGACAGCCGCAGGATCGGCTTGACGCCCAGGACGGTGCCGAGCGCCGCCGCTGGGCCGGAGAGCCGCCCGCCACGGCGCAGGTGCTCCAGGGTGTCGACCACGAACACGGCGTTCGCCGTCCGGGCGACCTCGATGGCACGGGCGGCGACGTGGGCGGCGTCCGCCCCCGCGGCCGCGCACTCCGCCGCCGCGCGGGCGGCGAACCCGAGGCCGGCGGCGCCGGTGCGCGAGTCCACGGCGCGCACCTGCAGGGGGGACCGCGCCGCGGCCGTGCCTGCCGAGCCCACCGTGCCGGACAGCGCCCCGGACAGGTGCACCGAGACGACGGACCTGGCGCCCTCCTCGCCGAGGCCGCGGTAGACGGCGGCGAAGGCCTCCGGAGGGGGCTGGGACGTCGTCACGCGGGCACCTCCGGCGACCAGCTCGGCGATCCGCTCCGGACTGACGTCCTCACCCTCCGTGTAGGCGTCGTCCCCGACGAGGACGCGCAGAGGCACCACGACCAGGCCGCCCGGCAGACCGGCGGGCAGGCAGGCGGTCGAGTCGGTGACGACCCGCACCTCCTGGGGTGCCGGGCTGGAAGATCGACGTCGGGTGCGCATGACCGCGCCACTCTATCCGCGCGAGGAACCGGACTGCGAAATCGCCGGCGCCTCCCCGCGCGAAGCGTCGGAGCCCGACCTAGCATCCGAGACATGTCCGATGCATCGACGCCTGATCTTGCCGCCCTGCGCGAGGCGGCCGCAGCAGCCCAGAAGGCTCTTGAGGAAGCCGAGCGGACAGCGGCGCCAGCCGCCTCGCAGGCACCCGACGATGCCGGACCGGCGCCCGCCGCCGGGGCGGGTGACGCGCCGCTCGAGGGGTACGCGGCGGAGGTGGCCGCCGGTTACGCGGCCGGGGCGACGCTGCCGCTCGGCGCCCTTCTCGAAGGCGAGCCGGGCGGGGACGCCATCCCGAACCCGCGGGTCCAGGTCGGTTTCGCACTGTCGATGCTGAACCGCCACGGTCTCGTGGCCGGCGCGACGGGAACCGGCAAGACGAAGACGTTGCAGGGCATGGCCGAAGGACTGTCCCTGGCAGGTGTGCCCGTCTTTCTCGCGGACGTCAAGGGCGATCTGTCCGGGCTCGCGCTCCCCGGACCGGACAGCCCGAAGGTCACGGAGCGCGCGGCGAGCATCGGGCAGGACTGGAGGCCCACGCAGTACCCGGTCGAGTTCTACTCCCTGGGCGGGATCGGCAAGGGAGTGCCGATCCGCACGACGGTGACGGACTTCGGCCCCCTGCTGATGTCGAAGGTGCTGGGCCTGAACGAGACGCAGGAGTCAAGCCTCACGCTGATCTTCCACTGGGCCGACAAGAAGGGTCTGGCCCTGCTGGACCTCAAGGACCTGCAGTCGGTGATCGCTCATCTGACCTCGGACGAGGGCAAGGCCGAGCTCAAGGGCATCGGTGGTGTCTCGGCGGCGACCGCGGGCGTCATCCTGCGCGAGATCGTGGGCCTGGAGGGGCAGGGTGCCGACGTCTTCTTCGGTGAGCCGGCGTTCTCGACCTCCGACCTCATCGCGACCAAGGGTGACCTCGGCGTGCTGAGCGTGCTGGAGCTGCCGGCCGTGCAGGACCGGCCGCAGCTGTTCTCCACGTTCCTCATGTGGCTGCTCGCGGACCTGTTCCAGGAGCTGCCGGAGGTGGGCGACGCCGACAAGCCCAAGCTGGTGTTCTTCTTCGACGAGGCGCACCTGCTGTTCACGGACGCCTCCAAGGACTTTCTCCAGCAGGTGGTCCAGACCGTCCGGCTGATCCGCTCCAAGGGCGTCGGCGTCTTCTTCGTCACGCAGTCGCCGAAGGACGTGCCGTCCGACGTCCTGGCGCAGCTCGGCAACCGGGTGCAGCACGCGCTGCGCGCCTTCACGCCCGACGACGCCACCGCGCTCCGTGCCGCCGCTCGCACGTTCCCCAAGTCTCCCTACGACCTGGAGCGGCTGCTGCAGGAGCTGGGCACCGGCGAGGCGGTGGTGACCGTGCTCACCGAGCGAGGCGCGCCGTCACCCGTGGCATGGACCCGTGTGCGAGCACCGCAAGCCGCCATGGAGCCCGCGCCCGAGGCCGAGATCGACCGGGTCGTGGCCGCCTCACCGGGCCAGGCCAGGTACGGCACAGCGGTCGACGCGGAGTCGGCGTTCGAGCTGCTCCAGGCGAAGGCGCAGGAGCAGGCCGCCGGACGCGCCGCCGACGACGGGGAGACCGCGGCGGCCGAGGACCAGGAGGAGCTCGCCCGGGAGCGCGCGCGGCTCGAGAAGGAAGCGACCACGCGCGAGAAGGCCGAGGCGCGCCACAAGGAGAAGGCGACGCGGGACCGCAACCGTGTGGTGGGCTCGCTGGCAAGGACGGCGGGCACGGTCCTCGTCCGCGAACTGACGCGCTCGCTCTTCGGCACCCGCCGGCGCTGACCCCTCCGTCTCAGCGGGCGCACGCCGGTCGTGCGTGTGAAACTCGGTCGTGCTCTTCGCTTACATAGACGAGACGTCAAACGTTCGGTGCTACAGGACGGTGGGGCTCGTCGTACGCGCCGCCAACGTGCGCGAGTTCGCTGAGCATCTCGACGGGGTCGTGGCCAGGGCAGCTCATTCGTTCACGGGGATCGACGCCGACGTCGAGCTTCATGGCCATGATCTGTTCGGTGCTACACAGGACTGGGCATCCCTCAAACCGCTGGTGCGAGCTCGCATCTCGATCTACCGGCAAGCCCTCGACGTGACCGCGAAGCACGCGGAGGGCATCTGGGTCGAAGGGCTGGACCGGAAGGGGTTCCGAGACCGCTATGCCGACCAGCACGACGAACACATCACGGTCCTCCTCCATCTCCTGGAGAAACTGAACCGGTACGCCAACCGTCACGGCGAGGACCTTGTGGTGATCGCTGACGAGCACCGAACCGCGAAGAGTGCTCAAGCCGCGTTGCGCACGGCACGCCGCGAACGCATCTGGGGATATCGAGGCAAGCCACAGCGCATTGCGGACACGGTCTATTCGTCTCTTCAGCAGGCAGCCGCCTCGTTCAAGCGGCTGACCTCGTCGCTTTTCTCTATCAGCGGCTGGCGGATGGCGTCGACCGCGACGAGCGCGCGGCCACTGCGAACAAAGGCCTCTGGTCCGCTCTGGAGAATGTCCCGGTGCACGACCGGCTCTGGGAGCCGTAGACGCACGACAGCCCCCGACTGTGCGGGGGCTGAAGGCAGGGCGCTCAGGATCTCTCCCTCTTGCGCTCTCTCACTATAGGTCCGGAGCCGACCATGGTCCAGAGGGAGGACCGTGGTCGGGAAGGACCGGGCAACTAGGCCGGGACTATGTTGACCAGCTTCGGGGCACGGACGATCACCTTGCGCACGCCGCGGCCGTCCAGGAACTTGACGACGTTCGGCTCGCTGAGCGCCGCCGCCTCCAGGTCCTCCGCGGAGATGTCCGGGGCGACCTCGAACCGGGCACGCACCTTGCCCTGCACCTGGACGACACAGGTCACGGTGTCCTCGACCAGGTACTGCTCGTCGGCCACCGGGAACGGGGCGTGCGCCAGCGACTCCTCGTGCCCGAGCCGGGACCACAGCTCCTCCGCGATGTGCGGCGCGATGGGCGCCGTCATCAGGACCAGTGGCTCGACGGCCGCGCGCGGCACGGACGACAGCCCCGTGAGGTGGTTGTTCAGCGTGATGAGCTTGGCGATGGCCGTGTTGGGCCGCATGTTCTCCATCTCGACGCCCACGTCGGCGATGGCGCGGTGCACGACCCGCAGGGTGGCGGTGTCGGGTTCGTCCTCCGTCACCGTGAGCTCACCCGTCTCCTCGGAGACGACGTTGCGCCACAGCCGCTGCAGGAACCGCTGCGAGCCGACGACGTCGCGCGTGTTCCACGGACGTGACTGGTCGAGCGGGCCCATCGACATCTCGTAGACGCGGAACGTGTCGGCGCCGTACGCCTCGTACATCTCGTCCGGCGAGACGACGTTCTTCAGCGACTTTCCGATCTTGCCGTACTCGCGGTTCACGGGCTCGCCGCGCCAGGTGAATCCGGTCTGCTCGTCACCCTCGACCTCGGCCGCCGGGACGTACACGCCGCGGGCGTCGGTGAACGCGTACGCCTGGATGTACCCCTGGTTGAAGAGCTTGCCGAACGGCTCGAGACTCGTCACGAAGCCCAGGTCGAACAGGACCTTGTGCCAGAACCGCGCGTACAGCAGGTGGAGCACCGCGTGCTCGACGCCGCCGACGTACAGGTCGACGCCGCCCGCCGGCCCGGAGGTCGGGTTGTGCCGCGGCCCCAGCCAGTACTTCTCGAGCTCCGGATCGACGGCGTGCGCCGTGTCGGTCGGGTCGAGGTAGCGCAGGTAGTACCAGCACGAGCCGGCCCAGTTGGGCATGGTGTTGGTGTCGCGGCGGTAGGTCTTCGCACCGTCGCCGAAGTCGAGCTCGACGTTGACCCAGTCCTCGTTCCGCCCGAGCGGCGCCTCCGGCTCCGAGGCCGCGTCGTCGGGCTCGAAGGTGCGCGGCGAGAAGTCGGGCACCTCGGGCAGCTCGACGGGCAGCATCGAGTCGGGCAGCGCCATCGGACGGTCCTGCTCGTCCCACACCACGGGGAACGGCTCGCCCCAGTAGCGCTGACGGGAGAACAGCCAGTCGTTCAGGCGGTAGGTGGTCGTGCCCTCACCGATGCCCTTGGCCTCGAGCCACTCGATGATGCGCGCCTTGGCCTCGGTCACGCCGAGCCCGTCCAGCGAGATCTCGTCGTTCGAGGACCGGACCGCGACGCCGTCGTCGGTGTAGGCGCCGACGTGCCCCTCGGGCAGGCCGCCCTCGGGCTCCACCGTGTGGATCACCGGCAGGTCGTACGCCTCGGCGAACGCGAAGTCACGCTCGTCGCCGCCCGGCACGGCCATGATCGCGCCGGTGCCGTAGCCCATGAGCACGTAGTCGGCGGTGAACACCGGCACGGACGTGCCCGTGACCGGGTTCACGGCCAGGTGCCCCGTGAACACGCCGGTCTTCTTGCCCGCGTCGGCCTGGCGCTCCACGGCCGTCTTCGCGGCGGACTCACGCCGGTACGCGGCGACCGCCTCGCCCGGCGACTCGTAGCCACCGGTCCACGCCGGTCGCGTGCCCTCCGGCCACGCGGACGGCACCTCGTCGAGCAGCGGGTGCTCGGGGGCCACGACCATGAAGGTCGCGCCGAACAGCGTGTCCGGCCGCGTCGTGAACACCTCGAGGCTGGCGCCCGCGCCGGCCGGGTCGTACTCGGCGGTGCCGACGACATCGAACCGCACGGCCGCGCCGGTGGACCGGCCGATCCAGTTGCGCTGCATCGACTTGACCTTCTCCGGCCAGTCGATGAGCTCCAGGTCGTCGGTCAGGCGGTCCGCGTACGCGGTGATGCGCATCTTCCACTGGCGCAGGTTCTTGGTGAAGACAGGGAAGTTGCCACGCTCGGACCGGCCGTCGCTGGTGACCTCCTCGTTCGCCAGCACGGTACCGAGCCCGGGCGCCCAGTTGACCGGCGAGGAGTCCACGTAGGCCAGCCGCTGCGCGTCCACGACGTCACGCTGCTGCCCCTCGCTCAGCGCCGCCCAGACGGCGCCGCCCGCGTTGTCGCCCTCGTGCCCGGGCACGGGACGCGTACCCGACGCCAGCTCGTCGCGCAGCTCGCTGATGCGCCGGGCCCGTCCGCGACCGCCGTCGGGCCGCTGTGCGTCCTCGTCGTACCAGGAGTCGAAGATCTGCAGGAAGATCCACTGGGTCCAGCGCACGTACTCGGGGTCGATCGTGGCGAACGAACGGCGCTGGTCGTGCGCGAGGCCCGCCCGTCGGAGCTGCCGCTTGTACGTGACGATGTTGCGCTCGGTGACCAGGCGGGGGTGCTCACCCGTCTGCACCGCGTACTGCTCGGCAGGCAGGCCGAACGCGTCGAAGCCCATCGTGTGCAGCACGTTGTCGCCGCACATCCGGCGGAACCGGCCGACCACGTCCGTGGCGATGAAGCCCAGCGGGTGCCCCACGTGCAGACCCGCACCCGAGGGGTACGGGAACATGTCCATGATGAAGTACGGATTGCCCTCCGCCGGGCGCCCGCCCGGCCCGGTAAGTCGCCCCTGCGGGTTCGCCGCATGGAAGGTTCCGCGCTCCTCCCAAAGATCCTGCCAGCGCAGCTCGATCTGCTGCGCGAGGGCTGGGGTGTAGCGGAAACGGGGCTCGTCCGAAGACGCGGTGCGCTCGGGTGCGTCGGGCATTGTCACGCGGCCGAGTCTACCGACCGAGCGAGTGCCCGGCTCTCGGTCGTCCACAGGGTGAAGGTTCATCCGACATTCGCCCCCTCCTCCCCCGAAGTTGTCCGCCCGGGTGCTCGAATTGCGCCCATGATGCCCTCGTTGCGAAAGCTCCTCGCCGCCAGCATCGCCGCCACCGTCGTGTGGACGGCCCCGACCGCCGTCTCCGCGCCGTTGCCGACCGACGACTCCGGCTCGTCCGCCACCGCCACCACCAACGACGCCACCACCAACAACGCCACCAGCAGGACCGCCGCCTCCGGCGGCCGCACCGCCGACCACGTCGTCTTCCTGGCGCTCGACGGGTTCGACGTCGAGTACCTCGACCTGGTCCGCTCCGGGGAGGCGCCCATGCCGAACCTGCAGCGCCTCCTGCGTCGTGGCAGCGTCACCACCTCGACCGGCGTGATGACGTCCATCACCAACCCGTCCTGGTCATCGGTGGCGACCGGCGCCTGGCCGGAGACCCACCGCAACACCGCCTACTGGTTCAACACCGAGACCAACACGGCACGCGGTCAGCAGCGCGACCTGGCCGTGCCCACCATCGCGCAGTCCGTCCGTGCGCAGGGTGGCACCGTGTTCTCCGCGCAGTGGTTCATCCTGCAGAACTACGGCGTCACGTACGGCGACCCCGACGGCCTCTACACCCAGCCCGGCGGCGACTGCGCCCGCCGCACCGACGACGCCGTCGCCGTGCTGGGCGGCGAGCCTGTGAGCTCGGGCGGCGAGCTGGTGACCGCGAACGGCGTCCCCGAGCTGATCGCGGTCTACTGCGACACGCTCGACGCCCTGGGCCACGAGGGTGGTGACGTCAACCCGCGCATCCCCGCGGCCCTGACCGAGATCGACCGGCAGATCGGGCGCATCGTCACCGCCACGCAGGACGCGGGCGTGTACGGCCGCACCGCGTTCGTCCTCACCGGCGACCACGGCATGACCACCTTCGACAAGGGCTTCGGGGCCGAGGGGCTGGCCGCGATCGAGGACGCGGGCTTCACGCCGCAGGTCCTGACCAGCGGACAGTCGCCGGCTCCCGGCACGGACGTCGCGATCGTCGTCGGCGGTGTCGCGGACGTGCGGATCATCGGCGAGCGGGCGGGCGACCCGGCCGCCGTCCGCCGGCTGGAGAAGGCGCTGACGGCGCTGCCGCAGGTACGGAACGTCTTCGACAAGGCCGACCAGCGCCGCATGCGCATGAGCCCGAACTACGGCGACCTGCTCGTCGAGCCGAAGCCCGGCTGGTCGTTCGGCACGACGCCGGCAGGTCCGTCCGGGCGGCACGGTGCGACCACCGAGCTGCACGTCCCGCTCGTCCTGGCGGGGGCGGGCGTACGGCCCGGTGCGCACCCCCGCGCGCCGCGCCACATCGACATCGCGCCGACGATCTCGGCGCTGCTGGGCTACGCGCCGCCGTCGGGCAGCGAGGGTCGCGCGCTGCGTGAGTCGCTGCGCCGCTGAGCGGCAGCTCCGGGGGCGCCGCTGAGCGGGGCCCCCGGAGGCGGGGCGACCCGTCACCGCGTCAGAACGACGCGACCAGGTCCCCGCCCACCGCGAGCATGAGCCACGCCACGGCCGCCACGTAGCCGATGATCAGGATGATCGTGCGGTTGCCCACCAGCGCGTCCCGCAGCCCCGCGCCCATGGGCAGGTCGCCGGACTGCGCGCCCCGGACGACCTGGTACCAGAGCAGCGGCCACATGATGGTCCACACGACCATGCAGTAGGGGCACAGGGCGACGATCGTGTAGAAGCTCGTGTACATCAGGAAGAAGATGAGCGCCTGGCCCAGCACGGTGCCGACCAGGAGCGACGTCCAGTACCAGCGCGGGAGTCTCGTTCCGAGCAGCACCATCACGCCGGTGGTGATGACCACGGGGAACGCCGCCACGCCGATGTACGGGTTGGGGAAGCCGAGCAGCGCGCCCTGCCACGAGTCCATGGCGGCGCTGCAGGTGACGAAGAGGTTGACGGTGCACGACGCCGCCCGCTCCGGCTCGACGAACGCCAGGTACTTCTCCCAGGCCAGGGCGAACGCGCCCACGAATCCGATACCGCCGAGCACCACGAGGAGCAGCCCCATGGTCCGGCCGCCGAGGGGTCTCGGCCCCGGTGTCGTGAGGTCGTGGTCAGGGTTCATCGAGCTCTCCGACGACGTCGTGGTCGCTCCGGTCTCAGTCACCCGCCCCACGCTACCGGCGGAGGCTGGGACATTGCTGGGTCCTGGGTCACAAGTTCGTCTCCGCCGGCTGGTGCGCCACCCGCTGTCGCCCGAACGCCAGGATCATGCCGAGCCCCAGCAGGGTGACGCCCACCCCGGCCCACGCGGGCGCCAGGTAGCCCCAGCCGGCGTCGATGACCACACCGCCGAGGAACGCCCCGGCGCCGTTGGCCACGTTGAGCCCGGCGTGGCACAGCGCCGCCCCCAGCGACGACGCACCCGGGGCCAGATCCATCAGCCTGGTCTGGAACGCCAGGCCCAGCACCTGCGAGGTGACCCCGAGCAGGAACAGGGAGACCAGCGCGGGCACCACCGAGGCTCCCGTGAGGGCGAACAGCGCGAGGGACGCCGCGGTCGCCACGAAGCCGATCAGCACCGCGCGCAGCACGCCCCGGTCGGCCAGCCTGCCGCCGATCTGCGTCCCCACCGTCATACCGACGCCGAACAGGGCGAGCACCCACGGCACCGCACCACCCGGCAGGCCCGTCACACCGGTCAGCGTGGGCGCCACGTAGGTGTAGACGGCGAACATGCCGCCGAATCCGATGGCCCCGGCGGCGAACGCGAACCACAGGGGTGCGTTGCGCAGCGTCGCCAGCTCGGTGCGCACGGACCGCCCCGGGCCGCCCGCGGCGGGCGGCACGAGCCGCCACAGCCCCAGCAGCGTGACGAGGCCGAGCGCGCCGATCAGCACGTAGGACGTGCGCCAGCCGAACACCTGCCCCACCCACGTGGACAGCGGCACGCCGACGACGTTCGCGATGGTCAGGCCGGTCATCATCGTCGCGACGGCCCGCCCCCGCTGGGCCGGTCCCGCGACCGCCGCCCCCACGGCGGCGCCGACGCCGAAGAACGCGCCGTGCGGCAGACCGGCGAAGAACCGGCCCACCACGAGCCAGCCGACGTCCGGCGCCACCGCCGACAGCACGTTCGCGAGCGTGTAGAACCCCATCAGCGCCAGCAGCAGGTGCTGACGCGACATCCGCGCCGCGGCGACGGTCAGCAGCGGCGCACCGACGACGACGCCCAGCGCGTACGCCGTGATCGTGTGCCCCACCTGCGGGTCGCTGGCGCCGAGGTCCGCGCCGACGTCGGGCAGCAGGCCCATCGCGGCGAACTCGGTGGTGCCGATGGTGAACCCGCCGACCGCCAGCGCGACGAGCGCTGGTGCCGCCTTGCGCATCGACCCGGTACCGGCCACCTCTTCGGGGGCAGGCTGCGGTGAGCTGGTCGCCATGGGGGTCTCCAGGAGCGTCGTATCGATTCGGGTGAACGTCGGCGACGCCGGCGACGAGCGGAAGGGAACGAGGAGGAGACTACCCCCGCGCCACCCACACACGGGAGGCCGCCAGCAGACCGAGATCGGCCACCCGCTCGGCCGCACCGGGCAGCACGCCGTCGCCGTCCTCCTCCGTGCGGCCCTCCGACCGGTCCTCCGAGCACGTCCAGGACACGGCGACCGTGCCGGCGAACTCGCGCCGCGTCGTGACCTCGACCCGCATGTCCAGGTCCAGGCCGAGCTCCGCGAGGTAGCGCAGCGCATCCGGGTCCGCGTCGGAGATGCGCACGACCGTGCCGGCGTCGCCCGCGTGCATCGACGACAGCGGTACGGCCGAAGGCCGCACGACCGTACCGTCCGCGGCCGGGATCGGGTCACCGTGCGGATCACGCGTCGGGTTGCCCAGGCGCTCGGCCATCCGCTCCACGAAGAGGTCCGAGACCGCGTGCTCCAGCACCTCGGCCTCGTCGTGCACCTCGTCCCAGCCGTAGCCGAGGTGGTCCACCAGGAACGTCTCCAGGAGCCGGTGCCTGCGCACCATCATCAGGGCGAGCCGGCGGCCGTCGTCGGTCAGGCGGATGGCGCCGTACCGCTCATGCTCCAGCAGACCCTGCCCGGACAGCCGCCGCACCGTCTCCGACACCGTGGAGGCGCCCACACCCAGCCGGTCCGCGAGCTGCTTGGTGGTCACCTTCTCGTCCGACCACTCCTGAGCGGACCACACCGCCTTCAGGTAGTCCTGGGCGACGGGCGTCAGCTCGGCCGGGTCGGTTGCGATCTCCACGCCCCGAGCCTAGTCGGCGGGCTGTGTCGACGACGGCGTGCGGCCGGTGCCGGACATCACACCCTCCGTGCCGTCGTCCGGCACCTCGTCGGGCAGCGGCACCGGCGGCGGGATGGCCTGCCGTTCACCCACCGACGCCTCGCCCTCCGGCGTGACCTCGACGAGCTGCCAGTCCACGAACCGGCGCCGCTCCGGGTCGAACCGCAGCACGGTCATCTCCGAGGAGTCGCGCAACGGGCCCACCGACGTGTTGCCCTTGGTCGCACCGCCGGTGCTCGCGTTCACGTACCGCACGCCGTACCCCACCACGTCCGGCCCGATCCGCGTGTGCATGTGCCCGGAGATCTGGAACGGCACGCAGCCCGACTCCAGAGCCGCGTCACCGACCGCCGGCTGATGGATCAGCAGCAGGTCGACCCGGTCCTCCCCCACGAACCCGCCGAGACCCGGGTCACCCGCGGCCTCGCACGCCACGTCCCGCAGGCGCTCGCCGGCCTCCTCGGGGGTCTCCTCGCGCGCGATCACCGTGCCGCCCCCGATCCGCGTCTCCAGCGGGTCCCTGTCGCCGAGGATGCGCACGCCCTCGACCTCGACCACGTCGCCGTCCAGCACGATCTGGCGGTTCGCGAGCTCGGTCGCGGTGGTCAGGCGGGAGTCGTGGTTGCCGTCCGAGACGACGAACGGGACGCCGTCGGGCACCGCCGAGGCGAACGAGTCCACGCAGACCGACTCCACGCTCGTGCCGTTGATCGTGGTGTCACCCGCGTTCAGCATGACGTCCGGTCCCAGCCGGTCCGCGAGATCCCGGATGAGGGGGGTCATCCCCGTATTGCAGTGCAGGTCGGAGACCAGCAGGAAGGTCACGTACTCGGTGCTCTCCGGGCTGTCCGACGCCGTGGGCCCCTCGCCCTGCGCCGCCTCCTGCTCGGCGGCCCGGGCGTCCCACGCCTCGTTCAGCCGGTCCCGGGCACCGGCGTAGAACACCTCGTTGGCCTGGTACGTCTCGACGAGCTGGCCGCTGTAGGTATCGATGACGCCGGCCAGGCGACCGGTGATGCGAGCACCCTCCAGGGCGGTCCCCTCGAACACCGGCGAGGCGGGCAGCGACGCCCGTTCCTCGGGGCCGGAGCTCGCGGTCGCGGTCCCGGCCACCAGCACGGCCACGAGCACGCCGCCCGTGATCTCCCAGGTGCGGGGCACCAGCGCCCTGGCGAGGTCCCGCCGTCGGGCAGCACCCAGCAGCGCCCGCAGACCGAGGGCCGCCGCGACCAGCACGACGGCGGCGGCACCCGTGCCGCGGGCCGCGTCCCAGATCAGTGCCCAGGCCACGGTGCGGACCGTCTGCTGCGGGGTGTCGAAGAACTGGAGGTACCCGTCGAGGTCGCCCGCGAGCGCGTCGAAGCTGGCCGTGTCGACGGCGGAGAGGTCGGCGGGGATCTCGTGCACGGTGATCCGCACGCCGAGGTTGAGCGGCAGCGGCGAGTCCGTCACGACGGTGCCGAGGGGCCCGAGGTCGGCGAGCAGCCTGTCGTTCGCGGTGACCGTGTACGTGGCCTCGTGCGGGCCGAGGCTGAGATCGGCTCTGGCGGTCGTGATCCCGAACGAGAGGCACACGACGGCGGCTGCCACGCCGGCAAGGGTCCAGCGGAGCCAGCGGGGCGGGTTGGTACGACTCATCGGTCCTACCTTTTCATGCGGCACGGCTCGGGTCGTACGGCGCGGCTGGGGTCGTACGGCACGGCTCGGGTCGTGCGGCGCGGCTCGGACGATCCCAGCAGCCCACGCGGCACGATGGCCCGGTGTTCGTGCTCGAGTCGGTCTGGCGCCCGTCCGCTCCGGTGGCACGTGTCTGGCCGGTGCTCGCCGACCCCCGGTTCACCTGGCCGGAGTGGTGGCCGGGTATGACCGCCCTCGCCACCCATCCCGTGGTCGGCCCGGACGGGCTGGCCGCGCCGGGAGCCTGGGCCCGGCTGCGCGTCCGCAGTCCGCTCGGCTACGCGCTGCGGTTCCGGCTAGACCTGGTCGAGGCGCGGGAGCCACGCCATCGTCGGCGGGCCACGCCATCTTCCACGGATGACCCGCCCGAAGCGCGGAAGATGGCGTGGCTCGCGGACGATGGCGTGGCGCGGCTGCGGGTGTCCGGGGATCTGGCCGGGGCCGCGCTGGTCAGGGTGTCGGCGAGGGCCGGGGACTCGGCCGAGGTGCGCCTGCGCTGGGCGGTCGCCCCCGTCCCCGCCTGGTTCCGGGTCGCGGCCCGGATCTCGCCCGGCTCGCTCGCCTGGGCGCACGCCCATGTGATGCGTGCGGGTGAGCGCGGTCTGACGGCGCGTCTGCGCCGCTGAAGCGGCCCCGCCGATCAGCCCGCCTTGCGGGACTTCGACTTCGGCTTCGCCTTGGACGCCGACCCCGACTTGGTTCCCGACCCAGAGCCCGAACGCGACCCGGACCCGGATCCCGAGCCCGACTTCGAGCCCGACTTGGACTTCGACTCCGCGACGCTGCGCTTGAGCGCCTCCATGAGGTCGACCACCTCCGCGCCCTCGCCCTCCTCCTCGGCGGCTTCGCCGAAGGTCGCCGCCGTGTCGACGGCCTCACCCGCCTCGAGCTTCGCCTCGACGAGCTTGCGCAGCTGCACCTGGTACTCGTCCTCGTAGTCCTCGGGCGTGAAGTCGGCCTCGAAGCTGCTGACGAGCTGCGCGGACATCGTGAGCTCCTTGTCGGAGACCTTCGCCGGCTCGTCGAGGGACGGGAAGGCGGCCTCGCGGATCTCGTCGGCCCACAGGAGGGTCTGCAGCACGAGCACCTCGTCCCGCACGCGCAGCGCGGCCAGCCGGGTGCGCTGCCGGAGCGCGAACTTCACCACGGCGGTGCGCTCGGTCTCCTCCAGCGTACGGCGCAGCAGCACGTACGCCTTCGTGGACTTGGAGTCCGGCTCGAGGTAGTAGGTCCGGTCGAACATGATCGGGTCGATCTGCTCGGTCGGCACGAACTCCACCACCGAGATCTCACGGTCCCGTTCGGCCGGGAGATCGGAGAGGTCCTTCTTGGTGAGCACCACGGTGCGCTCGCCGTCGTCGTAGGCGCGGTCGATGTGCTCGTACGGCACCACTTCGCCGTCGATCTCGCACACGCGCTTGTACCGGATCCGTCCACCGTCGGCGTCGTGCACCTGGTGCAGCGGCACGTCATGGTCCTCGGTCGCGCTGTACAGCTTGACCGGAACGTTGACGAGGCCGAAGGTCACGGCACCCTTCCAGATAGCCCTCATCCTTCTATAGTGCGCCCCATGCGCACCACATGCCCAGGTTTCGGTCTGAGCCGATACCTGAGCCCGGCGGAGGGCCGCCGCCGCGCCGGTGTCAGAGACCCGCGCGGTCCAGCTTCGCGCAGAGCTCGGCGTTGGTGGGCTCCACGAGATGTTCGCCGTCCGGGAAGACCAGCACCGGGATGGTCTTTCGGCCGGTCAGGGCCTCGGCCTCGTCGGCTCGGGCCGGCTGGGCGGCAAGGTCCACGTAGACGTAGCTGACGCGCCGCACGTCGAGCACCGCCTTGCTGCGGCGGCAGTCGCGGCACCACTCGGCGCCGTAGACGGTGAGCTGCTCGGGTCGGGCGACCGACGGGGCGTCACCGGCGATCGCCAGGGGCGCTGCGATCCCGCCGAAGGCGAGAGGGTCCGAAATCACTCGCCGGAGCCTAGCGGAGTTCCCGCCGCGGTCACGACCTCCCGCCACGTGATCTCCGCGACGCCTGGGCACGAGAACCCGACCGGCGGCACGATGGTGTGATGGCGTCCACGCAGCAGACGGTCATGGTCGACGGACATCGCCTCCGTCTGAGCAATCTCGACAAGGTGCTGTTCCCTGCGTCCGGGACCACCAAGGGTGAGGTGCTGCACTACCTGACCCAGGTGGCGCCCGTGCTGCTCCCGCACGCCGCCAACCGCCCCGCCACGCGCAAGCGCTGGCCCGACGGAACGGGCGGGCAGATGTTCTTCCAGAAGAACCTCGACGCCTCCACCCCCGACTGGGTCAAGCGACGGTCGATCCAGCACAAGACGTCCGCCAACGACTACGTGCTGGTCAACGACCTCGCGACCCTGACATGGCTCGGCCAGACCGCGACCCTCGAACTGCACACCCCGCAGTGGCAGTTCGGCCGCACCGGCACCCGTCTCGACCCCGACCGCCTGGTGCTCGACCTGGACCCCGGACCGGGAGCGGGCCTCGCCGAGTGCGCGCAGGTGGCCCGCTGGGCCCGCGAGATCCTGCAGGGCATGGGTCTCGAGCCGTATCCCGTCACATCCGGCTCCAAGGGCATCCACCTGTACGCGGCGCTCGGCAAGGCCCAGGACACCCGCCTCGACTCCGACGCCGTCTCCGCCGTCGCCCACGAGCTCGCGCGCTACCTCGAGTCCGAGCACCCGGACCTCGTCGTCAGCGACATGAGCAAGAGCCTGCGCACGGGCAAGGTGCTCGTGGACTGGTCCCAGAACAACGGCAGCAAGACCACCATCGCCCCCTACTCCCTGCGCGGCCTCGACCAGCCCTGGGTCGCCGCTCCCCGAACCTGGGAGGAGCTCGACGACCCGGACCTCGCCCAGCTCACGCCCGACGAGGTCGTCGCACGCGTCGAGGCCGACGGCGACCTCCTCGCCCCGCTGCTGGAAGGTCACCTCTCCGCGCTCGAGCCGACACCGGAACGCCTGGCCACCTTCGAGAAGCTCGAGACCTACCGGGCCAAGCGCGACCCCGCCAGGACCCCCGAACCGTTCGGCCCCGACAGCGACGCCGCCCGGGCCGACGGCGCTCCCACCTTCGTGATCCAGGAGCACCACGCCCGCCGCCTCCACTGGGACTTCCGCCTGGAGCACGACGGCGTGCTCGTCAGCTGGGCGCTCCCCCGCGGCGAACCGACCGACCCCGCCAAGAACCACCTGGCCGTCCAGACCGAGGACCACCCGCTGGAGTACGGCTCCTTCGAGGGGTCCATCCCGAGCGGTGAGTACGGAGCCGGCGAGGTGACCATCTGGGACTCCGGCACCTACGACCTGGAGAAGTGGCGCGACGACGAGGTGATCGTCACCCTCCGCTCCGCCGAGCGCGGTTCCCGGCGGCTCGCCCTGATCCGCACGGGCGGCCGGGACGGTGACGCGGAGAACAACTGGCTGATCCACCTGACGAAGTCCCAACCAGGCTCCCCCAGATCGTTGAGTGCTGGGCCTTCGCCCTCCCCCGCCGGCCGGACGGGGCGAAGATCCAGCACTCAACCGAGCAAGCGCGAGAGTGCGCACCGGCCCATGCTTGCCACCAGCGCGGCACCCGGAGAGCTCGTCCAGCCCGACGACTGGATGTTCGAGATGAAGTGGGACGGGTTCCGCGCGCTCGCCCACGTCGCGGACCCCGACACGGTGCGCCTGGTCAGCCGCTCCGGCCAGGACCTCACCGTCACCTTCCCCGAGCTCGCGGCGCTCGCGGGCCAGGTCGACCCGGCCCGGCTGCCCGTGGTGCTCGACGGCGAGATCGTCGCCCTCGACCGCGACGGCCGGCCCGACTTCCGCCGCCTCCAGCAGCGGGCCAA
Source organism: Promicromonospora xylanilytica (assembly GCF_054782895.1). Taxonomy (NCBI): domain Bacteria; kingdom Bacillati; phylum Actinomycetota; class Actinomycetes; order Micrococcales; family Promicromonosporaceae; genus Promicromonospora; species Promicromonospora xylanilytica. The sequence goes on from NZ_BAAGRP010000004.1 coordinate 231,068, forward strand.
CCTCCGCAAGGAACGCGACGTCGCACGCGCGCGAGCCCGCGTGCAGGTGGACCTCATGCTCTTCGACGTGCTGGAGGCCGACGGCGACGACGTCACCGGCCGCCCCTGGACCGAACGGCGGGAGATCCTGGAGTCCCTCGTCACGCCACGGGCCCCCGTCCATCTCCCACCCGCGTTCGACGGCGACCTCGACGCCGCCATGCGCACCTCACGCACCCTGCGGCTCGAGGGCGTGGTCGCCAAGCGCCGCACGTCCACCTACGCCCAGCGGCGCTCCCGCGAATGGCTCAAGGTCAAGCACAGCGCGATGCAGGAGGTGGTGATCGTGGGCTGGCGCCCCGGCCGGTCGAACGCCGCGGTCATGGGCTCCCTGCTCATGGCCGTACCCGACGGCGAGCAGGGTGACGGGCTGCGCTACGTCGGACGGGTCGGCACGGGCTTCACCGAGCGTGAGCGCAGGGAGGTCACGGACCGGCTGCGGGGCATGGAGCGCAAGACCCCCGGCCTGTCCGGCGTGCCGGCCGAGGACGCGTCGGACGCCCGCTGGGTGACGGCCCGGCTGGTGGGCGAGGTGACGTACGCGGACTGGGCCGAGGGCAGCGGCAGCGCCTCGGGCGAGCGGCGGATGCGCCACTCCGTGTGGCGCGGCTGGCGCCCGGACAAGGCGCCCGAGGACGTCGAGGTCGAGGCGCCCGGTCAGGGATGACGCAGTCGGCTCCCGGGAAGCGGTCGCGTCCCGGGCGGCAGCCGCTTGGCACACTTTTACGGCAATACTCCCCATTCGCGGGCCGTCGTCGTACCGTGTTCTGCGACGGACGGAGGACAGAGATGTTCAGACACCCCCAGCGTCTGGCCGCCCCGACGGCCATCCTTGCCGCGCTCACGCTCGCGGCCGTCCCGGCGACAGCAGTCGCCGCACCCGGAGCGACCCCCAGCAGCTCCCCCGCGCAGCCGCTCGTCAACGCCCTGCGCGATCCCTTTCCCCAGATCGATCTGCCGGACCGGATCGAGCTGCCCGACGGCTTCCAGCCCGAGGGCATCACCACCGCCGGCCCGTTCGCCTGGTTCGGCTCGCTGGCCGACGGCGACATCTACCGCGCCGACCTCGTCACCGGCGAGGGCGAGGTGATCAGCCAGGGGCCGGGGACGCCGTCGGTGGGGCTCACCGTGGACGCCCACGGCCGGCTGTTCGTCGCGGGCGGCACCGCCGGCGACGCCCGCGTCGTCGACGGGCGCACCGGGAAGGTCCTCGCGACCTACGACCTCGGCGGCGGCTTCGTCAACGACGTGGTCGTGACGGACCGCTACGCCTACCTCACCGACTCCGAGCGTCCCGTGGTCCACCGGATCCACCTGGGTCCGGGCGGCGCGCTCACCGACACCTTCGACGAGCTGCCCCTGCACGGCGACTGGGAACAGGTCGAGGGGTTCAACGCCAACGGCATCACGACGGCGCCCGACGGCAGATCCCTGCTCGTCGTGAACTCGACGACCGGCGGGCTCTTCCGTGTGCACCCGGGCGACGGGCATGCCCACCGGGTCGATCTCGGCGACGACCTGCTGGCCAACGGCGACGGGATGCTCAGGACCGGCCGCACCCTCTATGTCGCGCAGAACACCCGCAACGAGGTGGCGACGGTGCGGCTCGACCGGTCGGCGACGGAGGGCCGGGTGGCGCAGACCCGGACCAGCGACGACTTCGACACGCCCACCACGATCGCGCGCTTCGCCGGGGCGCTGTACCTGCCGAACGCCCGGTTCACCACGCCGCCGGAGGACGACACCGAGTACTGGGTCACGCGCCTGCCCCTGCACTGAGTCCGCCGGCCCGTCCGGCGGGCGCGGAATACCGACGTCCGCCGGACGGGTTGTGGCAGGCATGCGAGCCATCACCTACTCGAAGTTCGGCAGTGCGGACGTCCTCGAGCTCACCGAGCAGCCGGACCCGCACATCGGCCCCGACACCCTGCTGGTCCGGGTCCGGGCGGCCTCGGTCAATCCGGTCGACTGGAAGATCCGCCAGGGCTACCTGGAGGGCCTGATCGACACGGAGCTCCCGGCGATCCCGGGCTGGGACGTCGCGGGAGTCGTCGAGCAGGTCGGGCTGGACACCCCGGAGTTCCAGGTCGGCGACGAGGTGTACGGGTACGTGCGCAAGGACACGGTGCGCGGCGGTACCTTCGCCGAGCTCGTCGCGGCGCCCGTGCGCACCCTGGCCCACAAGCCGAGGTCCCTCAGCTTCGAGGAGGCGGCGGCGGTGCCCCTCGCCGGCCTCACCGCCTACCAGGCGATCCAGCGCGCCGCGGTGACGGAGGGCCAGACCGTGCTGGTGCACGCGGCGGCCGGCGGCGTCGGCGCGTTCGGCGTCCAGCTCGCCAAGGCACTGGGTGCCCGCGTCATCGGCACCGCGAGCGAGGGCAACCACGAGTTCCTGCGCGCGCTCGGGGCCGAGCCGGTGACCTACGGCGACGGGCTGGCCGACCGGGTCCGCGCGCTCGCGCCCGAAGGCGTCGACGTCGCCCTCGACTTCGCCGGCGGCGACAGCGTCGCCACCAGCGCCCAGGTCCTGGCCGACGGCGGAACCATCGCCTCGATCGCCGACCCCACCGCACGCACCGAGCACGGCGGGCACTACGTCTGGGTGCGCCCGTCCACGGCGGACCTCGACGCGCTCACCGCGCTCTTCGACGACGGCACGCTGTCGGTCGAGATCGCTCAGGTCTTCGACCTGGCCGACGCCGCACAAGCGCACCGGGCCAACGAGACGGGCCACACCCGCGGCAAGGTGGTCGTGCGCGTCTGACGGGTGCCGCACCGTGCGGCACCGCACTGTGTGGTCGGTAGAACGTCAGGTGATCGGCCGCTCGGGCTGCCGATCACCTGACGTTCTGCCGACCACGCGGTGCCTTGCGCTTCAGCCGTAGACCGGCGGGTAGGCGACCGTGCCGCGCAGGCCCGGGTCCTGCGGGTCGTAGGCCGGCAGCAGGTAGACCTGGGCCGCCTCGGCCGGGGCCCACTCCGGCAGATGCATCTCGATCCCGTGGTCGCGCGCCGGGAGAAAGCCGAGCGCGCCGTAGTGCGCCGGGCTGCCCTCCAGCACCACCAGCGGCTCGCCGGCCACCTCGGCACCCGCGAGCGCCGCCCGCACCAGGGCGGCGCCGATCCCCCTGCGCTGGTGCCCGGGGCTGACGGCGAGCGGGGTGAGCATCGCCGCCGTGCGCTCGCCCGCCTCGCCGGTCAGCGTGCAGCCGTCGATCATGACGCAGCCGACCAGCTCCTCGGCCAGTCCCTCGCCCCGCACCGCGACCAGCGACGTCGCCGGGCGGTGGATCCACGACGTGCGGATCCGGTCCACGCCGTCGGCGACCTCGTCGTCGCCGAACGCCGCGACCAGCACCCGCCGTACGGCGGCGAAGTCCTCCGGCCGTTCGGGCCGGATCCGCCAGTCGCTCATGCGTCGGTCGCCGGCGCGGCCTGCTGCTCGACCTCCTCCTGCGAGCGGAGGATGCAGAACTCGTTCCCCTCGGGGTCGGCGAGCACCACCCAGCCGGTACCGGGGCCGTACTTCCCGCGGTGGTCGGCCACGACCGTGGCGCCGTGCGCGATCACGCGCTCGATCTCGGTGTCCCGCAGGTCCGCGCGCGGGCGCAGGTCGAGGTGCAGCCGGTTCTTCACCGACTTGGCCTCGGGCACCTCGATGAACAGGACGGTCATGCCCTTGCCCGCGGGGTCGACGAGCAGGCACTCGTCGTGGCCGGGCAGGTTCGGGTCGCCGGGCTCGTCGACGTAGCCGAGCACCGGCTTCCACCACTCCGAGAGCGAGTAGGCGTCGGAGCAGTCGATGGTCAGGTGGGAGATGAAGGAAACCATCGGAAAACCCTGACATGACAGAACCCCGCACCCAAGGGTTTTGGCGGCGCCGCCCCGAGTGGTCGGTAGAACGTCAGGTGATCGGTAACCCGGGTTGCCGATCACCTGACGTTCTACCGACCACCCGCGCTACCTGCCCGGAGCGGCGGTGGCAGGAGGAGGCGTCTCGGGGTCAGGTCCGCGCGCGCCTCGTCCGGCACGTGGCGCAGCACCCGGGCGAGCGCCGGACCCGCACCGTCCGACGACGTCACGCGTACCACCGCCCAGCGTTCCTCCCGGAGGTGGTCCTCGCGACGCTTCTCGTCGAACAGCGCACGGCCGGCGTCGTACCGCGGTCCCAGCGCCCCCGGGACGTACTTGACGCGCCCGTCGAACTCGGCGAGCAGCCGGAACTGCTCCCAACCGAGGTCGGCCCGGAACTCGCCGTGCGGCGTGCGCACCCGTAGCTGTGTGGCCGGTCGGGGCAGACCGGCCCGCAGCACCAGGTAGCGCAACCAGGTCTCCCAGGCCGATTCCGCCCCCGGGTCCGCCAGGTCGAGGACCAGGAGCGCCCGACGGCGGCCGCGCACGTCCCGCATCCCCGTGACGATCTCACGCACGGCCTCGAGGTCGACGCCCAGGGCGAGCGCGTGGTCCGCGATGACGAGCGCGAGCAACGGGTGCAGCGAGACGCAGCAGTCCGCGACGGTGCGGCCGAGGGTGGTCACCGGCACGCCGCCGAGGGTGGTCCGTTCGTGATCGGCCAGCGCTAGACGGTGCCGGGCGACATCACGGGCGGACGCCGACGACGCCCGGTACGCCTGGATGACGTGGACGCGCTCGGGCTGCTGCCACAGGCGCAGCCCGTGCACCAGGGCCGCCGACTCGTGACTCACCACGGCGTGGCGAACCTGAGAGCTCACGGCGACGACTCGTGCGACCGCCCGGTCCCTGGCGTCCTGGTACCGGTCACCGGTCGTGCCCCGGCGAGCGCGATAAGCCCCTCGGCGAACTCTCTCCAACCTCTGGTCCCGCACGGCACGGCGCAGCGCCTCGCGATCGTGCTCGCGGGCCAGGACGATCTCTGCTTCGTTCATCCCACGAGGTTCGCTCAGCCTCCCCTCCCGGATGACGGTCCACCGGGCGCACTGTGCACAACCCTGCGAGACCAGCGCGTGTGGTCGCGCTCTCTGCCCGGCCACCACACGAACCGGTGGTCGGTAGAACGTCAGGTGATCGGTAACCCGAGTTGCCGATCACCTGACGTTCTACCGACCACGCCCGGCGGGCCCAGCCCTCAGCCCGGGGACGAGCGCCCGTGCCGCCAGTAGCCCACGAAGTCCACGTGCGTCTTGGGCACCCCGCACTCGTTCACCAGGTACCGGCGCGCGCCGGTGGCCAGCGACGACTCACCGACCGTGAACGCGTACACCTCGGTGCCGAGGCCGGCGAGCTCAAGGCCCCGCAGCTCGGCGAGCGCGGCCTGGCCCGGTACGGCGTGCGGGTCGGCGTCGGACCGGACCACCCACCGCAGCTCGACGCCGGACGGCGCCCGGATCTCCTGTCTGTCCCCTGCCGTGGGCACCTCGACGACGGCGATCCCACGGGCGTCCGCGGGGAGGGACTCGCAGATGCCCGCGACGGCAGGCAGCCCGGACTCGTCGGCCACCAGGAGCGTCCAGTCGTGCTCATGGCGCTCGTCGTAGGAGATGCCCTGGTCGAGGATGCCGACCCGTAGCCCCGGCTCGGCGGCCCGGGCGAAGCCCGCACCCGGGCCGTGCCCGGCCGTGACGCCGGCTCCCTCGTCGGTGCCGCCGTGGAGCACGAAGTCGACGTCGATCTCGGTCAGGTCGGGCCGTGCCGCGCGGACGGTGTAGTTGCGCACCCAGGGCCGTCGGGCCTTCGGGGTGGTGAGGTACTCCGCGTACCAGAGCCCTGACGTACGCTTCGGCAGGCGCAGCATGTCCTGGCCGGCACGCGGCAGGAAGAGGCGGAACCACTGGTCGTAGCCGGCCGGCGTGAGCCGCGCGAGCTCGTCGCCGCCGAGCGTCACGCGCATCATGTTCGGTGTGACCCGCTTGGTGTTGACGACCTCGGCCATCACGACGTGCGGATCGACCGCCTTGCGCCCCTTGTGTGCCATGTACTGAGGTTAGGCACACCTAAGTCGGCTTGACCAGGGCCTGGTCCGGATCCACCCCGCGCGCGTTACGGATTCCCACCAGGGAGAGCAGCCCGCCGACCACGAGCAGGGCGGCGGTGACGACGAGCGCACGGTGGAACGACGCGACGTCGAGCACGCCGCCGGTGATGATGCCGGCGAACGCCACGGTCACCAGGCCGGCCACCCGCGAGATGGCGTTGTTCACCGCGGAGCCGATGCCCGCGTCGTGGGTCGGGACGGCGCCGAGGATGGCCGCCGTCAGCGGCGCCACGGTGATCGAGAGGCCCAGCCCGAACACGAGCTGGCCGGGCAGCACCTGGGTGGGGTAGAACGCGGTCTCGTCCATCATGAGCATCAGCAGGAACCCGACCGCCGCGACGAACGGGCCCAGGCTCATGAACAGCCGCGGGCCGTACCGGCCGGCGAGCGTCCCGAACCAGGCCGACAGCAGGATCATCGCGAACGTGGTCGGCAGCTGCGCCACCCCGGACCACGTGGCGGAGTACCCGGCGACCTGCTGCAGGAACAGCGTGAGGACGAAGCCGCCCAGGGAGAGCGCTCCGTAGATCGCGAAGGTGGCGAGGTTGCCCCACGCGAAGTTGCGCGCACCGAACAGCCGCAGCGGCAGCATCGGGTCGGCGGCCCGCCGCTGGTGGAGCACGAAGGCGACCAGCATCGCGGCGCCCACGAGCACGGACCCGAGGATGGCCGGTGACGTCCACCCGAGCCGCTCCCCCTCGATGAGCCCGAACACCACGCCCGCGAGCCCGAACGCGGCCAGCGCCGCACCCAGGACGTCGATCCGCCGCCCCGGCTCGCCCTCCGCCGCGGGCACCCCACGCAGCAGCCAGAGCGTCAGTGCGATGACGGGCACGTTGATCCAGAACACCCAGCGCCAGGACGCGAAGTCGACCAGCATGCCGCCGACGAACGGGCCGACGATCATCGCGGCGGTGGTCCACGACGTCCACCGGCCGATCGCGCGGGCCTGCGCCTCTCCGCCGAAGGTCGCGACGATCAGGGCGAGCGAGCTCGGCACCAGCAGGGCGCCCGCCACGCCCTGGAGAGCGCGCGCGATGACGAGCACCGGACCGGTAGGCGCGAGCGCGCAGAGCACCGAGGCGACCCCGAAGCCGACGAGCCCGGCGGCCAGCACCCGGCGTCTGCCGTAGACGTCGGACACCGACCCGGCCACCAGCATCAGCGCGCCGAGCGTGACCAGGTACGCGTCGACCACCCACTGCTGCAGGGCCAGCCCCTCGACCCCCGGCCCCCCGAGCTCCCGCGCGATGGCGGGCAGCGCCACGCTCACGACCGTGCCGTCGAGGAACGACACGAACGAGCCGAGGATGGCGACGAGGAGCACCCGTCTCTGCAGCGTGGTCACGGGCACACGTTATGCCCACCCACCGACACCCGCCCCGGCGCGGTCCGGCGCTTCGCTCTGGCCCGAAGGTCGGGCACGATCAGCTCATGGACCTGACCATCCGGGACGCGTCCCCGGACGACGCCGCGGCCTGCGCCGAGATCTACGGCCACTACGTGCGCCACACGCACGTCAGCTTCGAGACGGAGCCGCCGAGCACCGAGGAGATGGCGCGTCGCATCGCGAGCTGCACGGCCCGGCACGCGTGGCTCGTCGCGCAGGACGCCGCAGGGCGGCACGTGGTGGGCTTCGCCTACGGCGCGCCGTACTCGCCGCGCGAGGCCTACCGCTGGTCGGTCGAGACCAGTGTCTACTTGGAGGCCGGCCGGCGTCGGACCGGCGCGGGGCGGGCACTGTACGAGGCGCTCCTCGAACGGCTGGCCGAGCGCGGCTACCGCCGTGCCGTGGCCGGCCTGGCCCTCCCGAACGAGGCAAGCCTCGGCCTGCACGCCGCCCTGGGCTTCGAGATGGTGGGCACGCTCCGCGCCATCGGCTGGAAGCACGGCCGGTGGCACGACGTCGCCCGGCTGCAGAAGGACCTCGCGCCCCGTCTCGACGGCGCACCGCCGGCGGGCGAGACCTCCTGAGCCGGCCGGGCTCCCTCGAACTACCTGCTCAGTCCACCGCCGTCAAGCCCGCGCTGCGATCATCGCGCGCCGCCGGTTCACGGCAGGATCCGTCCATGGACAGCATCGTCCGCGTCGCGACACCAGACGACGCCGCAGCCTGCGCCGCGATCTACGCCCCTTTCGTCGCCGACTCGGCGGCGACCTTCGAGACGAGCCCGCCGGACGCCCGCGCGATGACGCGCCGCATCGAGCGGTTCTTCGGCCGCGAGACGTGGCTGGTGCTCGAGACGGAGGGCGCCGTCAACGGCTTCGCCTACGCCAAGCCGTTCGCGGACCGCCCCACGTTCCGCTGGACGCTCGAGACCAACGTGTACGTCGCGGCCGACCATCAGCGGCGCGGCGGCGGCCGGGCCCTCTACGACACCCTCTTGACCCGGCTCGCACACCGCGGGTACCACCGCGCCGTCGCGAGCATCGTGCTGCCGAACGACCCGGCCATCGCGCTGCACGAGGCAGCGGGCTTCCACCGGGCGGGCACCTTCGAGAAGATCGGCTGGAAGCTGGGCCAGTGGCACGACGCCGTGCTCTTCCAGCGTGACCTCGTCTCGGACGACGGGATCACCCCGGGTGACCGCACTGCCGACGCCCAGCTGCCCGGCCTGCTCACTCCCGAGCCGCTCGAGGTCACGCGCACCCCGCTGCTGCGGCCTCACCCCGCCGAGGAGCTGGTCGCCTACTTCGGCGACTGAGCGCCCGCACGGCCCGCCGGACCCCGTCTAAGGTCGGCAGCATGAGTATTACCGTGCGCCCCGTCGAGTACGCCGACCAGCCGGACTACACCCGCCTCGGCGGCGAGGCCTTCGGCACGCCGGAAGGCGGTCGCGCAGTACCGACCCGCGAGGAGTGGGCAGCCGCAGGCTTCCGCGAGTGGGCGGCGTTCGACGACGACGGCATGGCCGCCCGCCTGCGGGTGTACGGGTTCACGTCATGGTTCCACGGGGCACGGGTGCCGACGGCGGGGGTCGCCGGGGTCGCCGTCGAGCCGGAACGTCGCGGCTCCGGCCACCTCACGCGGCTCTTCGCGGCTGCCCTCGACGAGGCGCGCGAGCGCGGCGACGTGGTCTCCACGCTCTACCCGAGCGCGCCGGGCATCTACCGCGGGCTCGGCTACGAGGTGATCGGCTCGTTCGACGACGTCGACGTCCCGCTGCCGGAGCTGGCCCGGGTGGCGGCGCCCGGCGGCGTGGTCACGCGGCGGGCGGGAGTCGCGGACTTCGACGCGATCACCGCGGTCCACCGCACCTGGGCCGCCGCGCAGAACGGCCCTGTCTCACGGGCGGAGAAGCCGTTCTGGACCCCGCCCGAGAAGTTCTTCGCCGACTACACGGGCGTCACGCTCGCCGTCGACGGCGCGGGCGACGTGGTCGGCTTCGCGAGCTGGATCCGGGGCGAGGGGTTCACGCCGTCCAGCGCCGTCATGGAGGTCGACGACCTCATCGCCCTGACGCCCGACGCGGCGAGGGCCCTGTGGCGCACGATCGGCAGCTTCTCGACGGTGGTGGGCACGGCGCGGGTGTCGACGTCGGGCCTCGATCCCGCATGGCTGGTGCTGCCCAACCTGACCACGACGGTCCACTCGGCCCACCCGTACATGCTGCGGGTGCTGGACGTGGCCGGCGCGCTGGGCGGCGTGCGCTCGCCGCTCGAGGGTGCGCGGGTCCCGTTCGCGGTCCGCGGCGCCCAGGACCTCGCGGGCGCCTGGACCCTGACCGTGTCCGACGGCGTCACCCGCCTCGAGCGCGACACCGTCGCCCTCGAGGACGCGCACCACGAGCGTCCGGTACTGAGCCCGAACGGGCTGGCGCTGCTCTACGCGGGGGCGCAGCCGGCGGGCAACCTGCGGTTCGCGGGCCACCTGACCGGCGACGCCGCCCACGACGACGTCCTGACCGCCCTGTTCGCGTCCCGCCCCGTCCACGTCCGCGACTACTTCTAACCCGCAGCCCCGTTGAGCACAGCATCCGCTGCCGACGCCACGGACGTCGTGGCAGCAGCTGCTGTGCTCAACCCCGTCGGTGCGTTTCCGGCGCGCGGACCACGCGCACATACTGGGCGGGTGGATATTCCGGTTGCCTGGTCCGTCGTCCTTGTTCTCACCGGCGCGTGGAACCTGCTCATCTGGCCGCGGTTCTGGCAGCGCATCGCCGCCGACCCCCGGTCCCGCGACGCGGACGGCCGGGCGACGAGGTTCCTCACGGTGCACACCGTGCTGATCGCAGTCTCGCTCACCCTGGCGCTGGCCGTCGGCGTGCTGGGCGTGCTGACGCTGCTCTGACCCGGGCCGCCGGGTGATCCCGGCACCCGTCCGTTGCGACCATACCTGGAGGTAGGTATGGTGCGGTCATGAGCACGAGCACAGCGCGCGACCGCCTGGTGGGCGCCGCCCAGGAGCTCTTCGCGGCCCAGGGCGTCGGGCCGACGAGCCCGCGGGCGGTCATGGCGGCGTCCGGCGTCGGGCAGGGCAGCCTCTACCACCACTTCCCCACCAAGCACGATCTCGCCGCCGCCGCGGTGGGCGCCACCGTGGACCAGGCGCTCGCCCTGGCGATGCGCACGCTGGACAGCGACTCCCCCGCGATCGAGCGCCTGGTCGCCTACCTCGAGCGGCCACGTGACGGGCTGGCGGGCTGCAAGATCGGCCGCCTCACCGCCGACCAGGCGGTGATGGACGACGAGGGCCTGCACGACGTGCTCGACGCCTACTTCGTGCGGCTGCTCCGCGTCGTCACCGGCATCTTCCGGGAGACGGGCCTGCCAGACGACGTCGCAGGCGACCGCGCGCACGCCGCCCTCGCCATCATCCAGGGCGGGTACGTCCTGGCCCGCGCCACGCAGAACCCGGACGCGCTGGCAGCCGCCGTGCGCGGCTTCGTCGGCCTGCTGACCCAGAAGGAACCCACATGACCTTCCGCGAGCGCCTCCGCGCGCTGCCCACCTTCGCTCGGCCGGGCCTCCCGGCCCTCGACACGGACGCCGTGCCGGCCACACCGCACGAGCTGTTCGTGGCCTGGACGGACGACGCGATCGAGGCGGGCCTGCTCGCCGCACACGCGGCGACGCTCTCGACCGCCGACGCCGCGGGGCACGTCCACGCCCGCACCCTTCTCCTCAAGGACGTGACGGCGGACGGCTGGTGGTTCGCGTCGCAGTCCACGAGCCCGAAGGGGCGGGACCTGGCGGCCAACCCGCACGCCGCCCTGACGTTCTTCTGGCCGGAGCTGGGCCGCCAGGTCAAGGTCACGGGCAGTGCCGCGCCGGCGGGGGCGGAGGCGAGCCGTGCGGACTTCCTCGCCCGGCCGGACGCCTCCCGTGCCGCCGGTCTGGTCAACCACCAGAGCGAACCGCTGGCGTCCCTGCGGGAGTACGACCAGGCGTTCGCCGAGGCCCTGCGCGTCGTCAGTGCCGACCCGGAGCTGGCTGCCCCGGACTGGACCGCGTACGTGCTCACGCCCACCGAGGTCGAGTTCTGGCAGGCACCGGATGACGGCCCGAACACCCGTCTGCTCTACCGCGCGGACGCCACCGGCTGGTCCACCGGCCTGCTCTGGCCCTGACCGACGATTTTCCCGACCGCCTGCTACGACGGAGAGACACCGATGACCACGAGCACGAGCACCGACCTGATCTCCCACGCCCTGGCCGACTCGACGGCGGGGATCGACGCGCTGCTGGCCGCCGTCCGGCACCTGACGGACGAGGACCTCGCCGGGCCGTCGCCCCTGGCGGGCTGGAGCCGCGGGCACGTCCTGTCCCACGTCGCGGGGATCGGCGGGGCGATGGTGCGCCAGGCGCGGGCCGCCGAACGCGGCGAGGTGGTACCCGTCTACGCGAGCCAGGAGGCGCGCGATGCCGGGATCGAGGCGGGCGCCGGACGTTCGGTCGCGGAGCACGTGGCGGTCCTCGAACGCCTCCGTGCCGACGTCGCGCAGGCCTGGCCCGAGCCCGGGTCCCCGCTCTGGGACGCACCGAGCGGGTATCGCGGCGGACCGCTGTCCGGCTGCCTGCTCGCGTGGTGGCGCGAGGTTCGGATCCACGGCGTGGACGCGCTGGCGGGCACCGCGCAGGCGGTGGGGTACGAGACCTGGGACGACGCGCTGTGCGCCCACCTGCGGGAGTTCCTGGCGGTCCGGCTGCCCGACGGCGTCTCGGTCGCCGACATCGACGGCGATCCCCGGGACGTCACGGCGTGGCTCGCCGGACGTGTCCCGGCGACGCCCCTGCCGGGTGACCTGCCGGAGCTCGGCCCCTGGCCGTCCGCCGTGCCGGCGCGGTAAGCCGTGCCGGCGCGGTAAGCCGTGCCGGCGCGGTAAGCCGTGCCGCCGCGGTAAGCCGTGCGGAACGAGCGTGAGGGAGGTCACGGACCGGAGCACGTGATTCGTGCCACAGCGCTCGTTCCGCTTTTCACAAGCCCGCTATCGTTCTTGACGTGACTTCTTACCACCAGAGCGCCCCGCGTCCGACCGAAGAGGTAGACGTCGCGCTGATCGGCGGAGGGATCATGAGTGCCACGCTCGGCGCGCTGCTCACGATCCTCGAGCCGACCTGGCGTATCGGAATCTACGAGCGGCTCGACGAGGTAGCGCTCGAGTCGTCGAACCCGTGGAACAACGCGGGCACCGGCCACTCCGCGCTGTGCGAGCTGAACTACACGCCCGAGCGCAAGGACGGCTCCGTCGACATCTCCAAGGCGGTGACGATCAACGAGCAGTTCCACACCTCCCGCGAGTTCTGGAACCACCTGCTGACCGCCGGGCTGATGGAGGGCACGGACTTCATCAACGTCACGCCGCACATGACGTTCGTGCGCGGCGCCGACAACGTCGACTTCCTGCGTCGCCGCTACGAGGCCCTGAGTGTGCACCCGCTGTTCAGCGACATGGAGTTCAGCTCGGACCCGGCCGTCATCGGCCGCTGGGCGCCGCTGATGACCCTGGACCGCGACACCGACGAGCCGATCGCCGCGACCCGCGCCGCCGCGGGGACCGACGTCGACTTCGGCTCCCTCACCAAGAAGCTCGTCGACTTCTCGACCGCGCACAACACCGAGCTGCACCTGAACCACGAGGTCCGCGGGCTCAAGAAGCTCCGCGACGGCCGCTGGCGCCTGAACCTGCGTGACCGTTCCTGGAACGCCGGGACCCGGCGCCGCACCGTCACCGCCAAGTTCGTGTTCGTCGGTGCCGGCGGTGGCGCGCTGCCGCTGCTGCAGGCGTCGGGCATCAAGGAGGCGCGCGGTTACGGCGGCTTCCCGATCTCGGGCGAGTTCCTGCGCACGGACAACCCGGAGATCGTCGCCCAGCACCAGGCCAAGGTCTACGGCAAGGCCGACGTCGGCGCACCGCCGATGTCGGTGCCCCACCTGGACACGCGCATCGTGGACGGCAAGAGCTACCTGATGTTCGGCCCGTACGCCGGGTTCAGCCCCAAGTACCTCAAGAAGGGCAAGTACCTGGGCCTGGTCACGTCGCTGCGGGCGCACAACGTGTTCTCGATGCTCGGCGCGGGCGTGAAGAACCTCGACCTCACCGGCTACCTGGTGGGCCAGGTCGCGGCCGCCCCGGAGACCAAGTTCCACGAGCTGCAGCGGTTCATGCCGACGGCGCAGCCGGGCGACTGGGAGAAGATCACCGCCGGCCAGCGCGTCCAGGTCATCAAGTGGGTCAAGGGCAAGGGCGGCGTGCTCGAGTTCGGCACCGAGGTCGTGGCGGCCCAGGACGGCACCATCGCCGGCCTGCTGGGCGCCTCACCGGGTGCCTCGACCGCCGTCGCGGCCATGACCGGGCTGCTGGAGCGCTGCTTCCCCGAGAAGTACGGCGAGTGGAAGCCGCAGCTCACCTCGATGATGCCCAGCCTTGGCGGCGGCGCGGACTACGACACGGGCCAGCTCACCGGCGGTTTCGACCAGCGGGTCCCCGCGGGGGCCTGAGCCTCGGCGGTTTCGGAGCCACCGAACGTAGGGGTGGTCGCACTCTCAGCCCCGGGAGAGCGACCACCCCTACGTTCGTCCGGCGCCCCCGGGCGGAGCCGCCCGCTCACCACCCAGCGGGCCGGCCGGCAGCTCGCGCATCCTCGCCAACGGCGAGAGCAGCACGCTCCACGTGGCCAGGCAGTGGACCGCCGCCATCAGCAGGATGGTCTCGCGGACGCCGAGCACACCGCCGAGCCACCCCGCCGTGATGCCCGCGACGGGCATGGTGCCGAAGTTGACCACCTGCATCACGGTCATCACGCGCCCGCGAAGCCCGGCCGGCACGTAGCGGATCCGCCACGCGTTGCGGACCACGTTGCCCGCCACCACGCACAGGCCGACCAGGAAGCCGCCGGCGCCGCTGATCGCCGCGCCCCACCCTGGTAGCCCCGCGCCGACGAGCAGGGCCGTGGGGCCGGAGACCACGAGCAGGACGGTGGAGGCCCGCCCGCTCCCGAGGCGCGCGCTCAGGGACGGGGCGACGACGGCGCCGAGCACCCCACCCGCGCCGGCGAGCGCGAGCACTGCGCCGACACCCGCCTCGGAGAGCCCGAGGTCGCGCACCAGGAACAGGACCAGAAGCGCTCCGTAACCGGTGAGCCCGAAGTTCGACGCACCGCCCATGCCGACGAACCACGGGATGTAGCGGTCCCGGCGGACGAGCTCGACCCCTTCCCGGATGCGCGCCGCGAGCGGTTCGGCCCGGCCGGCGGCACGGCTGACCGAGCGCTCCATCTTGATGCGCCACAGGCACAGCGCCGACCAGAGGAACGTCACCGCGTCGAGCGCGAGCCCGAGTGCCGCCGTCAGCCACTGCGCCAGCAGGCCACCGAGACCCGGACCGGCGACGTTCGCTGCGGACTCGGTGCCGAAGAGGCGTGCGCTCGCCGACTCGAGCTGGCCCGCCGGCACCACCTCGGGCAGGAACACCTGGTAGGCCGTGCGGAAGAACACGGTGCAGATCCCGCCCACCATGCCGACCACCACGAGCTGAGGCAGGGTGAGGACGCCGAGTGCGAACGCCACGGGCACGCTCGCGAGCGAGACGGCGGCCGCCAGGTTCGCGACGATCATCACTGTCCGGGCAGGGAGCCGGTCGACCCACGCCCCCACCGGCAGCCCGATCACCAGCCACGGCAGCCACGCCGCCGCGGTGATCAGGCCCATCCAGGCCGGCCCGGCGTCGAGCTGCGTCACCGCGAGCAGGGGCAGCAGCGCCGAGGTGGTCGCGTTGCCCACCACGCTCACGCCCTCCCCCAGCCACAGGAGGCCGAAGGCACGGTTGCGCGCGAGGGACACGGTGGCACCCGGAAGAGCGGTCGACGTCGTCATGCGAGCACGCTATACCTACAACAGTATTTGTACAACGCTTCTTGTGGACCTCCCGAGGCGTCAGGGACGGGACGGGAACGCCCGCGCGAACAGGAACACGTGCTCGCGCTCCTCCTCGGCCGGCCCCGGCTCGGCCCGGCTCCCCCGCTCCTTCCACCGCAGCACCAGCTCGTTGATCTCGTCCCCCAGCTCCTGCAGCTCGTCCGGCGTGAGGCGCAACCAGCTGTCCGTCGAGAGCTCGGCCCTGCTCCACGCGTCGTCCGTCTCGGGGCGCTCCAGCCAGGTACGGGCACGTTCCACCTGACGCGCCAGCATGAACTCCTCTGCGGCCACCGCCTGGCGCTGGCTCTCGGCGTCCTGCGGCAGGGTCGACCGGCCCCAGGTGATGGATCGTGCCGCCCGGCGCCACCAGCGTTCGCGCCGGTCGCGGGCCAGCTCCGGCGCCACCTCGACGAGCCCGGCGGACTCCATGACCCGCATGTGGTGGCTGATGCTCCCGACGGCGAGCCCCGTGCGCTCCGCGAGCGCCGACGCCGTGGCGGGGCCCTGCGCCGTCAACGAGTCGAGCAGGCGGGAGCGAGCCGGGTTGGCCAGGGCAGCGAGCGCCCGGGCCTCGGTGAGCGTGCGGACGTCGTCGGAAGCCATGCAGGCAGGGTAGGTCAGCGTCGTCGCCGCCGTCCCAGCGGCCCCGGACGGGCTACCGCGCGGCCAGCCCCGCCAGCCGCCCGGCCCAGCGGTCGAGCAGCGCGTCCACCGTCTCGACGGCGACGTCGGTGTGCGGCATGCGCGCCCGCACCGCCACGCCGTCGTCGGTGCGCGACACCCAGAGCTGCAGGTCGTCGGCCCGGGTCGCCGCGGAGACGTGGTGCGCCCGCCGCTCGGCCGCCGCGGCGTGCCCCGGCAGCCGCCGGTAGTCGAGGTAGGACACCTGGAAGATGTCCACGCGCGGGAACCGCAGCGGCGCCGGCAGCGACACGACCACCTGTTCGAGCGGTACCGCCGACAGCTCCCGCGCCGCCCGGACCGCCTTGCCGGTGGCGGCGAGCGCCGTGTCCGGCACGCCACCGACCCTGACGGGAGCGCCCGGAGCGCCGGCCTCGATGCGCAGCGGCACCGTGGTCGTGTACCAGCCGACCGCCCGGCGCGCCGCGGCGTCGTCCCGGGTGTGCACCGGCAGGAGCGTGCGCAGCTCGGTGGGGCCGCCGAGGTCCGCCACGGCCTGGGCTAGCGTGGCCAGCACGGCCGCCGACGTCGACGCGCCGGCTCCCCTGGCACGCGCGGCCAGCGCGGCGGTCACGCCGGCGTCGGTCAGCCGGCGTACGACGGTGCGCTGCGGGACTCGCTCGCCGTCGGGCACGCCGAGCGGGAGCGGGAAGGTGGGCAGGGCCCAGTCCTGGTCGCGCAGGAACCCGTGCCAGGTGGCGAGCCGCGGGTCGTCGGCGGACACGACACCGGGGCCGGGCGCCGCGGCGGCCCCGGACGTGGCGGCGACGCCCGGCCGGCGTGCGCCGCGCGCCTCCACGGTGTGCGGCGCGACGCCGCCGGACGACCCCGGCGCGCCCCCGGCGTGTGCGGCATACCGCGCGGCCAGCTCGTCGACGACGACGGTGGTGGACCACGCGTCGGTGTGCAGGTGGTCCATGCCGAGCACGACGGTGGACCGGTCGGGGCGGCTGACCGCCGCGGGGAGGAAGGCCGGTTAGCCGAAGGGCGCGCACCGCCGGCCGAGCTCGGCGACCAGCCGGTCGCGGGTGGCCTGGACCGTCCGGGTGGCCGGCGCGTCGTCGCGTCGCCAGACGAGAGCGGAGGGGTCGTGCCGCACCAGGCCGACGTCACCGGTGTCGCCGTCCCCGTCGCGTGCCCCGCCTGGCCGGCGGACCGCCTCGTCCCGGAGCGCGGGGTGCGCCGCCACGAGGTCACGGAACGCGGCCTCGAGCGCGCCGACGTCGACGGGCCCGTCGACGTCGAACGCGGCGGCGATCCACACGCTCGGCTCGCCGGCCACCGCCCCGAGCAGGTGGTTGCGCTGGTTGAAGGTCAGCGGCGCCGGAGCGGGCGCCTGGTCCGCGCCCGGCCGCACGTCCCACAGCACCAGCCGGCCGGGAGCGGGCTGCCAGAGGTCAGCCGAGACGACCCGCACCACTCGCCTCCAGGCGCTCGTCGGTCAGGCGCTCGTCCGTCACGCGCTCGTCCGTCGCGCCGTCCGCACCGGCTGCCGCCCGGAACGTGGCGGTCAGCTCGGCCACGTAGCGGTCGACGGCGGCCTGCGCCGCCGGGGCGTCCGGGGTCTGCGTGACGAGGTACAGCCGCTCGTGGTCGCGGTTGATCCACAGGGAGGCGTTGGCGGTGCGGCCCTCCCCGGTGAAGTGCAGCCCGCGGTCGTAGGCGGGCCGCCCGACGCCGGGAAACCGCCGCAGGTCCAGGTAGCTGATCAGCTGCGGGCTGCCGAGGGAGGCGGGGTCCAGCACGCCGCCGGCCAGCATGACGCCGAGCGCGGCGTGCACCGGGACGCCCGCCACCATTCTGGCCTGCCGGAACGCCGCGTCCGCCGCTGGCAGCACGTCGGCGAGGCACGTCCGCGCACCGTCGTGGGCCACCGGGAACGTGACCGGCGCGAAGTTGCACAGCCAGCCCTGCGTGGTCTCGAACCCCTGGCCGCGCGTGCCCACCACGGTGACGCCGAACCAGTCGGACGCCCCGGTCAGCCGGGTGTCCGTGAGGGCGATCGCCGCGAACACCGCACCGGTGAACCGGGTGCCGTGCGCGGCGGCCAGCGAGTCGAGGCGGGCGAGGCCGTCGGCATCGAGGAGGGTCGCCGACCGGATCAGCACCGGCGCGGTCTCCCCCGGTGCCAGCCCGAGGTCCAGCGCGAAGGCGGGCAGCCGCCCGTCGTGCGCGGTCACGGCGTCCGCCCAGGCGCGGATCTCGGGGGCGTCCGCCGGGGTCGCGGCGGCGAGGGCGTGCTCGGCCCGGGCGTGGGCGAGGAACGAGCGGAAGGTGCCTGGCTCGGTCCGCACCTCGTCCGAGCCGCTGCCGGCGGCCGACCCGGACCCGAGCTCCTGCGCGTACAGCTCCTCGAGCTCGCTGAGCACCATCAGCTGCGACGCGCCGTCGGTGAACGCGTGGTCGCACCCCCAGAACAGGCCGAACCCGTCGTCGGCGGCCACGGCCCCGAGGACGAACGGCGCCCAGGAGTCGGGACGGCACGCGGCGTCGAACGTCTCGGTGAGGTGGGCGGTCAGCCAGTCGTCCCACGAGCGGCCGGGTGCGGGCGCGAACGCCGGGACGTCGACCGTCTCGAAGTCGACGACCGCTGCAGGCACCAGGTGGCGTACCGGCCCGCCGCCGTCGGGGCGGGCGTCGACGTCGAACCAGGTGCGCAGGCCCTCGTGCCGCCGGACCAGCCGGGTCAGCGCGCCGGCCAGGGCCGCTCGGTCGAGCGTGCCGTCCAGGTGGGTCGCCGTGCCGGTCCAGGCGCGGTGGCGCCCGCCGTCCGCCCGGCGTGCGGCGAAGGCGCGCAGGTGGTCACCCTGCAGGAACGACGGCGGCCCCGGGTCCACCGGTGCCTCCGCCGCCGCGGCGACCGTCTCCACCGTCGGCCGGACGTGCAGCACCTGGCCGGGCGGCGTGGTCCAGGTGCCCATGGCGCCGAGGATCATGCGACCGCCTCCCTGCTGCCGTGTGCCCCGAAGGCCTGGAAGGAGCCGCGCAGCTCGTCGATCAGCGCGTCCATCGCGGCGTGCGCCTCGGGGGTGTCCGGGTACCGGGTGGAGACGTTGAGCCCGTCGTGGGTGCGCAGGAACCATAGGTAGAGCTCGTCGGTGCCGTACGCGGGGCTGCGCAGGGTCCTGGCCCGCCACGCGCTCCAGCGTTCCGCACCCGGCACGAACCGCGTGTCGACGTACGAGACGGCGAAGTGAGGGCTGTCGGTGATGCCGCCGAGCTCCGCGATCCGCGCGAACGAGTACCGCACCAGAGGCTTGCCCGCCACGACCGCCGCGTGCACGCGCTCGACGGCGGCGGTCAGCGCGCTGCCGTCGACCACGCGGGCCGGGCCGTCCCGGCCGGTGCCGACGTCGCGCAGGACCGGGTCCACGCCGTCGAGGTCGAGGTCGACGGGGCACAGGCCGACGTACCAGCCGACGGCGGCCGCGTGCTGCGGCGCGTACCGGGTGTGCATGGGCAGCACGAACCGCAGCCGGTCGAGCCCGTGCACCCGGCGCGCGGCGTGGGCGAACGCGGCCAGCACCCCGGACTGGGCCGACGCGCCGCGGGCCCGGCTGCGGGCGCTCAGGTCGTCGGTCTGGTCGACGGTGGCCAGCCACGCCGACCGGGACGCCTGCGGGCGGCCCGCCTCGTCGGGGTCGGCGGCGGGGCGGGTCACGCCGCCGTAGCGGGGGAAGCCGCGATCCGGGCCCAGGAAGTCGAGCCAGCGGCGCACGGGCTCGCCGTCGGCGGCCAGCGTCATCGCGAGCTTGCGGTCCTCTGCCGAGAAGTCGACGTGCGAACCGACCTCCAGCGCACGCAGCTCCGCGTCGGCGACGCCCCGGCGGGCGGCGTCGTACAGCGAGACGATCTCCTCGAACCAGAGCAGCTGGGAGTAGGCGTCCATCACCGAGTGGTCGGCGCCGAACGCGAGCACGAAGTGGTCCTCGTCCGCCGGCTCGACGGTCGCCAGGACGCAGTGCGGCCAGGCGGTGGGCGAGACGTCGGCGAGCAGGCTCGGCAGCAGGGCCGTCACCTGGCCGGCCGTCAGGTCGCCGACCACCAGGTCCCGCACGGCGACGGCCTCGGCGGGAGCGGTCACCCGGCGCCAGCCGCCGCCCGTGCCGCGCGTGACGGTGGTGCGCAGCACCTCGTGACGGCTCATCCACGCGTGGATCGCCCGGCGCAGCGGCTCGCGCTCGTACGGGCCCGGCACCCGCAGCACGGACCCGATCCAGGAGCCCGGCTCGGAGTCGCGCAGGTGTGCCTCGTGCCCGGGCGACAGGTCCCTGGGGTCCTGCTGCCAGCGTCCGGCGTCGGCGCGCGGTGCCCACGACGTGACGGTCCCGGCCGGCAGGTCGTAGGCCGCGAGCTCGGTGTATTCCATGCGGTCGGGTCCCTCGATCGGTGATGTGGACACGGCCAGCACGACGTCGGACGAGTTTCCGCGGCCCCTTGCGGCGACCTTTATACCGGATATAGCGGGTGAAAGTCAGCCTCATGGGTATGGTTCACCCGAACACGACGGCTGCCCCTGGGCCGGGGGCGCCCCGAAACGGAGGAACGCGTGCCGAACCCGCCGTCCGCACTACGGCTGCAGTTTGCCGACGACATGTTCCTGCGCCGGCACGACAGCGGAGCCAGCCCTGCCGTGAACCAGGTGCTGTGGCGCCTCGACGGCCCGTACGACGCGGGCCGCCTGCGCGACCTGGCCGACGGCATCGCCGCCGGGTCGCTGCACCGGCGGGTGGTGCGCGCCCGCGTGCCCGGCGCGCGGCACCGGTGGGCGCCCGCCGGCACCCTGCCCGTGCTCGACCTGCAGACGGCGGCGGTGACCGAGCCCGCGATCGGCGCCTGGGCCCAGGCGCAGGCCGACCTGCCGCTCGACCCGGCGAACGGCAGGTCCTGGCGGCTCGCCGCCGCGGACGTGGCGGCAGGGGGAACCGACGGCACGGGCTCCGTCGTGGGCGGGATCGTCTCCCTCACCTGCGCGCACGCCGTCGCCGACGGCGCCGCGCTGATCGACGCCGTCGTGCGCGCCTCGACGCACGCCGACCCGATCGTCGTGCCGGCACCGGAACGCGGACCACGAGCGCTCCTGGCGGACGCCACGGACGCGGCGGCCCAGGCCGCCGCCGTCGCGCGCTGGGCGCAGGCGAGGGCGCGGCAGGCGGCCCGCGAGCGCCGGGACGGTTCGGCACCGCAGGCCGGATCAGCACCACCGGCCGGGGCGGCCGAGACCCGCACTGCCGAGCCCCCGACCCCGGCGCCCACCGACGACGCCGGCTGGCGTGCCCCGGTGCTGCACGTCGAGCTCCCCGCCGACCGGGTCGTCCGGGCCGCCGCGGAGCACGGCGGGACGCCCAACACGTGGTTCGTGGCGTTCCTCGCCCGGCTCGTGCACGCCACCGGCCGGTTCCCCGGCGAGCCGGTGCCCGTCGCGCTGCCGGTGTCCACCCGCGGCGAGGAGGACCCGCGGGCCAACTCGACCAAGATCGCGCGCGTGACGGTCCCTGCCGACGTGCTCGCCGCGCGCGACCTCGGCTGGGTCCGCGCGGCCGCGAAGGAGGCGTACACCGCGGTCGGACAGCCGCCCGGGGTCGCTCCCGTGCCGCTCGAGCTGGTGCAGATGCTGCCCGACCCCGTCGTGAGCCGTCTGCCGCAGCCGCCGGTCGCCGCGGCCCTGGCGTCCAACCTCGGCACGCCGCCCGACGGGTACACACAGGCGCCGGGCGGCGCCGTGCGCGCGGTCGCCACCCTGTCGCACTACCAGGGCGCCTCGGCCGCTGAGCTGCGTGCCGCCGGGGGCGGGCTGGTCGCCTTCTGCACCACGGCCGGCCCGACGACGACGCTCAGCGTGGCGGCGCTGGACCCGGACCGGGTGGCCGACGCCGCGACGCTGCGCCGCCTGGTGCTCACCGAGACGGACGGCTGGCAGATCCCGGCGGTGCCCTGGTGAGGGCCGCGCGGGGCTCCGGCTCAGGCCCTGCTGGTGACCGGCCGAGCCTGCGGTCCGGCTCCGGCTCAGCCGCTGCTGGTGACCGCGTCGGCGGCCGCCGCGACGGCCCGATCGGGCGGCACGAGGCACGCACCCAGTGCGGTGGCGCGGGCCGCCGTGGCGCCGTCGAGCACCTCGGACAGGGCACCGGCGAGCACGCCCGGCTGCGCCAGGGTGCTGGCCCGGCGTGCTACACCGACCCCGGCGCCGCGCAGCAGCTCGCCCCACATCGGCTGGTCGGCGGAGTACCAGCCGACCACGGCGGGCAGTCCCGCTCGGAGCACCGCCGCCGTGGTCCCGGCCCCGCCGTGGTGCACGGCGGCGCGGCAGCGGGGCAGCACCGCCGCATGGTCGACCGCGCCGGTGACCCGCACCCGCCGCTCGTCCGGGACGACCGCACCGGCCCCCGCGAAGTCGTTCCACCCGGCGCTGACCAGCGCCCGCGCCCCGAGCTCCGCGCACGCGGCGTCGACGGCGGCGAGCAGGGCGGGCGGGTCGGCAACGGGCATCGAGCCGAACCCGACGTAGACGGGTGGCTCCCCGGCGTCCAGCCACGCGTCGAGGCCCGCGGCGGCGCCGGAGCCGGCCTCGCCGAGGCGGGCACGCGCGGCGTCGTCCAGGGCGAGGAAGCCGGTCAGCGGGCGGCGCGGACCCCACTCGTCGGCGAGCCCGGGGACGAGCGCCGGGTCGTAGGCCTGGACCTCCACCACCCCGGCGTCGCGCAGCCGTGCCGGCAGGTGCACCCGGGTCGCCGTCAGGCCGAGCTCGGCGCGCTGTTCGTTCTCGGCGCGGCGGGTCAGCCCCCAGCGGACCCGCTCCCCCAGCGCCCAGGCCGCCCGGGTGGCGCCCGGCCCGCGCAGCCCGCTCACCGGCGACACCACGGCGTTGGCCCGGACCGGGCAGTAGTGCAGTGCTGCCATGCCGAGTCCACGCCGCTCCGCGACGGCGGCGGCGACCTCCTGGCCGAGCAGCCCCGTCACCACCGTGTCGGCGCCACCGACGTGGTCCAGCAGGGCCAGCAGGCCGGTACGGAGCTCGTCCCAGCCCGCCGCGGCGACGTCCCGCAGCGCGTGCACCCGCCGCACCGGGTGCGCCGAGCGCATGTCCCGCCGCACCAGGTCGGAGCCCAGCAGCGCCGCCGAGTCGATGCCGAGCGGCACCGGGTCGAGTCCCAGCCGTTCGGCCAGCGGCACGAGGTTGGGCGCCACAGCGGTCACCACCTCGTGCCCGCGACGGCGCAGCTCCAGGCCGACGGCGAGGGCCGGCTGGACATCTCCTCGACTGCCCACCAGGGCCAGGACGTGACGCACGCGCGCACCCTACCCGTCAGCCACCCACCCGCCCAGGTACCCGTCAGCCACCCACCCGCCCAGGTACCCGTCAGCCACCCACCCGCCTGCCCGGCACCGGAGACACCGTGACCAGCCCAGCGACCCTCAGCGACCCGGCGGCCAGCAACCGCCTCACCTACGACGACGACCTCTTCCTGCGCACCCGGCGCGTGCTCGGGGTCGCGGTGGTGAACCAGACCGTCTGGCGGCTGCCCGCGCCGCTGGACGCCGCCGCCGTGCGCGCCCTGCACCGCGGCCTCGCCGACGGCCCGCTGCAGCGCGTGGTCCGTCCCGGCCGCCTCCCGGGCGCCAGGGCCCGCTGGTCCGCCTCCACCGTGGTGCTCGACCCCCTGGTCGAGGCCACCCCTGTGCCCGACGACGCCGTGCTCACCTGGGCCGACCGGCAGGCCCAGGCGAACCTCGATCCGGCCGGCGGCCCCACCTGGGCCCTCGCGGCGGCGCCGACCACGGGCGGAGGCAGCGTGCTCAGCTACGTGACGTCGCACGTGGTGGCCGACGGCGGCATGCACGTGGGTGCGCTCCAGGCCGCCGTCGCCGCGGCCGGGTTCCGGGCGGACGACGCCGGGGTGCTCGCCTCGCCGTCGGGCGTCCGCCGCCTGCCGAGGGAGGGCGAGCGCATCCGCACCGGACTCGTGGCCGACCTGCGGGACGCCGGCGGCCAGGCCCGCGCGGCCGTCGGCGGCCTGCGGCACGCGGCGCGGCAGGGCCCGGTGCCGCCGCTGCTCGCGCAGCAGTCGGCGGACCGACCCCGGCCGGCGCCCCGCACCGACGACGCCCAGCCCGCGCACCCGCCGGTCGTGGTGGTCGACACCGACGCGTCGACCTGGCACCGTGCCGCCCACGCGGCCGGCGGTACGGCGAACAGCCTGCTGATCGCGGTGTGCACGGAGATCCTGCTCGCCGCGGGGGCCGCGACCGCCGGTATGCCCGTGCGCGTCTCCGTGCCCGTCAGCCTGCGCGGCAAGGGAGACCTCCGGTCCAACGCGACGTCGGGGGTGTCCATCGCCGTCGACACCACCGTGACCCCAGCGCCCGAGCGCGCCGGGGTGGTGGCCGACCTGGCTCAGGTCCGGACCAGCGCCGCGGCCGAGTTCCGGGCCCTGACGTCCGGCACGCGGGTCGACACGCTCGGCCCGCTGAAGCCGCTCCTGCAGATGGTGCCCGACGCCGTCGCGAAGCGCGCCGCGCGGGACGCCACCGCGCCGCTCTGCCTGGCCTCGAACCTGGGCCGGTTGCCCGCGTCGTTCGCGGCGCCGCTGGGCGTGCCCGCCTCCGGCGTGCTCATGCGCGGCGTCACGCAGGGGCTCACCCGTGGGCGGCTGCGCCAGATGCGCGGCGGCCTGGACTGCTGGTGGTCGGAGCACGACGGCGTGGCGACCCTCGTGGTGCTCGGGCTGGACGTCGAGCGGCTCGGCGAGCCCGCTCAGGTGAGAGCGGCGGTGGAGACCGTGTACGCCCGCCGCGCCCTCCCGTCCCGCTTCTGGTGACCCGGTGCCCCTGGTGGCCCGCCGCTACGCGGGCAGGTGGAGCGGGGGGTGGCTCTCCGCGCCGGCCACCGGGCCGGGCCTGGTCGACCGCCGGCCCCGGAGCGTCGCCAGCACACCGGCCGACGCCGCGGCGAACGCCAGCGCGCCGAACCCGGTGGCCCAGCCGTCCAGGTCGATCGTCACGGCGAAGGCGACGATGGCACCCACCGGCCCTGCCATGCCGACGACCACCGAGAAGCGGGTCAGGCGCAGGGCGCGGGCCGTCCGGGCGACACACCAGCCCACCCCGGCCCAGGTGAGCAGCGTCAGGGCGGCGCCGCCGAGCGAGGCGAACACCTCGCCGCCGTTGTGGGCACCCTCGGGGGACCCGAAGTAGAAGAGCTCCGTGGTCGCGACGAGCACCAGGAACCCCACGATCGTGACCGTTCCGGTCACGAGAGAGCGTGTCAACACTCGGCCTCCGCACTGAGGGACTACACCGGGCTTTCCTGGCGCACCCCTTTATACCAACCCGTTACCGCGCCATGTCAGCGCGTCACCTTCAATTCACCCACACATGACGTCCCGAATGCAAAAGAGCACCGGTGGATCAGCAGGTCACAGCGCCTGGACGATCAGTTCTACCTGGTCCTTCGCGTCGCCGAACAGCATGGCGGTGTTCTCACGGAAGAACAATGGATTCTGCACGCCCGCGTAGCCCGTCGCCATGGACCGTTTGAAGACGACCACCTCACGAGCCTGCCACACCTCGAGCACCGGCATGCCCGCGATGGGCGACGCCGGGTCGTCCTGGGCGGCGGGGTTGACCGTGTCGTTGGCACCGATCACCAGCACGACGTCCGTGCCGGGGAGGTCGCCGTTGATCTCGTCCATGCCGAGCACCTGGTCGTACGGCACCTTGGCCTCGGCGAGCAGCACGTTCATGTGGCCGGGCAGCCGGCCGGCCACGGGGTGGATGCCGAACCGCACCACGGTCCCGCGGGCCGTGAGGCGGGCCACCAGGTCGGCCACCGGGTACTGGGCCTTCGCCACCGCCATGCCGTAGCCGGGCACCACGACCACCGAGCGCGCGGCGGTCAGCCGGTCGGCCACCTCGAGCGCCGTGGTCTCGCGGTGTGTGCCCTGCTCGGTGTCACCGCCGGGCGCCGAGACGCCCGGCTCCGCGCCGAAACCGCCAAGGATCACGCTCACGAACGACCGGTTCATCGCGCGGCACATGAGGTAGCTGAGGATCGCACCGGAGGACCCGACCAGTGCGCCCGTGATGATCAGCAGGTCGTTGCCCAGCATGAAGCCCGCCGCCGCGGCGGCCCACCCGGAGTAGGAGTTCAGCATCGAGACGACGACGGGCATGTCGCCCCCACCGATCGCCGCCACCAGGTGCCAGCCGAGAGCCAGCGCCACCACGGTCATGAGCACCAGCGGCAGGAGCCCGGAACGGCCCGCCGCCAGGAACCACCAGAGCAGGCCGGCACACACCACGACGGCGCCGAGGTTGAGCCAGTTGCGGCCGGGCAGCATGAGCGGCGACGACCGCAGCCGCGCCGACAGCTTGCCGAACGCCACCACGGAGCCGGTGAACGTCACGGCCCCGATCAGCACGCCGACGAACACCTCGACGAGGTGCACGGTGCCGCCTGAACCGGTGCCGGGGTCGCTCAGGTAGGACCCGAAGCCCACGAGCACCGCCGCGGCGCCGACGAACGAGTGCAGCAGCGCGATGAGCTCCGGCATCTGCGTCATCTCGACGGTCCGGGCCCGCCACGTGCCCACGGCGGCTCCCACCACGAGCACCAGCAGGATCAGCCCCGCCGTCTGGCCGGCGGGCCGCTCGGACCGGTCCAGCGCGAGTGCGACGGTCGCCGCCAGCGCGATCCCCATGCCGGTCATGCCGAGCAGCACGCCACGCCGTGCGGTCTCCTGCTTCGAGAGCCCGGCGAGGGAGAGCACGAACAGCACCGCTGCCACCAGGTAGACGGCCTGGACCACGGACTCGACGGTCATCGGACGCTCCCGCCCGTGGCGCCGCGCGGTCCGGCCCCGCTGCCGGGAGCGTCGGGCGGGGCACCCCGGTGGAACATCCCGAGCATGCGGTGGGTCACGAGGAACCCGCCGAAGATGTTGATGCTCGCGACCGCGGACGCCAGCACCGCCAGCGTGCTGACCACGGGGTCGGCCGAGCCGATCTGCAGCATCCCCCCGACCAGGATGATCCCGGAGATGGCGTTCGTCTGGGACATCAGCGGGGTGTGCAGGGCGTGGCTGACGTGCGAGATCACGTAGAACCCGACCACGACGGCGAGCGCCAGCACGGTGAAGTGCGCCGCCTGGTCGGCGGGTGAGGCGGCCACGGCGAGCGCGGCCAGGACCGCGCCGAGCACCAGCAGCCCGGTCCGGGTCGCCGGCCGCAGCCCGCCCTGCGCGGGCCGGTCCGGTCCGGAGCCTGTCGTTTCGGCGGCGCCGGGCGCCGGGGGCGCGTCGACCGGCGGCCGGGCGACCGCGGAGGAGACGGCCACCGGAGGCGGCGGCCACAGCACCTCGCCGCCCGCCGCGACGGTCATGCCGCGCACGACGACGTCGGCCGGGTCGAGCGCGAGCCGACCGTCCTTCTCCGGCGTGCCGAGCTGGACCAGGTTGGCGACCGCGGTGCCGAGCAGCTCGGAGGTGTGCCGGGGCATGCGGTCCGGCAGGTCGGTCCAGCCGAGGATCACCACGCCGTTGTCACTGACCACGCGCTGCCCCGGCACGGTCAGCTCGCAGTTGCCGCCGCCCGGCGCCGCGAGGTCGACGATCACGCTGCCCGGCCGCATGGCCGCGACCATCTCGGCGGTGATGGTCGTGGGCGCGGTCCCGCGCACCAGCGCGGTCGTGACGACGATGTCCGCCGCGGCGGTCTCGGCGCCGTAGACCCGCAGGGCCGCCGCCTCCTGGTCGGTGGTGAGCGCCGAGGCGTACCCGTCGGCGCTGACCTGCTGCGCGGCGTCGTCGGCGCGGACGACCGTCGCACCCATGGACTCGATCTGCTCGGCGACCTCCGGCCGCACGTCGAAGGCGCGCACCTGGGCGCCGAGGCTGCCCGCCGCGCCGATCGCCGCGAGGCCCGCCACTCCGGCACCGATCACGAACACGTTGGCGGGCGGGGTCGTGCCGGCCGCGGTCACCTGGCCGGAGAACATGCCGCCGAACTCGGCGGCCGCCTCGACCACTGCCCGGTAGCCGGCCACGTTCGACAGGGCGCTCAGCACGTCGAGCGACTGGGCGCGCGAGATGCGCGGTACGGCGTCGAGGGCGAGGGCGGTGACACCGCGGTTGGCCAGCGCGCGCACCAGGTCGGGGCGGGCGGCCGGGGCGATCTGCGCGATCAGGATCGCGCCGATCCGCAGCCCGTCCGGGCCTCGCGCGCCCGGCCGCAGCCCTGCCGGGCCAGGTGTGGCCAGCGCGTCCGGCGCTCGGGTGACCGCCACGATGTCGGCGGCCCACGCCTCGGCGTCGGACACCACGGCAGCGCCCGCGGCCTCGTACGCCGTGTCGGGAAAGCCGGCTCCTGCGCCGGCGCCCGTCGCGACGGACACGTGGTAGCCGAGCCCGACGAGCCGGGCGGTGGTCGTCGGGGTGGCGGGCACGAGCGGCCCGCCGTCGTCCGGGATACCGATGCGCATGTGGCCCTCCTCGCTCACGTGCGCAACCTACCGCCTGACCTCGCCGGTCCGGGAACGCCCGGCTATGCCGACACCACCGGGGGCGGAAAGGTGACCGGGAGCTGCACCGGCTGGCGGATCCACAGCGCCTGGTCCCAGGTGACGTCGGCGGCGGGGATCCGGAGCACCACGTCGAGCCGGCGCAGGATCGTCTCGACGGCGATCCGCGCGATCAGGCGGGCCGTGCGGGGTGCCGGGCACGTGTGCGGGCCGGTGCCGAACGACACGTGGGCGCGGCTGCCGACGTGGTCCCACGGGTCACCGGTGTCCATCCGCGGGTCGGTGTTGGCCGCGTGGATCCCCAGCACGAGCGGGTCGCCGGCCGCGATGAGCTTGCCGTCGAGCACCACGTCCTGGCGGGCGAAGCGCGGCAGGGTGTTGATGGTCGGGGTGGAGCGCCAGAGCACCTCGTCCATCGCGTTGTCCAGGTCGATGCGGCCGCCGTGCAGCCGGCCCGAGAACCGCGAGTCGGTGAGGGTCAGCAGCAGGGTCTGCGCCACCCACGCGGTCAGCGTCAGGTTGCCCGCGTACGCGACGACGAGCAGGCTGTGGGCCACCTCGATGTCCTCGCGCAGGTTCGGGTGGGACGCGAGCGAGCTCGCGAGGTCGCGCCGCGGCCGCACGCGCCGCGCCGCCGCGAGCTCGGTGAGCATCCGGTCCACCTCGGACACCGCCTGTGCCGCGTCGGCCCCGGCGCCCGCGACCCTGCGGGTCAGGTCGAACAGGCGCTGCCCGTCCTCCGGGTCGAACCCGATCATGTCGGCGATGACCAGGAACGGGATCACGGAGGCGTACTCGAGCATGAGGTCGGCGCGCCCGCGGTCCTCGAAGCGGTCGATGAGCAGGTTGCACAGGGAGCGTGTCTTCGAGGCGGTGATGCCCTCGGACAGCTGCTCGAACGCGTCGTCGAGCGGTTCGCGCAGGCGCTGCCGCAGCGCGCCGTCGGTGTGGTTGGCGCCGAAGCGCTGCTGCGTCGTGAACACCGGGCGCAGGCCGGAGGTCGGGGGCAGGCCGCCGCGCGCGTGCCCGTTCCAGGTCTGGGGGTTGGTCGCGAAGAGGTGCTCGTTGCGCATGATGTCGTAGACGAGCCGCTGCCCCATCACCAGCCAGGCGGGCACGCCGGGCTCCAGCTCCACGGGCGCCACCTCGCCCCACTCACGCGTCAGCTCGTCGTAGAACTCCCGCGGGTCCTGGAGGGCCGACGCCTGCACCAAGGGCCGCAGGCGCGAGACGGCGCCGAGCCGGACCGGCCGGGCGTCCCGCCAGGGACGGTCCTGCGTGCCGCGCATGTCATCGAGCAAGGTCGCCGGACCTCTCGGAGTGGTAGACCGGCCCGAGGGCCGAGAGCATGGGTGCTTGCCGGATAGATCCCGGTTCAGGTAAATTCATTGATTCGCCGTATCTGTGCATCGTCGTCGATCGCCCAGGGTGAACCCACCCGTGTTCCCACCTAGCATCGTGACCTCCGCCACGCCCGTGGCTACGATGGCTGCGAGGGCACACACACTGTCGCACCCTCGATCGACCCTGTCGAGACCCATCCGGGCGGGACCACTTCAGTCGAAACGACGTCGGCCACCCGCCGACGAACAAGGGGGGCACGTGACTCTGGACGCCGACCGGGAACGCCCGGACGACCTGGTGCAGAGTGTGGCCCGCGCCTTTCGGGTGCTCGAGGTCGTCACGCGGTCTCCGGGCCTGCCCGTCAAGGCGATCGCCCGCCGCAGCGGCCTCAACCTGTCCACCACGTACCACCTCGTGCGCACGCTCGCCTACAAGGGGTACGTCACCCGGCTCAAGGACGGCACGTACGACGTCGGCGAGCAGGTGAGCCAGCGGTTCTACGAGCAGCTCGGCTCGCTGGGGCGCGGCCCGGACACGCGCGAGGTGCTGCGCCACCTCGCCCAGAGCTCCGGCTACAGCGCGTATCTCGGCCGGATCAGCGCGGGCCGCGTGGTCGTCGTCGACTACGCGGAGGCCCCCGGCTCGCCGTACCTGGAGGACCTGGAGCGCGGGCTCGACGTCTCCGCCCACGCCACCGCGCTCGGCAAGGCGCTGCTGCTCGGGCTCTCCCGCCGGGAGCGCAACGAGCTGGTGCTGGACGCGGGGATGCGCAAGTTCACCGCACGCACCGCCTCCGACATCCGGTCGCTCGACGCACAGCTCAACCGCTTGCGGCCCGACAACGTTGTCGAGGAGCACGGCGAGTTCCGCGACGACATCACCTGTGCCGCTCACCTCGTCCCCCGCCGGGCCGGTGACGACGTCACGTGGGCCGTCGGGCTCAGTATCCCGGGCGAGGCGGTGCCCGCGCAGGCCCGTCGCGAGCTGGGCCTGGTGGCCGGCGACCTCGCGACGGTCTGACTCGCGACGGTCCGGCCCGGCACGGCGGCGCGCCGGTCAGCCGGGGCGCCTGCGCAGCCCCGCGAGGCGCGTCGGGTTGCGGAACACCATGATCCGCACCATCCGGTCGCCGTCGAACTCGGCGGCCGTCGCCATGGTCGGCACGCCGCCCCGCAGGGCCATCGTGCCCAGCGCCCCGTTGATCTCGACCGGGACCCACTCCAGGCGGGCCACCGTGCTGTCGCGGGCGAACGCGATCAGGGCGCGGGACACCTTGTCGGCGCCCCGGATGATCCGGCGGGCCGCGCGCACCACGCCGCCGCCGTCGGTCACGAGCTCCACCTCGGGCGCGAGCGCCGCCACCACGCCGGCGAGGTCGCCCGTGAAGCACGCGGCCAGGAACCGCTCCGTGGCCTCGGCGTGCTGGGGTCCGGCCGGCGTGTAGCGCGGTCGCCGCGCACGCACGTGCTCCCTGGCCCGGTGGGCGGTCTGACGCACCGCCGACACGTCTCGGTCCAGCGCC
This sequence comes from Promicromonospora xylanilytica, assembly GCF_054782895.1. Taxonomy (NCBI): domain Bacteria; kingdom Bacillati; phylum Actinomycetota; class Actinomycetes; order Micrococcales; family Promicromonosporaceae; genus Promicromonospora; species Promicromonospora xylanilytica. The sequence continues at coordinate 262,542 of NZ_BAAGRP010000004.1, forward strand.
TCGGCGATCTCCTGGTACGGCAGGTCGAACACCTCGCGCAGCACGAACACCGCCCGCTCCAGGGGCGACAGCGTCTCCAGCACGACGAGCAGCGCCAGCGACACCTCCTCGGCGCGCTCGACCGGGAGGGCTGCGTCGGGCGCGGTCAGGAGCGGGTCGGGGAGCCACGGGCCCACGTACGTCTCCCGGGCGCGCCGCAGCGTCCGGAGCCGGTTCAGGGCCAGCCGCGTGGTGACGCGGACCAGATAGGCCCGCGGCTCCAGGACGTCGCTCCGGTCCGCGGCCGACCAGCGCAGCCACGCCTCCTGCACCACGTCCTCCGCGTCGGCGGCCGCGCCGAGCATCTCGTAGGCGACGGTGAACAGCAGGCGGCGGTTGGCCTCGAACGGCTCGGCGAGCCCGGCGAGCCCGGGGCGCTCGACGGCCTCGGATCGCGGCCCCGCCGCCACGTCGTCGGGCACTACTGCTCGCCCACCTCGGCGAGTGCCCCGCCGAGCGGGACCTCGCAGCGGTCGCTGAAGCCCTGCGCGCTCAGCCCCATCGTGGCGTTGATGCGGCTGCGGAGGTTCTCCACCGCGACGATGGCGACGAGCTCGGTGAAGGCCTCCTCGCCGAGGGCGGCGACCAGGCGCCCGACCAGGTCGTCGTCGACGGACGGCGGCGTGGCGGTCTCGGCCTCGGCGAGCGCCAGCACGTCCCGTTCCAGGTCGGTGAACCGCTCGCTCGAACGCCAGGCCGGGACGTCGTGCAGCTTTCCCGGGTCCATGTGCTCATGCTGCGCCTCCCAGTAGCCGAAGTCCACGCACCACGTGCAGCCGATCGCCACGGCGGACGCCATCACCGCCAGCGACTTGAGGTCGGGGTCGAGCGCCTTCCAGCCGCCGACGCCGAGCTCGGTGAGCGCGTACGTCCTGGTCACCTTCCCGTGGTGGCCGACAGCGACCAGCGGGTCCAGCACCGCGCCGTACCGCCGCCGCGAGAACGCGGCCATGGCCCGGTTGGTCAGGGTTCTCGGTATGGCGCGGGTGATCCTGGTGCTGATGGTGCGGCCCGGCTCGTTGGGGCCCGGCTCGCCGGGTGCGCGGGGCGTGGGGGTACTGGGCATGGGGACGCTGGGCATGATCGGGCTCCGTTCGGTGGCTCCATCGCGGGACACCCTCCAGACACCGCCCTGCTCCGGGACGTGACACGAGCACTCCGTGATCCGGGTCACACCACGACGCGGCCAGATTCCGGCATCGGCCAGCTGCGCCGTCCGGGTGACCGTCGGACACGTGACCGTCGGCCGGGTGACCGTCGGACACGTGACCGTCAGCCGGGTGACCGTCGGACGCGTGCGGCCAGGGTGCGTCGGCCGGCCGGCTGCGCCGAACCGCAAGTTCGACGTGCCAGCCGGAGGTGCCGAACCGCAAGTTGGACGTGCCGAGCAGGCCGAACCGCAACCTGGGCCCGGTCCGACGTGCCGAACCGAAGCATGTTGGTCTATCCGGCACTCCCGAGACCAACAGCTTGCGGCTCGGCGCCGACCAGACGATCAACTTGCGGCTCGGCCCCACCACACGCCCGCCACGACGATCAACTTGCGGCTCGACCCCTCGGTTCGACCTCAACCCTCGGTTCGACCTCAACCTGCGGTTCGACCTCAACCCGCGGCTCGACCCTGGTCGTCGGCCGAGTCCCTCACACCGGCACGCACAGCGTCAGCGCCTCCCGGTGCGCCTCGACCGTGACGGGGAGCGGCCCCACGAACTCGCCGTCCGCGTACGCGACCAGGCCGGCCGGCGCCTCGACCCGCATCGCGGACGTCCGCAGCGTGGTCACGTCCGGCCGGTCGACGTGCTTGCCCGCCTTGATGAGGCTGTCGAACGCCATGAAGCGGAACCGCCCCACCGCGTGCACCAGGGTGACGTCGAGCAGCCCGTCGGTCGGGTCGGCGCGGGGGCAGACCAGCACCCCACCGCCGTACGACTTGGTGAGCCCTATCCCGAGCACGTACCCGTCCTGGGCCAGGGCCGGTGCGTCGACGGGGCGCAGCCGGTAGCCGAACCGCTTGAGCCGCAGCCATTCCGCGTACACGGCGATCCGGTACCGGGCGGGGCCGGTGGGCCAGGTCATGCGGTTGGTGCGCTCGTTCGTGAGGGAGTCGAGGCCTGCGCACAGGACGGTGACGAAGTGGCGCACGGTGCCGTCGTCGGCCGTGATGGTGCCCGTGTCGACGCGCTTGCGGGCGCCGTCGAGCGCCAGGTCCGCGGCGGCCGCCGGGGCGTCGAGCGGGATGCCGTGCTCACGCGCCAGGTCGTTGCCGGTTCCGCCGGGGATCACCGCGAGCGGCAGCTCCGCCTCGAGGACCGGTGGCAGCACGGACGAGATGGTGCCGTCACCCCCTGCGACCACCACCACGGACGGCTGCTCGTCCACCGCCTTCCTGCCGAGCGCGACCGTCTCCTCGGCGTCGGCGCCCTGGTAGACGCGGACGTCGGCGCCGCGCTCCCGGAGCCGGTCCACCGCGACCTGCCCGCTCCCCGCACCGAACCCGCGCCCTGACGCTGGGTTCACGAGCACCGCGATGTGCCCGGCCCTGCCGTACCGCTCAGTCATGTCAGCTCCACGCGCCCGCCGTCGGACGCCCTGTCGTCGAACCTGCGATCAGTCGAACCCGCGATAGTGGTGGGCCGTGACCCGATCTGGTGGGCCGCAACCTACCGGGTCAGCCGGCCTGCTCGAGCAGTGCGCCGGGATTCATGATCCCTGCCGGGTCCAGCTCCGCCTTGACCGCCCGCAGCATGCGGACCCCCACCTCGCCGATCTCCTGCTCCAGCCAGGGTGCGTGGTCGGCGCCGACCCCGTGGTGGTGGCTGATCGTGCCGCCCGCCGCCATGATCGCGTCGTTCACGCGGCGCTTCACCCGGCCCCACGGCTCGAGCGGTTCGGCGCCGAGCCCCGCGATCACGGTGAAGTAGAGCGACGCCCCGGTCGGGTACACGTGGGAGATGTGGCACAGGACGCGGTTCCTCGCCCCCTCCTGTGCGAGCCCTTCCGTCAGCGCGCCGGTGACGGCGGCCTTCAACGCGTGCAGGTTCGACCACGTGGTGGCGGTCTCGAGCGTCTCGCAGAACACGCCGTGGTCGAGCAGCGCGTCGCGGAGGTAGGGCGCCTTGAACCGGCCCCGGTCCCAGGATTCGGCGAGCTTCTCGGCGGCGGGCCTGCCGCCCGCCTCGCGCAGCACGCGCGTGGTGGCGTCGCGCCGGGCCTGCGCCGGCCCGTCGGGACCCTCGTGCAGCACGACGGCGGAGCAGCCCCTGGCCAGCGCCTTGCCGATGTTGCCGACCTGCGCGAGGGAGACCGCCGTCTCGTCCTCGTCGGACAGGCGGAGCACGGTGGGACCGGTGCCGAGCTGGGCCACGCGCCGCAGCGCGTCGGCCCCGGTCGCGAAGTCGCCGAAGCTCCAGGCGTCGAGGAGCCGCACCTCCGGGACCGGGTGCACGCGCAGCCGCACCTGTGTGATCACGCCGAACGCGCCCTCCGAACCGAGGAACCAGCGCACCAGATCGGGTCCCGCTGCCGACCCCGGCGCGCGACCCAGGTCGAGCACCCCTGCCGGCGTGACCACGCGCAGCCCGGTGACCATGGCGTCGAACCGCCCGTACCCGGCCGAGTTCTGGCCGGACGAGCGCATGGCGGCGAACCCGCCGAGGGTCGCGAACTCGAAGCTCTGGGGAAAATGGCCCAGCTCGAAGCCCTGCTCCCCCAGCGCCGACTCGGCGGCCGGTGCGGTGGTTCCCGCCCAGAGGGTCGCCTCCTGGGTCGTGGCGTCCAGCGCGACCAGCCCGACCAGCCGGCGTAGGTCGAGGCTGACGACGCCCCGGTGCGCCCCGGCAACCGGGTCCAGCCCGCCGGTCACGGCGGTGCCCCCGCCGAACGGCACCACGGCGAGCCCGCGCTCCCCGGCGACCTCGAGCACGGCCGCCACCTCGTCCTCGGACCCGGGCAGTACGACGGCGCCCGGTGCGGCCTGCTCGGTCTGCCTGCGCCGCAGCAGGTCCGGCGTGGACTTGCCGCCGGCGTGCAGCACCCGGGTCCGGTGGTCCGCGTCGACGTGGTCGGCGCCGACCACCCCGGCGAGGGCCGCCACGTCGGCGTCGGCCAGGGGCGGCGTCGTCAGGATGACCTCGGCGAGCCCCGGTGCGGGGCGCGCCGTCGGCACCCGTCCCAGCACGGCCGTGAGCAGGAGCTTGACGCCGCCGGGAAGCCCGTGGGCCGCGTCGGGGTCGCCCCACCCGGACCACCGCATGTCGATGCGCTCGTGCTGCGGCTTGGTGCTCACGTGTCCTCCGTGTGGTCGGGGCGGGGCCTGGCAGGTGTGCCCGGTTCGCGTTACAGTGTGACACAACATGACAATCCGTAACGCAGGCTCGGCAGCGAGCCCACCACCGGAGCATCCCGACGGCGAGACCGGCCGGGAGCTCGACGACATCGAGGCACGCCTGCTCGCGTCCGCCGGCGAGCTGGTCGCCACCCGTGGCACCCGCGGGCTCTCCGTCACCGAGCTGGCCCGGGCCGCCGGCGTCTCCCGGCCCACGGTCTACCGCCGCTGGGAGTCGGCGGAAGAGGTGCTGCGGGCCCTTCTCATGCACCACGCGCAGCGCGTGATCACCGCCGTCGGCCCGCAGGCGGACGACCGCGCCGCCATCGTCGAGAAGGTGGTCCGGTTCAGCGAGCTGATCCGCACCGACCCCGTGTACGGGCGGCTGCTGACCCACGAGCCGGAGGTCTTCACCCAGTACGCGTTCCAGCGGATCGGCCGGTCCCAGCGGGTGAGCCTCGAGTGGCTCGCCACCGCTGTGGCCGCCGCCCAGCGGGGCGGGACGGTGCGGCAGGGGGCGCCCTCCGACCTGGCCGTCATGATCCTGCTCATCACCCAGTCGGCCGTGCTGTCCCACAGGACGGTCACCACGGTCATCGACGCCGGTGCCCTGCGCACCGAGCTCGCCCACGCTCTCGACGGCTACCTCCGTCCCTGACGGGCGGCCCACCCGACGCGACGACCCGGAAGCAGGAACGATGCGCACTGCCCTGACCGCCGCCCGGCGGGCCGACGAGCTCGACCGGCTCGCCTCCGAGACCATCGACCTGCTCGTCGTCGGCGGCGGGGTGACGGGTGCCGGCGTGGCGCTCGACGCCGCGGCGCGCGGCCTGTCCGTCGCCCTCGTCGAGGCGCACGACCTCGCCTGGGGCACCTCCCGCTGGAGCTCCAAGCTCGCCCACGGCGGGCTGCGGTACCTGGCCACCGGCGACGTGGGCGTGGCCCGCGAGAGCGCACGCGAGCGGCACGTGCTGATGATCCGCACCGCACCGCACCTGGTGCGCGCGCTGCCGCAGGTGCTCCCGCTCGCGCCCGGCGTGGGCAAGCGGCAGGGCCTCACGGCCGGCATCGGGTTCGGGCTCGGCGACCTCCTGCGCCGCGATGCCGGCACGCCGTCGCGGGTGCTGCCCGGGCCCCGCCTCGCCGGGCCGGACGAGACCGCACGGCTGGTCCCCGCCGTCGCCCGCGCGCGCCTGCGCGCCGCATGGGTGGCCCACGACGGCCAGCTGGTCGACGACGCCCGGCTCGTCGTCGCCCTCGCCCGGACCGCGGCGGGGCGCGGCGCACGCATCCTGACGCGGGTCCGCGCCACCCACCTGCGCGCGGACGGCGCGACGCTGGAGGACACGCGCACCGGCGCCGCGCTCGACGTGCGGGCCCGCACGGTCGTGAACGCGACCGGCGTCTGGGCGGGGACGGTCGACCCGTCGGTGCGGCTGCGGCCGAGCCGCGGCACGCACGTCGTGGTGCCCGCCGCCCGGCTGGGCCACCCGGCGGGGGCCCTCATGGTGCCCGTCCCCGGCTCGGGCTCGCGCTACGTCTTCGCGCTGCCCGCGCAGCTCGGACGGGTGGTCATCGGCCTCACCGACGAGGAGGCGCCCGGCCCGGTCCCCGACGTGCCGGTAGCGACGCAGGGCGAGGTCGACTTCCTCCTGGAGACGGTGTCCGCCCTGCTGGACCGCCCGCTGGTGCCCGACGACGTCGTGGGCACCTTCGCGGGTCTGCGCCCCCTGGTGGACACGGCCGGGCGGGGCGACGGCACGGTGTCGTCCGACGTCTCGCGCAAGCATCTCGTGGAGGTGTCGCCGTCCACCGGCGCGGTGAACGTGCTGGGCGGCAAGCTGACCACCTACCGGACCATGGCCGAGGACGCGGTGGACCTGGCCGTCCGGCACGCCGGGCTCACCGCCGGGCCGTGCTGGACCGCCGACCTGCCGCTGGTCGGGGCGCCGTCGCTCGGCGCGCCGCCCGCGCCGGCCGGCGGCCTGCCCGCCCCGCTCGTCGCGCGGTACGGCGCCGAGGCCGCCGCGGTGCTGGGCACTGCGACGGTGCCGGGTGCGGCGTCCGCCGTCGGCGAGGGAATACCCGTCGCCGCGCACCTGGACATCACCCGCGCCGAGATCGAGTGGGCCGTCACGCACGAGGGCGCGCTGGACGCGGACGACGTGCTGGACCGGCGCACCCGCGTCGGGCTGGTCCCCGCCGACCGCGCCGCGGTGCACGACGTCGTCGCCGAGCTGGTCACCGACACGCTCGCGCGCCTGTGACGCGGGCCGCTACCGGGCCGCTACCAGGTCGCTACCGGGCCGCGTGGACGAAGAGGAGCCCCAGCCAGGTCCAGCCGACGATGATCGTCACGCGCTGCACGAGTCCGGCACGCGGGTGGTCGTCCTCCCAGGCCTGGCCGAACACCATGAGGCCGGCCCCTGCCGTGGCCGCCGTGAGGCCCGAGTACCACGTCCAGCCCGTCTCGGGGAGCACGAAGGCCGCCACGACCGCGGCGACCGGAAGTGCGCCGAAGACGACCATGCCTGCCCAGTCGTGCCACGTGTGCCGCCTGGACACCTCGGTAGGCGTCCCGTCCGGCGTGCCGGGCGGGTACGACCGCATGGCATCCATCGGGAACACTCCCGACGCGACGAGCGCGAGCCCGAACACCGCGACCACCAGCGCGAGCAGCACGCTGTCCAGTGCCCCCGCGAGCGCCACCGCACCGGCCGTGATCGCGAGCCCGCACAGGATGAAGTTCGCCGCCTGGAGCCAGCCGCGCGACCCGAGGGCCAGAGCGCTGACCGGGTGGTATACCGGCCGGTAGCCCGGCCGTGTCCAGCCGTCGAGCAGGAACGTCGCGATGAACAGCCAGGAGCCGACAGCGCCGGACCAGAGGAGGATCGCCACGGCGCCGACCCTAGCGCGCGGGGGTGCGTTCTCGTTCGCGGCGTGGGGCGCGCAGCACGGACAGCGCCACCATGCAGGCGATGAACCCGAGCAGCCAGCCGCCGGGGATGTCGCTCAGCCAGTGGTAGTCCAGCCACGACATCAAGGCCCCCGCGACCAGCACGATGACGGCGACGACGGGGATGAGCGTGCGCAGCCTGCCGAGGTTCGGACTCAGCCCGCTCTGGGCGAACAGCAGGCAGAGGATGAAGAACCCGGTGAAGAACGTGTTCGCCGCGTGGCCCGACGGGAAGGCCTGGCCACCGGCGTGCAGCACGTCCATGTTGTGGTGCGGTCCGGTGCGGCCCAGGCCGAACTTGGTGCCGTAGCCGATGGACGCGATGGTCGCGAGGCCGGCGAGCACGGCCAGCACCGGCCGCCGGGTGCCGATGCGCCAGAGCGAGCCGGGGCCGCCCTGCTTCCACGCGACGTACAGGGCGGTGCCGCCCACCATCGGGATGGTGAAGAGCCGCTCGCCCGTGACGCTCGCGACGATGTCGAGAAAGGCCTTCTCCCACCCGACGGGGTGGTTCGCGTCCACGTAGTAGTGGAACTGCCAGTCCCAGGCGATGAACGGGCCGCGGACCACGACCTGCCAGATGAGGAACGCGAACACCAGCGACCCGATGACGGCCGCCAGCGCGGAGCTGCGCCACGTCGGACGGGTCGACGGGTCGAGCGGAGCCTCGGTTGACGGTGACTCCACGCGCGTTCCACCCCTGCCCTCTGATTGCGCCATCATGCCGATCCTACGGGTTTCAGGGTGAATGCTCGGCACCGGTGGGGCAAGGGCCTACCCCGGTGGCCGCGGGGGCGCGGTGCTCTCCCGGATCCTGAGCTCCACGGGCACCACGTCGTGCAGGTTCTCCGCGCCGCCGCCGTCCTCGATCTCGCCGGTCCGTACCTGGTGCAGCAGCCGTGCCACGAGCCGGCGGCCGATCTCGTCGAAGTCCTGCACCACCGTGGTCAGCGGCGGCCAGAGGTAGCCCGCCAGCAGGACGTCGTCGAACCCGACCACCGAGACGTCGCGGGGCACGGACCGGCCGGCCTCGTGCAGGGCCCGCAGCACGCCGGCGGCCATCTCGTCGTTGGCGCAGAACACCGCGGTGACGTCCGGGGCGGCGAGCGGTCCGCGCCCCGCCGCGTAGCCGGACGCCGCCGTCCAGTCCCCCACCACGACCTCGGGGACGGGCCTGCCCGCCTCGTCGAGCACCGCGCGCCAGGCCTCCGTCCGCAGCTGGGCGGGTGCGGAGTCCGCCGGACCCGCGATGTGGTGCACGGTCCGGTGCCCCAGGTCCAGCAGGTGCTGGGTGGCCCGGCGGGCGCCGTCGGCCTGGTCGGCGCCGACGGCGGGGTGGTGACCGACGAACCGGGAGTCGGAGACCACGACGGGCATCCGGGGCGGTAGCGCGAGCGTGTCCGGCGACGCGGTCTCGGCCCTGATGATGACCAGCCCGTCGATCGCCTGGTGGGAGAGCCGGGTCGCCGCGGCGGAGACGACGTCGGACGACGGGCTCTCGACGTCGATCAGTGTCACCGTGTAGCCCTCCCGGCGCGCGGCCTCGACCACCGCCTCGACCGTCCGGGACTCCCCCGTACGGGCGAGCCGGTGGGCGATCACGCCGATGGTCCGGAAGCTGCCGTACCGCAGGGCTCGTGCGGCGGTGTTGGGCGCGTAGCCGAGCTCCGCCATCGCCGCCAGCACGCGGTCGCGGGTCGCCGGCCGCACGTTGTCCAGGCCCATCGACACGCGGGAGACCGTCTGGGTCGACACTCCGGCGAGATCGGCCACGTCAGCCAGGGACGGGCCTCTGCCCTCCACCGCATCCACCTCCTCGTGATGCACCGTCGCTCCGGTGCGCGCGCTTGACACCCCGGGTAGCTCACCAGCACCCTAGTCCGCGTCACCATGTTGACGTCAACACGACGGCATGCTGACCCCACCCGCATAAGGAGCGACATCCCTTGACCACGCTCGCATCGCCTCCGGCCGTGCCCAGGACCCCAGGACGGATGCGACGGCGCTCCCGCTGGGCCGGGTGGGGCTTCGTCGGCCCCTTCATGGCCGTCTTCGCCCTGGTCTTCCTCGCGCCGATCGTCTACTCGCTCTACCTGAGCCTGTTCCAGACGCAGCTCGTGGGCGGCACCTCGTTCGTCGGGTTCGACAACTACGCCCGGGCGCTCGGTGACCCGAAGTTCTGGGACGGCGTCGGCCGCGTCACCCTGTTCCTCGTGGTCCAGGTGCCCGTGATGCTCGGCATCTCGCTGCTGGTCGCCCTCGCCATCGACAGCGGCCGCCTCTACGGGCGGGACTTCTTCCGCCTCACGATCTTCCTGCCGTACGCGGTGCCGGGCGTCGTGGCGGCGCTGATGTGGGGCTTCATGTACGGCGACCGGTTCGGCCTGGTCGGCAACTTCAACGACCTGTTCGGCACCAGCTTGCCGGACCCGCTGGCGTCCGCACTGCTGCTCCCGGCGATCGGCAACATCGTGACCTGGCAGTTCGTGGGCTACAACATGCTGATCTTCTACTCGGCGCTGCGCGTCGTGCCCACCTCGCTGTACGAGGCGGCGGAGATCGACGGCGCGGGGCCGTGGCGCGTGATCACGGCGATCAAGGTGCCCGCGATCCGCGGCGCGCTCGTCGTGGCGACGATCTTCTCGATCATCGGCTCGTTCCAGCTCTTCAACGAACCGAGCATCCTGCAGTCGCTGTCGCCCAACTACATCTCGACGCACTACACCCCGAACCTGTACGCCTACTCGCTGTCCTTCTCCGGCCAGCAGTACAACTACTCGGCCACGGTGGCGATCATCATGGGCGTGCTCACGATGCTCGTGGCCTACGTGGTGCAGCTGCGCGGCATGCGCAGGGAGGTCTGAGCCATGAGCACCAACGTCCTGATGAACGCGCCCACCGTCCGGGCGCGGCGGCCCCGTCCTCGCCTCGCGACCCGCCGCCGCTCGCACGCCCGCCCGACGCGCAGCGTCCTGCTCACGGTCCTCACCGCCCTGGTCGGCGTCTACGCCCTGATCCCGCTGGTCTGGCTCCTGTTCAACGCGACCAAGACCCAGCCCGACCTGTTCAGCTCGTTCGGCCTCTGGTTCAGCGGCGACTTCGCCCTCTGGGACAACCTCGTCGGCGTCGTCACCTACGACGGCGGCGTGTTCCTGCGCTGGTTCGCCAACACGCTGCTGTACGTCGTGGCGGGCGCCGGTGGTGCCACCCTGCTGGCCCTGCTCGGCGGCTACGGCCTGGCGAAGTTCAGCTTCCCCGGCAAGCGCGTGGTGTTCGCCGTCGTCATCGGCGCGGTGGCCGTTCCCGGCACGGCTCTCGCCGTGCCCACGTTCCTCATGTTCGCGAACCTGGGGCTCACCAACACGCCCTGGTCGGTGATCATCCCGTCGCTCATCTCGCCGTTCGGGCTCTACCTCATGTGGACGTTCGCGGCCGACGCCGTGCCGGACGAGATCATGGAGGCCGCCCGCATCGACGGGGCGAGCGAGGCCCGTACCTTCTTCCAGGTGGCCCTGCCCATGCTGGCCCCCGGCATCGTCACGGTGCTGCTGTTCACCGTCGTCGCGACGTGGAACAACTACTTCCTGCCGCTCATCATGCTGCGCGACCCGGACTGGTACCCCCTGACCCTGGGCCTGAACGCATGGAACGAGCAGGCGACGACGGCCGGCGGCGAGGCGATCTTCAACCTCGTCATCGCCGGCTCGCTCCTGACCATCCTGCCGCTCATCGCGGTCTTCCTGCTCCTGCAGCGCTACTGGCAGTCGGGTCTTGCCGCCGGCAGCGTCAAGGAGTGAGCACCACCCGCACGGCTCTGCGCAAGACCTGGTCCGACTGACGATGAAGTGAGAGGAACTATCATGACCATCCGCCACCACCGCGCCGTAGGTGCGCTCGCCGCGGCGAGCGCCCTGGCGCTCGCCCTGACCGCGTGCGGTTCCGGGTCCGACGGCGACGCCGGCGGGGAGGCGATGTCACCCGAGGACATCACCGCGGCGCTCGAGGAGGGCGGCGAGCTGCTGGTCTGGGCCTGGGAGCCCACGCTGGACAAGGTCGTCGAGGACTTCGAGGCCGAGTACCCGAACGTCGACGTCGAGCTCGCCAACGTCGGTACGGGCAACGACCACTACGTGGCTCTGCAGAACGCGATCAGCGCCGGCTCGGGTGTGCCCGACGTCGCGCAGATGGAGTACTACGCCCTGCCGCAGTTCTCGATCGGCGAGTCCCTGGCCGATCTCGCGCCCTTCGGCGCGAGCGAGCTGGACGGCACCTACTCGCCCGGACCGTGGGGCGCGGTGACCGACGGCGACGCCGTGTACGGCCTGCCGATGGACTCCGGCCCGATGGCCCTGTTCTACAACGCGAAGACGTTCGAGAAGGCGGGTGTCGACGTTCCCGCCACGTGGGAGGAGTTCGTCACCGCGGCGGAGAAGATCCAGGCCCACGACCCGGACACGTACATCACCGCGGACAACGGTGACGCCGGCTTCGCCACGTCGATGATCTGGCAGGCGGGCGGCCACCCGTTCGAGGTGGACGGCACGGACGTCACCGTGGACCTCGCCGACGATGGCACGACCAAGTTCTCCGAGATGTGGCAGCAGATGCTGGACGACGACCTGGTCGCCAACGTCCCCGCCTGGACCGACGAGTGGTTCCAGGGCCTGGGCAACGGCGAGATCGCCGCGCTCGTGACGGGCGCGTGGATGCCCGCGAACCTCGAGTCGGGCGCCGCCCCGGCGGCGGGTGACTGGCGCGTGGCGCCCATGCCGCAGTGGACCGCCGGCGCCAAGGAGACCGCGGAGAACGGCGGCTCCGCGCTGTCGGTCACGGAGGCCAGCGAGCAGAAGGCGCTGGCCTACGGCTTCCTGGAGTACGCGAACGCCGGCGACGGTGTCGCGACACGCCTGGAGGGCGGCAACTTCCCGGCGACGCTCGCGGACCTCACGGACGAGGAGTTCCTCGCCGAGGAGTCCGAGTACTTCGGCGGCCAGAAGATCAACGAGGTGCTCTCCGAGTCGGCGACGAGCGTCGTGACCGGCTGGCAGTACCTGCCGTACCAGGTCTACGCGAACAGCGTGTTCCCCGACACGGTGGGCAAGTCGTACACGGGCTCGACGCCCCTGACGGACGGTCTGGCCGACTGGCAGCAGTCGATCGTCGGCTACGGCAACGAGCAGGGCTTCACCGTCAGCGAGTGAGCCGCCCGGCACGCAACAACCGGTGACGACGGCGGGGGTGCTCCCCGCCGTCGTCCCGTCTCCCCTGTCACCACCGCACTCCGAGGAACCACACATGCCCACGTTCGACATCGGCCCCGAGGACTTCCAGCTCGGCGGCGAGCGGATGCAGGTCGTCAGCGGCGCGCTGCACTACTTCCGTGTGCACCCCGACCAGTGGGCCGACCGCATCCGCAAGGCCCGCCTCATGGGCCTGAACACCATCGAGACGTACGTGCCGTGGAACTTCCACGCGCCCGAGCCCGGTGTGTTCGACCTGGACGGGCGGCGGGACCTCGGCCGGTTCCTCGACCTCGTGGCCGCGGAGGGGCTGTACGCGATCGTGCGGCCGGGTCCGTACATCTGCGCGGAGTGGGACGGCGGCGGCCTGCCCGCCTGGCTGCTGGCCGACTCCGCCGTGGGCGTGCGGCGCCACGAGCCGCGGTTCCTCGACGCGATCGGCAAGTACTACGCGAGCCTGCTGCCGCTGGTGGCCGAGCGTCAGGTGACGCACGGCGGCCCGGTGCTGATGGTGCAGGTCGAGAACGAGTACGGGGCCTACGGGGACGACCCGATGCCGGAGCGGCAGAAGTACCTGCGGGCGCTCGTCGACCTGGTCCGCGGCCAGGGCATCGACGTGCCGCTGTTCACCTGCGACCAGGCGAACGACGAGATGCTGGAGCGCGGCGGCCTGCCGGAGCTGCACAAGACCGCGACGTTCGGGTCGCGCACCGCCGAGCGGTTCGAGGTGCTCCGCCGGCACCAGCCCACCGGGCCCCTGATGTGCATGGAGTTCTGGAACGGCTGGTTCGACTCGTGGGGCCTCGAGCACCACCTGGCGCCCGCCGAGACGAACGCCGCGGACCTGGACGAGCTGCTCGCGGCCGGCGGCTCCGTCAACCTCTACATGTTCCACGGCGGCACCAACTTCGGCCTCACCAGCGGCGCCAACGACAAGGGCATCTACCGGCCGATCACCACGTCGTACGACTACGACGCGCCACTCGCCGAGGACGGCACGCCGACCGCCAAGTACCACGCGATGCGCGACGTGATCGCGCGGCACCTCCCCGTGCCCGGCGCGGTCCCCGCGGAGCGGCAGCCGGCCCCGGAGCTCGACGTGACCCTGACCGCGCACGTCCCGCTCGCCGACGCGGTGTCGTCGCTGGTGCGCGGCAGCCTCGGCAGCTACGACCACGCGCCGACCATGGAGGAGCTGGGCCTGTGGTCCGGCTTCGCCGTGTATCGCACCCGCATCCGGCCCGACGACGCCGTGCTGACCGTCGACGAGGTGCGCGACCGCGCCGTCGTGCTGCTCGACGGCGAGCCGGTGGGTGTGCTCGACCGCGGATCACACACGTTCACGGTCGCCCTGCCCGCCCGCTCGGGCGAGCTGACGCTGCTCGTCGAGAACCAGGGGCACGTCAACTACGGGCCGCGGATCGGCGAGCCCAAGGGGCTGATCGGCACCGTGCGCACGGCCGTGCGCACGCTGGACGAGTGGACGGCCGGCGCGCTGCGGGTCGAGGACGCGGCGGACCTGCTGCGCGGGGCGCTCGACGTGACGGTCCCGCAGACGGGTGCCGTCTCCGGGGGTGCGGGCGACGGGGGTGCCGCCTGGCCCGGCCTGTACCGGGGCACGTTCGACTCCGTCGCCGGGGCCGACCACTTCCTGCGCCTCGGCGGCTGGACCAAGGGCCTGGCCTGGGTGAACGGCGAGCTGCTCGGCCGCTACTGGAGCCTCGGCCCCACGCACACGCTGTATGTCCCCGGGCCCCTGGTGCGCGGCACCGGAAACGAGCTCGTGCTGCTGGAGCTGCACGGCGCGGCGAGCCCGCGAGCACGTTTCGTGCCCGCCCCGTCCCTGGGCATCACGGAGCAGTAGCCCGGAGAACAGCCCCCGGCGCCGAGGCCTACGTTCGACGGCCGCCGCCGTCAGCGGGGCGGGTCAGACCTGGGCGCCGTCCTTCCAGACCTCGTGGACCAGCGGCACACCGGGGCGGTAGGCCAGGTAGAGGTGGCTGGGAGCGTCGAGGACGGTCAGGTCGGCGCGGGCGCCGACCCGCAGGTGCCCCACGTCGTCCCGGCGGAGCGCCGCCGCCCCGCCCGCGGTCGCCGACCAGAGTGCCTCGGCGGGGGTCATCCGCATCTCCCGCACCGCGAGCGCCACCACGAACGACATGGACGAGCTGTAGCCGGAGCCCGGGTTGCAGTCGGTGGCCAGCGCGACCGGCACCCCCGCGGCGAGCAGCCGGCGGGCGTCGGGGTAGGGCGACCGGGTGGAGAACTCGACGGCGGGCAGCAGGGTCGCGACAGTGCCCGGCGTCGCGCCGGACCCGTGCGCCGAGGTCCCGCGCGCCGAGGTCCACGACCCGGCCAGGGCGTCGACGTCGGCGTCGGACAGGTGGGTGCAGTGGTCCACGCTGGCGGCCCCGACCTCGACGGCGAGCCGCACGCCGGGGCCTGCCGAGAGCTGGTTGCCGTGCACGCGGGCCAGCAGGCCGGCCCGCAGGCCGGCGCGGAGCACGGCGCGGGCCTCGTCCTCGTCGAACGCGGTGGGCGCGGCGGGCTCGCAGAACACGTCGATCCAGCGGGCGTGCGGCGCGCAGGCGGCGAGCATCGGGCCGGTCACGAGGTCCACGTAGCCGGCGCGGTCGTCGGCGTGCTCGGCCGGGACGGTGTGCGCGCCGAGGTACGTCGTCTCGGCGGTGAGCTCGCGTGCGATCCGCAGCATGCGTGCCTCGGTGGCGACGTCCTGGCCGTAGCCGCTCTTGATCTCGACGGTGGTGGTGCCCTGCCCGAGCATCTCGCGCACCAGGGCCTGGCCGCGCGTCCGCAGCGTGCTCTCGCTCGCGGCGCGGGTGGCGGCGACCGTGGTGGCGATGCCGCCCCCGGTGTACGGCTCGCCGGTCATGCGCGCGGCGAACTCGGCGGCGCGGTCCCCCGCGAACACCGTGTGCGAGTGGGAGTCCACGAAGCCGGGGAGCACGGCCCTGCCCTCCAGGTCCACGGCGACGTCGGCCGCCGGAGCGGCCGCGGCCGGCCCCGTCCACGCGATCCGCCCGTCCTGCACCACGACCGCGGCCTCCCGCACGGTCCCGAGCCCGCCGTCGTCCGGCTCCCCCGGCCCGGGGCCGTGCCGCCCGCCGTGCTCCGGGTCGTTGGTGACCAGCTCGCCGATGTTCGTCAGCAGCACGCTCATACCGTGTTCTCCTTCGTCGCCGCCCAGATCTCGTCGATCGCCTCGGTGAGCATCCGGGCGACGTCCCCGGCCCGGTGCTCACCGTCCCACACCACGAGCTCCCCGCCCGCGACGACGTCGGACACGTCGGCCGCGCCCGCCACCAGTGCCGCCTGCGCCGGGTCGATCCCGGCGGTGCGTGCCGTGTCGAGGCGCAGGGCGACGAGGTCGGCCGGCGCGCCGACGGCGATCCGGCCGGCGTCGGGGCGTCCGAGCGCCGCGTGGCCCGCCGAGGTCGCGAGCTCGATCAGCGTCGCCGGGTCGAACGCGCCGCGCCGTCCGGTCGCGAGGCGCTCGTGCTCCTCGACCCCGCGCGCCTCGGCGAGCACGTCGGCGCCCGCGTGCTGGTCCGTGCCGACCGACAGCGGGCTGCCGGCATGCAGCAGCCGGAGGCCGGGCGCGATGCCGTCGGCGAGGTCGCGCTCCGTCGTCGGGCAGAGGCAGACCCCGGTGCCGGAGGTGCCGAGCAGGGCGACGTCGTCGTCGGTCAGGTGCACCGCGTGGACGGCGGTGGTGCCGGGGCCGAGGGCGCCGGCGTCGTGGAGCAGCCGCGTCGGGGTGCGGCCGAACGCCGCGAGCGCCGCCTCGTTCTCGCCCGGCTGCTCGGACAGGTGGACGTGCAGGGGCGCGCCGGCCCCGCGCGCCCAGCGGGCGACCTCGCGCAGCTCGTCGGGCGCGACGGCGCGCACCGAGTGGGCCGCGGCGCCGACGAGCACCCGGTCGTCGCCTGCCCACGCGGCGCGCAGCGCGGTCACGCGGCGGGTCCAGGCCTCGACGGTGCCGTCGCCGAACCGCGTCTGCTCCGGGGCGAGCGGCTCGTGGCCGTCGGGGCCGAGGCCGCCGTGGAGGTAGCAGGTGTCGAGCAGCGTGAGGTGCACTCCTGCGTCACGCGCGGCGGAGCGCAGGGCCTCGGCCATGGCGTTCGCGCCGCCCTGCTCCGCCGGGTACGGCGTGCCGTCGGCGCGGTGGTGCACGTAGTGGAACTCGCCCACCGCGGTGGTCCCGCCGAGCGCCATCTCCGCGAGGACGGCTCGGGCCAGCCGCTCGTACAGCTCCGGTGTGAGGGCCGCTGCCAGGGCGTACATGCCCTCGCGCCAGGTCCAGAAGGATCCGCCGTCCGCGTGCGTGCGCCCGCGCAGGGCCCGGTGGAACGCGTGCGAGTGCGCGTTGGCGAGGCCGGGCAGCACCAGCCCGCCGAGCCGCACGTCGCCGTCCGACGCCGGTGCCCCCGGCTCGACGCCGGTGATCCGCCCGTCACTGGTCTCGACGAGCACGGACTCGACGACACCCCCGGCCGGGCGCCGGGCGGGCAGCCAGGCCCGTTCGCACCAGAACCTCATCGCGTCTCCGTCTCTGGGTGGTTGGATCATCCGGCTGGTCGGCAAGACGTCACATGGTCGGCAGCCCGGGGTGCCGATCACCTGACGTTCTACCGATCACTCTCCCCGGGGGCCAACAGGGTCGTCAGGACCGCGGTCAGGGCCTGGACGCCTGCGTCGCAGTCTGCCTCCTCCGCGTGTTCCGCCGGCGAGTGGGAGATGCCGGTGGGGTTGCGCACGAACAGCATCGCGGTAGGGATCCCGGCCGCCGCGAAGATGCCGGCGTCGTGCCCTGCGCCCGTGCCGATCACCGGGGCGGGCAGGTCGGATCCCGGCCGCCCGACCACGTCGGCCAGCCGGCCGGCGAGCACCGGGTCGAACACGGTGGCGGGCGTCCAGGACTCCGGTACGGCCTCCCACGAAGCCAGCCCGACCCCCCGCCCGCCTCCACCGTCGAGTGCAGAGTTGGTCGCGGCTGCACCCCGCACCGGAAGGATCCGGCGCACGGCGTCCTCCGTCTCCGCGCGGGCGTCGATCCAGGCTCGGACGCGCGAGGGGATGGCGTTGACGCCGTTCGGCTCGATCTCGACCTTCGCCAGCGTGGCGAGCGCCCCGGCGTGCTCTGCGGCGGCGCGCACGTCGGTGATCAGCCGGGCGAGGTCGAGCATCGGGTCGTGGCGGTGGGCCAGCGGCGTGGTGCCCGCGTGGTTGGCCTCGCCCACGAGGTCGACCCGCCAGCGGCCGTGCGGCCAGATCGCGGCGCCGACGGCGACCGGCGCCGCCTCGTGCTCCGGCAGGTCGGCCAGGTAGCGACCCTGCTCCACGTGCAGCTCCACGAAGACGCCCACCCGCGCGAGCGCCTCGGGGTCCCGGCCGTAGTGCTCGACGCCGGACCGGCCCGCGCCGGCCCAGCCGCCGCCCGTCGAACCCGTCGGGTCGGTCGAGAGCCCCCGCCGGAGCACGTCGGCCAGGGTGTCGCCCGCGCCGTCGCGCAGCGCGAGCAGCGTGTCCGCGCCGACCGTCCCGGTCACGGCCCGCGAGCCCAGGCACGCGAGCCCGAACCGGGCGCCCTCCTCGTCGGAGAAGTTCACGATCCCGAGCGGCCGTCCGGGGCGCACGCCCGCCGCGCGCAGGGCGTCGAGCGCCGCGAACGCGCTCGCCACCCCGAGCGGCCCGTCGAAGGCCCCGCCGCCGGGCACCGAGTCGAGGTGGCTGCCGGTCACGACGCCCGGCCCGTCGGTGTCCGGGTCGCCCCACCACGCCCACTGGTTGCCCGCGCGGTCGATCACCAGGTCCAGGCCGCGCCGGGCCGCCTCCGCGGCGAACCACTCGCGCAGGGTCAGGTCGTGCGCGGTCCAGGCGAACCGCGCGTACCCGCCGGCCGGCGCCCGGCCGACGTCGGCGATCGCCGCCAGCAGCGACCCCACCGGCGTCGGGCCCGCCGGGCCGGAACCTCCCCTGGACGCAAACGCACCCGTCACGAGGTCTCCCGCATCGGCACCCGCAGCCCGCCGCGCTCGGCGGCCGCGACGGCGTCGTCGTACCCGGCGTCGACGTGGCGCAGCACGCCGGTCGCGGGGTCGTTCGCGAGCACGCGGGCCAGCTTCTCGGCGGCCAGCGGCGTGCCGTCCGCCACCGAGACCTGGCCGGAGTGCAGCGACCTGCCCATGCCCACGCCACCGCCGTGGTGGATGGAGACCCAGGTGGCACCGGAGGCGGTGTTCATCAGGGCGTTCAGCAGCGGCCAGTCGGCGATGGCGTCCGAGCCATCGGCCATCGACTCGGTCTCCCGGTACGGGGAGGCCACGGAGCCGGAGTCCAGGTGGTCGCGCCCGATGGCGAGCGGCGCGGAGATCTCCCCGGCGGCCACGAGCTCGTTGAACCGCAGCCCGGCCGCATCACGCTCCCCGTGCCCGAGCCAGCAGATGCGGGCCGGCAGGCCCTGGAAGGCGACACGGTCCTGCGCGGCGCGGATCCAGCGGCCCAGGTGGTCGTCGTCGGGGAACAGGTCGAGCACCGCCTTGTCCGTCACGGCGATGTCCTTCGGGTCACCGGAGAGAGCCGCCCAGCGGAACGGCCCCTTGCCCTCGGCGAACAGCGGCCGGATGTACGCGGGCACGAAGCCGGGGAAGTCGAACGCCCGGTCGTACCCGCCCTGGCGGGCCTCGTCGCGGATCGAGTTGCCGTAGTCGAACACCTCGGCACCCGCGTCCTGGAAGCCGACCATGGCCTCGACGTGCCGGGCCATCGACTCCCGGGCCCGGTCGGTGAACCCTGCGGGGTCCTTCTCCGCCTCCGAGGCCCAGTCCTCGAGCGCCACGCCGGACGGCAGGTACGACAGCGGGTCGTGCGCCGAGGTCTGGTCCGTGACGACGTCCACCTCGACGCCGCGGCGCAGCAGCTCAGGCACGACATCGGCGGAGTTGCCGACCACGCCGACCGACAGCGCGCGCCGCTCCTTCTTGGCCGCGAGCGCCAGCTCGACCCCTTCGTCCAGCGACGAGGCGACGACGTCCAGGTAGCGGGTCTCGACGCGGCGGTGCAGGCGGGCCGGGTCGACGTCGACCACCAGGCACACGCCCCCGTTGAGCGTGACGGCCAGGGGCTGGGCCCCGCCCATGCCGCCGCAGCCGCCGGTCAGGGTCAGCGTGCCCGCCAGAGTTCCGGAGAACTTCTTGGCGGCGACCGCGGCCAGCGTCTCGTACGTGCCCTGGAGGATCCCCTGGGACCCGATGTAGATCCACGACCCGGCGGTCATCTGCCCGTACATGGTCAGCCCGAGCTGCTCCAGGCGACGGAACTCGGGCCAGTTGGCCCAGTCGCCCACGAGGTTGGAGTTGGCGATGAGCACGCGCGGCGCCCACTCGTGCGTCCGCAGCACCCCCACTGGACGGCCGGACTGCACCATCAGCGTCTCGTCGTCGCGCAGGTCGGTGAGCGAGCGGACGATGGCGTGGTAGCTCGGCCAGTCCCGCGCGGCGCGCCCGGTGCCGCCGTAGACGACCAGGTCGTCGGGCCGCTCGGCCACCTCGGGGTCGAGGTTGTTCATGAGCATGCGCAGCGGGGCCTCGGTCTGCCAGCTGCGGGCGGTCAGCGCGGTCCCGCGCGCGGCACGGACGCTGACGGGCGTCCCCCGGTCGTGAACGTGATTCATCTGGGTCTCCTTCGGCACAGGGTGGTCGGTCGAGGTGCGGTCAGTGCAGGGGGCCGACGGCGGCCGTCGGTGCCGCTGCGATCGCGCCGGTCGTCACGAGCTGGACCACGTGCTCGATCTCCGGGGCGAGGTAGCGGTCGGGCCCGGGTCCGGGAACGCCGGCGCGGACCACGTGGTGCACGGCGCCCGTGCCGGCGGCCGGGGCCTCCTCGCGGAGGTCCAGCGCCCGGGTCGCCGTGAGCACCTCGATCGCGAGCACGCGGGTGAGCCCGTCCACGGACCGCCGGAGCTTGCGGGCGCCGGCCCAGCCCATGGACACGTGGTCCTCCTGCATGGCGGAGCTCGGGATCGAGTCCACGCTGGCGGGCGCGGCCAGGCGCTTCAGCTCCGAGACGATCCCGGCGGCCGTGTACTGGGCGATCATGTGCCCGGAGTCGACGCCGGGGTCGTGCGCCAGGAACGCGGGCAGACCCTCGGAGCGGGAGACGTCGAGGAACCGGTCGGTGCGCCGCTCGCTCATGCTCGCCAGGTCTGCGGCGGCGATGGCGAGGAAGTCCAGCACGTACGCGACGGGCGCCCCGTGGAAGTTGCCGTTGGACTCGACGCGCCCGTCGGACGTGACGACCGGGTTGTCGATGGCGGAGGCCAGCTCCCGGCCCGCGACCGTCGCCGCGTGCTCGAGGGTGTCACGGGCGGCGCCGTGCACCTGCGGGGCGCAGCGCAGGGAGTAGGCGTCCTGCACGCGGGTGCACGCGGGGTTGCCGTCGGCGTCCAGCTCGCGGTGGCTCGCCATGAGCGGCGAGCCCGCGAGCACGGCGCGCAGGTTCGACGCCGACGCCGCCTGGCCGGGGTGGGGGCGCATGCCCACGAGGTCCTCGGCGAACGGCGCGTCGGAGCCGAGGAGGGCCTCGACGGACAGGGCCGCCGCGACGTCGGCCGTGGTCAGCAGGCGGCGCAGGTCGTGGATCGCGAGGCAGAGCATGCCGAGCATGCCGTCGGTGCCGTTGATGAGGGCGAGCCCCTCCTTCTCGGCGAGCAGCAGGGGGTCGATGCCGGCGTCGGCGAGGGCCTGCGCGGCGTCGACGGTCCCGCGCTCACTGGTAGAGCCCGGCGGCACCACCCGCACCTGTCCCTCCCCCATGGCGGCGAGCGCCACGTGCGCGAGTGGCGCGAGGTCGCCCGAGCAGCCGAGCGACCCGTACTCGTGCACGATCGGCGTGATCCCGGCGTTGAGCATCGCGGCGTAGGTCTGCGCGGTGACCGGGCGGGCGCCGGTGTGGCCGGTGACGAGCGTGGCGAGGCGCAGCAGCTGCAGTGCGCGCACCACCTCGGTCTCGACCTCGGGCCCGGATCCGGCGGCGTGCGAGCGCACGAGGCTGAGCTGGAGCTGGGCCCGCATCTCGGTGGGGATGTGCCGGCGGGCGAGCGCACCGAACCCGGTGGAGACGCCGTAGTGCGGCACGGTGTCCTGGGCCAGGCCATCGATGACGGCGCGGCTCTGCGCCATCCGGGCGAGGGCGGTCTCGTGGATCTCGACGGTCGCGCCGTAGCGGGCGATGGCGACCACCTGCTCGACGGTGAGCGGTGTTCCGTCGAGGACGACGTGCTGGGGCAGGTCCGGGTCGGCCGGGCGGGTGGCCGGCGTCGGCTCCGTGTGGTGCAGGGTGCTCATACCCCCATGGAACCCCGCCGCGTCCCGCCCGTCCCCCCGGATCCGACGGTTAGAGTCTGGGATACGAGACACCCGTGCTGAGGGAGGGACCAGTGGGCACCAGCAGCAGCGTTCCGGCCGCGCGGACCACCGCGCGGCTGCTCACGTTCCTCGCGGCGCAGACCGGTCCGGTGCCCGCCGGGGCCATCGCGCACGGCATCGGAGTGCCGCGCTCCAGCGTCTACCACCTGCTGTCGGTGCTGGGCGACGAGGGGTTCGTGCGGCACTTCCCCGACGAGCGCCGCTACGGCCTCGGTGTTGCGGCCCTCGGCCTGGGCAGCGCGTACACCCGGCAGGCGCCGCTCACCCGGCTGGCCGCGCCGGTCGTCGCCCGGCTCGTGGAGTCCGCCGGCGAGAACGGGCACCTCGCGGTGCTCAACGGCCGCGAGGTCCTGTACCTGGTGGAACAGCGGGCGGCGGGACGCCAGCCCCTGGTGACCGACGTCGACGTACACCTCCCGAGCCATCTCACCGCCAGCGGCCGGGCCGTCCTCGCGCTGCTGCCGCCGGCGCAGGTGCGGGCCCTGTACCCGACGCCGGGTTCCTTCACCGACCTCACCGGCGCCGGGCCGCGGACGTTGCGGGAGCTGCGCACGGTGCTGCGGTCGGCTCGTGAACGAGGGTTCGCGGTGGAGGACGGCGAGGTGTCGGCCGGGTTCGCGTCAGTGGCTGCCGCCGTGGTGGACCACACGGGCCGGCCGGTTGCCGGGCTGGCGGTGACGTTCCGTTCGGAGGCCTACGACGAGGCCGGGCGGGTGGAGCTGGCGGAGCAGGCGACTCTCGCGGCGCGGGAGGTCAGCCGGCGGCTGGGGGCGCGGTGAGGCCCCGCACATGGCGCGTGGTCATCACGCGATCCTTGCGCTGACCGCCCGGTCGGATCACCCGCTGGAAATAACTCCTGACCTGCAAGAATCGCCCGTCAGGAATCCCGTCCGAACGGCGGAAAAACCTCCACTTGGTGACGCCGCGACCATTTCCGTGCGACGAGTGACCGGCTTACTTCCTCGAGAGATCCGCCACCGGAACGGTGAACTCTCGCGACCGCAGTACACCGGGCGCCCGCACCACGGCCTCCTTGCCGGTCCACCCGCGCCGGATGGTCTGCACGACCCCCTCGGCGCCTCGCTCCGTGCTCGACACTCCGGTCACCTTCACGATGACGCCTGCCGCGATCCCGTCGCCCATGGCCTTCCGCTCTCTGTAGTAATTCCGGGTGGTAGTTCCGGGCCAGGGCCGATCGACGTAATCTTCATCTCGTCACGATGTGGCACTCAGCTCGATAGGGAGCCAGATACTGCCAGCGTTGACAGAGCGTCGTCAAGATAAATGCGATATGTAGAAATGAAACACCTTTCAGCGGTTCATGGCTGCACATTTCTTTGCGCCTCGGCCAATCCTCGTAGGTCTGCGACACTCGCTGCTCAGAGCAGTGCTGCCGACGGCAGATCCGGCCCCGCCACCCCCGTTCCGGCGTGCACCGTGAGGTCATGACCGAATCACCGAAGGCGCCGATGTTCGGCGAACACTCACGGCGCGAGCTGTACGAGCGCCGCGTCCTCGTCCTCGACGGACCGCTCGACGACGACAACGGCACGCTCCTGATGACCCAGCTGATCGCCCTGGCCACCGAGGACTCATCGACCGACATCGACCTGTGGATCCATTCCCCGGGCGGCTCCGTGCCGGCCATGCTGGCGATCCGCGACCTCATGCGGACCATCCCCAACGACGTGTCGACGCTCGTGCTGGGCATCGCCTACAGCGCGGGGCAGTTCCTGCTCTCAGCGGGGAGCAAGGGCAAACGCCGGGCACTGCCCAACTCCCGGGTCCTGATGCACCAGGGCTCCGCCGGGATCGCGGGCACCGCCGTCGACATCGAGCTGCAGGCGGACGACCTGCGCCATACGCGCGACACCGTGCTGCGCCTGATCTCCGAGGACACCGGCCAGCCGGTCGAGCGGATCTTCGACGACTCGCTGCACGACCACTGGTACACCGCCGAGGAGGCCCTCGACTTCGGCTTCATCGACACGATCGTGCGGACCTTCGAGGGCATCAAGCCACGCGATCGTCAGCCGACCGGATTCAGCACCGCCGCCGAGGGGGACGCACGATGAGCAGCTACACCATCCCGAACGTCATCGCGTCGCACCCGCGGGGCGAGCGGATCATGGACGTCTACTCGCAGCTCCTCAGCGAGCGGATCATCTATCTCGGCACCGCGATCGACGCGGGCGTCGCCAACGCCCTGATCGCCCAGCTGCTCCACCTTGAGTCGAGCAGCCCGGACAGCGACATCCAGCTCTACGTCAACTGCGAGGGCGGGGACCCGAGCGCCGGTATGGCCATCTACGACACGATGCGCTACATCCGGCCGCAGGTCTCGACCACCGTCGTCGGGCAGGCCGTCGCCGTCGGGGCCGTGCTGCTCGCCGCCGGAGCCGAGGGAAAGCGGGCGGCGCTCCCTCACGCCCGGGTCATCCTGCACCAGCCCGCGGCGCAGGGCCGCGGCGCGATCCCCGACCTGATCCTCCAGGCCGACGAGGTCGTCCGCATCCGTGCGGACATGGAGGCCGCGCTCTCCCGGCACACGGGTCAGCAGGTCGCGACGCTCCGCGCCGACACCGACCGCGACCGCATCTTCACCGCCACCACCGCCCGCGACTACGGCCTGCTGGACCACGTGATCGACCAGCGCTGAGGTGACGTGATGCCCGGGCCGGTGTGCCCGGGCATCACGCGGCGAGCGCGAAGGCCGCCTGGCAGGTCGGCTGGCGTGCGGTGTCGCGGACCACGACCAGACGGTCGGCGACGGCGGTGACCAGGTCGACCAGGGTGATGCCCAGCGCTCCGGTGATCGCCGCGATCATCTCGCTCGACGGCTCCTTGACCCCGCGCTCGACCTCCGAGAGGTACTGCGGCGAGACGCCGGCGCGGCGAGCGGTCTGGTCGAGCGTCTCACCACGCCCGTGCCGCAGCTGTCGCAGGTGTTCGCCGAGCAGGTGGCGCAGGAGCGGCTCCCGTCCCGGCGTCGACGAGGCGGCCGGCTCGGGCGGCGATCCAGCGGTCGGTCCAGCGGTCTCTGGCGGCGAAGGCGGAGCGGATTCGGTCATACCTGAGCGTAGAACCGGCGGTCCGCACCGCGGCGGCGCTTCTGCTGAGAGCAGCGGCAGACAGGGGGTTCACAGGCCCTCCCGAGGCATTGTCCGAACCACGATCGCGAAGCTCCGCACCCGCCCCGATCCTCTACAGTTGACCCGCGCCCCCACCCCTGCCGTCCTGGGAGATGTCTTCGTGAGTTCACACCCGCGCGAGTTCCGTCTGCTCGTCACCGGTGGAGGGACCGGTGGGCATACCTATCCGGCTCTGACCACGCTCCGCGCCCTGCAGGCCAGGCTCGCCGAGACCGGCACAGCGGTCAGCGTGCTCTGGGCGGGCACGTCGGAGGGCCTGGAGGCCAAGGTCACCGCGTCGGAGGGCATCCGCTTCGTGCCGGTCGCCACGGGCAAGATCCGCCGGTCGAGCAACCCGCTGGGCATGCTGTCGGCCGCCAACATGAAGGACATGGCGCGCGTGCCGCTCGGTGTCGCGCAGGCCAGGTCGATCGTCGCCGAGTTCAAGCCGGACGTGATCCTGTCGACGGGCGGCTACGTCGCCGTCCCGATCGGGCTCGCCGCTGGGCTGGTGCGCCGTCCGCTCGTGGTGCACGAGCAGACCGTGCGGCTCGGGCTGGCCAACCGCCTCCTGGCCAAGCGCGCCACCCGCGTCGCGGTGTCCTCGCCGTCCACGCTCGAGCTGCTGTCGGAGAGCGTGCGGGAACGGACCGTCGTCACGGGCAACCCCGTGCGCGCCGAGGTGATGTCCGGGGAACCGCTCAAGGCCGTCGACGCGCTCGGCCTGGACTCGTTCGACCCGGACCTGCCGGTCCTGTACGTGACCGGCGGCGCACAGGGGTCGGTCCAGATCAACAACCTGGTCGCCGACACGCTGCCGTGGCTCCTCCAGCGTACGAACGTGATCCACCAGTGCGGCCCGAACAACCTCCAGGAGATGTTCGACCGGACCGCCACGCTCCCGGCGGAGCTGGCCGCCCGGTACCGCGTCATGGGCTTCGTCGGCGCGGAGCTGCCGGACGTGCTCGCCCTGGCCGACGTCGTCGTCTCCCGCAGCGGTGCCGGGACCATCGCGGAGCTGACCGCGCTGGGCAAGCCGTCGGTGCTGGTACCGCTGGCGTCGTCGGCCGGGAACGAGCAGGCCCACAACGCCCGCCGGCTCCAGGACCTCGGCGCGGCCGTCGCCCTGGAGGGCGACCTCCACGAGACGGACCTCCGGGCGGCGATCCGGCCGCTGCTCTCCGACGCGGGACGGCGTGAGCGGATGTCCCACGCCGCCCGGGAGCACGGGCGCCCTGATGCGGCGGAGCGGCTGGTGGACGTGCTGCTGGAAGCCGCGCGCTAACCGGCGGCCGACCAGGCCGCCTCGATCATCACGAAGATCTCGTCCAGGGCCGCCTCCGGATCATCCGCCGAGCGGGCCAGCGAGAAGGCGTCGATCGCGAACCGTGCGATCGTACGGCCGGCCATCGCGCTCTGCGGCAGGTCCACCTCGGCGGAGATCGCCGTCGCCAGTGCCTCCGCGTGCCGCAGCCGCATCGACTCCTCGTACTTCCGCAGGGCCGGCGACGCGTCGATCATGCGCCACAACGGGGCGGCGTCGTCCGCCGTGCAATGCCGCACCAGCGCATGGATCTCGCGGCGCAGCGCGGGAACGAGCGGTTCACCCGCCGCGCGGTCGGTGACGGCCCGCGTGAGGCGCTGCTCGAAGTCCTCGTCCTGCTCGAACACCAGGGCCTCTTTCGAGGCGAAGTGGGAGAAGAGCGTGGTGACGGCGACGTCGGCATCGGCGGCTACGTCACGGATGCCCACCGCGTCGTAGCCGCGTTCGTAGAACAACCGCAGCGCGGTGTCGGCGATGTTCTGTCGGGTCGCGGCCTTCTTGCGCTCCCGGCGTCCGGACGGTTCAGCCATGACAGCATGCTATCAGCTACATAAAGCGAATCGTTCTGAAAAACTAACTGTTAGTGCTACGGTCGCCGGCATGAAGAGAGTGTGCTTCGCCGAGTTCGGCGGCCCCGAGGTTCTGCGGCTCTTGGACGCCGAGGAGCCCCACGCGGGGCCCGGCCAGGTACGCATCGCGGTGCGAGCCGCGGGCGTGATCCCGCATGACTGGAGGGTCCGCGAGGGCCAGTTCCGGGACGCCGGGCCGATCGTGTTCCCTTCCGGCATCGGACTCGATGCCGCCGGCGTGGTGGACGAGGTCGGCGAGGGCGTCGCAGGCGTCCACGTAGGCGACGAGGTGTTCGGCAGGGGCTCGAACACCTACGCCGAGCTCGCCGTGCTCACCGCCTGGGCCCGGATCCCCGAGGAGCTGACGTTCGAAGAGGCCGCCGGGTATCCCTCGCCGGCAGAGACCGCGCTGCGGATCATCCGCCAGGTCGGCGTGCGACCCGGGCAGACCCTGCTGGTCAGCGGCGCGTCCGGGGGCGTAGGGTCCGCGGTGCTGCAGATCGCCCGTGCGCGCGGGATCGCGGTGATCGGCACGGCGGGGGCCTCGAACCAGGACTACCTCCGCGGCCTGGGCGCCGTCGCCACGACTTACGGCGCGGGCTGGGTCGAGCGGGTGCGGCGGCTCGGCCGGGTCGATGCGGCCCTCGACCTGGCCGGCTCGGGCGTGATCCACGAGCTCGTCGACCTCACGGGCGACCCGCGGCAGGTCATCTCGATCGCCGACCTCGGCGCGCCGGACTTGGGCGTCCGCTTTTCCGGCGTCGCCGGCGACATGCCGTCCGCCCTCGCCGAGGCCGTGGACCTCGTGGCGCGCGGAGAACTCCGCCTTCCGGTCGAGAAGTCGTACCCGCTGGCCGACGCCGCGGCGGCGCACGTCGACAGCCAGGCCGGTCACGCACGGGGGCGGCGGGTCCTCGTCGTCTGACTGCGTGTCAGTCGGTCTCGTTACGCTGGCCGGGTGGTGATCGAGCGAGTCCGCGTCAAGCCCGCCGCCGTCGACGACGGCCAGTGGCCCTGGACCGTGCCCGCGATCGGCGACCTGGCTACCCGGGGCGTGCGGTTGAACAGCAGGGTCGTGATCCTGATGGGCGCCAACGGGAGCGGCAAGTCGACCCTGCTGGAGGCGATCGCCGAGGGCTACGGGCTGGACGTGCGCGGCGGGCACGGCGGCCGCAGGTACGCCAGCACCCAGGAGACGAGCCCGCTCGGTGAGGCGCTCATGCTCGACCGCACCCGCGCCGGGTCCGGGATGACGCGCCGCAACGCCAAGGGCTTCTATCTCCGGGCCGAGACCGCGTTCGGGATGCTCGAGTACATGACCGGTGCGGGGATGCCCGGCTACGGCGACAAGCCGTCCTGGGAGGTCAGCCACGGCGAGTCGTACCTCCAGGCGATCCTGGGCCGGTTCGACGGTCCGGGCCTGTACCTCCTGGACGAGGCCGAGGGACCGCTGTCGTTCGAGTCGACCCTCCAGCTGCTGTACCGCATCCAGGACCTGGTCGCCGAGTTCCCGGCCCAGGTGATCTACGCGACGCACTCGCCCATGGTCGCCGCACTGCCGGGAGCGCAGATCCTCGAGATGACCGACGAGGGCATCGCGGAACGTGACTGGGCCGACCTGGAGTCGGTGGCCCTGTGGAAGAGGTTCCTGGGTCGGCCCGAGACCTTCTTCGACGACGCCGACGTCGACGACCAGTGAGCGCACGAGTCCCCGACAGGAACGGAGCACCTATGTCCGCACCGCAGAGCGCCGGCAGCTGGGCCGACGGCGTCGCCGACGACGGCGTCGTCACGATCGGCGACCCGCGACTCAAGGCCCCCACGACGACGGTCGGTCCGGCCGGCGCCGGTGACCTGCTGGAGACCCTCGTCTCCCGGTTGCGCGCGCTCCGGGGTGCCGGGCTCGCGGCGCCCCAGATCGGGGTCTCGGTCAGGGCCGCGGTGGTCGAGGTACGCAGGACCGACGTCTTTCCCGACCGGCCGGAGACCGGGCTGATCCAGCTGGTCGATCCTGTCGTCGTAGGGCGCTCCGACGAGACCGTGCTGGACTGGGAGGGCTGCTTCAGCGTGCCCGGGTACATGGGCCAGGTGCCGCGGTCCGAGCACCTCACGGTCCGGTTCACCACCGAGGCAGGGGAGACCGTCACGCGGGAGTTCACCGGCTACCCCGCCCGGGTGGTGCAGCACGAGATCGACCACCTCGACGGCATCGTGTACCTCGACCGCATGACCGACCTGACCAGCCTCACCACCGTCAGGAACTACCTCGACCACCACCGGCAGGCACCCGCCTGAGGTCGCGGCGGTTCCTTGTGGACCGGCCGGCACCTGTCTAGGGTCGGCGTCATGCCCGAGCCCCGTTCCTGGAAGTCCGAGACCGCTCTGCTCGGCAACGCCGACCCGGCAGACCCGACCGGCTGGTTCGAGCAGCTCTGGGCGTCCGCAAGGGACGGCGACGTCACCATGCCGTGGGACCGGCGAGACCCGCACCCGGCACTGGCGTCATGGCCGGGCGCGCCCGATCCGGGTGCCGCGAACGGTGCGGCCGTCGTCGTCGGGTGCGGGCTCGGGGCAGACGCCGAGCACCTGTCCCGGCTCGGCTACGAGACGTCGGCGTTCGACATCTCCCCCACCGCGATCGCCGCGGCCCGCGACCGGAACCCCGGCTCACCGGTGACCTACGCCGTCGGGGATCTGCTCGACCTGCCGCGCGAATGGGTCGGCGCCTTCGACCTGGTCGTCGAGATCTACACCGTCCAGGCAGTGAACCGCAGCGTCCGCGCCGAGCTCACCGCCGGCGTCCGCTCGCTCGTGGCGCCGGGCGGAACCTTGCTCGCGGTCCAGGCCGTCGCCGACCAGGCCGACGACGACGGTCCGCCCTGGCCGCTGACCCGGCCGGAGATCGAGGCGTTCGGCGCGGACGGGCTGTCCACGGTGTCGATCGAGCGACTGCCCGTCCCGGGACCCGCCGGCAGCAAGGGACTCTGGCGCGCGGAGTTTCGCCGGGCCTGAGCCCGTGGCCCGCACGACGGCGGCCGCGGCCGGCTTGACCGCCAGAACGGCTGAGATCGGTCGGTTGATTGCCAGAACGGCTGAGATCGGTCAGTTGGTGTGAGATCGGTCGGTTGACTGACCGATCTCACACCAACCGACCGAAGTCACCGACACCCTCCAGCAACCGACCGAACTCACCGGCCCACGAGCCACCGCCGCGGATGAGATCGGTCCCTCGCACCACCGACGCAGATGAGATCGGTCCCTTGCACCACCGACGCAGATGAGATCGGTCCCTTGCACCACAGCAACACATGAGATCGGTCAGTTGATGTGAGATCGGTCGGTTGACTGACCGATCTCACACCAACCGACCGAAGTCGCCGACACCCTCCAGCAACCGACCGAACTCGACGAGCCCGCCGGTTCAGTTTCGGACCCGATTGAACCGATCTGCCCTTTCACCCGTAGTGAGAGGCAGAGGGCGGCAGTGGGTCGGCCCGCGAACGAGAGGGGCGGAGCGTGCGCAGAGGGACAAAGGTGGCGGTCGGTGTCGGTGCGGCGGTGGTGGTGCTCGGTGGGGCGGCGCTGGCCTTCGGGCCGGGTCTGTACGCGGACTGGGCCAACGAGGCCGCGGCGGAGGCGCCGACGCTCGAGCAGTCGGCCGTGCCCCTGCCCGACGCCGACGCGGCGGCCGGCACGTGGACCGTGAGCGACGGGTCGTTCGCCGGGTACCGCGTCGAGGAGGTGCTGCAGGGTGAGGACGTGACGGTCACGGGCCGCACCGAGGAGGTCACCGGTACGGTCACGGTCGCCGACGGCGCCATCAGCGAGGCGACCGTCGAGGTGGACGTCGCAAGCGTGGCGACCGACGAACCCAACCGCGACGCGTACTTCCGCGACGAGGCGATGGAGGCGGGCACGTATCCGACGGCGACCTTCGTGCTGACCGAGCCGGCGCCGATCGAGGAGGGTGCCACGTCAGTCGAGCTGACGGGCGACCTGACCGTCCACGGTGTCACGCAGGAAGCCACCGTCGAGGCAGAGGTCGCGGGTGACGCCACCACCGGCGACCCCGTACAGGTCATCGGGAGCGTGCCGATCACGTTCGCCGACTTCGACGTGGAGGCGCCGTCGCTCGGGTTCGTGACGGTGGAGGATGAGGGCAGCATCGAGTTCTCGCTGCAGCTGCAGCCCGGCCAGTAACGACGGAGGCGACGGGACCGTGACCACAGGTGACCCGCCCGCGGGTGCCGCGGACGACCTCCTCGCAGCGGTGCACGACACGCACGCCGGTGCGCTGTACGGGTACGTCGTGCGCCGCACGGGTGACGAGGAGGAGGCGCGCGACGTGGTGCAGGAGACCCTGCTGCGCGCGTGGCGGCACCCCGAGGTGCTCGAACGGTCCGAGGAGTCGGTGCGCGCCTGGCTGTTCACGGTCGCGCGCAACCTGACGGTCGACCACCTCCGCAGCGCCCGGCGCACCCGCGAACGGGCCACCGGGCACGTCCCGGACCAGGAGCAGCGGGACACGACCCAGGCGGTGCTCGACTCCTGGCTCGTCGCCGACGCGCTGGTGTCGCTCTCGCCGGCGCACCGGGCGGTCGTCGTCGGTGCGTACTACGGCGGTCGCTCGGTGGCCGAGCTGGCGGCCGAGCTGGGTGTCGCGCCCGGAACGGTGAAGTCGCGGCTGCACTACGGGCTGCGCGCACTGCGCCTGGCCCTGCAGGAGAAAGGAGTCACCTCATGATCCCGGCAGACCCAGGCCCCGGCGGCGACCAGTACGCCGAGTGGGACGCGGCGTACGTGCTCGGCGCCCTGAGCCCGAGCGACCGCCGTGCCTACGAGCGGCACCTGGCCGAGTGCGCCGCGTGCCGCGCCGCCGTCGCCGAGCTGGCGGGCATGCCCGGCCTGCTCGGCACCCTGACCCCTGCGCACGCGGAGGCGCTCCTCACCGAGGCCCCTGGATCCGAGGGGTCCGGTGCGAGGACGTCCGAGGGCGGCGGGCCCCTGCCGCACGGCGTCAGCCCCCGGCCGGCCGACGTCGTCTCGCTGGCAAGCCTGGCGGGCGCCGCCCGGCGGTCCCGTACCCGACGCCGGTCGCTGGCCGCCGTCGCGGCGTCGGCGCTGGTGGCCGTCGGCGCCGTCGGCGGGTCGGTGCTCGCGGGCGGCGGCCTGTTCGGCACGCCGGACGGTGCGGCGACAGCGCCGTCCGCCGCCGTCGCGGAGGCCCGGACCGTCGAGCTGCGCCCCGTCGGCGACGCCGACATGCGGGCCGAGCTGGTCGTCACACCCACGAGCTGGGGCACGAGCCTGCGGTGGAGCTGTCACTACCCGCCACCCCCCGGCCAGCGTCCGGACGCGAGCTACACGCCGTCGGAGCCGATCACGTACGAGCTCGTGCTCGTCAGCAGGGACGGCGCGCGCACCACGGCGGGCACCTGGTCCTGGTCGGGTGGCACCACGACGGACCTGGACGCGTCGTCGGCGGTTCCCCTGACCGACGTGGACCGCATCGAGATCACGCTCGACGGGCAGGAGGAGGCGCTCGCCACCGCGACCCTGTGACCGGCGCTACGCCAGCCGGCGGGGTTCGGGCCGTGGCTCCAGGACCACCAGCGCGGTCTCGGTCGAACGGAGGGCGGCGTGCGCGTCCAGGTTCCGGTCGGTCTGCCGCCACCGGTCCCAGAGACGTTCCCGCTCCTCGCCGACGGCGCGGTGCGCGCGCACGAAGCGGGAGCCGTCCGCCAGGTCGACGGTGGCGTCGGGGTGGGCCTGCAGGTTGAGCCACCACTCCGGGTCGCCGTCGGCCCAGCCGTTCATCGCCATCGTGACCAGGCGAGGACCGTCCTCGATGTACGCGAGGATCACACTGCGCTCGTACCCGGTACGGCGCCCGGTGGTGGTCACGCGCATGGTGCCCCAGCTGTGCTCCCGGGGCCGCCGCAAGCCGACCTTGCCGCCGGTGACACGGTAGACGCCGCGGTGGACCGCCCACGCCGTGCGCACGAACCAGCGCGGCGGGACCCGCGGAACAGAGTTGCGTTCGACTGACTTGTGCTCGTTCGACACGCTGAGCCTCCGGCCTCGTTGCGAGTCGCCCACCCGGTGCGCTGCCTGCGCCGAGCGGTGGCAACCCCTTCGGCACCAGGATAGGGAGCGAGCCCGGTCAGGGCCAGGGACGCACGCCGAGCGCCCCTGGCCCCCGCCGCGTCAGCCCCAGATCGCGCCCGCCCACTCGGGGTGGTCGATGAACGGGTTCCGGTTGTGCTGGAACTGCTCGTAGATCACGTCGTTGCGGTTCGCCTCGAACGCGGACACCGGGTCGGCGGCGTGCCACTCCAGCAGCACGGACAGCTTGCCGTGCAGCGGGGCCGAACCGTTGCTGACCGAGTCGTTGGGCTCCAGGTCGGCGAAGCCGTCCTCGCCCTCGTAGCGCACGGCCATGTAGAGGATGATCCGGGCGACGTCGCCCTTGACCTCGTCGCGGGGCTCGAAGGAGTCCGTGTCGGTGTAGTTGCCCGGCGCGCCGCTGACCTCGCTGCCGCCGTTGTCGAAGTCCTTGTTGCCGCGGATGCTGTTGACCTGGACGTCCGTGGGACGCAGGTGGTGCAGGTCGGTGCCGGGCCCGGTCGCCGTGCCGAAGTCGCCGTGCGACTTGGCCCAGACGTGCTCCCGGTTCCAGTCGCCGACGTCGCCGCCGTTGAGGTTCTTGGCCCGTGACTCACCGCTGTACAGCAGGATCACGCTGTCCGGGTCGGCCGGGTCCTCGTCCGAGGCCTGGAGACCCGTCCACACCTCGCTGTACGAGAGCTGGTCGCCCTCGCTGACGATGTCGTTCAGCTCGGACTTCAGCGCCTCGCCCGTCAGGCCCGACGCACTGTCGTAGTAGCCGGCGGGGACGTCGGCGACGGCCTGCGCGCCGTCCCGCGCCACCGCGCCGTCCCGCGCCACCGCGCCGTCCTGTGCCACCGCGCCGTCCTGTGCCACCGCGCCGGGTGCCGCCAGCACCCCTGCGGCGACCACGAGTGCGGACAGCCCGCTCCCCCAAGCCCGTACGAGACGTGTGCGCATCGTCGACCTCCGTGTCGGCCCACGGCCCCCGGCGGGCCACGGTGCGTCGTCCACCCTGGCACGCCGAGGCCGCGATATAGACCGACTTACGTAAATTCCGGGTGAAATCTAGCGATAGGCCCTAGTTTCACCCGGAACGCCTAGCGGGCCGCGTACGTCGTCTCGTCCAGGCCCGACTGCGTCGGGTCGTGGTCCACCTCGCCGACGTCGTACATGGTCGTCATCCAGTGGTAGAAGTTGTCGCCGCGGTCCCGGAGCAGCCGGTACAGCCGCCCCATCATGCGGCGCTGCACCTCCGCCGGCCCGGGGGCGTCGTACACGTTGGTGAGCTCGTGCGGGTCGGTCTCCAGGTCGTACAGTTCGTTCACGGAGTCGGGGTTGACCACCAGCTTGTACCGGTCCTCCCGAAGCATGCGCTGCGGGTACGGGAAGTGGTGCCCGTGGAACTCGCACACGATGTCCTGCTCCCACTCGACCTCGCGCCCCTCGGCCAGCGGCAGCAGGCTGCGCGAGTCGACGGCGGGCTTCGGGTCGATCCCCGCCAGCTCGAGGATCGTGGCCGTGCAGTCCAGCAGGCTCACGAACTCCGTGCGCACCTGGCCCGCCGGGCCGCCGGGCACCCGCAGCAGGCCTGGTGTGCGGTAGATGTCCTCGTACATCGCGGGGCCCTTGTCGTGCAGGCGGTGGGCCCCGGTGAACTCGCCGTGGTCGCACGTGAAGAACACGGCGGTGTCGTCCACCAGGCCCAGCCGCTCGAGCGCGTCCATGACGCGGCCGATCTGCTGGTCGATGAGCGTCACGTACCCCCAGTAGACGGCGATCAGCTTGCGCGTCACCTCGACGGGCATCGTGTCGAACGTCCAGTGCGCGCTGTAGTTGGCCTGGACGGGCGGCTTGCCCTCGAACGTCTCGGCGACGGAGGCCGGCAGCTCCACGTCGGCCGGGTCGAACATGTCGAAGTACTCGTCCGGCACGATGTACGGCAGGTGGGGCCCGAAGAAGCTGAGCTCCAGGAAGAACGGCCGCGCCCCGCTGCGGTAGTCGTCCGCGTACCGCTCCAGCAGCTCGATGGTGCGGGTCGCCAGGTAGTGCTCGAACGTGGCCTCCACCGGCTGGTGCAGCCGCGCCGCCAGGAGGTTGCCCGGCCCGCCGTTGGGCAGCGTGCCCCGGACACGGTCGCTGATCTCGTACGGCGGCAGGTCGTGCTCCGCGAGGTAGGCCAGGTAGTCCTCGTTCTCCACCGGGTTGTGCCACCCCGGCAGGTCGGGCCCGTCGAACCCGAAGTACGCGGCGTTCTTCACCGTGCCGGCGTGCCACTTGCCCACGAGCCCGGTGTTGTACCCGTGCTCCCGGAGCGCCTCCACGTAGGTGAAGGTGCCGTCCGCCAGGTCCTCCTGGTAGCCCACGTTGCGCTCGTGGTTGGCCAGCACCTGGTGCCGGAACGGGGCCTGCCCGGTGAGCAGGCTCGCCCGCGACGGCGTACAGATCGCCGTCGGCGTGTACCACCGGTCGAACCGGGTGCCGGTCCGGGCGAGCTCGTCCAGCACCGGCGTGCTCGCGCGGCTGTTGCCGTAGGCGCCCAGCGTGTCGGCCCGGTGCTGGTCGGTCATGAGGAACAGGACGTTCCGCCGCGACGTCGCCTCGGGGTTCCGGTCGGTGGGTGCGTCGATCGCTGCGTCCGCCACCGGGTCACTCACCTGCCTTGAGGAACAGGTCACCCGTGTAGTACTCGGCGGGGTCGACCGGCGCGTCGAGCGTGCCGGCTGCGACGAAGTACTCGTTCATGCCGGACAGCCACGTGTCGACGGTGCCGTCCTCGGTGATCTCGTCGAGCTCCGCGAGGTCGAGGACCTCGACGTTCGCGGCGTCTGCCTCGACGTCGGCCACGTCGAGGTTGTTGAACTCCGCGGTCAGCTTGATCGTCTCGTCCATGTTCTCGGAGCGGTAGGCCATGGCCTCGCGCAGCACCGTGAGCACGGCGTCCACCTTCTCCGGGTCGTCGGCCACCACGTCGTTGCCCGCCACGAACGCCGTCGGGAAGGCGACGGTGTCCTCGAAGTCGGTGTTGTCCGCCAGCTCGACCAGGTCGGGCACCTGCTCCTTGACCGTGGCGAGCGCCGGGTACCAGAAGCCGGCGGCGTCGACCTGTCCCGACGACAGCGCGGCGACGATGGCCGGGGGTTCCATCGGCACGAGCTCGATGTCCTCCTTGGTCATGCCGGCCTCGTCGAGGGCGAGGGTCAGGATCATGTCGCCCGACGTGCCCTCCGGCACCGCGACCGTCTTGCCCTTGAGGTCCTCGACGGACTCGATGCCCGGCTGCGCGACGACGCGGTCGGCGCGGCCGAGCGTGTTCATCGCGACGAGCTTCGCCTGCCCGGAGGCGGGCAGCCAGAACGCGCCGGGGCCGATGTACCCGAAGTCGAGGTCTCCGGTACCGAGCGCCTGGATCTGCAGCGGCCCGTTCGTGAACGACGACGCGGTCGCGTCGACGCCGTGCTTCTCCCACAGCCCCTGGTCCTCGGCGATCGCGAGCAGGCTCGTGCCGTTGAAGTCGGGGATGTAGCCGAAGTTCACCTCGATGGCGTCGCCGCCGTCCGCGCCGGTCGCGCCACCGGAGGAGCAGGCTCCCACGGACAGCACGAGGGCGAGGCCGGCGAGCGCCGCACCGATGGTCCTGCGGGGTGATGGCCTGGAAAATCGCATGGGGAATCCTTAGAACTGGTTCTCGGGTCTGGGTAGGTCTGGGCCTGGTGGCCGGCGTGGGCCACCGGCGAAGCCGGGCTAGTGGCCGGCGGTCTGGTGGTAGACGGCACGCCACACGCGG
Organism: Promicromonospora xylanilytica; assembly: GCF_054782895.1. Lineage (NCBI taxonomy): Bacteria > Bacillati > Actinomycetota > Actinomycetes > Micrococcales > Promicromonosporaceae > Promicromonospora > Promicromonospora xylanilytica. The sequence continues at coordinate 299,466 of NZ_BAAGRP010000004.1, forward strand.
TTGCGCAGCTCGCCGAACTCGGGGCTGAGGCGCACGTCCTCGGTGCGGGGGTACGGGAGGTCCACGTCGATGACCTCGTGGATCCGGCCGGGCCGGGCGGCCATGACCACGACACGGCCGGCGAGGAACACGGCCTCGTCGACGTCGTGCGTGATGAACAGGACCGTGCGCTTCTCGGTGCTCCAGGTGTCGAGGAGCTGTTCCTGGAGGCGCACCCGGGTCAGCGCGTCGAGCGCGCCGAACGGCTCGTCCATGAGCAGGATCGACGGGTTCACCGCGTAGGCCCTCGCGATGGCGCAGCGCTGCTTCATGCCGCCCGACAGCGTCTTGGGCAGTGCGTCGGCGAACTGCTCCAGGCCGACCAGCCGCACGTAGTGCTCGGCACGCTCCCGGCGCTCGGCGGCGGGCAGGCCCGCCACCTTGAGCCCGAACTCGACGTTCTTGCGCACGGTCAGCCACGGGAACAGCGCGTACTGCTGGAAGATGACGCCGCGCTCCGGCCCGGGGCCGGTCACGTCCTTGCCGTCGACGAGCACCTGGCCGGACGTCGGCGTCTCGAGGCCGGCGACGATGTTCATCAGGGTGGACTTGCCGCAGCCGGACGGGCCGACGACGGTCACGAACTCGTTGTCGGCGACGTCGAGCGAGACGCCGTTCAGGGCGACGAACTCCTCGTCCTTGAGCGCGAAGGTCTTGCGGGTGTCCCGTACCGAGATCTTCGCGGCGTCGGTCATCGTCTTCGGTGTCTCCTGCGTGGTGGTGGTCATCGTCGCTCCTGCCATCCGGTGAGCCGGGTCTCCGCCAGCAGCAGCAGCCGGTCCATCACCAGGCCGAAGATGCCGATGACGACGATGCTGACGAAGATCGTCGCGAGGTCGTAGTAGGTCTGGGCCTGCTGCATGCGGAACCCGAGGCCCGCCTGCGCGGCGAGCAGCTCGGCCGCCACGAGGGTGGCCCACGCGGAGCCGAGGCCCACGCGCATGCCGACGAGGATGAACGGCGAGGAGGCCGGCACCACGACGCGCAGGAAGATCGTGCCGTCCTTCGCGCCGAGCACCCGGGCCGCGTTGATGAGGGTCCGGTCCACGCTGACCACGCCCTGGTACGTCGAGATGACGCAGGCCAGGAACGCCGCCAGGAAGATGACGAACACCTTCGGCAGCTCGCCGATGCCCATCAGCACCAGCACGAGCGGCAGCAGCGCCAGGGGCGGGATGGTGCGGAAGAACTGGATCCAGGGCTCGAACAGGCCCCGGGCGGGTGTGTACCAGCCCATGAGGAACCCGACGGGCACCGCGGCGGCCGAGCCGAGCAGGAACCCGGCCAGGACGCGGCCGAGGCTCGCCGTCAGGTCCTCGGTCAGGGTGCCGCTGCTCCACAGCTCGGCGCCCTTGACCACCACCTCCGGCGGTGTGGGGAGCTGGAGCCCGCTGAGGGCCAGCACCCACCAGATCGCGATGCCCCCCACCACCGAGACGGTGTTGAGGACGAGCAGGGTGGTTCGCTTCCCAGCGCGGCGACGGGGTGGTGACCCGTTCTTCGTCGGGGTGGGAGTCGACACGGTCGACACTGTCACAGGGCTCTCCTCAGACGGGCGTGCGGAGTTTCGGGCGGCGTTCCGGGCTGTGGCGCGCGCAACGTGCCGCGCAGGTCTCCGCGGGCATGGGTGGTCTCCGGCTCGGGGTATCCGGCCAGGAGGGGGGAAAGGTGGAAGGCCGCGGCGAGCGCGCCGAGCGCACCGTCGGTGTCGCGCAGCCGCCCGGCGCGCACCACCAGCGAGGCGCCGGTGGGCAGCGGGTGCAGCTCGTAGCGCAGGGCGGCGGCGGCCTGCTCGACGATCACCGGGGCGACGCGGGTGATCTCGCCGCCGATCACTATCTCGTCCGGGTCGAGGGCCAGGGCCGCCATGCCGAGCACGCGGCCCACGGTCGCGCCGACGTCGCGCAGCACTCCCTCGACCACGGGGTCGCTGGTGGCGACGGCCGCAGCGAGGTCGTCGAGGTTCTCCACCTCGACACCCTTGTCCCGGCAGGCGGCGAGCACCGCGTGGACCGACGCGACGGTCTCGAGGCAGCCGCGCTTGCCGCACCGGCACTTGGTGCCGGCCGGATCCACGGAGACGTGCCCGAGCTCGCCGGCGAACCCGTGCGCCCCGGTGCCGATCCGGCCGCCGACGACGAGCCCGCCGCCCACGCCGTCCGACAGGCGCACGTAGAGCAGGTCGCTCGCGCCCTCCGGCTGGGACACCGCCTCCGCGAGCGCCGCGAGGCGGGTGTTGTTGTCGACGACGACGGGCGCGCCGAACCGTTCGGCGAACGCCGCGTGCACGTCGTCGGGTGCGGTGCGGCGCACCCAGGGCACCTGCTCGCTGTCGGGGCGGCGGCCGCCGTGCGGCCCGGCCACGCCGATGCCGACGGCCTGGAGCTCGCCGAAGTGCAGGCCGTGCTCGTGTGCGAGCCGGTCGATGAGCCCGAACGCGAGCTCGAGGCGTTCGGCGCCCACGGTGTCGTCGTCGTAGTGCTCGACGCCGGAGGCGACCGTCTCGCGCGTCGCGTCGGCGACCGCCGCACGGACGCGCCGGTGGCCGAAGTCCACGCCGAGGTACTGGCCGGAGCCGGGGTCGAGCGCGAGCCGTTCGGCGGGCCGGCCGCTGCCCCTGCGGGTGGCGGCGTCGGTGTCGAGCACCACGATGGCGCCGCGCCGCAGGAGCTCGGCGGTGGTCTCGGAGAGGGTGGTCCGGGAGAGCCCTACGCGCCGGGCGAGCTCGGCGCGGCTCAGCGGGCCGTCGCGCAGTGCACCGAGGACGCGGCCTTCATGGGCGCGTCGCGCGGTACTTCCGGGTGTCGTCGTCGACATACGAACGACCATAGGGACCCCCCAATTTTTCCGTCAACGACCCGGCAGAAAACCAGTTCAATCTGCCCACCCGCCAACAAAACCTCACCCCCCTCCTCGTTGAGTGCTGGCCTTTCGCCCTTCGTCAGGCTCTTTCGGGGCGAGGATCCAGCACTCAACGAAGGCGGGGGGTGGGGTCAGGGCATCTTGTAGGTGCGGACGTAGTCGAAGGTTGCCGTGGCGCCTCGGGTGTTCATCGCGACCAGGCCGATGCGCAGGTCCTTGTCGTTCGGCAGGGTCCAGACACCGCCCCACCGCCACGTCTCCCCGTCCGTGCTGGACGCCATGCGCACCTCGTGCTCACCGTTCGCGACGTCCTCGTGGGCGTACAGCCGCAACCACGTGGTCTCCCCCGGCGCCGCGCCCCACATGGGCCCGGCGGCCACCGCCGTCGGCGGCGTGGTGGTCGGGCGCGGACCCTCCTTGGTGAACTCCACCTGCTGCGAGACGCTCCCCGGCTTGCGGGAGAGCCCGAGCTGGGAGTGCACCAGCTTCACGAACTGGTCGTCGTCCCCGTACAGGACCAGGCCGGCCTGCCTGTTCACGCCGACGCCGTCCAGCGTGAGCCGCGTCTCGACCAGGTAGTCGCCCTCCGGCGCGTCGCGGGTCAGCACGGACGCCGAGTTGGTGCCCAGGTAGAGCTCGGCCCCCTGGGTCGGCCAGGTGAGGGCACCGCCCTCCAGCCGGACGCCGTCGGCCGGGCCACGCACCCAGGACCAGCCCGAGCCGTCCTCGCCGGGCAGGGCGCCGTCGAACTCGTCCGAGCTCTCGGGGAGCAGGGCGCCCGGCTCGGGATCGGCGACGCGTTCGGTCACCGGCAGGGCCGCCGGGACGAGACTGACGTTGTCGGCGTCGGCGCCGCCCCGCGCCGTCACGCCCACGAGAGCCTCGCCCGCGCCGCCGGAAGGGTGCACGGGCACGGCCAGGGTCGCCGTGCCGAGCGGGTCCAACAGGTTGTCGGCCGACACGGTGGCGGTGAACGTGCCGGAGCTGACGTCGCGGTCGAGCGTCACGACGTTCCACTCCGCGTACGGGAAGTCGTCCGGCAGGGCGGTGGCGGTCCGCACGGTGCGGGCCCCGCGCCCGGCCTCGAGCCGCAGCTCGCCGGCGCGGCGGTCGACCCAGGCGACGGCACGGCGCGCGCCCTCCCCGAGGGTCAGCCCCGCGGCTCCCGCGGCGTCGGTCACGCGCAGGTCCGCCTGGGCACGCAGGTCGCCGTCGGCCCGCGCGGTGCTCGCGAGGGACGACCCGGCGAGGCGCACGTAGGGTCCGGCGTCGGCCTCCTCCGCGACGGTGACGTCGCCGTCGGCGGACCAGCCGTCGAGGGAGCCGTCGGCGAACGTGGTGCGCACCGCGCCCGACGTCACCGGGGCGGTCTGCGGGCCCGACGACGGCCCGGCGCCCGCGTTGACGACCGGCCAGCCGTCGATCCAGTCGAGCCGGTCGATCATGAGCGGCCGCTTGGACAGGTTCAGCACGCCGTTGCGGGTGTCGACCGGCGGAAAGTCCGGGTCGTCCGTCGGGATCGCGTGGTAGGCCATCCAGTCCTGGCCCGCCAGGTCGGTCACCACCGAGTGGTGGCCCGGCCCGGCGAACCCGTTGCCGTTGGACGTGAGCACGTAGCCGCCCTTGGTCGACTCGGCCATGAGGTCCACACCGTCGTCGTCCAGGAACGGGCCGCGCGGGCTCTCGCTGCGCCCCACCTTGACCGTGTACCCGCTGAACGCCCCGTCGCAGCAGCCCGCGTCGGAGTACATCAGGTAGTAGAGGTCGTCGTGCCGCACCACGAACGCGCCCTCCATCCGGCGGCCCTGCGCCACCTGGGTCACCGGCCCGGTGAGCTCTCGCGCCCCCGGGGTGAGCTCCGAGACGCAGAGGACGTCGTAGCTGCCCCAGTACAGGTAGAGGGTGCCGTCGTCGTCGGTGAAGAGGGCCTGGTCGATGTTGCCGGTCGGGCAGCCCTCGATCGCGGCGGACGGGACCAGCAGCTCGTCGCGGTGCGTCCACGGGCCGGTCGGCGTCTGCGCGGTGGCCACCGCGAGGCCGCCCGTGGACAGGCCGTACGTCAGCACGTACTCGCCGTCGAGGTAGCGGATGTCGGGCGCCCAGGCGCGGGACCTCGCCCGCCAGGTGGGCGGGACGTCGTCGGCGCCGATCACCTCACCCACGTACTCCCAGTGCGCCAGGTCCTCGGAGCGCAGGATCGGCAGGATCCGCTCCCCCGGCTCGCCCGCGCTGTTGAACACCGGGTTCTGCGTGCCGTACGCGTACCAGGCGCCGTCCTTGCCGCGGATCACCGCCGGGTCCGGGAAGGTGTCGGTGACCCCGGCCGAGACCGGGTTGGTGAAGGTGGTGCCGCCGGCCGGGGCGTCGGCGGGCGCGGGTGCGGCCGCGGGTGCGGGTGCGGGTGCGGCCGCGGGCGCGGCTGTGACGGGTGGGGTTCCGCCCGCGGGCGACGCGGCGCCCACACCCTGGGCCGGGACCATCCCCGCCGCCAGGACCGCCGTGGCGACCGCCGCGACCCAGCCGGTCCGGACCGGTCCGCGCGGGTGACGTCGTGCCGTGCCGTGCCGACCTGAGCTCCATCGACCTGATCTCCGTTGACCTGATCCAAGGCGCATGAGGGCTTGCTCCTCTCGAACGGGGCCGTCGCGCAGGCGCGCGGACGGCGGTACCGGGCCACCCGTCATGGCGTGCCCCGCCCCGCCTCCATCGAACGAGGACGGCATTCCTCCGGCAAGTACCCGACAGAAAAAGTAGGGAACTTGCCGGCCGAAGTAGTCGGCAAGACGTCAGGAGATCGGCAACCCGAGTTGCCGATCTCCTGACGTTCTACCGATCACGCTGCCGACCGTGCCGGAGCGCGCGGACCGCTACTTGATCGCGCCCATCGACAGGCCGCGCACCAGCTGCTTCTGCGCGATCCAGCCCGCGAGGATCACCGGGAGCGACGCCAGCAGCGCCGCGGCGCTGAGCCGCGCGAGGAACAGACCCTCGCTCGTCATGGTGGACACGATGAGCACCGGGACGGTCGCCGCCTGGGACGCCGTCAGGTTGAGCGCGAAGAAGAACTCGTTCCACGCGAAGATCACGCAGATGAGCGCCGTCGCCGCGATACCGGGTGCCACCATCGGCAGGAGCACCGAGCGCATGGTGCGCATCAGACCCGCGCCGTCGATGGCCGCGGCCTCGAGCACCTCTCCGGGCACCTCGATGAAGAACGACCGCATCATCCACACCGCGATCGGCAGGTTCATCGCGGTGTACAGGATCACGAGGGTCCAGATGTTGTCGAGCACCTTGAGCTGGCCGGCGATCACGTAGATCGGCACGATGACGGCGACCACCGGCAGCATCTTGGTGGAGATGAAGAAGAACAGCACGTCGCTGACCTTCTGCACCGGCCGGATCGAGAGCGCGTACGCGGCGGGGACGCCGAGCAGCAGCACCAGCACGGTGGAGACGCCGGTGGCGATCACCGAGTTGCCGACGTAGACCATGGAGCCGCCCTCGAGCACGGCGCGGAACTGGTCGAGCGTGGGCGTGAAGAACCACGTCGGCGGGTCGGAGGCCGCCTGGTTCTCCTGCTTGAAGGCCGTCATGGCCATCCAGGCGACCGGGAAGAAGAACCCGATGGCCAGCAGCCAGGTCAGGGTCGTGAGCAGTCCGCCGGAGAAGCGGCGGTTCGTTGCGCGCGGGGTAACCACGGGGGTTGCGACAGACATGGTCACTCCTTCACTTCGAAGCTACGGAAGATCAGGCGCAGTGCGGCGGAGGCCACGATGATCGTGGCGATCACGACGACGACACCCATGGCGGCGGCCTGCCCGATGTCGAACCCGAGGAACGCACGCTGGTAGATGTAGAACGGCAGGTTGGCGCTGGCCGTACCGGGCCCACCCGCGGTCATGAGGTAGATCTGGTCGAACGTGTTGACCACGTAGATGATCCCGAGCAGCACGCCCAGCTCGATGTAGCGGCGCAGGTGCGGCAGGGTGATCAGCCGGAACGTGAGCCAGGTGTTCGCGCCGTCCACGGAGGCCGCCTCCAGCACGTCCTTCGGCTGGGCCTGCAGGCCGGCGAGCACGAGCAGCATCATGAACGGCGTCCACTGCCACACGAGCGCCATCAGGATGGCGATCACCGGGTAGGTCGACGTCCAGTCGACCGCCTCGATGCCGAACAGGCCGAGGGTCCAGTTGAACAGGCCGTAGGTCGGGTTCAGCAGCGCGACCGACCAGAGCACGGACGTCGCCACCGGCATCACGAGGAACGGCGTGATGAGCATGGTCCTGGCCACGCTGCGCCCGAAGAACGGCCGGTCCAGCAGCAGCGCGAGCACGATCCCGAGCACCATCGCCACCAGCACGCAGCCGAGGGTGATGACCACGGAGTTGAGCGCCGTCTGCCGGAACGTCGAGTCGCGCGCGATGTCGAGGTAGTTCGAGAACCCCACGAACAGGTCGGACTCGGGACGCAGCAGGTTCCGGGAGTGCAGCGAGTACCAGATCGTCAGGAGGAACGGCAGCTGCGTGACGATGATGGTGAAGATCAGGGCCGGCAGGAGCGGGCCGCGGCGGCGCCACGCCTCCGCACGGCTGATCGGCCGGGACGACGCCGCCTTGCGGGCGTCGCGGCGCGCGCCCTCGAGCCGGTCGACGGTCGTGGTGCTCATTGCCCCTCCTCTGCCTGGTAGGTCTCCGCCACGGTCTCGGCGTAGCGCTGGGACTGCGCGATGGCCTCGTCCACGGTGACCTGCCCTGCGATGGCGGCGGACATCTGCTGGCCCACCCGGGTGCCCAGGTCCTGGAACTCGGGGATGCCGACGAACTGGATGCCCGGGTACGGCACCTCGTGCGCCATCGTGGCCTCCGGGGTGGCCCCGTTCATCGACTCGAGGGTCGCGTCGGCGTAGGCCTGCGAGACCTCGGCGTACTCGGGGATCTCGTACGTGGACAGCCGGCTGCCCGGGGGCACCCGCTCCCAGCCGATCTCCTCACCCACGAGCTTGATGTACTCCTTGTCGGTCATCCAGGACACGAAGTCCCAGGCGGCGTCCTTGTGCTCGCTCGTGGACGGGATCGCCAGCGACCAGCTGTAGAGCCAACCCGCCGACTCCGTCTCCGAGACCGGCGCCGGCACGTAGCCGACGTTCCCCGCCACGGTCGACGACGAGGGGTCCTCGACGGCCGACACCATGGACGTCGCGTCGTACCACATGGCCGACTGGCCCTGGGCGAAGCGCGTGAGGCAGTCGCCGAAGCCCGACGTCGCAGCACCCGGCTGCCCGTAGGTCTGCAGGGTGTCGATGTACGTCTCGATGGCCTCGCGGCTCTCCGGGGAGCTGATCGTCGCGTTCCAGTCGGCGTCGAACCAGCCGCCGCCGAACGTGTTCAGCACGGTGGTCATCGGCGCCATGTTCTCGCCCCAGCCGGCCAGGCCGCGCAGGCAGATGCCGGAGAAGTCCTGTGCCGGCTCGTGCAGCTCGCCGGCAAGCTCGCGCACCTCCTCCCACGTCGGGTTGTCGGGCATCTCGAGCCCGGCGTCCTCGAACAGGTCGGTGCGGTAGGCCAGGAACGACGACTCCCCGTAGAACGGCACGGAGTACATGTCGCCGTCGGACGAGAGCGCCTCGCGGACGCTGGGCACGAAGTCCTCGGAGTCGTACCCGTCCGTTGCCTCGATGTACGGCTGGAGGTTCTCGATCCACCCGTTCTCCGCCCACATGGGCGTCTCGTAGTTGGAGATCATGACGACGTCGAACTCGCCACCACCGGTGGCGACCGACGCCGTGATCTTGGCGCGGGCCTCGTTCTCGGGCAGCGACACGAACTGCACGTCCACACCGGGGTGGGCCGCGCGGAACTCGTTCTGCAGCGAGATCGCGTCCTGCATCTGCGGGTTGGACACGATCGCGACGACGATGGTCTCGCCGTCGCCGCCGCCCACGGCACCCGCCCCGGCACAGCCAGTCAGGGCCAGCGCCACGGCGGCCGCACCGGCCCCCAGCGTCGCTCTCACCGAAGTACCCCTCGGAGGTCGGAACATCCTCGTCCTCTCCTCGGCGCAGCTTCTACGCCGCGCTCATTTGAGAATATCAACTTGCTCATCTGCAACCGCAGACTAGTTGGGTATGCTCAGGTGAGCAAGACCCTCCGCTCAATAGTCGCTCAACCGGTCCCGCCGACGCCTGCGGGAGTGAGGACGCAGGTGACCCAGAACGAGTCGAACCTCATGGTCGAGGTGAGCACCGACTACTACCTCGACGGCAAGTCGAAGGTCGAGATCGCCCGGGACCGCGGCATCTCCCGCTTCCAGGTCGCACGCCTGCTCGCACAGGCGCGCGAGCAGGGAGTGGTCCGCATCGAGATCACGCCGCCCCGGGTCGACGGCGAGCGCGGGGCACGGCTGGCTGCCCGGCTCGGCGTCGGCGAGGTGCTCATCGCCGCCAGCGGCGAGGACACGGCGGCGACGCGCGAGAACGTCGCCGTCGAGCTCGCCCACGCGGCGCGCGCCCACATCACCGAGGGCGCGACCGTCGGCGTGTCCTGGTCGCGCACCGTCGAGGCGGCGGTGCGGCACATCGGCAGGCTGCCGCAGTGCGACGTCGTCCAGCTGGTCGGGGCGCTGCCCGTCGAGGGCAGCGGCAACTCCCTGGCGCTCATCAACACCTTCGAGCAGATGCCGGGTGTGCGCACGTGGCCGGTCTGGTCACCGCTCCTCGTGGCCGACGCCGCGACGGCCGCCGGCATGCGCAGGCAGCCGGAGATCGCCGACGCGCTGGCCAAGGCCGACCATCTCGACGTCGCCGTGGTCGCCGTCGGCCACTGGTCGGAGCGCACCTCCACGGTGTTTCCGCAGATCAGCGCCGAGGAGCAGCAGGCGGCCACCGAGGCGGGCGCCATCGCCGAGTGCTCGGGCCGCCTGTTCGACAGCGAGGGGCGCCCGGTCCGGACCAGCCTCGACGAGCGAGTGGTGGGCGTGACCCTCGAACAGCTCGCCGCGACACCCCAGGTCATCGTGATCGGCTACGGCGCCGCCGTCGCGCCGGGCCTGGTCGCGGCCGTGCACGGCGGCGTGGCCAACACCCTGGTGGTCGACGACGCGGCGGCCACGGCCCTGGAGTCCCTCACCGCCTCCTGACGCGTCAGACCCACAGGTCACTCGGAGGACCCGTAGGCCTGACGCCCGTGCTCAGAAGCGGGAGACTCAGGAGCGGGAGACCAGGGCCTCCACCGTCGCCTCCGCGCCCTTGTCGTGCAGCGACGCGAGCGCGGCCGTGTACGCGGCGGTGAACCGCTCGTCGTCGACCAGGTCGCCGAACACCTCGCGGTCCCGCAGGAACGCGAGCGGGTCGGTGCGCTGCGCGAGCGCCGCCTGGTGCAGCCGGTCCGCGAGGCGGTCGACGATCTCGATGGGCTCGCCGGCCTCGTCGACACCCTCGTCGTAGCGGGCCCAGGACGCGACGACGAGCGCCGCGTGCTCGATGGGCCCGCCGGTCGCCAGGTGGTGCCGGACCACCGGGAGCAGCCACTTCGGGATGCGGTCCGACGACTCGGCGCACAGCCGCGCCAGGGTGTCGGCCACGTGCGGGTTGGCGAACCGCTCGATCAGGGTGCGCTTGTACAGGCCCAGGTCGATGCCCGGCACGGGCTCCAGCGTGGGCGTGCCCTCCGTGTCCATGTAGCCGAGCAGGAACCTGGCGTACACGTCCCTGCCGGCGACCTCGTGCGCGTACCGGTAGCCGGCCAGGTAGCCCACGTAGCAGAGGGCCTGGTGGCTGGCGTTGAGCAGGCGCAGCTTCATCAGCTCGTACGGTTCGACGTCGGACACCACCTGCACGCCGGCGTCCTCGAACGGGGGCCGGCCCGTGGGGAAGCTGTCCTCCAGCGCCCACTGCTCGAACGGCTCGGCCACGACGGGCCAGGCGTCGTCGATGCCGAACCGTTCGGCCACCATCTCCCGGTCGGCGTCCGTGGTGACGGGCGTGATCCGGTCGACCATGGAGCTCGGGAACGCGACGTTGTCCTCGATCCAGCCCGCGAGCTCCGCGTCCTTCGCCCGGGCGAACGTGGTGAACGCGCGCCGCGCGACCTCGCCGTTGCCCTGGATGTTGTCGCAGCTCATCACAGTGAACGGCGGCACGCCCCGCTCCCGCCTGCGCCGCAGGGCCTCGGTGACCAGCCCGAACGTCGTCGTCGGGACGGCGCCGTCCGTCAGGTCCTTGGCGACGGCCGGGTTGTCGAGGTCGAACTCGCCCGTGACGTGGTGGATGTTGTACCCACCCTCGGTGACGGTGAGGGACACGATGCGCACCTCGGGCGACGACATCTTCTCGAGCACGGCCTCCGGGTCGTCGGGGGCCAGGAGGTACTCCTTGATCGACCCGATCACGCGCGCCTCCAGGCGCCCGTCCGGGTGCTTGAGCACCATCGTGTACAGGCCGTCCTGCGCCGCGAGCGCATCGCGCATCCGGGCGTCGCCGGGGAGCACGCCCACGCCGCAGACCGCCCAGTCCATGGCCTTGCCGTCGGCCATGAGCCGGTCGAGATACATCGCCTGGTGCGCGCGGTGAAAGCCGCCCACCCCCAGATGGACGATCCCGGTGGTCAGCCGTGCCCGGTCGTACGTGGGCACGGTCAGTTCCGCGCCGGTCGGCGCGGACGCCACCAGGCTGCCCACGGTCGCATCGTCGAGTGCCGTCATCGTGCTCCTCCGCCGCCCTTCAGACTCCGTTGATCCGTTCGCCAGATTAACAGATGAGCGTGGGGACGTTCACAGATGAGCGGGGCGGCCCGGGGGAGGTGTCGAGACCGCCGCCGCGTACCGCCGGGACAGTGCCGCCAGGTGGTCGACGAGGCCCTGCGGCTCCCGCACCGTGAAGTCGAGCCCGAGCATGCCGATCCACACCGCAACGGTCTCGAGGCTGTCCCCTCCGGTGACCAGCACGCTGGTGGCGGCGTCCACCGGCTCGACGGTGCCGACCGCCGGGTTGATCCGCGCGAGCACCTCGTCGGCCGGGGCGTGCACCAGGATGCGGGCGTGCACCGCCCAGCCCGTCCGGGCCACCTCGCGGACCACGAGCTCGGTCAGGTCGACGGGCGGGTCACCGGGCGTGAACCGCCGCCCGCCCGGGGTGCGGAGCTCCAGCCAGTCCACGCGGAACGGTTGCCACCGGCCCGAGCCGACGTCGCGGCCCACGAGGTACCAGCGGCGCTGCCAGGCGACGAGCCGGGCCGGCTCCACCTCGCGCGGCTCCGAGCGGTACCAGCAGCGCAGGCCCTGGTGGTCGCGGATCGCGGCGGCCAGCTCGGTGAGCAGCGCCGGGTCGACGGCGGGGTCCTCGACGTTGCTGTCGGTGTTGACGGGGCCTGCGCTCGTGGCGTCGCGCAGCGCGGCGACCTGGCGGCGCAGCCGGTCCGGCAGCACGTGCTCCAGCTTGCCGAGCGCGCGGACGCTGCTCTCCTCGATACCCGCGACCGCGCCCGCGGAGCGGAGCCCGACAGCGATGGCCACCGCCTCCTCGTCGTCGAGCACCAGGGGCGGTAGCTTGCCGCCGGCACCCAGCCGGTAGCGGCCGCCCGGGCCGCGGACGGCGTCGACGGGGTAGCCCAGGTCACGCAGACGGGCGACGTCGTTGCGGACGGTGCGGCCCGTGACGCCGAGCCGGGCGGCGAGCTCCGCGCCCGGCCACTCGGGGCGGGACTGCAGCAGCCCCAGGAGGGCGAGCAGGCGCCCCGCCGTCGTGCTCATGGCGGCTCCTCACGGCGTAGCGGGAAAGTTCGTGAATCCCGCCCAGAATAGAGGAACGAACCATTCCTGAACCGTTCGTAGTGTCACGGACATGGAGACCACGAAGAACGCCCAGGACACCACCGCCGCCGAGATCCACCCCTTCCGCGTCGAGATCCCGCAGGCCGACCTCGACGACCTGACCGACCGCCTCGCCCGCACCCGCTTCGCCCCCGCCGCGCCGGGCGACTCGTGGGACTACGGGACGCCCGAGTCCTACCTGCGCGACGCCGTGGAGCACTGGCGCACCGCGTTCGACTGGCGGGCGGTCGAGGAGCGCGCCAACTCGTTCCCCCAGTTCCGCACCGAGATCGACGGGCAGACCGTGCACTTCCTCCACGTCCGTTCGGCCGAACCCGGCGCGCGGGCGCTGCTCCTGAGCCACACCTACCCCGGCTCGTTCCTCGAGTTCCTCGACCTGATCGGCCCGCTCACCGACCCGGTCGCACACGGTGGCCGCCCGGAGGACGCCTTCCACGTCGTGGTCCCGTCCACCCCGGGGTTCGGCTTCAGCACCCCGCTGAGCGAGCCGGCCGACGGCGGGGCCTGGACCATGGCCAGGGTCGCCCGCACCTTCGACACGCTGATGCGGCGGCTCGGCTACGAGTCCTACGGTGCCCACGGCAGCGACGCCGGAGCCATGGTCGGGCGCGAGCTGGCCGTGCTCGACCCCGAGGGCTACCTCGGCTCGCACGTGCTCCAGCTCTTCTCGTTCCCGTCCGGCGCGGAGGGCGAGATGGATGGGTTCGGCCCCAAGGAGTTCGCCGCCCTCGAGCACATGCAGTGGTTCCGGAGCGTGGGCGGGTACAACGCGATGAACGGCTCGCGGCCCCAGACCGTCGCCGCGGGGCTCAGCGACTCGCCGGTGGCGCAGCTCGCCTACAGCGAGCTGTTCGAGAACTTCGGCAACGGCACCAGCCTGGTCTCCCGCGACCAGGTGCTCGCGCAGGTCAGCCTGTACTGGCTCACCAACACCTCGGCAACGGCGGTGCGCTACCACTACACCGAGCAGCGCTCCGGCGCCGAGCCCGTGGTCAGCACCGGCCGGATCGGCGTCGCCGTCTTCGCCGACGACTTCCAGACCATCCGGTCGCTGGCCGAGCGCGACAACGCGCGCATCGAGCACTGGGCGGAGTATCCGGAGGGCGGCCACTTCGCCGCCCTGGAGGTCCCCGCTCTGGTGATCAAGGACCTGCGCACCTTCTTCCCCCCAACTCGTTGAGTGCTGGATCTTCGCCCTGTCAGCGGCGCTGACAGGGCGAAGATCCAGCACTCAACGGATCGTCAGTGGCTGTGCGGCTCGCCGCCCGTCACGCCGTTCAGCTCGTTCGGCGTGACGTCGAGCTCCGCGGACTTCCACACCTCGCCGGACTCGACGTCGACCGCGTGGATCGAGTCGGTCGCCGGGTCGGTGACGTAGACGGAGCCGTCCAGGGCGAGGATGGCGGGCCGCGGCTCCTGCCACTCCACGGGCTCCTCCCACTCGTCGAGCACGGGGATCGACCTGGTGATCTTCGCCTTCTCGGGATCGATCACGTGCACCTGGCCGTCGGTGCCCAGCACCAGCGCCTCGCCGTCGTCACCGCGGGCGAGCGAGCGGAAGGTGTACGACGACGGCAGCTCGACCAGCTCGAGCTCCCCGTTGCGCGTGTCGATCAGCGAGACCTGGGTGGGGCGCTCCAGCTCGGCGTCCTCGTCGGTCTTGTAGTCGCCCAGCACGACGGGCGACGCCTCCGTGCCGGCCTGGTTGCCGATGCGGCCGTAGGAGTCGGGCGCGTCCACCTTGGTGATCTTGCCGTCCGTGTAGAGCAGGGCGCCGTCCTGGCAGCCGATCAGCACCGCCTCGTCTGCGGCGACCGCCTCGCCGTGCACGCCGGGGCAGTCGTCGGACGCGGCGATCTCCGTGCCGTCGCCGTCGAGCACCCGGATGCCCGTCGCGCCCTCCTCCGTACCCTCGGAGACCACCAGCGTGTCGTCGGTCAGCTCGACCGCCACCCCGTGGTGGGCCGACGGCGTGGTGTGCTCCCGCGCCGCGGCGTCGGCGTCCGCCACGTGCGCGGAGTCCACCACGCGGACCAGGCCGGTGCCGTCGTCGAACAGCGCGGTGCGGCCCTCGTGGACCACCACGTGACCGGGCTTGGCGGCCTCGTAGGCGACGTCCGTGAGCGTCGGCTCGGCGGTCCAGTAGTGGGCGTGGTCGCCGTGCGCCTCGGCCCACGAGCCCAGGTCGAGGGCGCGGAACTCGCCCGCGGTGGAGACCATCAGGTGGCGCTCGTCACCGGCGGGGTTGAGCCGGTTGAAGCCCGGCAGCTCGATGTCGCCGACCGGCTCCAGGCTCATCGCGTCCAGCACGAGCACGCCGCCCTCATAGGTGACGGCGACTCGCGGGGTGCGGGCCTGGGCCTCGGTGGCATCCGGCGCCTCGTGCTCCTCGTGCTCCTCGGCACCGGCCGAGGCGGACTCCGAGGCGCCGCCCGAGGCGGCCTCGCCGTCGGCCGCGCAGGCGCTCAGCAGGAGCAGGGACAGTGCGGCGCCGAGTCCGGCGGCCGCGCGGGTGGTGTGGTTTCTCATCGTTGGTCGGGCGACGTGGTCAGGGTCGCCCGCTCCTTCCTACTAGAATGACAATCATTCTCGTTACCGAGGGAGAGTGAACCAGAGATGAGAACGATTCTCAAACATGGGGGATGACGGCGGCCCCGTCGCCGCCACCCCGAGCGCTCACCGGCCGGGCCGTACCGACACGTCGTGCCGGGCCAGGAACTCCACGACCCGTTCCGTGACCCGGTCCGGGATCTGGCCGCGCACCCCGTGCCCCGTGCCGGGGTAGACCTCGACCTCGGCACCCGGCAGCCGCTCCGCGAGGCGCCGCCGCGCGGCCACCGGATCCGACACCACCGACTCGCCCCCGTAGATCACCAGGAGCGGCGGGGCGAACGCCTCCAGCTCGGCGTCCTTGAGCGGCCGCGCCCAGCCGGCCGTGAGCCGGTACCCCTGACCCGCTTTCGCTGTCGCCCGCTCGACATCGGTCATGGTGACGCCGGGCGTCAGCCACTCGGCCATCCTGCGCCACCCCTCGTCCGTCGCGTTCCCGCCGAAGCGGATCATCTTCAGCAGCGCGCGCCACGGCGTCCTGGTGATCACCCCGTTGGGCTCGATCAGGGACACGCTCGCCAACCGGTCGGCCGCGTGCAGGCCCGCCAGGGTCGCGTGCCAGGCACCCGACGACTCCCCCAGCACGTGGACGCGCTCCAGCCCGAGCCCGTCCAGCACCTCCGCGAACCAGGCACCGTAGGCGGCGTCGCCGGCCAGCGGGGCTGTCTGCACGCTGCGGCCGGGCGCACCGATCGTGTCGAGCGTGTGGACCGCACGGTCCCGCGCCAGGCCCTCGACGACCGAGTGCCAGTGCAGACCGGTGCCGAGGACGCCCGCCAGCAGCACGAGCGGCACCCCGTCGCCGGAGCCGGACCGGCGCACGTGCGTGGACCCGAACGAGGTCGGGACGTCGGTCAGCACCGCCGGCAGCGGCCAGAGCTCCGCCATCGCCTCGTACGCGCGCAGGTAGACCTCTCTCGCCTCGTCGCTCCTGAACCTTCCGATCCTGGCCATCGCACTCCTCCACCTCTTGGTGGTATGAACGTATCACCTATCATGGTTTGCACATACCATGAAGGCAGCCCGGACGGGCTCATACACGAGAGCGGGACCGCATGCCGAAGCTGGCCGACCACGATCAGCGACGAACGCAGATCACGAGCGCCGCGCGCCGGGTCATCGCCAGGGACGGTCTCGGTGCGGCGACCTTCCAGTCCGTGGCCGCCGAGGCCGGCATCTCGGTGCGACTGGTGCAGTACTACTTCGGCACCAAGCGACAGTTCCTGCTGGCCACCCACCAGGCGGTCGTCGCTGACGCAGGCGAGCGGTTCACCCGTCGGCTCGGCGCGCTCGGCGCCGAGCCGGCCCCCCGCGACGTGATCCGCGCGATCCTCACGGAGCTGCTCCCCACGGATCCCGACCGGCGGCGCGACACCATCGTCCTCAACACGTTCCATGCCGCGGCGCTCACCAGCCCCGACGTCGGCACGGAGGACACCCTCGGCGCACCGCGCTTCCTTGCCCGGGCGATCGCGGAGCAGCTGCGGCGGGTCCGCGGGGTCGGGACGACGACGGACGAGCTGGACGCCGAGCTGATCGTGGCCGGCGCCAGCGGTCTGGCCCAGACGCTCCTCGTCGACGACGGCGCCGGGGAACGCGTGCAGCTGCTCCTCGACCGGCTCCTCGACCGGATGGTCGGGGCCTGATCAGCCCAGGTTCGTGTAGGCGACAAGGAACGCCAGCGCGACGACCGCCGTGCCGCCGACGGCGAGCACGACCGGCAGCGTGCCCCGGATCCGGCGCACGAGCAGGCCGACCAGGAGGGCGAGGCCCGCCACGCCGATCACCGACCAGTAGACGGGGCTCGTGGTCTCCCGCACGACCGTGAGCCCGTAGACGCCCTCACCGACGAAGATCCCGGCGAGGACTGTCACACCAAGGGCCACTCGGACGCCGGTCGCGCGCAGCCAGGACGCCGCGACCCCCACGAACGGGCCGGCCACCAGACCGACCGCGGAGAACAGCAGCGGGTCGTACCAGAGCCCGCGCAGCTGCGACGCGACCGCATATCCGAGCACCAGCAGGACGAAGCTGACGGCACCCAGCAGGGCTGCCTGTCCCGTACGTGCCCGTGACCAGAAGACGAGCAGGGCGGTCAGCACCGTCCAGCCGCTGGCCGAGTTCGCGAAGGACGCGAGCTCGCTCGGAAGAGCGCCCTGCGCCCAGGAGGTAGGCCCGCCGAGCAGGACGCTCAGGAGCACGACTGCCCCGACGCGTACCGCGCGGCGGATGGAGGCCGACACCGACGGGGCGGGCCAGGTCTGAACGTCCGGAACCGTGGTCATGCCAAGAACGTTGCCACGGGCCGGCTCCCGGGTCATCGGACCGTGGTCGGACCGCGACGCCCGCCGTCATCCCCCGGGTGGACGCCAGGGGAACGACGCCCGTCCCCCGAAAGAGCTACCCGGCCTGCTTGCCCGGGGGTGATTCGCCAGAACCGCCCCGCTCATAGCGTTGTTCCTGGTCGCGGAGCCCCGCGGCCACACAACGACGGAGGCCCCCATGAGCACGACAGTCACGACACCCCACCAGGATTCCGTGGGCGACAACAGCGGTGGACCGCTCGCCCGCTTTCTCCGGTTCCCGCTGACCTGGATGATGATCGGTCTGGTCGGCGTCGGCGTCGTCGCCGGACTGACCGCACAGAGCGAACCGGTCACGGTGGTCCCGGTGCTGGGCGCCGCCCTCGCCGTGGTCGTCTACTGGGCGGTCATGCGCTTCGTCGCCAGGCGAAGCACCCCGGAGATCGCCGGCCGCCGTGCCGTGCCGGAGGCGCTGTTCGGCGCCGCCATCGGCGTGGGGTTCGTCGCCGCCTCCGCGTCCGTCATCACCGCTCTCGGCGGCTACTCGTTCACCTGGGCCGACGTCGACGTGCTGGCCGTCGTCGGACCGGTGCTCGGCATCGCGTGCGGTGCGGCCGTCACCGAGGAGCTCATGTTCCGTGGCTTCGCCGTGCAGGCCCTCGAGCGGCTGCTGGGTAGCTGGATCGCGCTGCCGATCACCGCGCTGTTCTTCGGCCTGACGCACCTGCTCAACCCTGGTGCCACCCTGTGGTCCGGGCTGGCGATCGCGATCGAGGCCGGCGGCCTGCTGGGCGCGGCGTTCCTCTGGCGGCGCAACCTCTGGTTCGCCATCGGGCTCCACTTCGCGTGGAACAGCGCCGTCGCCCTGATCGGCATCAACGTCTCCGGCCACGCCGCTCCGGGGCTGCTGGTCGCGGAGGTGTCCGGCCCGGCGCTGCTGACCGGCGGTGCTTTCGGCATCGAGGGTTCCGTGGTCACCGTGCTGCTCAGCCTGCTGCTCGCCGTCCCGATGCTGCTGCTCGCCCGACGCCGGGGCACGCTGGTCCCGGTTCGCCGCCCCCGCCCGTAGGCTCGGGCGGTGCCCGCCAACACCGCGTCCGACCAGGCCCAGCGCCTCCGTCCGAGACCCCGTCGGTGGCACGTCGGCCGCCCGACCGTCCGGGACGGCGTGCTGGCGGCGCTCCTGACGGGGCTCGGCTTCGTCCCGACGCTGTCGACCATCGGCGTGGAGCTCGGCGACCTGCCCGAGCGGCCGGCGGACGCGCTGGCCGTGACGCTGCTCGTCGCGCAGTGCGCGCCCCTCGCGATCCGCCGCCGGTGGCCGCTGGTCTGTCTGGCGATCATCGGCACCGCGTTCGCTCTGGACCAGACGCTGTCGTACCCGTCGACGTTCGCGAGCGTAGGCCTCTACTTCGCGCTGTACGCCGTCGGGGCGTACCTGGCCCGATGGCGCCGCGTCGCCGCCGTCCTGGCGACCCTCGGCTACCTCGCGCTGGCGGCCACGGTATCCGGCCTCGGATCGCCCAACCGGCTCCCGGATTTTCTCGCCTTCTATCTCGTACTGGTGGTGATCTGGATGGCCGGCACAGGAATGCGCCGCTGGCGGGCCGAGGAGGTCGAGCACCGGCGTCTGGCGGCCGCCGTGGCGACGTCGGACGAACGAGCCCGGATCGCCAGGGAGCTGCACGACGTGGTGACCCACCACGTGACGGCGATGGTGGTCCAGGCCGACGCCGCGCAGTACCTCCTGCCCGCGACGCCGGACCGGGCGGGCGAGGGCCTCGCGGCCATCAGCGGCACCGGCCGCCGCGCCCTGACCGAGCTGCGGTACCTGCTGGGCGTGCTCGAGGCGACCGGTGAGTCGGCGTCGGCCGACCGGGCGCCCGCCCTCGGCCGGGTGGGCGACCTCGTCGAGCAGGCCCGCCAGTCCGGTCAGCCCGTGGAGTGGGCCGAGGTCGGCGAACCGCGCCCCCGGCCCGACGCCGTCGAGCTGGCCGCCTACCGGGTGGTGCAGGAGTCGCTCACCAACGCGCTCAAGTACGCGGCGGGGCGGCCGACCGCCGTCCGGCTGCGGCACGCCGACGAACACCTCGAGATCGAGGTGACCACAGAGGGGCCGGCCACGCCGGCCGCGCCGGTCCCGCCGGTCGCTCCGCCCGGGGGCCGCGGTCTCGCCGGGCTCCGGGAACGTGTCCGGGTGCTCGACGGCGACCTGGAGGCCGGCCCGCTGCCCGGCGGCGGGTTCAGCGTGCGCGCCGTGATCCCTTCCAGCCCGACCAGGAGAA
The DNA here is from genome assembly GCF_054782895.1 of Promicromonospora xylanilytica. Classification (NCBI taxonomy): domain Bacteria; kingdom Bacillati; phylum Actinomycetota; class Actinomycetes; order Micrococcales; family Promicromonosporaceae; genus Promicromonospora; species Promicromonospora xylanilytica. The sequence goes on from NZ_BAAGRP010000004.1 coordinate 319,393, forward strand.
GCTCATGACCGTCACCCCGACGGACCCACGACCCCCCATCCGCGTGCTCGTCTGCGAGGACCAGGAGCTGGTCCGGGTCGGCTACGTCACCATCTTCTCCGCGCAGCCCGACATGGAGGTCGTGGGCGAGGCGGCGGACGGCCGCTCGGCCGTCGAGGCCGCCCTCCGGCTACGGCCCGACGTGGTGGTCATGGACATCAGGATGCCCGTGCTGGACGGTATCGAGGCGACACGGCAGATCGCGGGCCCCGACGCCGAGACGCCGGCCAAGGTGCTGATGGTGACCACCTTCAACGTCGACGAGTACGTCTACCAGGCGCTCCGCGCCGGGGCCAGCGGGTTCCTCCTCAAGGACTCTCCCCCGGCCGAGCTGGTGGGCGCCGTCCGGACGGTCGCCCAGGGCGAGTCCCTGCTCGCCCCCACCGTCACGCGCGCTCTCATCGGCCGCTTCGCCGAGCGACTGCGCCCGACCGACACGTCCCGGCCCGCCAGGGACGAGATCGTACGCAGCCTGACGGCGCGGGAGCTCGAGGTGCTCGGGCAGCTCGCCGCCGGGCTGTCCAACGCGGAGATCGCCGGGGAGCTCGTCATCACCCCGGAGACGGTGAAGACCTACGTGTCCCGGATCCTCGCGAAGCTCGGCCTGCGCGACCGGGTCCAGGCCGTGGTGCTCGCCTACCGCGTGGGCCTCGTCTCGCCGGAGGTCTAGCCGGCGGTCGTCGGGCTCACGGGCCGTCCGCGCCGCCCCTGACCGGCTGCCGAAGGATCGTCCGCTGCTTCTCGGGCGCGACCCGGCGGGGGTCGCTGAGGTAGATCTCGTGGTGCCTGCCGACCATCCGGAGGCCGTTGCCCGGGATGAACTCGTCATGCATCCGCGCGAGCACGTCGGCCTCGTCGTCGAACGTGCCGACGTGCAGTGTCTGCACGCAGCGCCCTTCGGAGAGCGGCTCGAGACGGACGTCGTCGAGCCGGGCGGGGCCGGTCTTCGCCCGGACCTGGTCGACGGCGGCGGCGTACAGGTCCTGGTCGATCCAGTCCGGCTGCATGATCATCAGGGTCCAGCTCCACCGCGACTTGTCCCGCGCGGCGGTGAACGAATCCATGTCCTCCGCCCACCACAGCCCTTCCAGCGGCATGACGACGAAGTCGCGGCCGAGCTCCCGCTTGCTGGTGAACTTGAGCGTGTACGCGAGTGGGTACAGCGTCTCGACCGCCTCGGTGAAGACGGGCGAGGTGTTGGGGTCGCCGTGCCCGTCGATCATGAGGTACTGCAGGACGGGCACGTCGAGGACCCGAAATCTGCCGCGCTCGGCGCGATAGCAGTCGAGGCTCTTCTTGAAGTCGGCCTTGTCAGACATTCGCCACCTGGGCCCGACCGGCGGACCACGACCTCTCAGTCTCCAGATCTTCAGCGGACACCTAGTGAACCATCCGGCGGAGCGAGGAGCGCGCATCCGACGGCTCTCGGCTATGAAAACGAATGACGCGGGACATCTACGAACGATGTCCCGCGTCATCACGATCGGTGGAGCTGGGGGGACTCGAACCCCCGACCCCCTGCATGCCATGCAGGTGCGCTACCAGCTGCGCCACAGCCCCAGAACGTCCACCCATCAGGGCGAGCGCCGTCAGTCTAGACCGATTCGGCCCGCTGGACCAAAGCGGCCGCCGACTGCAGAGTTGGTCGCGCCCGCCACCGCCGACTGCAGACCTGGTCGCGGGTACGGAGCCCGTATCCGCGACCAAGTCTGCAGTCAGCGTCTGGGGCCGCGATGAAGTCTGCAGTCAGCGCCCCGACGCCGCCGGACCACCCGCCGGACCACCTCACACCGCGGTGATCAGGCTTCCCGTGGCGGCGCGCGCCCGGTCGAGCCGGCCGGCGACGTCGGACCAGTTGGCCAGGTTCCAGAACGCCTTGACGTAGTCCGCCTTCACGTTGAGGTAGTCCAGGTAGAAAGCGTGCTCCCACATGTCGAGCATCAGCAGCGGGGTGATCCCCAGCGGGACGTTGGCCTGCTGGTCGAACAGCTGGAACACCAGCAGTCGCTCACCGATGCTGTCCCAGCCCAGCACGGCCCAGCCGGACCCCTGGATGCCGGTCGCCACGGCGGCGAAGTGGTCCTTGAACGCCGCGAAGCCGCCGAACTGGTCGGCGATCGCTGCCGCGAGCTCACCGTCCGGCTCGCCACCGCCGTCGGGCGAGAGGTTGTGCCAGAAGACCGTGTGGTTGATGTGGCCGCCCAGGTTGAACGCGAGGTTCTTCTCGTGCAGGTTCACCGCGGCGAGGTCGTTGTTCTCCCGGGCTGCGGCGAGCGCGTCGAGCGCGGCGTTCGCGCCGGCCACGTAGGTGGCGTGGTGCTTGTCGTGGTGCAGCTCCATGATCCGCCCGCTGATGTGCGGCTCGAGCGCCGCGTAGTCGTAGGGCAGGTCAGGCAGGGTGTAGACGGGCATTGCTTGTCCTCTCATCGAATGCTTCCGACGCTAGAACCTCAACCACGGTTGAGGTCAATGAGCGTCACGAGGCGAGACGGTGATCGTCGACACAGTGCTCGGCGAGACCTTCCTGCCGCTCGCCGTCGCGACGTTCATGGATCCTTAGCCCACGTTCCCCCGGCAGCACGTCGACTCGCAACATGCGGTCCCGTCCGTAGTCACCGTCGGCCAGGGAGCGGTACCGGATCGGGACCTCCGCCTCCAGGCCCGCCATCCGCTCGCGCAGCCGCCCCACCTCCTGGTCCACCCCGTCCCAGCCCGGCCGGTCGACGCCGGCCACCAGGTGCGGCCGCAGCGGCTCCATGCCCGTGTACCAGGCGATCCCGTGCAGGAACGGGAAGAACAGCTCCGCCAGGTCCCCGTTCAGCCCCCGTGGCGCGAACGACTCGCCGCGGTCCCCCGCCGTGACGACGGCGAGCACCCGGCGACCGGCCAGGCCGCCGTCCCCGTACTTGCGCGGCAGGCCGGCGTCGTCCTGGAGGCCGAACGCGAACCCGTTGACGAACACCCGGTCGAACCAGCCCTTGAGCATGGCGGGCATGCCGTGCCACCACATCGGGAACAGCAGCACCAGCAGGTCGGCGCGGCGCAGCTTGTCCTGCTCGGCGACGATCTCGGGCGCCAGCGCCCCGGCGTCGTACGCGTGCCTCGACCGCGACGAGCCGGTCCCGCTCCTGACGTCGCCGTAGTCCTCCATGCGCACCGCCGGGTCCCACCCCATCGCGTAGAGGTCGGACACCTCGACGGACCAGCCGGAGCCCTCGAGCCCGGACCGGGCCACGCGCGTCAGCGTGGCGGTCAGCGACCGGGGGCTCGGGTGAGCGGTGACGACCAGCGCGTGCATGTGCTTCTCCCTCGACGGCGACCAGTACGTGCTCCACGCTAGGAACCCAGTACGGCTTTCACAAGTACGCACATTGCTGACCCATACTGACCTTTGGGATAGTGTCGAACCATGCCACCGGAGACCATGCGCACTCCCGTCCAGCGGGCCATCGAGGTCTGCCCTGTGGAGGTGTCGATGGCCGTGCTCGGCGGAGCGTGGAAGCTGAGCACCGTCAAGTACCTGCTGGAACGCACGCACCGCTTCGGTGAGCTGCAACGGCGGCTCGGCACGGTCACGCCGCGCACCCTGACGCGGGTGCTCAGGGACCTCGAGGCCGACGGCATCGTCGTCCGCACCGTCTACGCGGAGGTGCCGCCCCGCGTCGAGTACTCCCTCACCGACCTCGGCCGGTCCCTCGACCAGGTGGTCGGCTGGCTCGACGCGTGGGGCGGCGCCTACGCGCGACCCGCGGACTGAGGCCAGGTCAGGCCTCGGTCGGCCGGTCCCTGCGGTAGACGACGTGCTGCCCGTCGTCGAGCGGGCTGTCCGGCTCCAGGTACCCGCTGGCGACGTGGGCGAAGCCCGCCGAGCGGAGCGCGCCCCCCGACGCGACGTTGCTCGCCGACACGGGGACGATGATCGCGGGTGCGCGCTCGTGGTCCTGCCAGCAGCGCTCCGTGAACCTCTCGACCAGCCGGCTTCCGAGCCCGCGGCCGACCATGGCCGGCTCACCGATGAAGTAGTCGATGGTCAGGGCGCCGGGCGGCACGTCGACGAGCGCCATGAGCTCCGCGAAGCCGTCCGGGTAGTCGTGGATGCGGCAGCGCTGCACGAACGCGAAGGGCTCGCCGCCGTGATCGACGATGAAATCCTCGGACGGCTCCGTACCGTCGATGCTGCCCGCGAAGTCGCGCTCGATCGCCGCGTCGCTCGTGTCGTGGGCCCAGTAGCGGGCGACGTGCTCGCGACGGAGCCACTCCTGGATCTTCCGGAGGTCTCCTCGCTCCGTCCGGCGGAACCCGAGCTCGTCGTCGCCTGCCCGTCCGTCCAGCACGGGGCGAGCCTATCGCCCGGCCGCCTGCCCGCCGCAGCTCAGTCGGCGCCGTCCGCCAGCACGCGTGCCTCGGCCTGCTGGATCTCCGCGGCCCGCCGCTGGTACTCCGCGATCAGGGCCACCTCCTCGGTGGAGTAGCCGGCATTGAGCTCGTCGAGGCGGCCCATCATGCCGGCGAAGTGCTTGCCGATCCGCGCGGCCCCCTCCTCGGTGGCGACGATGGCGACCTTGCGCCCGTCGCTGGGATGCGGCTCGCGCACGATGAACCCCTTGGCCTCCAGCCGGTCGAGCACGTCGCTGACGGAGTTCTTCGCCATGCCCGCGTACTCGGCCAGGTCACCCACCGATGGATTGCTGTACCTACGGACGAGCTCCAGCAGTTTCTCCTCCGTCACGCCGAGCCCGACCCGCCGCGAGAGGTTCGTGTGGAACAGGATCATCGCCGTGCTCAGCCGACGGCCGGAGTCGGCCAGAGCCCCGAGCGCCTCGGCCCGGGCGGCATCCTCATGCGTTGACCAGCTCATGGCACCACGCTACTCTGGAAATTAGTTCGTTCGCACGAACGAACGTTATCGGAAGGAGCAGATCCATGAGAGTTCTCGTAGTCGGCGGCGGCATCGCCGGATCGGCCCTCGCCCTGGCCCTGCACCGGGCCGGCCTCGACGACGTGGTCGTCGCGGAGACCCGGACCGGGTTCGACAACGCCGGCGGCGCGTTCCTGACCCTCGCCCCGAACGGCGTGAACGCGCTCGATGCCATCGGCCACGGGGACGTCCCCGCTGCGGCCGGCGGGTTCGAGCTGTCCGGGATGGACTTCCACAACGCACGCGGGCGCAGGGTCGCCGAGCTGGACGGCGAGGACGACCTGGCCCGCTTCGGCGCGCGCAGCGTCGTGCTCCGGCGCGCGCGCCTCCAGGTGGAGCTCGCCCGGCGCGCACAGCGGACCGGCATCCCCTTCCTGTTCGGCGCCCATCTCGGCGCGCTCCACGAACGGCCTGAGGGAGTAGAGGCGGTGTTCACCGACGGACGCACCGTGCACGCGGACGTCGTCATCGGCGCCGACGGCATCTGGTCCGCCGTCCGCCGGCTCACCTGGCCGGACGCACCGCGGCCCGCCTACACCGGCATCGTGGACTGTGGCGGGTGGGCGACCACCGACCTGCCGGACACCACGCGTCAGCAGATGTACTTCGGCCACCGGGCGTTCTTCGGCCACGCCGTCAAGGACTCGGTCGCCTACTGGTTCACCAACGTCCCCCGTGCCGACGAACCGGCCAGGTCGGAGCTCGGCCACCTCGACCAGCCTGCCTGGATGGCCACCATCCGGGAGCTGCACGCCAAGGACCCCGCCCCGGTCCGAGCGGTCCTGGACGCCGCCGACGAGTCCGTGGGCGCCTGGCCGATCTACGACATGCCGGAGCTCACGGCCTGGTCCACCCGCACCACCTGCCTGATCGGAGACGCGGCACACGCGGTCAGCCCGTCCAGCGGGCAGGGCGCGAGCCTCGCCGTCGAGGACGCCGTCGTCCTGGCCGGCCTCCTGCGGGACGCGCCGACGCCCGCGGCGGCCTTCGACGGCTTCGTCCGCGAGCGCAAGGCGCACGCGGAGAAGGTGGTGCGCTTCGGCCGCCGGATCGGTGACCGCAAGGTGACGTCCGCGACCGGGAACCTCTTCCGGGACCTCACCCTCGGCTTCTTCCTGCGCATGGGGGCGAAGGTCGCGGCGGAGCAGTACGCCTACCGGGTCCCGGCGCTGCCGTGACCGCCCCGGAAGAGACGGGACCTCGCAGGCGATCGTCCGGGCTGGACCGCCGCGGCTTTCTCCGGCTCGCTGCCCTCGGCATCGGCGCAGGTGCCACCCTGACGCTCACCGGATGCGACGTGCTCGACCCGCGTGGGTCGATCAGCACGGTCGACCGCGTCGACTTCCGCAACCCGCTCCACGTCCCACCGCTGGCCGAGCCGGTGCGCCACGACGGCGTCGCGGTCTTCGACCTGACCGCGCAGGCGGGACGGTCGGCCATCGTGCCAGGGGGTGACGCCGAGACGTGGGGCCTGAACGGGGCGCTCCTCGGGCCCACGCTCCGCGCACGGCGTGGCGAGTCCGTACGGGTCAACGTGCGGAACGACCTCGACGAGGCCACGACACTGCACTGGCACGGCATGCACCTGCCGGCCGCGGCCGACGGCGGGCCGCACCAGATGATCGAACCCGGCGGTACCTGGTCACCAGGCTGGCAGATCGACCAGCCGGCCGCGACGCTCTGGTACCACCCGCACCCGCACGGCGCGACGGAACGCCACGTCTACCGTGGCCTCGGCGGCCTGTTCATCGTCGACGACGACGCCGAGTCCTCGCTCGCGCTCCCCCGTCGCTACGGCGTCGACGACATCCCCGTCATCGTGCAGGACAAGACCTTCGACGGCCGGGGCCGCCTCGTCGACAGCTCCCGGAGGGACAACGGCATGATCGGCGACACCATCCTGGTCAACGGGACGGCGGGCCCGGTCCTGGCGGTCACGTCCGAGCTGACCCGGCTCAGGTTGCTGAACGCCTCGACGGCGCGCAGCTACTCCTTCGGATTCTCCGACGACCGGGAGTTCTCCATGATCGCCGGCGACGGCGGACTCCTCCGGGAGCCGGTCGGGCTGGTCCGCGTGCAGCTCACTCCTGGCGAGCGCGCCGAGATCGTGGTCCGGATGAGCGCGGGCGAGACGACGACGCTGCGCTCCTACCCCCAGGACCTCGGCCTCTCGAACAGCCGGGCGCGCAGTACAGGCGCCGCGGACACGCTCGACGTCCTGCTGCTGGACGCTGCCGGCAGTCTCGACCCGTCGGCGGACCTGCCCGCGCAGCTCGCGACCATCGACCGCTTCGACGAGGCCTCCGTCGCCGAGACCCGGCGGCTCGAGCTGCGCAACAACCGGATCAACCGCGAGTCGATGGACATGAACCGGATCGACGACGTCGTCACCGTCGACACGACCGAGGTCTGGGAGGTGTGGAACGGCCACCGCCAACCGCACAACTTCCACGTCCACGACGTCCAGTTCCGGGTGCTCGACGTCGACGGGGACCCGCCGCCACCGGAGCTGTCCGGCTGGAAGGACACCGTCTACCTGCCGCCGGACGTGCGGCTGCGGCTGGGCCTGCGGTTCACGCGCTACACCGACCCCGACGTGCCGTACATGTATCACTGCCACCTGCTCTGGCACGAGGACCAGGGAATGATGGGCCAGTTCGTCGTCGTCGAGCCGGGACAGGAGGCCGGTGACCTCGACACGCGGCACAGCCATTGACCGCCGGCGGCGCGAACCGGGTCAGACGGCCTGCGGCAGCGGTGTCTGCTGGTAGAGCGCCAGTCTCCACGCATTGCCCCGACGGGCGTAGACACTCGACATCAGCGCGACGAACGCAGGCTCGTCGCCGTCGCGGTAGGCACGGCCCGTGTAGACGAGGATCGCGTCGTCGGGGCCCAGCTCGATCAGGCGTTCACCGGAGATCTCGTAGGTACGCCAGGGCGGTGCGGCGCCGAGAGAGGCCACGACGGCCGACCGGTCGAGGACCACGCCGTTGGCCAGGACCATGACGCCGTCGTCGGTCATCACGGACCCGTAGAAGTCCGCACCCGTGCTGTCGCACAGGGACTTCCACCCCTGGTGCTCCAGGTCCAGCAGCTCGTTGACGTCCACGGCTTCGCTCCCCTCGCCCGCTGTGGACGATAGGCACGACGGCTCTCGGCGGTCAACCGCCGCGGGACCAGCCGGACCCCGCGAACGCGGTGGACCGGCCCGAGCTGCTGGGCCAAGGGTCGGATCACTCCTGGATGAGTGCGATGACGTTGCCCGCCGGGTCGGCGATCCAGCCGATCGTCGGCCCCTTGCTCGGGTCGGTGCTTCGCGATACGCCCCGTTCGTCCTGCTCGAACTCGGGGTACCGGATCAGGCCGACCCCGGCCGTCTCCAGCTGCGTCACGGCCTCGTCGATGTCCGGGACGACGAGGTTCAGCACGGTGTACGACGCCGGTACGTGCGCGTCCCCCTTGGGGTAGACGAACACCGAGGCACCGCCGGTGAGGTCGAGCTCGAGCCCGCCCATGGCGTTCTCGCGTGCGGGAAGCCCCAGGGTGTCGCGGTAGAAACGGAGCGCCGCGCTCGTGTCGTCGACGGAGAATCCGCTGAAGCTGCGGAGCGTGGTGACCATCGTGAGTTCCTTTCGTCGGAGCGGTTGTACGGCCGACTCCGGGAGCCACGGAAACTCATCGGATTGGCCCGTTCCCGACCGCACGCTTGCGGCACCGCTGCTGGTGGGTTCGATTACCGGCCTTGACCGCGGTGTGGACGGCGCCGAAAGCTGACGCTCACGACCTGGATACGGCGCACGGATCCGTGCACGTGGCCACCGATCTCAAAGGAGAGAGTCGTGAACCGAACCCGAATGACGGGCCGCGCACCCCGCGCCGCTACGACGGGCCTCGTGGCCGTCGCCCTGGCGGTGACCGCCTCCGCGTCCGCCTCGGGGGCAGAGGCAGGGAGCGAACCGTCCACCTTTCCGGAGTTCAGCTATATGGGCACGGCGTTCGACAAGAGCGACCTGGTGTACAACCCGACGAACGAGTTCATCTTCCCCAGCGTGATCCGCGCCGCGGACTATTTCGCCGAGCCGCTCGGGACCTACTACATGTACTACGCCCCGCACGAGCGGCCGGGCGGCATCGCCCTGGCCTACGCCGACTCGATCGACGGCCCGTGGACCGAGTACGACGGCAACCCGCTCATCACCAACAGCTGGCCACCGCACTACGGCACCGTCAGCCACATCTCGTCGCCGCATGCCGTGTGGGTGGAAGGCGAGCAGCGCCTCTTCCTGTACTTCCACGGCGAGAACACGATCACCAGGTACGCCACCTCGGTCGACGGCATCCACTTCGAGTACGGCGGCACCGCGGTCCAGCGGGACGAGACCACCGGCCGGGAGACGTCGTACGCGCGCGTCTTCGAGCAGCCCGTGGAGCGGCTCGGCACCCGCTACCTGATGCTGTTCATGGACAACCCGGCGAACGCGCTGCCCGGGGAGACCGGATCCGTTGCCCGGCGGATCCGCTGGGCGGTGTCCGACGACGCGCGAAGCTGGGCGGTCCAGCCCGATCCCATCGTGACGCCGCGGGGGATCGAGGAGCCGAACGTGTCGGGGCCGTTCTTCCTGCGGTGGGAGGGCCGGAACCTGGTTGTCTTCCACGCCAGCGACGGCAACATGCACGCGGTGGACGTGGGCGAGAACTTCGACCAGGAGGTTCACCTCGGCATGGTCCACGACTCGATGGCGGAGGCCCCGGACCTCGGCCGGTCGGCGGCCCCGACCTTCTACTTCGACGGCAACACAGCGCACATGTACTACGAGTCCGGCGGCCGGCTGACCGCGACGATCGGTCACGCCGTTGCCGCCCTCGACGAGCCCGTCGCCGCTCGGGAGCTGGACTGCACGGTTGACCGACCGGTCCTCTGGGCGCCGAACCGGCAGCTGGTCGACGTCACCGTCGACGTCGACCTGCCTGACGGGGTTCTGGGGCCGCGAGCTTTCGAGCTCGTCGAGGTCTCCGGTGGCGGCGAGGGGGACGTGTCCGGATTCGTCACGGGGACTCCGTCGGTCGTCGGACAGCTGCGCGCCGAGCGGGATGGCGACGGCAGCGGCCGGGTCTACACGCTGACCTACGCCGGTCACGACGAGATCGGCCGCTCGGTGGGCTGCACCGTCGACGTCACCGTTCCGCACGACCTCGGCCGCTGAGCATGACACCGGCGACGCGAGATCCCGTGTTCTCGCGACGAACGCTTCCGGGATAAAGGTGATGATGCGGGACATCTGTCAACGATGTCCCGCGTCATCACGGTGGGGCTGGGGCCGCAGGTCGCGGACCGATCGGACGGCGCGGCCGGTGCCGAACCGCACGATCATCGTGGTCCCCAGGTCCCGAGCCGAAAGAAGCACGTCGCCCAGAGCCCGGATCGACGCGTAGCTTGCGGCTCGACGCCGAACCGGACCACGACCTTGCGGTTCGAGCAGCCGCAGGCAAGGTCCGCTTCCAGAACGCAATCACGCATGCTCGACGGCCGAGAACCAGGCCCACGTGCATGCTCAAAACGGACCACGCCGGCCGGCACGGCCCCCGACGAACAAGAGCCCGACCGATTGCCAGGCTCTCGGACAAAACAATGACGCGGGACACCGATCAACCGATGTCCCGCGTCATCACTTCGGTGGAGCTGGGGGGACTCGAACCCCCGACCCCCTGCATGCCATGCAGGTGCGCTACCAGCTGCGCCACAGCCCCGAAATTGGTCTCCCCCAGCCATAACCAGCCGGGCGAGCGTCGTTAGTCTATGCAGACCGACGCCAGGGACCAAATCAGAACCCCGTGCGTTCCGTCACCCGCTCGTCGCTACCGCGCCTCGGGCCCGGCCTGCCAGGTGTCGAGCGGGTACCCGGCCCCCACGTTGTGCGCCACGAGCCGCCAGGCGGGCGTCGCTCCCGGCCCGGAGGCCCGCAGGTGCGACCAGTGCACGTTGTGCAGGCCGTGCAGCCCGCGCCACGTCGCGGGGTCGAGGTCCAGCAGCCGGGTGATCGCCTGCGTGATGGCCGACCCGTGCGACACCACGACCAGCGTCTCCCCCGGGCTCAGCGCTTCGGCGTGCCGTAGCACCGCCGCCTCCATGCGCCGGGCCACCACGTCCTTCGGCTCGACGCCCTCGACGGGCGGCTCCCCGCCGCTACGCCAGACCGCGTGCTCGTCCGGCCAGCGCTCGACGATCTCGGTGTCCGTCATGCCCTCCCAGATGCCGAACGAGCGCTCGCGCAGCCCGGCGTCGGTCACGACCTCCAGGCCCACGTGCCGCGCGTAGGCGGCGGCCGTGTCCTGTGCCCGCTGGAGGTCGCTGGACACCACGAGGGAACCCTTGTGCGATGCGGCCAGCGCCGTGGCACCCTGCTCCGCCTGCCAGAGTCCGACCTCGTCGAGCGGGATGTCGATCTGGCCCTGCAGGCGCAGCCCTGCGTTGTACGCCGTGCGCGCATGGCGCAGCAGCACGATCGTGCCCGCGGTCACCTGTGGTTGTCCCCGGCCAGGTGGATCGCGCCGTCGTCGGGGTCGCTGTACTCACCGGTGTCGCCACCGCCCTGCGCGTCCTCGGGGAGAGGGATGGCCGGGCAGTCCTTCCAGAGCCGCTCGAGCGCGTAGTACGTGCGGTCCTCTGCGTGCTGCACGTGCACCACGACGTCACCGAAGTCGATCAGCACCCACCGGGCCTCGGACTTGCCCTCACGCCGGATGGGCTTGACGCCCTCCTTGAAGAGCGCCTCCTCGACGGCGTCGACGATCGCCGAGACCTGTCGTTCGCTGGCGCCGGACGCGATGAGGAACACGTCGGTCAGCACGAGCTGCTCGCTCACGTCGAGCGCGATGATCTCCTGCGCCTTGACGCCGCTCGCGGCGCGCGCCGCACGGATCGCGAGCTCTGTAGCGCGGTCTGTCGCGGTCATGCCGCACCACCTCCTGTGAAGCCGGCGGGTGTCCCGCCCGGCAGTGTGCCCAGCAGCGCTGCGGCCTGGTCCTGCAGGGCACTGTCGCCCTCGAGCACGAGCTTCCAGATCAGGAGGCCCAGCACGAACGCGACGACCACCAGGATGATGTAGTGCAGCCAGGTGTACTGGGGTCCCTCGTCCTCCTCCTCGTCCCACTCCTCGTCCGCGTCGCGGCGGGAGGCGCGGGAGGGAGCGACCGGACCAGGGCCGAACTGGCCGCCGGGACCGCCGGGCTGCTGCTGTCCGGGACCACCCGGCTGGCCGGCCCCGGGACCACCGGGACCACCAGCACCGGGACGCCCGGGAAACGGGGAGGCCGGGGCGCCGGGGCCGCCACCCGGGGGCAGCGACTGCGGTGCGGCCTGTGCGCCGGACTCCCAGGGCAGGGCGGGAGCCGGAGCGCCGGCCGCCATCGCGCTGGGCGGTCCGCCGGCAGGCTGTCCCGGCCCGCCGGGACGCTGCTGGGCGAGGCCGCCGGGCGCCCCGGGAGCGCCAGGCGCTCCGGACCGGGTGCCGAACGGTGAGGGCGGGCTCGACGGCGCCTGCGACGGCGCAGGCGGAGGCGCCCCCCACTGGGTCGTCTGCCCGGGGTCGCCGGTCCGGCCGGGACCACCGGCACCTGGGCCCTGGGGAGCGTTCTGTCCGCCGAACCGCCCGGACCGGCCCTGCTGGGGGGCGGGCGGCGCGGGGGCCGCGGACTGCCGGGAGCCGAACGGGTTGGGCGGGCCGCCCTGGGGGCCCGCACCACTGTGCGGACCCACGCCCTGCTGCCCCGGTCCACCGGGGCCAGGGCCTTGCTGACCAGGAGCACCACCCGGACCAGGCGCGCGGCCACCGGGACCTGCCGGCGGGGCACCACGGCCGGCCGGGCCGGACGGCGCGGCACCGGGCCGTCCCTGTCCTGGCCCACCGGCGCCGTAAGGCGGCGGCGGGTTGCCACCGGGTTGCTGCACGGGAGTCAGGCGGCCCGTCGCGTCCACACCGCGTGAGCCACCCGTCGCCTGCGGGGGCCGTGCGACCGGCGGGTTCTGCGGCGACCAGCCGCCCTCGGGCGCGGGCGCGGGGGCACCACGGTGCGGCGGCGGCTGCTGCCCGCCCTGCGGCGGGAAGGCGCCACCAGCGGGGCTACCAGCGCCACCACCGGCGGCGGCCGCGGCGGCAGCCTCACGCTCGCGAATCTCGCGGCGCGTCATGGGACGACCCTTGTTGTCACTCATCGTGAAGACCTCGATACAGTCCGTGCTTGGCGATGTACTGGACCACGCCGTCAGGCACCAGATACCAGACCGGCAACCCCTCCTCGGCCCGACGACGACAGTCGGTCGAGGAGATAGCTAGCGCAGGAACCTCGAGCGTCGTCACACCGTCCCGAGGCAGCCCGTCCACGGAGAGCAGGTGCCCTGGCCGTGTGACAGCGACGAAGTGTGCCATGTCCCACAGCTTCTCGGCATCCTTCCACCGGAGAATCTGCTGGATGGCGTCCGCACCCGAGATGAAGTAGAGGTCCGCCTCCGGTCGCTGCTGACGCAGGTCCCGGAGGGTGTCCACCGTGTAGGTGAGGCCCGCTCGGTCGATGTCGACACGACTCACCGTGAATCGCGGGTTCGACGCCGTGGCGATCACCGTCATGAGATAGCGGTGCTCGGCGGGGGTGACCCGTTGCTTCTGCTTGAACCCCGGCCGGCCCGTGGGGACGAAGACGACTTCGTCCAGCCCCAGGTGGGCGACCGCCTCGCTCGCGGCCACGAGGTGCCCGTGGTGGATGGGATCGAACGTGCCGCCCATCACCCCGATGCGCGGCCTGGTCCCAGTGGGGGCACTCATACGGTGGGTGCGCTCATCTGGTCGTCAGGCTCCCGTCTGGCGGATCAGTGCCGGTTACCGACGTTGCGGAACGCGTACGTGACGACAAGTGCGGCCATGAGCGCGCCAAAGGCGATCAGGCCGAGAACGATCGGAGCGACCGGCTCGTCGGCATGCTCCGCGGCAGCCTCGGCGGCCAGGACAGCGTTGTGCAGCACGGGTGTTCCTCCCAGTCGAACGTGCTCAGGTGGGCTTTAGTCTCTCACGGACGAATTGCGGCCAGTACATCGCGGCACCAGGTCGCAAGGAGATCCTGAGGAGGTCTCCGGGACGCCCGCGAACCCTCAAGGCTTGACGTGCCCGTCGCCCGTGACCACCCACTTGGTGGTGGTCAGCTCCGTCAGACCCATGGGGCCCCGCGCATGCAGCTTTTGCGTGGAGATTCCGATCTCCGCACCGAGACCGAGCTCGCCGCCGTCGGTGAACCGGGTCGAGGCGTTCACCATCACCGCGGCGGAGTCGACCTCCGCGACGAACCGGTCCGCCGCGGCGATGTCCCGGGTGACGATCGCCTCCGTGTGCCCGGAGGACCACGTGCGGATGTGCTCGATCGCCGCGTCCAGCGACGGCACCACCCGCACGCCGAGCTCCAGGGCGAGGTATTCCGTCGCCCAGTCCTCGTCCGTCGCGGGGACCATGGCGGAGCCGCCCGGGGCGAACGACATGGCCTGGGCGTCCCCGTGCAGGACCACACCGGCGTCGGACAGCGCGGTGAGTGCCGCGGGCAGGAACGACGCCGCGGCGTCCTGGTGCACGAGCAGCGTCTCCGCCGCGTTGCACACGCCGACCCGCTGGGTCTTCGCGTTCATCACGATCGCGACGGCCATCGCGACGTCGGCCGTCGCGTCCACGTAGACGTGCACGTTGCCGACGCCCGTCTCGATCACCGGCACCAGGGACTCCCGGACCACGGTCTGGATGAGGTCGGCGCCACCCCGCGGGATCAGCACGTCGACCAGGCCACGGGCGCGCATGAGCGCCACGCCGCCCGCCCTGCCGTACGGATCGATCGACTGGACGAGGTCGGCCGGGAGGCCGCGGGCCTCGAGCGCGTCGCGCATCACCGCGACGATCACCGCGTTCGACGACGCGGCGGCGCTCCCCCCGCGCAGGATCACCGCGTTGCCGGACTTCAGGGCCAGGCCCGCCGCGTCGACCGTGACGTTGGGCCGGGCCTCGTAGATCATGCCGACCACGCCCATGGGAACCCGGATCTGGCGCAGGCGCAGACCGTTCGGCAGGGTCTGCCCGCGCACCACCTCACCGACCGGGTCGGGCAGCCCCGCGACGTCGCGCAGCGCGTCGGCGATCTGCGCGATCCGCTCGGGGGTGAGCGCCAGCCGGTCCAGGAGCCCGTCGGACATGCCGTTGGCGCGCCCCCGCTCCAGGTCGTCGGCGTTCGCGGCCACGATCTTCTCGGCGGACCCCACCAGGGCGTCCGCGATGGCGCCCAGGGCGGCGTCCTTGGTCATGCGGTTGGCCGTGGCAAGGGTCCGCGACGCGACCTTCGCCCGCCGCGCGACGTCGCGCACCGCGGCGGTGACGTCCGCGGTGCCGGACGGCGGGGTCGCGGCTCCGGGGGTGTCGCCTCCGGTACGGGTCGCCTCGTCCTGGCTCACTGTCGTCATGCGTCGAGAGTACGTCGAGCGAGGGCCGGTGCCGAGGGCAATCCGTGGGGTGGACGGTCGGTCAACCCATCGGCCGGTCCAGCACCAGGTCGTCCCGGTGCACGACGACCCGGTCGTACCCCTCCCCGAGTTCCTCGCGCAGCGCGTAGGTGGAGCGGCCGAGCAGTGCCGGGAGGTCGCTCGCGTCGAAGGCGACGAGCCCGCGCGCGACGACGGTCCCGTCGGGCGCGACGAGCTCCACGGGGTCGCCCGCGTCGAACTGGCCCTCGGCGCGCGTGATGCCGGCGGGCAGCAGCGAGGCGCGCCCTCCGAGGACGGCCCGCGCGGCGCCGTCGTCCAGGTGGAGACGACCCTCCGTCCGGGCGGCGTGCGCTATCCACAGCCGGCGCGCGGAGGTGCGGCGTCCGGTCGCGGAGAAGAACGTGCCGACGTCGTCCCCGGCGAGCGCGGCGGCCGCGTTGCCCGCCAGCGTGAGCACGGTCGGCACGCCGGCACCGGTGGCGATCCGCACCGACTCCAGCTTGGTGACCATGCCACCCGTGCCGACGGCGCTGCCGCGCGCCGTCACCTCGACGCCCGCGATCTCGGCGAGGTCGTCGACCAGCGGGATGCGGCGGGCTCCGGGGCGCGACGGCGGTGCGTCGTGCAGACCGTCGACGTCGGTCAGGAGCAGCAGCGCGTCGGCGCGCACGAGGTGCGACACGAGCGCGGCCAGGCGGTCGTTGTCGCCGAACTTCAGCTCGTCGGTCGTGACGGCGTCGTTCTCGTTGATGACCGGCACGACGCCGAGCGCGAGCAGCCGTTCCAGCGCGCGCTGCGCGTTGCGGTAGCGGGCGCGCCGGACGGTGTCCTCGGCGGTCAGCAGGATCTGCCCGATCTGGATGCCGAACCTCGCGAACTCCTCCTGGTACCGGCCCGCGAGCTGGCCCTGGCCCACCGACGCCGCCGCCTGCATGGTGGCGAGGTCGCGCGGCCGGGTGCCCAGCCCCAGCGGGCCGATCCCCGCAGAGATGGCACCAGAGGTGACGAGCACGATCTGGGTGCCGGCGGCCTGCCGTGCCGCGAGCACCTCGACGACGCCGCGCAGCGCCCCGACGTCGAGGTGCCCGTCCGGGCCGGTCAGCGACGACGAGCCGATCTTCACCACCACACGCCGGGCGCCGGCGATCGCGGAGCGGGCGCTGTCGAGTCGCTGAGCGGTTTCGCCCGAGGGGCCGAGGGAGTTCACGTCCTCATCCTCTCCGGAGCACGCCCCTGGGCGCTCGGCGTTCCACGGTCCGAGCGCTCGGGCCCCGGCTGTGCCGGGTCCGCGGCTCAGTCGGCGTCCGGGTCCGTCCAGACGCCGGCCTCGCGCTCGGTCCACAGCTCGCGCCGGGCCTCGGACTTGGCGTCCATGCGCTCGTTGAACTCGCGGCGCTTGTCGCCACGCGTGGGCCGGTCGCTCTGCTCGAGCCGCAGGTCGGTACCGCGACCGCCGAGCAGCTCGGGGCCGGTCTGCAGCGTGGGCTCCCAGTCGAAGACGACGGCGTTGTTCGGGTCGCCGATCCGCACCTCGTCGCCCGCGACGGCACCGGCCTTGAACAGGCCGTCCTCGATGCCGATCTTCGCGAGCCGGTCGGCGAGGAAGCCGACGGCCTCGTCGTTGTTGAAGTCGGTCTGCTTCACCCAGCGCTCCGGCTTGCTGCCGCGCACCTCGAACCAGTAGCCCGTCTCCGCACCGCCCAGACGCCGCACGGTGAACCGCGACTCGTTGACGGCACGCGGTCGCAGCACGACCGGAGCCGGGGCAGGAGCCGGTGCCGCGGCACGGGCCTTCTCCACGATCTCGGCCAGGGCGAACTTCAGCTCGCGCAGACCCTCGTGGCTCGCGGTGGAGATCTCGAAGACCCGCAGCCCGCGCGCCTCGAGGTCGGCCTTCACGAAGTCCGCGAGCTCGCGCGCCTCGGGCACGTCGATCTTGTTGAGGACGACGAGGCGGGGACGCTCGTTCAGCGGCACCCGACCGCCCTCGATGCCGAGGTCGCCGGCGTAGTTGGCGAGCTCCGCCTCGATCACGTCGAGGTCGCTGATCGGGTCGCGGCCCGGCTCCAGCGTGGCGCAGTCGAGCACGTGGACGATCATCGCCGTGCGCTCGATGTGCCGCAGGAACTCCAGCCCGAGGCCCTTGCCCTCGCTCGCGCCCGGGATCAGGCCCGGCACGTCCGCGACGGTGAACCGCGACTGGCCGGCCTGCACCACGCCGAGGTTCGGCACGAGGGTCGTGAACGGGTAGTCCGCGATCTTGGGCCGAGCCGCCGAGATGGCGGCGATCAGCGACGACTTGCCGGCGCTGGGGAAGCCCACGAGCGCCACGTCGGCGATCGTCTTGACCTCGAGCTCGATGTCGGCGGTGTCGCCCTCCTCGCCGAGCAGCGCGAAGCCGGGGGCCTTGCGCTTCTGCGACGCCAGCGCCCGGTTGCCCAGGCCGCCCTTTCCGCCCGCCGCGACGACGTACTCGGCGCCCTCGCCCACGAGGTCGGCCAGGACGTTGCCCTGGAGGTCCTTCACGACGGTGCCGTCCGGCACCTTCAGGATCAGGTCGCCGCCCTTGGCGCCGTCCTTGTCGTCACCCATCCCCTGGGTGCCCGACGTCGCCCGCCGGTGCGGCGAGTGGTGGTACTCGAGCAGCGTGGTCGTGTTCGAGTCGACGACCAGCTTCACCGTGCCGCCGTCGCCACCGTTACCGCCGTCGGGCCCCGCGAGCGGCTTGAACTTCTCGCGGCGGATCGAGGCGCAGCCGTTCCCGCCGTTACCGCCGGCGGCGTGGAGCACCACGCGGTCTACGAAGCTGGCCATGTCTCGATCCTCTCAGGTACTGCTCAGGTGGAGCCGCCCAGGCCGGGCCGCCCGCGAAAATGGCGAAGGGAGCGCACCGTCACCGGTGCGCTCCCTTACGCGGATGCCGAGGCTCAGACCTCGGCGGCGACGATGTCGATGACCTTGCGGCCACGACGGGCACCGAACTGCACGGCGCCGGGGGTGAGGGCGAACAGGGTGTCGTCCTTGCCGCGACCGACGTTGACGCCGGGGTGGAAGTGGGTGCCGCGCTGGCGGACGATGATCTCGCCGGCCTTCACGACCTGGCCACCGAAGCGCTTCACGCCGAGGCGCTGGGCGTTGGAGTCACGACCGTTGCGCGAGGAGCTCGCGCCCTTCTTGTGTGCCATCTGCTGGACCTGTTCTTTCGGTACGAAGGAGAAGAAGAAGTATCTGGATCTCGCGCGGGCCCACTCACAGGAGGAGGCCCGCAGCGGAAGTCACTTGATGCCGGTGACCTTGAGGCGGGTCAGCGACTGGCGGTGACCCTGGCGCTTGCGGTAGCCGGTCTTGTTCTTGTACTTGAGGATCGTGATCTTGGGACCCTTCTCGTCCCGCACGACCTCAGCGGTGACCTTGACCTTCGCCAGCTTCTTCGCGTCGGTGGTCACCTTCTCCCCGTCCACGAGCAGGAGGGCCGGGAGCTCAAGGGTCTCACCGGGGGTCGCCTGGACACGGTCCATGACGACGATGCTCCCGACGGACACCTTCTCCTGACGGCCACCGGCCTTGACGATCGCGTACACCACGTTCAACTCATCTCTCTAGTCTTGGCGTGCGCGCACGACGGAATCCACCGGCTTTGCTGTGACTCGCTCCGCCGCGGCGGTCGAGTGCGATGCGCCATGGGCACGCAGGACGGGTGCGCAGACAGCACACCGAAGCACTAGGTTACGCGACGCTCCCGAGGGGTTCAAACCGGTGGCGGCGTGGCCTTGCCCACCCTCGCCGCACGACCTCCCTCGCCCCGCCTCGCGCGCCGCACCGAGACGGCACCCAGCCCAGGCAGACAGCCCATTTCACGACCCCGGATATACCGAATCCCGATATTGAGCGCGGCAGAACAAAGACACTCTCAGGACGCCTGGTAATGTTCATGACTGTTTTTTGACCGACACTTCTTCGCCGCACGAGAGGACCCTCCGATGGCGAGCCGCAAGAACGACGGCAAACCCACTGACCATCCCGCCCTGCTGCCCGGCCTGGGCGTCGAACGCACCAGCAGCAACTTCGGCACCAACTGGGGAGTGTTCGCGTTCGCCGCGGTTCTCGTCGCCGGCGTGATCGCCTGGGGTGCGGCCGCACCGGAGAGCCTCGCGTCCGCGTCGAGCACAGGGCTCGCCTGGGTCTCCGGCTCGTTCGGCTGGATGTTCGGCCTGCTCACCGCGGCGGTGTTCGGCTTCATGATGTGGCTCGGTTTCGGGCGCTACCGCAACATCCGGCTGGGGCAGGACAACGAGAAGCCCGAGTTCTCGGTGGTCTCGTGGGTCGCCATGCTGTTCTCGGCCGGCGTCGGCATCGGCCTGCTCTTCTACGGCCCCTACGAGCCGATGACGTACTTCCTCGACCTGCCGCCCGCGTACGAGAGCCTCGACCCGGGCAGCAACCCGGCGATGCATGCCGCCATCGTGCAGACCCTGTTCCACTGGGGCCCGATGGCCTGGGCGTACTACGCACTGGTCGGCGGCGCCGTCGCCTACGCGGCCTACCGCAAAGGGCGCACGCCGCTGATCTCGTCGCTGCTCGAGCCGATCTTCGGTGCGCGCACCAAGGGCTGGCTCGGGGCAGTCGTCGACTCCTTCGCGATCATCGTCACGCTGTTCGGCGTCGCCGTGTCGCTCGGCATCGGGGCGCTGCAGATCGGACGCGGCGTCGAGATCGTCACCGGGGCAGGTCCGCTCGGGAACGGCGCGATCATCGGCATCATCGTCGCGCTCTCCGTCGCCTTCATCCTCTCGGCGGTGTCCGGCGTCAAGCGCGGTATCCGCGCCCTGTCCAACATCAACATGGTGGTCGCGGGGCTGCTCGGGGTCTTCGTGTTCGTGGTGGGCCCGACGGCGTTCCTGCTCAACCTGTTCCAGGGCACGCTGATGACGTTCGTCGGCGACTCGTTCCGCCTCCTGGCGCAGACCGCTGCCACCGCACCCGATGCCCAGGCCTTCATGGACAGCTGGACCACCTACTACTGGGCGTGGTGGGTGTCCTGGACACCGTTCGTCGGCCTGTTCATCGCCCGGATCAGCCGCGGCCGCACCCTGCGCGAGTTCGTCACCACGGTGATCGTGACGCCGAGCGTCGTGTGCCTCGTGTGGTTCACCATCCTCGGCGGCACCTCCATGTGGATGGAGCAGGCCACCGGTGCGCTGAGCTCCGCCGAGTCGCCGCAGGACATGCTGTTCGCGCTGCTGCACCAGCTCCCCGCGGGCACCTTCACCTCGATCGTGGCGATGGTCTCGATCATCATCTTCTTCGTGACCAGCGCCGACTCCGGCTCCCTGGTCATGGCGAGCCTGTCGCAGCGCGGCAACCCGACGCCGAGCACCTGGGTCACGATCGTCTGGGGCATCGCCCTGGCGGCGATCGCAGGCGTGCTGCTGGTGGGTGGCGGGTCCGTGGCCCTGAACGGGCTGCAGAGCCTCGTCATCATCACCGCCCTGCCGTTCGCGCTGGTCGTGATGCTGGTCATGGTCGCCTGGGCGAAGGACCTCGCGCGTGACCCGCTGACCCTGCGCAGGCGCTACGCCCGCGAGGCGATCGTGCAGGGTGTGCGCACCGGCATCGAGGACTACGGCGACGACTTCGTGGTCGGGGTGGTGCGCACGCAAGGTGCGGACAAGGGCGCCGGCGCATGGCTCGACTCCGAGGATCCCGCGCTGACCGAGTGGTACCGGCCCGAACAGGCGGAGGCACCCACCAACGGGACACCCGACCCGACCGAGGAAGCCGGTGAGCCGGAGCCCGTCGGCTCCCGCTGACCGACGCCCGCCCGGGGCGTGCCCGGGTAGGCACCTGGCGACCTCGATCCGCCTGTGCCTACCCTGGGAACGGGTGATCCCGATGGTCTCAGAGCTGGCAACAGAGCACGACGACATCGCACGCGCCATGCGCGCCGTCCCTCGTCGCGACTTCCTGCCGCGCTCCCAGCGACCCCTGGCGCACCAGGACCGGCCGCTGCCGATCGGGCGCGGGCAGACGTCGTCGCAGCCCACGACGGTCGCCGCCATGCTCCGTCTGCTGCGCGTGCCGCTGGGCGCGCGCGTGCTCGACGTCGGCGCGGGCTCCGGCTGGACCACCGCGCTGCTCGCCTACCTGGTGGGGCCGCACGGTTCGGTGCTCGGCGTCGAACGGGACGGCCGGCTCGCCGGCTGGGGCGCTGCCAACGTCGAACGCACCGGGATGCAGTGGGCGAGCATCGAGAGGGCGACACCCGGTGTGCTCGGTCACCCCCGGACGAACGGCTGGGACCGGATCCTCGTGTCGGCGGCGGCACCCGCGCTCCCCCGCGCCCTGGTGGAGCAGGTGGGGTACGGCGGTCGCATGGTCATCCCGATCCGGACGACGCTGCTGCTCATCGAACGGCTGCCGGACGGCAGGACCCGGGCGACCGACCACGGCGGGTACCGGTTCGTCCCGCTCATCGAGGACCTCGCGGAGTGAGTCCGGTCACAGAATGACAAGAACAGGTCAACGTACCGTCTAAAAGCCTTCGCGAGGCGTCCACATTCACCCCTCGGGACCGTAACCTACGGTCCCGTAGGCTCAGGTGATCCGCACGATGGACGAGATCGTCCGACTCCACGGCTGGGAAGTCGACACCAAGCATGTTGAGGACCACATGGCCCACGCTGCCCCCATCGTCCGCGAAGGCTTCCGCCCGACGAAACCCCGCGACCCCCATGCGCAGCCGGTGACCAGCACGTACTCGTCGCTGGCGCGCACCGTGCGCGACGCCGGTCTGCTCCACCGGGCACACCACTACTACGCCTGGACCCTCGCCGCGCTCACCGTCGCGCTCGGCGGGATCGTCACCGGCTTCGTCCTGCTGGGCGACTCCTGGTTCCAGCTCCTCATGGCGGCGGCCCTCGGCCTGGTGCTGACGCAGTTCGCCTTCGTCGCCCACGAGGCGTCGCACCGCCAGGTCTTCGAGTCCGGGCCCCGGAACGACCGCATGGGCCGCATCCTCGCCAACGTGGTGGTCGGGATCAGCTACTCGTGGTGGATGAACAAGCACACCCGCCACCACGCGAACCCGAACCGGGTCGACAAGGACCCGGACATCGCGAACGACACGATCGCGTTCACCGAGGACGGAGTGCGCCAGCACCGTGGGCTCAAGCGGTGGATCAACCGCTACCAGGGCTGGCTGTTCTTCCCGCTCCTCACGCTCGAGGGCCTGAACCTGCACCTCACGTCGATCCAGTCGCTGTTCCGGGGATCGCCGGAGACGCTGCGTGCGCGCGTGCGCGAGCTGGTCCTCATCACGGTCCGGCTCAGCGTCTACGTCGCGATCCTGTTCGTGACGCTACCGCCCGGCATGGCGTTCGCGTTCCTCGGCGTGCAGATGGCCGTGTTCGGCGTCTACATGGGCGCGTCCTTCGCCCCCAACCACAAGGGCATGGCCATCATCCCCGCGGAGAGCCGCCTCGACTTCCTCTCGAAGCAGGTGCTGACCTCGCGCAACATCCGCGGCGGCTGGTTCATGAACATCCTCATGGGCGGGCTCAACTTCCAGATCGAGCACCACCTGTTCCCGAGCATGCCGCGGCCGCACCTGATCCGGACCGCCGCGATCGTCCGGGAGCACTGCGCCAACCTCGGCATCCCCTACACCGAGACGAGCCTGGCGCAGTCGTACCTGATCGTCGTCGAGTACCTGAACCGGGTGGGGCTCGCGGCTCGCGACCCGTTCGACTGCCCGCAGTACAAGTCGCTCCGCAAGGTATGACGCACCAGGACCACGTGGTCGGTAGATCGTCAGGTGATCGGTAAACCCGGGTTGCCGATCACCTGACGATCTACCGACTACGTGTCCTTGTGCCGCCGGCAGCGCGCCTCGTACGACTCCGCCCCACCCACGTGCTCGGCCACCGGCACGAGGGCGCCTCCCTGCCCGCCGGCGTCGGGCACCGGCGGCGCCCCCGCCACCCGGACGTGGAACGCGGCGTCCGCACCGCACACGGAGCACACGGCGGTCAGCTTCTCCACCGACTCGGCGAGCGCCATCAGCTCGGGCAAGGGTGAGAAGGGCTGCCCGTCGAACGTGACCGACAGCCCCGCCACGACCACGACCAGCCCGTGGCCCGCGAGCTCCGAGACCACCGGCACCAGCCCGGCCCCGAAGAACTGTGCCTCGTCGATGGCGACGAGCTCGGGGCCGGAGCCGGTGCCCGTGCCCGAACCTGTGCCGAGCAGGCCGGGGATGTCCGCGGCGTCGGACACCGTGCGGGACGGCACCCCCTGCCCCGAGTGCGAGCTCACCCGGCCGACGCCCCGCCGAGCGTCGAGCGCGTGGCTCACCACGAGCGCCCCGCGCCGGGCGATCCTGGCGCGTCGCACCCGGCGCAGCAGCTCCTCGGACTTGCCCGCGAACATGGGGCCTGCGATCACTTCGAGGCGCCCGGCGCCCAGACCGTCTTCTTTCATGGCTGCCAGTCAAGCATTCCGTTACGTTGCCGCACATGGCCACCGACGTCGAGACCGTGCTGTTGCGGCAGGGCGCGCCGGACGCCTACAGCACCCGGGACACCCCGGGAACCCGCCGCAGCAGGTGGGCGAGCCCCCAGCACAGCGGCACGGAGAGCGCGAGCAGGATCAGGAACTTCACGCCCGCGGGAGCCACCAGCGGCGCGAGCAGCATCGCGACGCCGACGAGCACCAGCGGGTGGATCACGTACACCGCGAACGAGTTCCGCGCCGCGAACCGCGCCCAGGCGGGCCGGCCCGAGAACCGCTCGCGGAACAGCACCACCAGCGTCACGACCGCGCTCACGGCGAAGACGTTCTCGGCGAGCGACGCGCCCAGCTGCACGAGGGCTCCCGCACCCGGTGCCGTGGAGAGCACGGCGGTACCGAGCGCCGCCCCCACACTGACGACCGCCACGACCAGGGCCGCCCAGCCCTGCCGCACGGTGAGCGCGGCGAGCCACCCGCGCCGCCCGGCCAGCAACCCGACCACGAAGAGGGTCACGTACTGCGGCAGGTACGCCGGAGAGGGCAGACCGCCGAACTCCCAGTAGGTGCCGGCCGGCACCACGAGCCGCCAGAGGAACGTCGCGATCGTCAGCAGGACCACGAGTCCGGCGACAGCACGGAGGCGGACCGGCCGCGGCTCGACCTCGGCGGCGGGCAGAGCGCCGGGCTCGCCGGACCGGGCGCCGGACCGGGCGCCGAGCCGGGCGCGCAGCGCACGGAAGGCTGCGTACGCGAGCGACAGCACCAGCAGCACCTCGACGAACCAGAGGGGCCCGGCGTCACCGACGGTGAACCAGAAGTGCAGCAGGGACTCGCCCTCGGCGCTGCGCTCCGGCCACTCCCTCAGGTGCAGCACCGGCCGCGCGACCAGCCAGAACGCCACGAGCGGAAGCCCGAGCCGGAGCAGGCGGTCACGGGCGAAGGCGCCGGGGCCCTTGCGGTCGACGGATCCCGGCACGAACAGGCCGGAGAGCAGGAAGAAGAAGCCCATGAAATAGAGCTGGTTCACGATCACCAGCAGCATCAGCGCGACGCCCGAGGGGCTGCTGCTCGGCTCCGTCCAGTACCAGAGCGGGAGCGCGCCGTAGGTCAGGGCACTGTGGTGCGCCAGGACCAGCACGGTCAGCAGCACCCGCAGGTTGTCGACATGGCCCAGCCGGGCGGTGGTCGGCCGTACGACGGTCGTGGTCATCTCGTCTCCGTGGTTCTTTGCTTCTGTGGTTCATTACTCCACTAATGAACCACAGAACGACGTCCAGCCGCAAGCGAGATGCGGCAGAGAGACCTCCGGGCACGAAAAAACGAGGGCCGCCACCTCGCGGTGGCGACCCTCGTCCAGGTCAGGTCAGAGGCCGAAGAGCCTCGCCCAGAATCCCTTCTTGTGCTCAGGCGACCCCGTCGCCAGCTCCTTTGGGCGGCTCCGGCTGCCCAGTGCCGGAGCCCCCCTCCGGCGCTTCGCTCGCCGGCTGCGCGGCGTCGGCGGGTGAGTCGGCGGAGCCAGGCGACTCGGCAGAGCCCGAGCTCGCCGAAGCGGCGGGCGAGCCACCCGTCGGGAGCTGGATCTGGTCCAGCGTCACGGGACGGTCCTGAGCCGGATCCTTCGGCTCGTGCGCGTGCTGCGCGGCAGCGGCGATCGTGGCGAGCGTCGCCTTCACGGCCTCACGCGCCTCGGACCGCTCCTCGGGCAGGCTGGCGACCGGCGCGGCAGGCTCTGCCGCCGGCGCGGCCTTGTCCTTGCCGCGCTTGCGGCGCGTGCGTGCGGAGCGCGCGCTCTCGTCGGCCGGCGCCGGCGAGCCCCCGGACCCCGTGCCGTTGCCAGACTTCTCGATGGGCTCCTCGTGCACGATGAAGCCGCGGCCCTTGCAGTGCTCGCACGTCTCGGAGAACGCCTCGACGAGGCCCTGGCCCACGCGCTTGCGCGTCATCTGGACCAGGCCCAGCGAGGTCACCTCCGCCACCTGGTGCTTGGTCCGGTCCCGGCCGAGGCACTCGACCAGGCGGCGCAGCACCAGGTCACGGTTGGACTCGAGCACCATGTCGATGAAGTCGATGACGATGATGCCGCCGATGTCGCGCAGGCGAAGCTGCCGCACGATCTCCTCGGCCGCCTCGAGGTTGTTCCGTGTGACGGTCTCCTCGAGCGTGCCGCCCGCGCCGGTGAACTTGCCGGTGTTGACGTCCACCACGGTCATCGCCTCGGTACGGTCGATGACCAGCGAGCCGCCCGAGGGCAGCCAGACCTTGCGGTCCATGCCCTTGGCGAGCTGCTCGTCCACGCGGTGCACGTGGAACACGTCGGTGTTCTCGACCCACTTGGACACGCGCTCACGCAGGTCGGGAGCGAGCTCCTCGACGTAGTGCGCGATCTCCTCCCACGCGCCCTCGCCCTGCACCACCAGCGACGAGAAGTCGTCGTTGAAGATGTCGCGGACCACGCGGATGGCCATGTCCGGCTCACCCTGCAGCAGGGCAGGAGCGTTCGCCTTCTTGGACTTGGCCTGGATCGCGTCCCACTGACCCTGCAGACGCTCGACGTCGGCGCGCAGCTCGTCCTCGCTCGCTCCCTCGGCGGCCGTGCGCACGATGACGCCGGCACCCTCGGGGACCACCTCGCGGAGGATCTTCTTGAGGCGCGACCGCTCGGTGTCGGGCAGCTTGCGGCTGATCCCGGTCATGCCGCCACCAGGCACGAACACCAGGTAGCGGCCGGCGAGCGTGACCTGGCTCGTG
Source organism: Promicromonospora xylanilytica (assembly GCF_054782895.1). Classification (NCBI taxonomy): domain Bacteria; kingdom Bacillati; phylum Actinomycetota; class Actinomycetes; order Micrococcales; family Promicromonosporaceae; genus Promicromonospora; species Promicromonospora xylanilytica. Next base: position 346,113 of record NZ_BAAGRP010000004.1, read on the forward strand.
AGCCGGGCACCCTTGTGACCGATCGGGTCCTTGGTGACCTGCACCAGCACCGAGTCGCCCGACTTCAGCGCCTGCTCGATCCGGCGCGGCTGCCCCTCGAGGCCCGCGGCGTCCCAGTTGACCTCGCCCGCGTACAGCACGGCGTTACGGCCCTTGCCGACGTCGACGAACGCGGCCTCCATGGACGGCAGCACGTTCTGCACCCGGCCCAGGTAGACGTTGCCGGCCATCGACGCCTGCGACTGCTGCGACACGTAGTGCTCGACGAGCACACCGTCCTCCAGCACCGCGATCTGCGTACGGCCGTCCTTCTCGCGCACGATCATCGACCGCTGCACCGACTCGCGGCGCGCGAGGAACTCGGCCTCGGTGATGATCTGGCGCCGACGACCGTGGTCCCTGCCCTCACGGCGACGCTGGCGCTTCGCCTCGAGACGCGTCGAACCCTTGAGCGCAGTCACCTCGTCGGAACGGCCCGAGCGGACGGCTGCCGCCTCGGCGCGCTCACCACGCGTGCCCCGGCGACGACGCCGACGGCGGCGGCTGCCGCCCTCGTCCTCACCGTCACCGGTGTCCTCCCGGCCCGAGTCCTGGTCGCCCTCGTCCTCGGCGGACGCCTGGGCGTCCTCCTCGCCGTCGTCGTCCTGCTCCTCGTCGGCCGAGTCGTCCCCGTCGTCCGTGCGGTTCGCGCGGCCGCCACGGCGGCCCCGCCCGCCCCGGCGACGACGGCGGCGCGACGGGCGCACCTCCTCGTCGTCGTACTCCTCGAAGTCCGCCGGGGCGAGCTCCTCGAGCGCGACGCCCTCGGCGGCGAGCTCCTCCTCGATGGCGCCGACCTCGTCGACCGCCGCGGCGTCGTCCTCGCTCAGGTTCTCGAGCTGGGCGGCGGCGACCTGCGGCGCGACCGGGGCGGGCTCGGCACCGGCAGGCGCCTGCGCGACATCGCTCGCCGGCTCGGCCGGCGCGTGCTGCGGGGTGTCCTGCGCCTCGGACCGCGCGGCAGGCTCGGTGCTCGGTCCCGTGCGGCGAACCGCCCGGCGAGACCCGGACCGGCGCGCCCTCGGCTCGGCCGGAGCCTCTGCCGCGGCCTGGAGCTCCGGCGCCGTGCTGACCTCGGTCCGAGCCCGGGCCGGCCGCTCCGTGTCCGGCTCGGCCGCACGTGCCGCGGGCGCCTCGGCGGCCGGCTCGACGGGACGGGCGACCGGACGGGCGAACTGCGGCGTCAGGTCCTGCGGACGCGGCGGCCCGGCGGGAGCCTGCGCGCGCCGGGACCGGCGCCCCGCGGACTCGTCAGGAGCCTGGAAGAGCAGCGCCGTCGTGGCGAGGCGCGGAGCGCGCGCGCCAGAGGCGGTACCGACGGGCGACGCCGGCTGCGCCGGCGCCTCGGCGGCGGGCTTGTCGGCCGCGGGCTCGGCGGGCTTGTCAACCGCGGGCTCGGCGGCCGCCGGCTCGGCGGGCTGCTCGGCGACCGGAGCCGGGGTCGGCTCCGATGCCGGACGGCGGCTGCGGCGGGCCCGGGTCCGCGGCGCGGACTCGGCCGGCGCCTCGGTGGCAGGGCTCTCCGTCGACGCCTCGACGGCAGGAGCCTCCTCGGCCACGGCGGGGGCCTCCGCTGCGGACGCCTGCTCAGCGGCCGGCTCGCTCGTGACGGGCTTGCGGCGCGACCGGGCGCGCCGAGGGGCGGGCTCGGCAGCCGGTTCGGCGGCAGGCTCCGCGGCCGCCTCGGCGGCGGGCTCCGCGACCGGCTCGGCCTTCCTGCGGCTACGGCGCTTCGGGGCGGCCTTCTCGGGCTCGGCGGCCGGGCCACCGGGCAGCACGATGTCGTCGAGGCTCGTCACGTCGTGCGCGGGGGCTTCGGCACGGGGCTCCACCGGCTCCGGCAGCACGATGCCTGCCGGTGCGGACTCCTCGGCCGGCGTCTCGGGCTCCGGCGTCACGACCGGCGCGGGCTCCGCGGCGGTCTCGGCGGTCTCAGCCGCCGGCGCGGCCGCGTCGGCGGCCTCGGGCTCGGCGACCGGTGCGGTCTCGGGAGTGATCTCTGTCTCGTTCGGGACCTGCTCGGTCTCCTGGACGGAATCCGCGGCGACCGGCTCGGGAGCGGTCAGCTCTGCCTGCTCGGGGGCCGGCGCGGTGGGCGAGGAGACAGCCCGGGTCGCTCGCCGACGCGGACGCTTGGCGGCCGGTTCCGCGGTCGCGGAGGTCGCCACGACGGCGGTGCCGCCCGTGGTCACGGGCTGGGCCTCGGCCGGGGTCTCGGAGGCGCCGGACGACCCGACGACGATGGGCTCGACGGTGGCCGTCGAGACGACGGACCTGGTGGCCCGACGGCGCGGGCGCTTGGCCGGCGTGGCGTCCGCCGGAGCCTCCCCACCAGTGGTGACCTGGGCGTTCGCCTCAGGTGCGTCGTGATCATCCTGTGACCCGATGGTCGAACCGGTGGTGCTGGAAGGCGTCACGTGAGGTGCTCCTGTAGCCGGCGTCCGCTCCACACCATGCGGACCGCCAGGCGGTCGGTCGTCCGGTCACGCGTCGCGGCGAAGCGACACACCGGACGGAAGTCTCGGCTGCGGCCCTGTTCCCGTGATCTTCGCGGACGCTCGCGGCCACGTTCTGTCGTGACAGCGGCACCGCGTGCGGATCGCGGGCAGTGTTGGACTCTGCAGGCCGCGCGGGGGATGTGGGCCCACGCGGGTTCGTCCAGTATCGCACAGGAGACGGGGCCTGCTCTGCGAGCGCCCAAGCCCGTGTACAGTGGCTTGTGAAGACATTCACAAGCGACGGACGAGCCCTGCGACAGCGCGTGGCCTGCTGGATCAGGTCCGCACCGGCGAGGCCGGGACCGTTCGGAGAAACCACAGGAGCCCGGAGTGGAAGCTCTCGACCTGGCACGGTGGCAGTTCGGCATCACCACCGTGTATCACTTCATCTTCGTGCCGCTCACGATCGGCCTCGCACCCCTGGTGGCCGTGATGCAGACGGCCTGGGTCCGTACGGGGAACGAGCGCTGGCTGCGGCTGACCAAGTTCTTCGGCAAGCTGTTCCTGATCAACTTCGCGCTGGGCGTCGTCACGGGCATCGTCCAGGAGTTCCAGTTCGGGATGAACTGGAGCGAGTACTCGCGCTTCGTCGGCGACGTGTTCGGCGCGCCGCTCGCGATGGAGGCCCTCGCCGCCTTCTTCATCGAGTCGGTGTTCCTGGGGCTGTGGATCTTCGGCTGGGACCGGCTGAGCAAGCGCGTGCACCTGGCCTGCATCTGGGCAGTCGCCGTCGCGGTGAACCTGTCGGCCTTCTTCATCCTGGCCGCCAACTCGTGGATGCAGCATCCCGTGGGCGCCCGGTACAACCCCGAGACCGGCCGCGCCGAGATGGAGTCGATCTGGGCGATCCTCGCCAACAGCACGCTGTGGGCGGCCTTCCCCCACGCGGTCGCCGCCGCCTTCCTCACCGCGGGAACCTTCGTGGCCGGCATCGCCGCCTGGTGGATGGTGCGCCTGGCCCGCACCAAGCGCGCGGAGAACGTCGAGCTCGCCCGGAACGTCTACCGGCCCGCGGTGCTCCTCGGTACCGTCGTCATGCTGGTCGCCGGGATCGGCGTCGGCGTGACGGGCGACCTCCAGGGCAAGCTCATGTACGAGCAGCAGCCCGGCAAGATGGCGTCGGCCGAGGCGCTGTGCGAGGGCACGGAGAGCGCGAACTTCTCGATCCTCACCATCGGCGACCTGTCCAACTCGTGCGAGGGCGTGCGGCACATCCTTGAGGTGCCTGGCGTGACCAGCTACCTCGGCACGGGCAGCTTCTCCGGGCCGGAGAGCTACCTGCCGGGCGTGAACGACGTGCAGGAGACGTACGCCGAGCGGTTCGGCGAGACGGACGAGGCGGGCAACCCCATCTCGTACACGCCCAACCTCGCCGTCACCTACTGGAGCTTCCGGCTCATGATCGGGTTCGCCGCCGGGTCCGCGCTGCTCGCCCTTGCGGCCCTGTGGTTCACGCGCGGCGGCCGGGTCAGCGACAACCCGTGGTTCGCCCGCATCGCGATAGCGGCGATCCCCACGCCGTTCCTCGCCTCGTCGTTCGGCTGGATCTTCACGGAGGTGGGGCGGCAGCCCTGGGTGGTCGCCCCGAACCCCACGGGGATCGACCAGATCCGCCTGCTCACCATGCAGGGTGTCTCCACGGTCGTCAGCCCGGCCATGATCCTCACCTCGATGATCGTGTTCACCGTGCTCTACGGCGTGCTCGGCGTGATCTGGTACCGGCTCATCCACCGGTACGCCGTCGAGGGCGTGCCCTCGACGGTGCGCGACGAGTCGCCCGAGGCCGCGGGCGACGAGACCGACCGTCCGCTCTCCTTCGCCTACTGACGCCCGGCTCCCCCACCTGACCTGACCGACCTGCCAGAGAGATAAGGACGTGACCGTGGACCTCGCCATCGTGTGGTTCGTCATCATCGCGGTTCTGTGGACCGGGTACCTCGTGCTGGAGGGCTTCGACTTCGGCGTCGGGATGCTGATGTCGCTGCTGCCGCGCGGCGACGCCGCGCACCGGGAGAAGGAGCGGCGGGTGCTGGTGAACAGCATCGGCCCGGTCTGGGACGGCAACGAGGTCTGGCTGATCACCGCGGCCGGTGCCACGTTCGCGGCGTTCCCCGAGTGGTACGCCACCCTGTTCTCCGGCTTCTACCTGCCGCTGCTCGCCATCCTGGTGGCGCTGATCGTGCGCGGGGTCGCCTTCGAGTACCGCGGAAAGATCTCCGACGCCGTGTGGGCGCGCCGCTGCGACGTCGCCATCCAGGTGGGTTCCTGGGTGCCCGCGATCCTGTGGGGCGTCATGTTCGCGAACCTGGTGCGCGGCGTCCAGCTCGACGACGCACACCAGTACGTGGGCGGGCTCGGCGCGCTGTTCAACCCGTTCGCACTGCTCGGCGGCCTGACGACGCTCGTGCTGTTCCTGCTGCACGGCGCCGTGTTCGTGGCGCTCAAGACCGACGGCGCGATCCGGGTACGGGCGCGGCGGTTCGCCGGCGTGCTGACGTTCGTCGCGCTGGCCGTCGCCGGGGTCTGGGCGGTCTGGACGCAGGTCTCGTTCTCGGTCGCCTGGACCTGGGCCGTCGTGGCCGTCGGCGCGCTCGCGCTGATCGGCGTCGCGCGCGCCAACGCCGCCGGCCGGGAGGGGTACGCGTTCGGGCTCTCCGCGGTGACCATCGTCGCCGCGGCGGTGCTGATCTTCGGGTCCATGTTCCCGGACGTGATGCCGGGCCTGGGCGGGGGCAGCTCGCTCACCGTCGCCGAGGCGGCGTCGACCCCGTACACCCTGACCGTGCTGACCTGGGTCGCCGTGCTGCTGACTCCCCTGGTGATGCTGTACCAGGGCTGGACGTACTGGGTCTTCCGGCGTCGGCTGACCGTGGACCACATCCCCGCGCCCGCCGGTCTGACCTGGAAGAAGATCAAGGACGCGGCGTTCTGAGGCACGACGGGAGCACGAACGCATGAAGCCCATCGACCCCCGCCTGCTGCGGCAGGTCCGCGCGGCCCGCTGGTACGTCGCGCTGACCGTCGTCCTCGGCGTGGCCGCCGCCGCGCTCATCGTGGCGCAGGCCCTGCTCGTCGCCGACCTGCTGGCGCCGGCGGTGCGCGGGGACGACCTGTCCGGGACCGCGCTGACCTGGTCCTTCGCCGGGCTGGCGCTCGTGGTCGCCGGGCGGGCGGGCGTCGCGTGGGCACAGGAACGGTACGCGCTGCGCGCCGCCGCCCGGACGATCGCCGAGCTCCGGCGCGCCGTGGTCGAGGCCTGGGCGCTGCGCGGTCCCCGGCCGGACGGCGGGGCGTCAGGCGGCGGAACGCCGGACGGGTCCCCGGCGGGCGGGGCCGGAGCGCCGCCGTCGGGCAGCGGGAGCGGCGCGAGCCAGGAGGCCGAGGTGGCGACCCTCGCCACGCGCGGGCTCGACGCGCTCGAGCCGTACCTCGTGCGCTACGTGCCGCAGCTCGTGCTGACGGCCCTGCTGACGCCCGCCCTGGTCGTCGTGGTGCTGGGCCTCGACTGGATCTCTGCGGTGATCCTGGTCGTGACCCTGCCACTCGTCCCCCTGTTCATGGTACTGGTCGGGCGGCTGACGGCCGGGACGTCCGAGCGGCGCCTGGCCACCGTGGAACGGCTGGGCACCCAGGTGCTCGACCTCGTCGCCGGGCTGCCGACGCTGCGCGCGTTCGGCCGGTCGTCCGGGCCGGGCGAGCGGGTGCGCACGCTCGGGGACGCCTCCCGCACCGCGACCATGGGCACGCTGCGCATCGCGTTCCTCTCGTCGATGGTCCTGGAGCTGCTCACCACGCTGTCGGTCGCGATCATCGCGGTCGGGGTGGGGCTCCGGCTCGTCGAGGGTGCCGTCGAGCTGCAGCCCGCGATCGCGGTACTCGTGCTGGCGCCCGAGGTGTACCTGCCGCTGCGGCGGGTCGGGGCGGAGTTCCACGCCTCGGTCGACGGGGTCGCCGCCGCGTCCCGGGCGTTCGCGCTGCTCTCCACCGCGGACGACGCCGCGGACCGGCCGGTGGCCGCCCCCGGTACGACGGCGCCGGGCGTGGTCGCGGAGGAGCTCGTGCTGGAGGGGGCCTCCGTGCGGGCAGCCGGACGCGGGGTCGTCGCCCCCGCGGGGCTGTCCGCGCGGATCCCGCTCGGGCCGGGCACGACGGGAGCCGGTCGGGTCGTCGCGCTCCGCGGACCGAGCGGGTCCGGCAAGTCGACGGCGGTGCTCGTGGCGCTCGGACTGCTGGCGCCGGACGCCGGACGGGTGGGTCTGGTCGCACCCGACGGCGCGTTCCGGGACCTCGCGGACCTGCGGGCCGGCGAGCTCGACGCCTGGTGGGCAGCCCTCACCTGGGTTCCGCAGCGTCCGTCGATCCCGCCCGGGCGCCTGCGTGACGTGGTGCTGGACGGCGCGGCCCCGGGCACCGGGACCGGCCTCGCCCAGGCCGCGCGCCTGACCGGGCTCGACGCCGTGGTCGAAACGCTCCCCAACGGCTGGGACACCCGCGTCGGGCTCGGCGGCGTGGGGCTCTCGGTGGGCCAGCGACAGCGCGTGGCGCTCACGTCCGCCCTGCTGGACGACGCTGCGAGCAAGCCGCTCGTCGTCCTCGACGAACCGACGGCGCACCTCGACGCGCGCGGCGAGCAGGCGGTGCTCGACACCGTCCGCGCCTGGCGGGACGCCGGACGCACGGTGCTCGTCGTCGCGCACCGGGCGTCGCTGCTCGGACTCGCCGACCAGGTGATCGACGTCCGCTCGGCGCCGGACCCGGGTGCGGTTCCGGACCCGGGCACGGTTCCGGACCCTGCGGACGGACCGGCGCCGGCCCCGGCGGGCGACCGCACGCCGGTACCCGCTGGCCGTACCGCGACCGGCCGGGAGGCAGGATGACCACCTCGACACGACCCATGGCAGCCGACCCGCTGCGCCGCGTCCTGCCGCTGCTGGAGGTCCGGCCCGTCAAGGTCGCGGGAGCGGTAGGGCTCGGGGTCCTCGCCCTGGCCTGCGCGATCGGGCTGGCGGCCGTTGCCGCCTGGCTCGTCGCCCGGGCGTACCAGATGCCGCCGGTGCTCACGCTGTCGGTGGCCGTGGTGGCGGTGCGGGCCTTCGGGATCGGGCGCGGCGTGCTGCGCTACTGCGAGCGCCTCGCCTCGCACGACGTGGCGCTGCGGGGCATGGCCGCGCTCCGCGCCAACCTGTACGACCGGCTCGCCGCGCACGACCGTCCGGTCACGGTGCGGCGCGGCGACCTCCTGGCGCGGATCGGCCAGGACGTGGACGACGTCGGCGACGTGGTGGTCCGCGCGCTCGTGCCGGCGGGGGTCGCGGTGGTGACGTCGCTCGGGTCGGTGATCCTGCTGGGCGTGCTGCTGCCCGCGGCGGGTGTGGCCCTTGCGCTGTGCCTGGTGCTCGCGGGGATCGTGACCCCGTGGCTCGCGGCGCGGGCCGCGGCGCGCACCGAGGCACGGGGCGCGGTGGTGCGGGGCGAGGTGACGGCGCTGTCCCTGGAGATCCTCGAGGAGTCGGCGGCGCTGCGCGTCGCCGGCCGGTTCGGAGCGCGCCTGGCGGACCTCGACGCGGCCGACGCTCGTCTGTCCGCCGTCGCCGACGACGGTGCGCGCACCTCCGGGCTCGCCGCGGCGCTGGGCGCGCTCGCGCAAGGGCTCGCGGTCCTCGCCTCGCTCGCGCTCGGGATCCCGGCCGCCCTGTCGGGGTCGCTGTCCGTCGAGGCGCTGTCCGTCATCGTGCTGACGCCGCTCGCCGTGTTCGAGGCCACCGCGGGGCTCCCCACGGCCGCGGTCCAGCTGCACCGGTCGAGGGCGGCCGCGGGGCGGTTGCTGGAGCTGCTGCCCGCTGCGGATCTGCTCGGGGGAACGGACGGGGGCGTCCGGTCCGGGGAAGCGGACGGGGGCGTCCGGTCCGGGGGAACGGACGGGCACGTCCGGTCGCGGGAAACGGGCGCGGGCAGCAGCGTGTCGCCGGCGGCGGGCGACACGCTGCTCGTGCTCGACGACGTCGCCGCCGGCTGGCCCGGGACTGCCGGTGGGCCTGATGCTGCCGGTGGGCCGCGCGCCGTGGTGGAGGGCGTGTCCCTCACGCTGCGGCAGGGCTCTGTCGTGGCGCTGGCCGGACCGTCCGGCGTCGGCAAGACGACGCTGCTGATGACGGCGGCCGGCCTGATCCCGCCGCTGGGAGGTCGGGTGCACCGAGGACAGGCGCACCGAGCGTGGTCGGCAGAACGTCAGATGATCGGCAGCCCGAGTTACCGATCACCTGACGTTCTACCGACCACAACGCCCACGCCTGTGCCACCGCCCGCCGGGCCCGGCAGCGCGCTGTTCGTCGGGGAGGACGGGCACCTGTTCGACACCACGGTGCTGGAGAACCTGCGGGTCGCGCGGGGCGACGTCACGGCCGCGGAGGCCCGGGCCGCGCTCGACGCGGTCGGGCTCGGAGCCTGGCTCGCCGCACTCCCCGAGGGCCTGGACACGGTCGTCGGCACGGACGCGGCCGCTGTGTCGGGCGGCGAGCGCCGCCGACTCCTGGTCGCCCGCGCGCTGCTGAGTCCTGCACGGGTCCTACTCGTGGACGAGCCCGCCGAGCACCTCGACGGGGAGACCGCGGACGCCCTGGTGCGTGCCGTCGCGGCGCACGCGCGCGGGACCGGCCGGGCGGTGCTGCTGGCGACCCACCGGCTGACCCCGCTGGCGGTGGCGGACGAGGTGCTGCTGCTGACTCACGACGCCTCGACCGCCCCGGCCCGGGTCGGATCCCGAGGCCCCCACCCCGACCTCCTGACAAGCAACCCGACCTACGCCTGGTCCACCACCCAGGAGACCCCGATCAGTTGAGCACAGCAGTTCCTGCCCATTGGCCGCCCGCCGCGGCAGGAACTGCTGTGGTCAACTCGACAGCACCGACATGGCCGCCGCTCGGCCCGGGATGCCGCTCACGCCACCGCCGCGGCGGGCGCCCGCACCCGCGAGCAGGACCCGCGGGTGCTCGGTCTCGACGCCCCAGCGCCCCGCGTCGGCACCGTCCTCCGCGAAGGGCCAGCTCAGGTCGCGGTGGAAGATGTGGCCGCCCGGCAGCCCGACGTCGCCCTCCAGGTCGACGGGGGTGCGCACCTCCAGGCAGGGTGCTCCGTCGGCGTCCAGGGCGAGCACGTCCTCGACGGGCTCCGCCAGCACGGAGTTCAGGGACGCGAGCGTGGCCCGCAGCGCCCGGTCGCGGGCGCCGTCGGGGTCCGCGCGGAAGAGGCGCGCCGGCATGTGCAGCCCGAACAGGGTGATGGTCTGGGCATGCGTCGACGCGAGCGACGGCCCGAGGATGCTCCGGTCGGTCAGGGTGTGGCAGTAGATCTCGCTCGGCGGCAGGTCAGGGATGCGTCCGGCGGCGGCCTGCGCGTGCGCGGTCTGGAGCTGGGTCAGGGACTCGTTGACGTGCAGGGTCCCGCTGAACGCGGCGACGGGGTCGACGTCGTCCCGCAGCCGGGGCAGCCGGGTGAGCAACATGTTCACCTTGAGCTGCGCGCCCTCGGGGCCGGGCTCCGGCGCCTCGCCGCCCAGCAGGCGCTCCAGCTCGGCCGGGGCGCATCCCGCGAGCACGTGCCCGGCGGTCGCGCCGCGGACCCGCCCGTCGGCATCGGTCCAGGTGACGTCGGCGCCCGACGCGCCGGGGTCCACGGCGGTGACGGTCGCCGAGGTGACGATCTCGGCACCGGCCGCCACGGCGGCGTCGCGCAGGGCGCCGGAGACCGCGCCCATGCCGCCCACCGGCACGTCCCAGTCGCCGGTCCCGTTACCGATGACGTGGTAGAGGAAGCAGCGGTTCTGCCGCAGGGACGGCTCGTCGACGTCGGCGAACGTGCCGATCAGGCCGTCGGTGGCCGCGACGCCGCGCACCACGTCGTGCGCGAACGTGCCGCGCAGCGCCGCTCCGAGGGGCTCCTCGAAGAGGGCGCGCCAGGCCTCCTCCCCCACGCCGTCGACCACCCGGTCCCGCACCTCCGCGCGCGGGAGCAGCGGCTCGGTGAGCGTCGGGGCGAGACGCCGGGCCACCTCGGCGGTCATGGTGTAGAAGCGCACCCAGGCCTCGAAGTCGTCGTCCGCGCCGGTGAGGCGGCGGAACGAGGCGCGCGTGGCGGCGTCGTCCTGACCGTCGACGAGCAGGCCGCCCTCGGCCACCGGCGTGTAGGAGGACCAGCGCCTGCGCCTCAGCGTGACAGGGAGGCCGAGCTCCTCGACCACCCGGCGCGGGAGCAGCGACACGAGGTAGGAGTATCGCGAGAGCCGCGCGTCCACTCCGGTAAAGGGCCGGGCGGAGACGGCGGCGCCGCCCACATGGTCCGCTCGTTCGAGGACCAGGACGGAGCGGCCGCCACGTGCCGCGTAGGCCGCCGCGGTGAGTCCGTTGTGACCTGCGCCGACGACGACGACGTCGTACCGGGAACGCGTGGAGTCAGGCATGCCCGTCATAGTCGCATGGGGCACTGATTACCAGCGAGGTTCCATCACAAGTTGGTATGTGACCTAATCGTGACAATCGCGCGAGGGGCGGGTACGGTCATGTCACCTCGCCAGCAACGGTGAGGTCCTGGTCCGGACGCCGAGCCCTGTCACCGGATCTGAGCAGCTACGACGTGACAGGGGCGGGGGAACCAGGTAAGCCGGGCACGCGAGTGTCCTTGGGGTGAAGCCTCCTTGTGAGGCCGGGTGATCGCTCTCCCCATCCGAACCCGACAGCTCACTTCGTAGGCGTCCGAGGAGATCACTGGTGACCGTACTCACCGACCGCACCCACGACTGGGCGGACGACCAGGCAAACCGTTCCAGCAGCCGGGGCAGGCACCGCGCCGACGGCCCCGCACTCACCCCCTTCACCGCACTGACCCAGACCGCCGCAGAGAATGCCGCCCGTACCGGCGCCATCGCGGTCGTCACGTCCGGCATGCTGGCGTCGGTCTTCACCCAGACCGCCCACACCGCGCCCGCCGAGACGCACACCCAGACCACGCTCGCCGGGGCGACCCCGGTCAGCAACACGGTCGACTCCACGACGCGGGCCGGCTTCGCCGAGAACCTGGTCACCAAGGTCAAGGTCACGCAGGACGCGGACTTCTGGGCCGAGCGCGGACGCGTGTCGGTGACCCCGTACGCCGAGACCGAGGCCGGCATCGCCGAGGCCAAGGCGAAGGCAGAGGCCGAGGCAAAGGCCAAGGCGGAAGCCGAGGCCAGGGCGAAGGCTGAGGCCGAGGCAGCTGCCGCAGCGGAGGCCGAGGCCGCCGCAGCCGCGGAGGCGGAAGCCGCCGCAGCCGAGACCGCGGCCGCCGTCGAGACCGCCGTCGCGGACACCTCCGGCCTCGGCCAGCAGGCCGTCAACCTGGCCCTCGAGTACGTGGGCGTGCCCTACGTGTGGGGCGGAGCCTCCCCCAGCGGCTTCGACTGCTCCGGGCTCATCCAGTACGTGTACGGCCAGCTCGGCATCAGCCTCCCGCACAGCTCGAGCTCGATGTCGACCGTCGGGTACCAGGTCTCCGCCGCCGAGGCGCAGCCGGGCGACATCGTGTGGACGCCCGGCCACGTCGCCCTCTACGCGGGCAACGGCATGGTCGTGGAGGCCCAGCAGCAGGGCACTCCCGTGCAGTACGGCGAGATGTGGCAGGACAACGCGGTGTTCATCCGCGTGACGGGCTGACGACTTCTCGCGTCGCTCTCCGGATCGACCACGGGGTGTGTGCCGCCGGACCTCCGGTGGGACGCACCCCGTGGTCGTGGACCGGTCGGGTAACGTCCCGGACGTGAAGATCCTCGTACCGGACGTACCCTTCGACATCGACTTCCCGCCCCTCCTGCCCGACGCCGGGGCCTCCTTCGCGCCCGGCGGCGCCGACGTCGTCGCCACGTACGCGATGAACGACCCGGTCCCGGAGGAGCACGCGGACGCCGAGGTGCTGGTCACCTGGTCCAACCCGCCCAAGGTGCTCGCCGACACCGCCCGCCGGCTCACCGGCCTGCGCTGGGTGCAGACCCTCTCGGCCGGCCCGGACGTCGCGCTGCGGTCCGGGTTCGGCCCCGACGTCGTCATCTCCTCCGGCCAGTCCCTGCACGACGACACCGTCACCGAGCACGCCCTCACGCTCGTCCTCGCGTCCGTCCGGCGCATCGACGCGGCTCTGGCCGCGCAGCGCGAGCACCACTGGGCCAAGGAGATCACCTTCGCCCAGGCGGACCCGGTCACCGGCCGCGAGTACACGCTCGACGGCGCACGCGTGACCATCTGGGGCTTCGGGTCGATCGCCCTGCGACTGGCCCCGCTGCTGACCGCGCTCGGCGCGCGGGTCACGGGTGTCGCCACGCGTGCGGGCGAACGCGGCGGCTACCCGGTGGTCGGCACCGACGGGCTGGACGCGCTGCTGGCCGAGACCGACGTGCTCATCTCGCTCCTGCCCGCCGCCCCCGCCACCCACCACGTCCTCGGCGAACGCCTGCTCGGCCTGCTGCCGCCGTCCGCGCGGTTCGTCAACGTCGGCCGGGGAGCGACCGTCGACGAGGCGGCCCTCGCGGACGCCCTGCGGTCAGGGCGCCTGGCCGGTGCGGCGCTGGACGTCACGGAGACCGAGCCGCTGCCCGCGGAATCCCCGCTCTGGGACGTCCCGAACCTGATTCTCACGCCGCACGTGGCGGGCGGCCGGCCGCGCGGCGCGGCGCGGTTCCTCGCGGAGCAGCTCACGGCCTGGCGCGCCGGCGGAGACCTCCGGAACGTGGCGCCGCGCTGACCCTCCGTCGAGTGCTACGGGGTTCGGGGACGCGGGGGCCGCTGGCAGACCGGACAGCTGAACGAGGACCGGTTCATGAACGCGTCGCGGCGCACCAGCGCGCCGCAGCGCCGACAGGGCTCGTCCTCGCGTCCGTACACCGCGAGCGAGCGGTCGAAGTACCCGGACTGCCCGTTCACGTTGACGTACAGCTCGTCGAAGCTCGTGCCGCCCTGGGCGAGTGCCTCACGCATGACCTCGGCCGCCGAGTCGAGCACGCGGCGCACGTCGGCGGCCCGCAGCTTGTCGGTCTGCCGGGCCCAGTGCATCTGTGCCCGCCACAGTGCCTCGTCGGCGTAGATGTTGCCCACGCCGGACACGACGGTCTGGTCGAGCAGGGCCCGCTTCACCTGGGTCCGGCGCCGGCGAACCCGCCGGATCAGGTCGTCCAGGTCGAGCCCGGGGTCCAGCAGGTCACGGGCGATGTGTGCGACCGGCTCCGGCAGCAGGGGCAGGCCGGAGCCGTGCCCGGCCGGTATGCCCCCCGCCACCGGCACCAGGTCCTGGACGCTCAGGTGCCCGAACGTCCGCTGGTCCACGAAGTCGAGGTAGCGCGCCCCGCTGGGGGCACCGGTCAGGTGCAGGCGGACGCGCAGGTGCGGGTGCCGCCAGTCGTCGGCCGCCACGGACGGCTCGTCGCCGAGCACGGCGCTCACGGCGGGTCCGGGTTCCGGACGGGCACCGCGCACGAGCAGCTGACCCGACATACCGAGGTGCGCGAGGAGGGCCGCGGTGGGGTCCGGCGCGGCCGGCGCCGACGTCGGCCCTGCTGGTTCGGCCAGCGGCAGCCAGAGGAACTTGCCCCGGCGGACCGCCGCCTCCAGCCGCCGGCCGGTGAGCTGGTCCCTGAAGGAGCCCGGGCCGCCGTCGTGCCGGCGGACGCTGTACTCGCGGAACACCTCGACGTCGCGCACGACCGCGCCGACCACGAGGCGGTCGAGACCGTCCCGGACGGTCTCGACCTCGGGAAGCTCAGGCACCGGTGGCCGGCGCCTTGCTCTCGACTCCGCCGGCGGACGGCTCGTCGCTCGCCGGCTTGGGCAGCGGGAACTTCTCCAGCAGAGCCCGGTAGGTCTCCTCGGCAGCGCCCTGCTCGGCGTGCTTCTTCGCACTGCCGGAACCGGAGCCGTAGGTGACGCCGTCGATCACGACGGTCGAGTGGAAGACGCGCGCGTGCTCCGGCCCCTCGAACGTGGCGATGTAGTCGGGCGCCCCCAGACCGCGCTCGGCCGAGGCCTCCTGCAGCGACGTCTTCCAGTCGAGCCCCGCGCCAAGGCCCGCTGCGACGTCCAACGTCGAGTCGACGAGCCGGTGCACCAGCTCCCTCGACGTCTCCAGGCCGTGCGACAGGTAGGTGGCGCCGATGAGGGCCTCGACCGTGTCGGACAGGATCGAGTCCTTCTCGAACCCGCGTGTGCGGATCTCGCCCTTGCCGAGCAGCACGTACTTGCCCAGGCCGAGGGTGCGCGCGACGGCGGCGAGGGCGCGCTGCGACACCGTCGCGGCCCGCATGCGCGCCAGGTCACCCTCCGACAGGTCGGGGTGCCGCCGGAACAACGCCTCGGTGACCACCAGCCCCAGCACGGTGTCGCCCAGGAACTCCAGGCGCTCGTTGGTGGGGATACCGCCGGCCTCGTGCGCGAACGACCGGTGAGTCAGTGCCAGCACAAGAAGCTCGGGGTCCAGATGGACCCCGAGCTTCTCGAGCAGCGCGGTAGGTTCCGGCCTCGCCGGCGACGTCCCGCCCTTGGCCACGTCAGCCCGCGTGAACGGTCTTCAGGGCGTCGCGGTACGTGCGGCCCTTGTAGGTGCCGCACGTCGGGCACGCCGTGTGCGGCAGCTTGTTGCCCTGGCACTGCGGGCAGGTGGTGAGGGTCGCTGCGGTGGTCTTCCACTGCGAGCGACGCGCACGGGTGTTGCTGCGCGACATCTTGCGCTTCGGAACAGCCACGGCTAGCTCTCTTTCGTCTCGTCCGACACGCTCGTAGATTCGAGCATGCTCTGAAGCGCCGACCAACGAGGGTCGACTACGTCATGGTGATGACCGGGGTCGTCAGCCAGGCGCGCTCCGCACTCGGAGCACAGGCCCGGGCAGTCCTCCCGGCACAGCGGTTGAAATGGTAATGCAGTCACGACCGAATCCCGAAGCGCGGGCTCCAGGTCGGCCATGTCGTCGTCGTCCAGTACGGACTCCTCGTCCTCCACCTCGTCGTCCCCCGCCTTGGCCGACGCAGCGGCCTTCTCGGGGTAGGCGAACAGCTCCGTGACGTCGACCGTGAGCTCACGGGAGATGTCGTCGAGGCAGCGGCTGCACTCGCCCTTGGCCGTGCCGCGGACGGTACCGGAGACCAGTACGCCCTCGACCACGGACTCGAGCCGAAGATCCAGCTCGAGGTCGGAGCCCTCCGGGATACCGATCACAGCGGTACCGAGATCCGACGGCGCCTGCACGGTCGCGCTGTGCGTACGCATGGATCCGGCACGCCGAGACAGCTCGTGCACATCGAGCACGAGCGGCGAGTTCGGTTCGCGGGAAATAACAGACTCCGATGAAGGCAGTGGCAGTGCACTGTCCGGTGAGGACGGTGAAGGGGGGTGGCCCGGCGCGATACCTCACACCACGGGCCAAAAACCAATCCTACGACATGGATGGGGCCCTACGCGCGCCCGTGCGGGGTGACAGGCCTCACGAGGTGGCGGGCGGCTGACCCAGCGCGGAGCGCAACGCGGCCGTGACGCCCGCGGGAACCAGGTCGTCGACCGGTCCGCCGTGCCGCACGATGTCCTTCACCAGCGACGACGCGACGTGCGCGTGCCGCTGGTCACCGGGCAGAAAGATCGTCTCGACGCCGGAGAGATGCCGGTTCATGAGCGCCATCGGCTGCTCGGCGTCGAAGTCGCCGCCACCGCGCAGACCCTTCACGACCGCTACCGCCCCCACCTCCCGGCAGAAGTCCACCAGGAGCCCCGGCACGACGGCGACCCGCACCCTGGCCAGCTCCGGCGCGGTCTGGGCGCCGCTGAAGACGGCCGCGCGCACGAGCTCCGCCCGGGTCTCCAGATCGAGCAGGCCGGACTTGCCCGGGTTCTTGGCGATACCGACCACCACCTCGTCGAACATCGTGGCGGTCCGGCGCACGATGTCGAGGTGGCCGAGGGTGATGGGGTCGAACGATCCGGGGCAGACGGCGGTGGTCACGCGCTCACGCTATCCGACAGGGCCCGCGGCGGGCGGCTCCGTTTCGACCGGCTCCGTTTCGACCGGCTCCGCGTAGTAGACCGCCGTCTCTCCATAGTCCTTGCGCGCGAACGCGGCAAGGCCGGCCGGCCAGGCAGGCTCGGGCGTGCGGACGGAGCGCTCGACGACGACGACGGCGTCGTCGGCGAGGACACCCGGCGCCGTCAGGTGCGTCAGCACGGTCGCGAGCGCGTTCTCGTCGAGGTCGTAGGGCGGGTCGAGGAAGACGAGGTCGAGGGCCGCCGTCGGGCCGCTCGTCGTGGCGGAACCCGCACGCGGTCCGACTCCCGCGAGCGCCGCGGCGAACCGTTCGGCGGTCTCGGTGACGACACGCACCCCGGTCAGCCGGAGCCCGGCGACGTTCTTGCGCGCGACGTCGGCGGCCGGGCGTGCGCTGTCCACGAGGGTCACCGACACGGCTCCCCGGCTGGCGGCCTCGAGCCCGAGCGCGCCCGAGCCGGCGTAGAGGTCGAGCACGCGGGCGCCGTCGAGCACGTCGAGGTGCGTCAGCCGGGAGAAGATGGCCTCACGGACACGGTCGCTCGTGGGTCGGGTGCCCTTGGGCGGCACCGCGATGGTGCGGCCGCCAAGGGAGCCCGCGACGATCCTGGTCACGCCTGCGAGCCTAACGCGGGCGTGCGGGGCTACTGCACATCACCCCGGGATCTGCTGCGACCCCGATGCACGGTGCGGGCCTGCCGTCGGCCGGACCGGCCACCCGAACCTGACCCCCCGGTCCCAGACCAGCCACCCGGCAGACTGACTGCAGACTTGGTTGCGGCCCTCTTTGACGACTGCAGACTTGGTTGCGGACGGCGGGCCTCTATCCGCAACCAAGTCTGCAGTCGGCGGCAGCTGCCGCAACTGACTCTGCAGTGGCCGGTTGTCCGTCACTGTCGCCGGCCACGGGCTCCAGGTCGTCAGCAACAAGCCGCCGACCGGCCGGCCGCCGAACCCGCCGGCCCGAAGCCCCAGCCCCAGCCCCAGCCCCAGCCCCAGCCCCCTGCCTACCGGGCCGATCCCTGCTACGACCAGGGCGTGTCGATGTGCGCGACGACCGGCAGGTGGTCGCTGCCCGTCCGGTCCAGGGCGCTCACCTCCGTGACGGTGGCGCCGCGCGCGAGCACGTGGTCTATCTGGGCGACGGGGAACGCCGCGGGGTACGTGAACTCGAACCCGGTGGTCGGTGCGGTGACGAGGTTGGTCAGCGGTGCGAGGGCGCCGTCCGCCAGGACGCCGTTCAGGTCACCCGAGACGATGACGGTGTCGTGCTGCTCGGCGTTGACGGCGTCCGCCAGCTGGAGCGCGCTCGCGTTCCGCGGCTCCGTCTCGAACCCGCCGCTGCCGAACCGGACGGACGGCAGGTGTGCCGCGAACAGCGCGACCGCGGCCCCTTCGCGCTGGATCACCACGCGGACGCAGCGGTCCCAGCTGGCGTCGATGCCCTCGGGCCGGATGTCCACGGCCTTCGCGTCCTCGAGCGGGAACCTGGACCACACGCCGACGGTGCCCTGCGTCTCGTGGTGGGGCAGCGCGTCACCGAACGCCTTCGTGTACTGCTCGGCGGCGGTGTCCGAGACCTCGGTGAGCGTCACGACGTCCGGTTCGGTTGCCAGGAGCACCTCCGCCGTGCCCGTCACGTCGGTGTTCGTGTCGCTGACGTTGTGCTGCACCACGGTCAGGTCGCCCGGCTCTGCGGCGACCGGGCGCACCTGTGGCAGAAAGACCCAGATCCAGGCGGCGAGCGGCAGCAGGACGGTGAGGATCGCGAGCGCGGACCGTCGGAGCAGTGCGGCGAGGATGCCGAGGGGCACCGCCAGGCCGATCCAGGGCAGGAACGACTGGACGAGGCTGCCGAGGTTTCCCCAGCGGTTGGGCACAAGATCGTGCGCGACGAGCAATGCGGCAGCGACCACGGATCCGAGCGCGAGGAGCCTCCCGCGCTGCCAGGCGGTCTTTGCCGGCGCGCCGGTGTGGATCGCATGCTTCGCGTCGACCGTCACGGGCCGTGACCCTATCGGCTGTGCCTTTCGAGCGTAAGGCGTAGGTCATCCCTTTCGCCTCGCGCGATTTCACCCTGCCGAATCTCGACGGCCGCTCGCCGGTCCGATCAGGTCCGTTCGAGGAACTCCTCCTGGTCCTCGTCGAGCTGGGCGCGGATCGCCTTCGCCAGCTCCGGGAACTCCGAGAGGTCAGGGGACGCCCGCACGACGTCGACGGCGGCGGTGCGCGCCTCCTCGATGAGGCCGGCGTCCTTGACCACCCGCAGCAGGCGCAGGGAGCTGGCCCGGCCCGACTGCGCGGCGCCGAGCACGTCGCCCTCGCTGCGCAGCTCCAGGTCGAGGTTCGCGAGCTTGAACCCGTCGGTGGTCTGGGTCATCGCCTCGAGCCGTGCGAAGGCCGGTGTGCCGGGCTCGGCATCGGACACGAGCAGGCACAGGCCCGGGTCGGTGCCTCGGCCCACCCGTCCGCGCAGCTGGTGCAGCTGCGAGATGCCGAACCGGTCGGCGTCGAAGATCACCATGGCCGTGGCCTCGGGGACGTCCACGCCGACCTCGACCACCGTGGTCGAGACGAGGACCGGCGACTCGCCCGAGGCGAACCTGGCCATCGCCTCCTCCTTCTGGTCGGGCGGGAGCTGCCCGTGCAGGACGCCGATCTCGATGCCGGTCAGCTCCGGGCGGGCGCGCAGCTCCTCGACCACCTCGAGCACCGCGCGCAACGGCGGGCGGTCGCCGGCCTCCTCGGGCCCGGTGGAGTCGAGGAACTCGGGTACGTCGTCGAAGTCCTTGGCGGCCGCCCGGGTCTCCTCGTCCGGGTGGATCCGGGCGCAGACCACGTAGGCGCGGCGCCCGGCGTCGACCTCCTCGCGCACCCGGGCCCAGGTGCGGTCCGTCCAGCGGGTGTTCCGCGCGGGGACCGCGACCGTGGTGATGCCGGCGCGCCCCGCCGGCACCTCGGTGAGGGACGACGTCTCCAGGTCGCCGAAGACCGTCATCGCCACGGTGCGCGGTATGGGCGTGGCCGTCATGACGAGCAGGTGCGGTGACACGCGCCCCTTGGCCCGCAGGGCGTCCCGCTGCTCGACGCCGAAGCGGTGCTGCTCGTCCACCACGACGAGCCCGAGGTCGGCGAACTGCACGTGCTCCGACAGGAGTGCGTGCGTGCCGACGACGATCCCGGCCTCGCCGCTCGCCGCCTGCAGCAGCGCCTCCTTGCGCGCCTTGGCGCCGAGCGAGCCGGTGAGCAGCGCCACGCGGGTGCTCGCGCCCACGCGCTCCGCCCCGAAGAGGGTGCCGCCCTCGGCCAGCGGACCCAGCAGGGCACGCAGGGTCCTGGCGTGCTGCGCGGCGAGCACCTCGGTAGGCGCGAGCAGCGCGGCCTGGCCGCCGGCGTCGACCACCTGCAGCATGGCGCGGAGGGCGACCACGGTCTTACCGCTGCCGACCTCGCCCTGCAGCAGCCGGTGCATCGGACGCGGGTCGGCGAGCTCGGCGGCGATCTCCTGGCCCACCTCGCGCTGCCCGTCGGTGAGCACGAACGGCAGCGACTCGTCGAAGTCCGCGAGCAGGCTCGGCTTCCCTGCCGGCAGCGGCGGTCGGGCGGTGGCGTCCTCCGCGGCGGTGCGCGCCCGGCGCTGCGCGAGCGCCGCCTGCAGCACGAACGCCTCCTCGAACCGCATACGGTGCCGGGACCGGTAGGCCTCCTCCAGCGTGGCCGGCCGGTGGAGCGTGCGCAGGGCGGCGGCCCGTCCGGGCAGCCCGTGGCGTTCCCGCACCTCGTCCGGCACGGGGTCGGGCACGTCGCCGTCGGCCAGCGTGTCGAGCACGACGCGCAGGGCCGCCTGGATCTTCCAGCTCGGGATGCCCGCTGCCGCCGGGTAGATCGGGATGGGTTTGGTCGCGTGCTCGAGGAGCGCCTCGTCGCTGTCGAGGTCTGACTCCTCGCCCATCAGCGTGAAGTCCGGGTGCGTGAGCTGGCGCGCACCCCTGTACAGGCCGACGGTCCCCGTGAACAGGCCCTTCGCCCCGGGGACCAGGCGCTTCTCGTGGTTGTAGAGCGATCCGCGGTGCTTGCCGAAGAACGTGAGGGACAGCCGGCTGTTGCCGTCCGTCACCACCACCTCCATGAGCGCGCCCTTGCGGTTGCGCATGGGGCGGACGGTCGCCTGCTCCACCCGGGCAAGGATGGTCACGTGCTCACCCACCTGGAGCGCCGCGATGTCCGTGAGCGCCCCCGGGTCGGCGTACCGGCGCGGGTAGTGGCCCAGCAGGTCGCCGACCGTCCGCAGCCCGAGCTTGCCCAGCGCGGTCGCCGTCCGCTTGTCGAACGCGCGCTCGAGCCGCTCGTCCACCCGCTCGCTCACGCGTCCTCCTCCGTGCCCAGCTGCACGCCGTCGCCCGGGCGGCCCGTCGGGAGCACGACGAGCTCCGCCTCCGGTGCCCGCTCGGCGAGCACGGCGGCGAGGCGGCCGGGCAGGCCGTCCGGGACGTCCGCGTCGAGCAGCACCGTCACGAGCGTGGTCGCCGGACCCGTCGCGTCGCGCAGGGCATCGGCCGCGGCCTCCCCTCGTGCCGCCGACACGGTGAGCGCGGCGAGTGCCCCGCCCACGATCGCGCGGGCGTCGACGGCGGGCGCAGCCCCCGTCTGATCGCCCACGGGCAGCAGCGTGCCGAGCGCGGCCAGTGCCACCACGGCGTGCAGGTCGGTGGGTGTGGGTACGGCGACCAGCTCGTCGACGTCGAGCGGCGCCCCGCCGTCCACTCCCCCGGCCGGCGCGCCGAGCAGCAGGACCCGTCGAGCCCCCGTCGACGCGGCGGCCCTGCCGACGTCGTCGGCCGTCAGCGGCTCGACCGTGCTGCCGAGGCCGCCCGTGAGGAGCACGACGGCGCCCGCGTGCGCGAGCTCCGCGGCCAGCCCAGGGGCCGACGTCGCCGCGACGACGCCCCACTCGTGCTGGTGCACCGCTTCGAGGTGGCGCACGTGCACCTGGGCGAGCGAGCCGCCTCGTGCGGCCTCCGTCGCGATCGTGAGCGCCCGGTCGAGGTGGTCGGTGTGCACGTGGGCCTGCCACACGGCGGTCCCTGTGCCCGCGTCGCCGCCGACCACGACCACCGAGTCGCCCACCTCGCCGAGCTGGGCCCGCAGGCCGGCGGCCACGGCCTCCGCCGCGCCCGAGACCGGCCTGGTGAGCACGAACATCAGCTCGAGGCCGCCGGTGCCACCTGCGGCACCATGTGGCTCGGTCTCGGCCGGCACGGTCTCAGGCGCCTCGATCACGGGCGCCAACTCGCCCGCGTCGAGCAGCTGGTCCAGGTTCACGGAGTCCATGCTGCCGTGCACCACTGACACTCCACCTGCCGTGGCGACGACCAGGGCGTCGAGCAGGAGGACGAGCCCGAGGGCGCCTGCGTCGAGCACGCCCGCCGTGCGCAGCGCGTCGAGCTCGTCGCGGCTCGACCGGGCGGCGGCACGCGCGGCGGCCGCCGCGGCCGTCACGACCGGCAGAGGCCCGGCGGCGGCCACGGCACCCGGTCCCGCCTCGCGCTCCAGGGAGCTCTCGACGGCCCGCGCAGCGTCGGCCGCCGCATCGGCCGCGGTGAGGATCGTTCCGTCGGCAGGGCGGGCGACCG
Source organism: Promicromonospora xylanilytica (assembly GCF_054782895.1). Classification (NCBI taxonomy): domain Bacteria; kingdom Bacillati; phylum Actinomycetota; class Actinomycetes; order Micrococcales; family Promicromonosporaceae; genus Promicromonospora; species Promicromonospora xylanilytica. The sequence continues at coordinate 368,324 of NZ_BAAGRP010000004.1, forward strand.
CCGCCCTCGCCGACGTCGCCGCCCGCGTGAGCAGGCCGGCCGTGCCGGCCCCGTCGCGGGCCGCGACCGAGAGCCCGCGCAGCCACTCGCTGAGGATCACGCCGGAGTTGCCCCGCGCGCCCACCAGGGCCGCCCGGGCGAGCGTCGCCAGCAGCTGGGTCCCTGACGCCCCCGCGGGGACGAGCTCGACCGCCCGGTCGCCCTCCCGGAACGTCAGGTAGAGGTTCGTCCCGGTGTCGGCGTCGGCCACCGGGAAGACGTTGACCCGGTCGATCGCGTCACGCTCCCTGCGCAGCGCCGCCGTGGCACCACGGACCCAGGCGCGCACCACGCCGGGGTCCTCGAGACGGACGCCTGCCGGGAACGGCTCCGGTCCGGGACCGGCTGCCCGGCTCCCGCTGTCGACGTCGGTCACGCTCTGCCCTCCTGCACGTGGCTGCTGGGCTGACCGGGGCACCCCGGTCAGACGGATCCACCGTACCGAGCGGCCGGGCCGGTCGCGTGCGGCCGTCCACAGGCCCAGGTCCGGCTGTCCCGGCCGCGCCCACGACGGTGTGACGCAGTCCCACGCGGCTACGGTTTGAGGGCCCGGTCCGGGATCGGGTAGTCTGTGGAAGTTGCCTGGCCCGCTAAGTAGCCTTGCGTGCTCTGAAGCGTCCAGGCGCTCCCTATTTTGACCATCCATCACGTCGTGCTGTCGTTCTGCACAGGCGTGCACGACATTCAGGAGACACCGTGGCTGCCAACTGCGACGTCTGCGGCAAGAGCCCCAGCTTCGGGCACTCTGTTTCGCACTCTCACATCCGCACCAAGCGCCGCTGGAACCCGAACATCCAGCGCGTCCGTGCGATCGTGGGCGGGACTCCGAAGCGCGTCAACGTGTGCACCTCCTGCCTCAAGGCCGGCAAGGTCACGCGCAAGGTCTCGGCCTGACGCTGCCGCAGCCGGGTCGCTGACGCGACCCGTCAATGCTTGTTGAAGACGCCTGTCGGGTTTGTCCCGGTGGGCGTCTTCGGCGTTCGAAGAACATTCATCTGGAACCAAAGAAGTAGTTGCGCCCAGCACTCGGTGGTGAAAAGGTGAGCCCATGATGGCACCGGAAGACGTGACCATCCGCCCAGCAACGACGACCGACGCAGAAGCCATCGCTCGTGTCGATATCGCCTCCTGGCGTGGTGCTTACTCTGAGATCCTGCCCGACTCCTACCTTGACTCGCTCGAGGTCGCCGACCGGGCCGGCCACTGGTCCGCGGCCCTGACCGCCCGCGGTACCAACGTGCTCGTCGCCGAGGACGGCGGTGGCACCGTCGGCTTCACGAGCGTCGGCCCCTCCCGTGACGAGGACGCCGAGCCCGGCGACCTCGAGATCTACGCGATCTACCTGCACCCGCGCGCGTGGGGCACCGGCGTGGCCCGCGACCTGATGCGGACGGCGCTCGACGGCCTGGCACCAGGCACCGTCGTGAGCCTCTGGATCTTCGAGGGCAACGAACGCGCGCAGCACTTCTACCGGCGGCACGGGTTCCAGCACGACGGCACCGAGCGCATCGACGACTTCGGCGGCCGCCCGCTCAAGCAGCTCCGCTTCCGCAAGCGCTGAGGCGCCGACGTCGGTCAGGCGCCCTCCCGCCCAGACGACTTCGGTCAGTCGGGATGAGTTCGGTCAATCAAACGACCGATCTCATCCCATCCGACCGAAGTCGCTGAGTTCGGTCAGACGTCACACCCGGAAGTGGTCCCAGCCCGGGCCCACAGCGGGCACCTGGCCGTCGATCGTGACGCCCTCCCCCGCCTCCTGCACCTGGCCGACGGCGGTCCAGCCCTCCGGCAGCTCGGTGCCCGCAGGGAACGTGGCGAGCAGCCCGTGGTCCTCTCCGCCCGACCAGACCCAACGGCCGACCAGCCCGTCGACGTCCGCGGTCCCCGGCCCCCAGCCCGGGTCGCCCAGACCGGTCGCCGCCGCCACTGCGTGCGCCGCCGAGCGCAGCACGTCCCGGTCCGTGGCGAACGCCTCGCCGTCGAGGTCGATCCGCGCCCCGCTCGCGAGCGCGATCCGGCCGGCGTCGCGCAGGAGGCCGTCGGACACGTCGAGCATCGCGGTCACGCCCGCCCTGGCCGCGGCGATCCCGGCGGCCAGCGGCGGCTCCGGCCGGAGGTAGGCGGCGACGAGCCGCTCCCACGCGTCCTCGAGCAGCACGCCGTCGGTGACCTCCAGCGGCGCGGTCGACAGGGGCGTGCGGACCAGGCCCGCCTCCAGGAGCGCCAGCCCGGCGGCCGACCACCCGCGCACCCCGGCGTGCGCGACGACGTCGCCCGGCCGGGCTCCCGACCTCAGCACCGGCGGGCGGCCCTCCAGGTCGCCGTGCACGGTGATGCTCACGACCAGGCAGGGGCCGCCCGACAGGTCGCCGCCGACCGCGCCGGCACCCACGGGCGCGCAGCCGTCGGCCAGGCCGGTGGCCAGACCGGTCACCCAGTCCATCTCGGTGTCACCCGGCACCACCAGCGACGTCACGAGCCCGGTGGGCCGTGCACCCATGGCGGCGATGTCGGCGAGGTTCTGCGCGGCGGCACGGCGTCCGACGTCGTAGCCCGTCGACCAGCGGGTGCGGAAGTGACGGTCCTCGACGAGCACGTCGGTCGAGACCACGAACCGGCCGTCGGGAGCCGCGAGCACGGCGGCGTCGTCGCCGGGGCCGAGCAGCGTGGCGCTCCCCCGGGGCAGCAGGGGCACGATGCGTTCGAGGATCTGCTCCTCGGAGAGGTCACGGACGCGGGTCACTGGTCGACCCTAAGGGTCCGCACCGGCCCGACGCGGCAGGCCGGCCACCGCGCGAGCCGTGCCTGGTCCCGACGAGCACGGGGGACGAGCCTCACGCGAGCCAGGTAACGTGTCTCCGTGCTTCCCGTCCGATCCGTCACTGCTCTGACCACCGCCGCTCTCGCCCTCGTGGCACTGGCGGGCTGCGCGCGGGCGATCGGGGTGGAGGTGGCGCCGGACGCCGCCGACCCCAGGTGCGCCGAGGTGATGCTCGCCGTGCCGGACGAGCTCGGTGGCGATCTGCCGAAGGTGCCGACGGACTCGCAGGCGACGGCGGCGTGGGGCGAACCGGGCGCCGCCGTCACCATGCGCTGCGGTGTGGCCCAGATCGGCCCGTCGGCGGACTGCCAGCACGTCGACTCGGGGGACGGGACCGCCGTCGACTGGATCGTGACCACCGACGACGCCGGCACGTGGTCCTTCGTCACCTACGGCCGTGAGCCCGCGGTCGAGGTGATCGTGCCGCCCGCGGTCACCGAGGACCACTCGACCTCGTTCATCGCCGACCTCGCCGGCGCCGTGACCCAGGTACCTGCCACGAAGGAGTGTCAGTGAGCCCCGTAGTATCGCCGCCCGCGGCGGCTCCCGCCCCTCCCGTGCAGTCCCGGCGCGAACGCCTGCGCGACGAGCTGCGCCGTGAGGTGCTCGCCGCGGCGCGCCACCAGCTCGCCGGGCAGCACGGCCTGAGCAAGCTCACGATGGCGGCCGTCGCGAAGGAGGTCGGCGTCACACCGCCCGCGCTGTACCGGCACTTCGAGAACCGGCAGGACGTCATCGCGCAGCTCTGCGTGCTCATCGTCGAGGAGGTGCTGGAGGAGCTCCGCGCCGCGGTCGCCCGGCAGGAGCCGGGCGACATCGCGGCGGCACTGGTGGCCTCGACCCGGGTCTCGCTCGACTGGGCGGTGCGCAACCCGGCCGAGTTCGACCTCGTCATCGGCTCCGGTATCCGGGCGGAGCTCGCCGACAGCCACGCTCTCCAGCGCCGCATGGCCGAGATGGTCGGGGGCCACTACGTCCCGCTCTTCCGCGACCTGGCGGCCTCGGGCCTCCCCCGCGTCGCCGACGACGAGATCGAGCCCGAGCTGGCCGAGCAGGTCCGCCGGTACCGCGACGCGGTGGGCGGGCACGACCTCCCGCTCGGCGTCGCCTACCTCATGGTGACGAGCTGGCGCCAGGTCTACGGCCTGCAGTGCATGGCCGTGTACGGGCACCAGGAGTTCGCGTTCGGTGACCACGTGGCGCTCCACGAGGACCTGGTCTCCTCGCTGCTGGTCCGGTTCGGCCTGGAGCCGCACCCCACCGTCCGCTGAGCGGCGGCGTCACTCCGGCGGTCTGCGTGCCGCCCGGACGGCCGCGGAGATCCCGACCACGAGGAAGACGACGGCGACGGCCCCGACGGCGATGCCCATCGCCACCCAGGGGTCGAACGCCGCGGCGACCGCCGTCGCGATCCCCGCGAGGACGAGGGCGATGCCTGCGTCGCGGTACAGGCGGCCCTGCGCGGCCCTGAACCGCTCGAGCCCTCCGGTGTAGCCGCCGCCCGGGGCGAACAGCGGCGCGGCGACGCCGAGGCAGACGATGAGGAGCCCCACCGCGGCCGCGACGGCCTTCTCCAACAGGTACGGGTCCCCCGTGTGCAGGGAGAGCAGTCCTAGGTGGAGCGCCACGAGCACGACGGACAGGCCCATGAGCGTCCAGCTGAACACGCGGCGGGCACGTTCGGGTGAACGCTCCAGCCCGACCGGTGTGCGCCCCAGCAGCTCGTGGTCCGCGCGGAGGATCACCGAGAACAGCGCGGTGAGCACAAGCAGGATGCCGGGCAGGGCGACAGCCGTGACCCCACGGGGCGCGACGCTCTGCCCATGCCGGCCGTCGGCCTCGCGGGTGACGATCTCCGCCGCCATGTCCGGCCAGGCGACGACCGAGGTCACGACCATGATCGCCACGGCGGCCAGGGCCACCGCGGCGCCCGGCCACGGGACCGCGACCCACGGGGGCGGCGGCGGGTTCTCGTTCCGGGACAGTTCGGTGGAGCCGGTCGCAGTCATGACGTGCCCTCCTGGTCGGCGGTCCTGCGTGCTCGGGTCGTGCCGCTCTCCACGGACGCCGCGTCGGCCTCGGCAACAGGTTGCCGAGGCCGGCGCAGCTCCGCCAGCGCGACGATCGCCTCGTCCAGCAGGCTCATCTGGAGCCGGTACTGGACCTCGGTCGCGCGACGCCGGGTCTCGACCAGACCCGCTTGGCGCAGGACCTTGAGATGGCCGGACAGGGTCGACGGAGCGATCCCCAGCGCGGCGCCGATGTCACCGGCCCGGACGTAGTCCTTGTCGCGCAGGTAGCGCAGGATCTCCCGCCTCGCCCCGTGGGCGAGGGCGGAGAAGAGCCCGTCTCCTGGTTCTTCGGTATTTCGCGACATACCGAAATAGTAGGGGTGCGGCATCGCACCGCACAAGGGGTGCCGTGGGCGCTCAGCGCACCATCGAGTCCCTGCTGGCCTCCATCGTGTGCAGCGCGTCAGCGTTCGAGATCAGCTGGATGCTCCCGTGGTACGAGATGGCCGGGTCCTTCATCGCCGCGCCCAGGAGGGCGGCCAGCGCCGCGAGGTGCCGGGCGTCGTGGGCGCAGATGCGGTGCACGTGCTGGGTGGCGGTGACCAGCTGGAGGGCGAACACCGGGTACTTCCACACCGGCTTCCAGAACTGCGTGCGCTGCCACGCCCGCGCCGCCGGCCACCCGAGGCCCGCGCAGGCGGTGGCGAGAGCCGCCTCCCACGGGACGGCGTCGGCCCCCACCATGCGGAGCAGCAGGATGACCACCGCGATGATGCAGAACGGGTAGGCCACCTGGTTCGCCCAGGCGCCGATGGGCTGGGGTTTGGCCACGCCCACCACCTCGACCCGCATGACGTTGCTCAGGGCGAAGGTGGTGAGCCCGATCGTGAGCGTCCCGTTCGCGACCCGCACGTCGCGCGTGGCGTACCTGTAGCGGGGCCCGCCCCACATCCTGCCTCCTCAGACGCCCTTTTCACCCCCGTCGACCGGGGTGCCGGCCGGTGCTGACGACCGGTGACGAGAGGAGAGTACAGGTGATCAGCGCAGGCCGGTGGGCCGCTCCAGTGCGAGCTGGATGAGCTCGTCGATCAGCTCCGGGTAGCTCAGGCCGGAGGCGTCCCACATGCGGGGGTACATCGAGAACGGCGTGAAGCCCGGCATGGTGTTGATCTCGTTGACCACCACCTGGTCCTCGGGCGTCACGAACACGTCCACGCGGGCCAGGCCCTCGGCGTCGACCGCCTCGAACGTCCGCACGGCGATCTCCTGGATCTCCTTGATGACGTGGTCCGGCAGGTCGGCGGGGCAGGAGAGCTGGACGGCCGCCTCGTCGAAGTACTTGGCCTCGTAGTCGTAGAAGCCGTTCTTGGTCTCGTCGGTCACCAGGATCTCGCCCGGGAGCGAGGCGCGCGGGCGCTGCCCGCCGCGGCCGCCGAGCACCGCGCACTCGATCTCCCGGCCGACGATGCCCGCCTCGACGATCACCTTGGGGTCGTGCCTGCGTGCCTCCTCGACGGCGGCCTCCAGGTCGTCCAGCGAGTCCACCCTGGACACGCCGAGCGACGACCCGGCGCGGGCCGGCTTGACGAAGAGGGGCAGGCCCAGGGGCTCGACGGTCTGCAGCACCACGTCGCGGCGCCGTTCCCAGTCGCCCGGCCTGATCACGGCGTACGGGCCGATGGGCAGCCCCTGCCCGGCGAACACCATCTTCATGAAGTGCTTGTCCATGCCCACGGCGGACGCGAGCACGCCGGAGCCCACGTAGCGCGCGTCGGCAAGCTCGAGCAGGCCCTGGACGGTCCCGTCCTCGCCGTACGGACCGTGCAGCAGCGGGAACACCACGTCGACGTCGGCGAGCGCCGACGGCACCCGGCCCGGCTCGAGGACCCGGAGCGCGGCGTCGCCGACGGTGAGCGGGAGCACCACCTCGGCGTCCGACTCCGGGACCTGGGCCGCCTTGCCGTCGGTGATGGCCCAGCGTTCGGGCTCGTCGGCGGCGATGACCCACTGCCCGTTCGGGGTGATGCCGATGGGCACCACCTCATACTTCGAGCGGTCGATGGCGCTCATCACGCCGCCGGCGGTGGCGACGGAGATCCCGTGCTCGCCGGAGCGCCCGCCGAAGAGGATGACGACACGGGTCTTGGCGGCAGCGTCCGGCGTCGGCTCGGGGATCGCCCCGGCGGAGGCTGGTTCAGTGTGGTGCGACATCGCGCCCGACCCTACCGGACCTGCCGTACGGAACCTGTTCGAGACCGCGCCACTACGGGGCCGCCTTGAGGTCCTTGCGCAGGATCTTCCCGGATGCCGACTTGGGCACCGCGTCGATGAACTCCACGCTCCGCACCTTCTTGTACGGAGCGACCTGCTCGGCGACGTACGCGATGACCTCGCCCTCGCTCAGCGACTCGCCCTGGGCGGTCACGACGAACGCCTTCGGGATCTCGCCGGCCTCGTCGTCGGGCAGTCCGATCACCGCGGCGTCGGCGATCTTCGGGTGGGACAGGAGCAGCGCCTCCAGCTCGGCGGGCGGGACCTGGTAGCCCTTGTACTTGATGAGCTCCTTGAGGCGGTCGACCACCCGGAACACGCCGTCGGCGTCGACGGTGACGATGTCGCCGGTGTGCATGAACCCGTCGGGCTCCAGCGTGTCCGCGGTCGCCTCGGGGTTGCCGAGGTAGCCGATCATCACGTTGGGCCCGCGGCACAGCAGCTCGCCCGGGGCGGAGACGCCCTCGGCGGGCTGGGCGATCTCCGCGCCCGTCGCCGGGTCGAGGATCCTGGCCTCCATGCCCGCCACGAGCAGCCCGACGCTCCCGGGCGAGATGTCCGTGCGGTCGAAGGGGATGCAGTGCGAGACCGGCGACATCTCGGTCATGCCGTAACCCTGCAGCACTCGCACGCGGTCGCCGAGCCGGTCGAGCACCGCCTGGGCGAGCTTGTCGTCGAGCGGCGCGGCCCCGGACAGCACGGCCCGCACGCTGGTGACGTCGTAGGAGTCGACGAGCGGGTGCTTCGCCAGCGCGAGCGCGATGGGCGGCGCCACGAACAGGAACGTGGCCCGGTGCTCCTGGATCACCCCGAGGTACTGGGCCAGGTCGAACCGGGGCAGCGTCACGAGCCTCGCCCGGGTGCGCAGGGCGAGGTTGAGCAGCACGGTCATGCCGTAGATGTGGAAGAACGGCAGCACGCACGGGACCACGTCGTCACGCCCCACGCCGATCGCGAGGGACTGTGCCACGTTCGCCACGAGGTTGGTGTGCGTCAGCATGACGCCCTTGGGACGGCCCGTCGTACCGGACGAGTACGGCAGCACCGCGAGGTGGGTGGCGGGGTCGAACGAGACCTCGGGTGCCGGGTGGGGGTCGGCCAGCAGGTCGGCCAGGGACGTGTACCCGGCGGCCGCGTACGGGTCGCCGTCGAGCACCACCATCTGCTCGTCGGTGAGGCCCGCTCCGCGTGCCCCGGCCTCGCCCGCGGGGAGCAGGGCCGACACGGTGATCATGAGCCGTGCGCCGGAATCGGCCAGCTGCTTGGTGATGTCCGGGCCGGTGGCCAGGGCGTTGACGGTGGTCACCGTGACCCCGGACCGCAGCAGGCCGTGGAACACGGTGACGTAGGCCGGGATGTTGGGGGCGTGCAGCGCGACGACGTCGCCCACCCCGAACCCGCGTGCCGCCATGGCGCCGGCGACCGCGTCGATCTGCGCGAGGAGCGAGCGGAACGTCGTCTCCGCGCCGCTGACGCCGTCGACCACCGCGACGCGGTCCAGGTCGTCGGGGGCGATGTCGCCGAACAGGTACTCGTACACACTGACGGACGGGATCTCCACGTCGGGCAGCGGGCTGCGGACAACCATCATCGGTCTCCCTGGGTTCGATCACACCGTCGAGGTCCTGACCACCGTGGGCCCGGCCGCACCGGACCGCCGTTGGTCCGGTGCAAGAGCATTGTGACCGCAGACCGCCCCGTCATGCACGCAAGGCGGCGCGGTCGGTCGCGGAAGGACGCGACGTCACGCACGGAAGGCCGCGAGCAGGACCGGCACCAGCCGGCCCCACGACGGCGCAGCCGCGTACCGCGTGAGCCGCCTGCCCGTCTCCGTGCCGCTCCGGGAGCCGCTGAACCACGGCGGCTTCGGGAACAGCGAGAGCTCGCCGTGCAGCACGCTGCGCGGGAACGGACGGAACGGCCCGGTCACGACGCTGCGTTCGGGACCGGCCAGCAGGTGCCCGTTGTGGACCACGTCGATCCCCGAGCCGACGTCGGCCACGGTGTGCCCCGGGAACGCACCCCAGGTGGCCCCGGGCAGGAGGAAGCCGACGCCGGTCCACGCGTTGATCGCGACGGTGCCGTAGCGCAGGTCGGCGATCGCGGAGTCGAACACGTCCCCCAGCGCCCTGCGGTCCTGCGGCCGCACCACCACGTTGGCGCCGAGGGTCCCGTACAGGGAGTCGTTGGCGAAGCCGACGGCGGCGCGCAGGAACTCGGCGCCCTCCCCCGGCAGCTGCGTCCAGGCGAGCACGGGGGCGAAGTACTCGTCGGCGCACGCCGGGTCGCCCGGCTCCACCTCCAGGAGCAGGCGCCCGCTCACCCGCTCGGCGTCGGGGTGCGCGTCCGAGGCCCGCGCGACCTTCGCGTCCGTACCGGGATACCAGGGCGCACGGGCGGGCATGGTCGCCAGCGCGCGGCGCAGCTCGGCGACGAACGCGTCCTTCTGGTCCCAGTCCGCCGACAGCACGACGATCTGGCCCGCCACGCAGTTGTGGCCCGCGTTGTGCAGGCGCATGGAGACCAGGTGCTCGGCCTGGAACCGCAGGTCGGCGGTGCTCCACCGGCCGGGCACCACGATCATGGGCGCGACACCGCCCAGCTCGCTCGTGATCGGCACCCGCAGCCTGGGGTCGTCCGCGGCGCGGCGCCGTCCGGCCTCCTCGCCGGTGCCCCAGACGATCGCGTCGTGCGTGACGGCGGAGCCGGTGACGTGCACCTTGTCGATGCCGCTGTGCCCCGTGAGGTACGCGCCGACGGCGCCGTCGCCGTTGACCACCCGGACCACGCCCGCCTCGATCAGCGGGGCGAGCGCCCTGCGGTAGACCCCGAGCAGCGCGCCGAACGTGGGGTTGAGCTTTACGAGCGAGGCGCGGTTGTGCGCGACGAGCTCGTAGAAGGCGTCGAGCGGAGCGATGGACGAGATGTTGCCGGCACCGAGCACCACCCCGACCCCGCCGTACTCGCCCACCTTGCCCGCGCCCAGGCCCGCCTCGTCTCGCACCTGACCCTCGGTCACGCCCTGCGGCATCCAGACCTCGGCCCGGAACCCGTTGAACAGCACCCACTCCTTGAGCGTGCGTGGCAGCACCCGCACAGCCACCCGGCCGCCCGGCGCGCTGCCGACGTCGAGCCCGTCGAGCGGCGACCTGCCCGCGGCGAGCGCCTCGTACGACTGCGCGTAGGTGGCGGCGCTCTCCAGCGCGCCGTAGGGGCCGGTCATCCATTCCTCGCCCGCGTACGGGTCCGACGGCGCGACGCCCTTGGCCTCCGCCGCCGTCGTCGCCCACTCCTCGGCGACCTCGACGATCGAGGCGTGGACCCGCCGGAACAGCGCACCCCGGTCGGCGACGGGCAGCCGTGCCCACCGCTCGGCCCCGACCTTGAGCTCTTCGACCGCCCGGTCGAGCTCCCGCTCCGTAGTGGCTCGCGTGTCCGTCACGCTCATCAGCGCTCCCCCTCGACCGCTCGGTTCTTCGACAGTCCGTACGGGCGTTCATTGACCCGAACTTCAATAGCCTAGGGCTCTACGCGGCCTGGCGCGAGACCCAGTACCGGTTTACATCTTGACCTTCAGTGCACACCCGGCCCCTCGCCGTTAGGCTGCCTGGCATGTCGGACATCGATGGAGACGGACGCCATGACCTCCGCGATGCCCTCGAACTACTGAGCTCGCAGGTGGCTGATGGCATCCTGCACGCAGAACCCCCTTACCAGGAGACTCGCCTCCCGGCCGCCGCGATCCAGCCGCTCGTACGGGCGAACGTGGCGGAGATCCTCGGCGCGCTCGCCGGTGAGACGTCGTCTCTCGAACCCGCACGCGAGGCCGGCCGTGTCAGTGCCGCCGCCGGCATGCCGCTGGACCTGCTGCAGCACGCCTACCGGCTGGCCGGCCTGCACGTCTGGGAGGAGCTCGCGCGCAGGCTGCGTTCCCAGACGGACACCGCTGCCCTGCTCCGCGCCTCGTCGCGGGTCTGGGTTGCCGTCGACCGCTCGTCGAACGTGGCCGTGCGCGCGCACCTGGAGACCGCGGCGGGCCTGGGCGAGAACATGGCCCGCACGGAGCTGCTGCGCGGGATCCTCACCGGCGCGGTGCAGAACCTCGAGACCGCCCGCCGTGCACTCGGCCTGCCCACCGACGCCATGCTCGTGGTCGCCGTCACCGGGCCCGGCCTGCCTGCCGACCCGGGGCCCGAGGCCGACCCGGAACCCGGTGCGACCCCCGGCCCGGAGGACGCCGCCACGGACACCCCCCGGGTGACCGTTCGGCGGCTCACGCACGACGGCGCCCGCCTGGCCCTCGTGGCGGCACCCACCTCCGAGGACGCGTACGCCGCCGTCGCCCGCTTCGCCGCGCACGCCCCGACCGGCGCGAGCCGGCCGTTCACGAACCTCGCCGACGCACCGGCCGCCCTCAGCCAGGCCCGCACCGCCGTGCGTTCCCTGCCACCGGACAAGCTCGGGCTCGCCCGCTACGGCGACCACCCCCTCGACACCCTCCTCGCCGCCGACGCCGCCCGCGCCGCCGAGCTCGCCACCGCCGTGCTCAGCGGGCTCAGGGACCGCGACCCGCGGGACGAGGAGCTGCTGCTCGGCACCATCGAGGCGTGGTTCGAGCACGGCGGGTCCGGCACCAGGGCCGCCACAGCGCTGCACTGCCACCGGAACACCGTGCTGAACCGGCTCGCCCGCGTCGCCGACCTGACGGGCCGCGACATCAACGACCCGCGCGCCGCCGCCGAGCTGTACGCGGCGGTGCGGGCGCGCCGGCTCCAGCGCGACTCCGCGTGACCCGACGCGGCCCTGCGTGATCCGCGCGACCCCAGTGGCCGTGATCACCTGCGCGTTCTACCCACGACGCCGTCCGGCGGCGCTAGCCTCGGGAGCGTGACCCACCTCCTGTCCGACGAGCTGCTCGCCACCTTTCGTGAACGAGCCGCAGACTACGACCGCGACAACGCCTTCTTCGCGGAGGACCTGGCCGACCTCCAGGCCGCCGGCTACCTCGGCGCGATGGTCCCCACCGCCCTCGGCGGCGCGGGCCTCTCGCTGCGCGAGACGGCACGTGAGCAGGCCCGGCTGTCCGCGCACGCGCCGGCCACGGCGCTGGCCGTGAACATGCACCACGTGTGGGTCGGCGTCGGGCGCTACCTGCACGAACGCGGCGACTCGTCGCTGGACTGGCTGCTCGCCGAGGCGGCGTCGGGCGAGGTGTTCGGGTTCGGCTACTCCGAGCCGGGCAACGACCTGGTGCTGCTGGGCTCGCGCACCGAGGCGCGGCCCGACGGCTCCGGCGGGTACACCTTCCACGGCCGCAAGATCTTCACGTCCAACTCCCCCGCCTGGTCCCGGCTGGGCGTGCTGGGCCTCGACGCGTCGGGCGGCGACGGACGCCACGACGGCGAACCGCGCCTCGTGCACGCCTTCGTGACGCGTGACGGCGGCGGGTTCGAGATCCTGGACGACTGGGACACGATCGGCATGCGCGCCTCCCAGTCGCGCACCACGATGCTCGACGGCGCCCACGCCCCTGCCGACCGGGTGCTGCGCCTGCTACCGCCCGGGCCGTCGCTGGACCCGTACGTCCTGGGCATCTTCACGTCGTTCGAGGTGCTGCTCTCCGCCGTGTACGCGGGGATCGCCGACCGCGCGCTCGAGCTCGCGGTCGAGGCCGTGGGGCGCCGCACGTCCATGAAGACCGGCAAGCCGTACTCCCAGGACCCCGACGTACGCCGCCGCATCGCCGACATGGCGCTGACGCAGGACAGCGTCTGGCTCCAGGTCGACGGGATCACCCGCGACCTCGACGCCTCGGCGTCGGACAGCACCCTGGACCGGGGCGCCGGCTGGTTCCGGGCCACGGCGGGGCTGAAGGTCCGGGTCACCGAGGCGGCCAGGGACGTCGTGGACCAGGCCGTCCGCGTGTCGGGCGGCTCCACCTACTTCAACTCGTCCGAGCTGGGCCGGCTCTACCGGGACGTGCTCGCGGGGATCTTCCACCCGTCCAGCGACGACTCCGCCCACGCCACGGTGGCGCAGTCCCTCCTGGGCCCGCTGGACTAGCGGGCGGCGGGCCCCTGGGTCACGCGCGGAGCGCCCGGTCCAGGTCCGTCCAGAGGTCTTCCACGTCCTCGATGCCGACCGACAGGCGCAGCAGGTCCTCCGGCACCGTCACGGCCTCGGTGCCCCAGCGGCGGCGACGCTCCAGCATCGACTCCACCCCGCCCAGCGACGTGGCGGGGAGCCACAGGCGCACGGCGTCCACGACGGCGTCCGCCCGCTCGACGGCGCTCGCGCCCGGCCGCCCCACCGGCCGCACGCCGATGATCGCCCCGAAGCCGTTCATCTGCGCCGTCGCGCGCTCGTGGCCCGGGTCGCCCGGCAGCGAGGGGTGCCGCACCTCGGCCACCTCGGGGTGCTCGGCGAGGCGTCGGGCCAGCTCGGAGGCGTTCGCCTGGGCGCGCTCGAAGCGCAGCGCCAGGGTGCGCAGACCGCGCAGCGCCAGCCACACCTCGAACGGCCCGGCGATGGCACCGTGCAGCGTGCGGTGCTCACGCAGGGTGGCCGCCAGATCGGTGTCGCGGGTCACGACGGCGCCGAGCACGACGTCGGAGTGGCCGGCCAGGTACTTGGTCACCGAGTGCAGCACGAGGTCGGCGCCGTGCTCGAGCGGCCGCTGGCCGAGCGGCGTCGCGAACGTGTTGTCGACCACGGAACGCACACCCGCGGCGCGGGCCGCGCCGAGCACGGCAGGCAGGTCCGCGACCTCCAGCATCGGGTTGGTGGGCGACTCCACGAGCAGCAGGTCCGCGCCGTCGAGCGCCGTCACCACGGCGTCCGTGTCGGTGATGTCGACGTGCCGCAGGGTCACCCCGTGCCGGTCCCTGATCTGGTCGGCGAGCACCATGCCCGCCTGGTAGGCGTGCCGCGGCAGCACGATCGCGCCGCCGTCGGGCACCAGGGAGAAGACGGCGGCGATCGCCGCCATGCCGGAGCCGAACACGATGCCCTCGCCGGCGCCCGACCCGCCGTCCGGCCCCCCGCCGCACTCCAGCGCGACCAGCGCCTGCTCGAACGGGTGCCAGGCGTCGTTGTCGCCGCGCGCGTACGAGAGCTCGCCGGGCGTGATCACGCCGCGCGACACGTACGTCGAGTTGAGCGTGAGGGACGGGTTGATGTGCCCGCCCTGGGTGCGCTCGGGGCGCCCGGCGGAGACGACGACGGTGGCCGGCGAGAGCCCGGCGGCGGCAGGGATGGTGCTCATGCCGGTGAGAATACGGCGGACTCGCCACGGGCCGCCGTACCGTCCGCGGCCGCGCCCGTGTCAGACCCTCAGGTCACCCTGGTGACCTACGCGTCTGACGGCTCCGGGGCACTGTGCCGGTTGCGCCGGGTCACGATCGACATGAGCGCCGCTCCCGCGCACAGCACGCCCGCGCCGTACCAGACGGCGTCGTACGAGCCGGTGACGTCGCGCACCAGGCCGCCGGCGAACGCCACGATTCCCGCCCCGACCTGGTGCGAGGCGAGCACCCAGCCGAACACGATGGGCGCGTCGTCACCGTAGAGCTCGCGGCACAGCGCGAGGGTGGGCGGCACGGTCGCCACCCAGTCGAGCCCGTAGAACACGATGAAGAACACCATCGGCAGCTCGACCTGCGGGGCCATGAGCGACGGCAGGAACAGCAGCGCGATGCCACGCAGCGTGTAGTAGACGCCCAGCAGCACCCGGGGCGAGTACCGGTCGGTGAGCCAGCCCGACCCGATCGTGCCGATCACGTCCACGACCCCGATCACGGCGAGCAGGCTCGCGGCGACCGTGATGGGCATGCCGTGGTCGTGCGCACCGGGCACGAAGTGGGTCCGGACCAGCCCGTTCGTGGTCGCGCCGCAGATCGCGAACGCGCCGGCCAGCAGCCAGAACGGGCCGGTGCGGGCCGCGGAGAACAGGGCCGTGACGGTGCGCCGCGCCACGTCGTGCACCGGCGCGGGCTTCGGCACGAACTCGCCGCCGTAGGGCGCCAGGCCGAGGTCGGCCGGGTGGTCGCGCAGCAGGAAGAGGACGAGCGGCACCGCGGCCAGCGCGGCGATGGCGACCGTCGCCGACGCCGGGCGCCACCCCTGGCTCTCGATGATCCACGCCAGCAGCGGCAGGAACACGAGCTGGCCCGACGCCGTCGCCGCCGTCAGCACCCCGGTGACCAGGCCGCGCCGGGCGACGAACCAGCGCGCGGTGATGGTCGCGGTGAACGCCAGCGCCATGCTGCCGCTGCCGACGCCGACCAGGAGTCCCCAGCCGAGCACGAACTGCCACGGCTCCGTCATCCAGACCGTCGACAGGGCGCCGCCCGTGATCACGACCAGCGCGACGGTGACCACCGGCCGCATGCCGAACCGGTCCATGAGCGCCGCGGCGAACGGCGCCGTCAGCCCGTAGAGCACCGACTGCAGGCCCACGGCGAGGCCGATGGTCGCGCGCGACCAGCCGAGCTCCGCGTTCAGCGGGTCCACGAAGAGGCCGGGGACCGCGGTGAACGCGGCCGCGCACATGATGGTCACGAAGCTGACCAGGGCCACCCACCAGGCCGGGTGGATGCGCGGGGTGGGGCGGCGAGGTACGCCCTGGGGCGCCGGAGCTGCGGCGGTCTGCGTCATGGCGTCAGCATGCGTGAGCGTGCCGGGCCGAACCAGTGGCCCGGAGGACAGGTGTCGCTAGGATCGGGCCATAGGATGTGGCCATGGGCATCCACCGCGTCGCCGTGCTGATCCGGCCCGGCTTCATCCCGTTCGAGCTGGGCATCCCGCATCGGATCTTCGGCACGGCACGGGACTCCGCGCTCGCGCCGCTGTACGAGGTGGTGACCTGCACGCCGGGCGGCCCCGGGCTGGTGCAGTCGGACTCCGACGTCGCCGTCCACGTGGCGCACGGGCCCGAGGCCGTGGAGAGCGCGGACACCGTCGTGGTCCCGGCGTCGCACGAGCACGGGCTCATCTACGAGAAGGGGCTGCTGACGCCCGAGGTCGCGGAGGCGTTCCGCCGCATCCGGCCCGGCACGCGGATCGTGTCGATCTGCACCGGCGCGTTCGCGCTGGCCGCCGCGGGCCTGCTGGACGACCGGCCCGCCACCACCCACTGGGCGACGACGGACCACTTCCGCCGGCTGTTCCCCCGGGTCCGGCTGGACCCGGAGGTCCTGTTCACGGACGACGGCGACGTGCTCACCTCGGCCGGCGTCGCCTCCGGGATCGACCTGTGCCTGCACCTCGTGCGCCGCGACCACGGTGCGGCGGTCGCGCAGGACGTCGCACGCCGCACCGTGGTGCCCCCGCACCGCGAGGGCGGCCAGGCGCAGTACATCGAGCGGTTCCTGCCCGACCCGGAGGGTCCAGGCACGGCGGCCACCCGTGCCTGGGCGACGGAGCGGCTGGCCGAGCCCCTGACGCTGACCGCGCTGGCGCGGCACGCCGCGATGTCGGTGCGGACGTTCACGCGCCGGTTCCGGGACGAGACCGGCGAGAGCCCCGGGCAGTGGCTCACCCGGCAACGGGTCGAGCGCGCCAGGACCCTGCTGGAGTCGACCGCCCTGCCGATGGAGCAGGTCGCGCGCGAGTGCGGCTTCGGCACCGCGCAGTCCCTGCGGGCCCACGTGCAGTCCGCGCTCGGCGTCACCCCCACGGCCTACCGCCGCACGTTCCACCGCGCGGCGTGACAGCGCGGCGAGGTGGGGTGCCCCCGCGGGCACCCCACCTCGCCGTCGTGCCAGGGCCGGTCAGTCCTCCGGGACCGGGTAGGGGAACGCGTCGGTGACGCCGATCAGGTCGTACTCCATCCGGGCCGGGTCGAACCCGTCCTCCCAGTCGGCGTTGGCGACCTCGTTGCACTGGTAGGACTGGTACGACTGGTCGGTCGTCTCGCCCACCTCGATGTTGCTGAACGAGAACCCGCAACCGCCGGCGTCCATGTGGATGCCCCGGGTGCCGCTGTCCGGCATCGCGCCGGCCGGGTCGGGGATCACGTCACCGATGACCATCTGGTCCACGGTGTTCTTGATCGGGTGCGGCTCCTGGTTGGCGACGCCGTAGGTGTAGAACGCGCCCATGTCGCCGGAGTCGCGGCCGGCCTCCTCGATCTTGATGTACCGGAAGGTGTTGTTGTCGGTGTACTGGTCGCCGTCGACCACCTCGGGGCGGGACTCGAGGCTGATGCCGTACCGGGCGGAGTTGCGGACGTGGACGTGCTCCACCGTGTTGTCGCCGGTGCCCATGAGCTCGATCCCGGCGGAGTCGCCCGGCACCAGCTCACCCACGTGGTGGATGTAGAGGTTCCGGAAGGTGTGGTCGTGGGTCAGGTCGCCCTCGCCGGGCCACCCGCCCTCGACCTTGATGCCGTCCGCGCCCAGGTTCTCCAGGAGTGAGTTCTCGACCGTGAGGTGGTCGTTGGCGAACAGGGCGTACACGGCGTGGAACCCGGTGTCGCGCAGGTGCATCCCGGTCAGCGTGATGCCGCTCGTGTTCTCCAGGGTGATGGCGCCGAACCGGTTACGGGGCATCTCGATCTGCCGGTCGTACTCCGGGTACGTGTGCTCCTCGCCCGAGTCGCCCGCGCTGATCCACCCGGAGCGGTACCAGTCGACGAAGTCGGAGTACTGGACGCCGATGCCGTCGAACGTGATGTCGTGCGCCTTCTTCTCCGGCGACGCGCCCTTCACGTCGATCACCTTCGCGACGGTGGGCCGCATGATCGTGACATCGGCGATGTCCCCGCGCGGGATGTAGTACAGCTCGCCGGCGTCCCTGTCGATGTAGTACTCGCCCGGCTTGTCCAGGAACGCCATGGCGTTCTGCAGGTAGTAGCGCGAGCCGCTGCGGCTGTTCACCATCGCGTACCGCGTCCAGTGCTTGAGGGTGGCGAAGTTCTTGCGGTAGTCCTGACCGATGATCGGCACGGTGTCGGTGAACCAGCTCCACGAGCCACCCGACCACACGGTGACCTGGGCGTCCTTGAGCGGGTTGCCCTCGGGGGTGTCGTCCCAGGCCGGATCCCAGTCGCCGTCCTCCCAGTAGAGCCACGAGCGCACGGCCTCCTTCTCCGGCTCGCCGAGCACGGAGAACAGGTAGGGCGCGTGGGTGTCCTCCGAGGTGCGGTTCGGGTACCGCGCCATCTCGGACCGCTTGCCGTCCTCGAAGAGCGTGTAGAACTGCTCGCTCGGGTCCACCTTGGCCTTGTAGATGCCGTCCTGGTGCGGCTCCCAGCCGGTGATCTCCTCGGCGCCGACCAGGTTGGCCTTGCCCGGGCCGTCGGCGCTGCGGTACACGACCTGATGCCCGCCGCCGCCGGAGTCCTTGTCGGTGAACTCGATCGTCTCGGTGACGGGGTAGTCACCGGCCGCGAGGTTCACCGTGATGTCGCACTTCATCCGGTTCTCGCTGTTGAGGCCCAGCTCGCGGATGTGGTCGCGGGCCTTGGCGACCGTCTTCCAGGGGTCGTCCTGCGACCCCTTGCCCTGGTCGTCGCCGGTGGGCGAGACGTAGAGCTGCGGGCACGCGCCCGAGGTGACGGCGCCGGCGAGCCGGTCGAGGGCGATCCCTCCGCCGGTCATCGTGGCTACCAGGCTCAGCGCGGCGACTGTGACCGTGCTGTTCCGGATCCATTGTCTGGACATCGGTGTCCTTTCGTGGGTGTGGGTCCTGCGGGTGTCCTGAGCTGCCGGTTCACCGGCGTCAGCAGGTGGTCAGGTCAGCGGCTCGACCACGTAGGTGGCACCGCGCTGCGTGGGGAAGACGGCGAGACCCTCCTCGGGCCGCTCGACGACGACCGGGCCGCCGGGGCCGGAGACCCGGACCGGCGCGGCGGTGCGCAGCCGGATGGTGTTGCCGGCCAGCGACTGGATCCGGGCGGTCCTCAGGCGCGCGCCGGCCCAGGTGATGGAGAGCTCGAAGGCGCCACGGGCACGCAGCCCGCGCACCCGGCCGTCCGGCCACGCGTCGGGCACGCACGGCAGCAGCCAGACCTCGCCCGAGTGGCTCTGCATGATCGTCTCGTTGATCGCGGAGGTTCCGCCGAAGTTCCCGTCGATCTGGAACGGCGGGTGCAGGTCGAACAGGTTGGGCGCGGTGCGGCCGGTCGAGAGCAGCTGGGTGAGGTGCTTGTACACGCCGTCCGCCTGCAGCAGCCGGGCGCGGATGTTCATCTTCCAGGCGAGCGACCAGCCGGCCGTCACCGCCGGCCCGCGCAGCTCGAGCGAGCGGTCCGCCGCGGCGGCGAGCTCCGGGGTGCGCAGCGGGGTGATCTGGTCGCTGGGGAACACGCCCCACAGGTGCGAGACGTGCCTGCTGATCTCGGTGGCGGCCTCCTCCCAGTCGATCAGCCACTCCTGGAGCTGACCGAGGTGGCCGATCTGGTTGGGCGGCAGCTGGTCGCGCGCGGCGACCGCCTGGGCGGCCATGGCACGGTCCTGGCCGAGCACGGCGCAGGCCTTGTCGAACGCCGTGAACAGGTCCCGCAGGATCTGCATGTCCATGGTCGGGCCGGCGCAGATGCTCACGCTCTCGTCGTCGATCTCGTGATGCTTGATCTCCGGGGAGTGCGAGGGGTTGGTCACGAGGTAGCCGGTCGCCGCGTCCTCGACGAGCGTGTCGAGGAAGAACTCCACGGCACCGCGCAGCACCGGGAAGTACTCGCGGAGCGTGTCCAGGTCGCCGGTGTACTCGTAGTGCTCCCAGAACAGCAGCGAGAGCCAGGCGCCGCCGGTGGGCCAGACACCGTAGAACGCGAAGTCCACCGGCGCGGACCCGCGCCAGAGGTCGGTGTTGTGGTGCGCCACCCAGCCCTTGGCGCCCCACATCTTCTTGGCGGTCCGGGCGCCGGACTCGGCCAGCTCCTCGATCATCGCGAACAGCGGCTGCCAGCACTCGGCGAGGTTCGCCGGACCGGCGGGCCAGTAGTTCATCTCGCAGTTGATGTTCAGCGTGTACTTGGACTGCCAGGGCGGCAGCATCTTGTCGTTCCACAGGCCCTGGAGGTTGGCCGGCTGGCCGGGGGTCCGCGAGCTGGAGATCAGCAGGTAGCGGCCGAACTGGTAGTAGAGCGCCGCGAGCTGCGGGTCGTGCCCGTCCCGGAAGGCGACGACCCGCTCGTCGGTCGGCAGGTCGACGGACGGCGAGGTGCCGAGGTCGATGTCGACCCGGCCGAACATCTCCTGGTAGTCCCGCACGTGCGCCCGCCGCAGGACCCCGTAGCCCTGGGCCGGAGCCTGCTCGAGGGGCTCCACCGCCTCGGCGAAGTGGTCGCCGCTGACGTCGAGGTAGTTCCGGTGGCTCGTCCCGATGGAGACCACCAGCGTGACGGCGTCCGCGCCGCGCACCCGCAGCCGCGTGGCACCGCAAGTGACGCTCCCGCCCTCGGCCACGGCGCGGGCGAGGCTGACGAAGCGGACCTTCCCCTCGAGGCCCTCGGCCTCACCGCTGCGACCCTCGAGCGCGAGGGTGCGGGTGTCGTGCGCGTGCGTCGACGACTCCTGGAGCGACTCGTAGCGGCCGTCGAAGGAGATCGCCCCCGGCGCGTCGGCGGTGAACCGGGCGACGATCACCTGGTGGGCGTGGCTGCTGAAGATCTCCCGCGTGTGGCGCACCCCGTCGGCCACGAAGGTCGTCGTGGTGATGGCCGTGGTCAGGTCGAGTGACCTGCGGTACTCCGTGACGTCACCGGTCAGGCCGGGAAAGTCGAGGTGCAGGTCCCCGACCGGCTGGTACTGCATCTGCTCCGTCGGCCGGCCCATGAACCGCTCGCCGGCCAGGGTCTGGGCCTCGCCCCACTTCTCCTCGTTGATCAGCCGCCGGATCTCCGGGAGGGCCTCGCTGCCGCGCGGGTCGGCGTAGTCGTGCGGGCCGCCCGCCCACACGGTGTCCTCGTTGAGCATGAGCGTCTCGGCGGCGACCCCGCCGAACACCATGGCGCCCACCCGGCCGTTGCCGATGGCGAGCGCCTCCAGCCACTCGGTCGCCGGGGCGGTGTACCAGAGCCGCATGGGGTTGGTCTCGGGCGCGTCGGGTTCGTCGCTCGGGGTGGCCTCGGCGTTCGCCGGCGCGTGACCGGTGAGGGCGATCGCCCCGGCGGTCAGGCCTGTGGTGCGCAGGAGATCTCTTCGCGTGATCGGGTTCATCGCAACCTTCCTCGTTCGTGCTCGCCAGTGAGTCGAACTGCGTGGGACAAATGTAGTACATCACATATCTCACAAGTCAAGAGTGCAGACTTGTTCAGTGCGCGGCTCGGGGTGGTCGCCCGGCGGCGGAACGCGCGACTGACCAGCCCCGGCACGCGACAGGCTCTACGCTGGATACATGGGACGAGCCGGACACCGCACAGCCTCGACAGCCGCCGCGCTGGCGGCCCTCGCCCTGCTCCTGGCCGGCTGCACCGGCGGTCAGCCCCGCTCGGAGGAGCCAGGGGTGGGCCTGTCCAGCCCCGCACCGGTCGCCTCGGCGCCGGCCGACTCCTCGCCGTCGCCGGCCGACGGCTCAGGCGATGACGGCTCAGGCGACGACGGTTCGGATGACGACGGCCCAGGCGACGACGGTCCCGGCGACGACGACGCGCCGGTCGCCTCGGCCACCGAGGCCGCCGACGGCCCGTCGTTCCCCGCGAACACGCGGGCGGACAGCGCCCAGCCGACTGGCGAGGGCGAGACGTTCCTGTCCGTCACCGACATCCGGGTCGCCGAGCACGACCGCTACGACCGCGTCGTGTTCGACCTCGACGGCACGGGCAGCGGCAAGCCCGGCTGGCGCGTCGAGTACGTGGAGCGGGCGTCCGACGACGGCTCGGGCAAGGCCGTGCGGGTCGACGGCGATGCGATCCTCCAGGTGTCCCTGACCGGCACGGCGATGCCGGCGGACAGCGGCGTCGAGGAGTTCTCCCGCGACCGGGTCGAGCCCGACGACCTGGAGTCGGTCGAGGAGATCGTCTACCGCCACTGGTTCGAGGGCACGACCACGGCGTTCCTGGGCGTCGACGAGGGCAAGCAGCCCTTCCGCGTGTTCCTCCTGGAGAACCCGACGCGCGTCGTCGTCGACGTCCAGCACTGAGCGGACGTCAGCGCCGGAAGGCCGTCAGCGCCGACCGGACGTCAGCGCTGACCGGACTTCCGGCGCCGACCGCTCAGCCGGCGACCTCGGACTTCTGGGGCCGTGCGAGGAGCGTGGCCGCGAGGTCGGACAGGGGCAGCTTGCCGGCCAGCACGTCGACCACGCCGGCCGTGATCGGCATCTCGACGTCGTGCGCACGCGCCAGCTCCAGCACGGACTGCGACGACTTGACGCCCTCGGCCGTGCCGCCCGTCGCCGCGATGGCCTCCTCGAGCGTGAGCCCCTCGCCGAAGTGCTTGCCGAGCCGGTGGTTGCGGGACAGAGGCGACGCGCACGTCGCCGTCAGGTCCCCCATGCCGGCCAGCCCGGCGAAGGTCGCGGCGTCGGCCCCGAGGGCGAGGCCGAGGCGCGTGATCTCCACGAGCCCGCGCGTGATGAGCGTGGCCAGCGTGTTCCAGCCGAAGCCGCGGCCCTGTGCCATGCCCGCCGCCAGCGCGATGATGTTCTTCACGGCACCACACAGCTCCACGCCGACGACGTCGGTGTTGGTGTAGGGGCGGAAGTACCCCGTCGAGCAGGCGGAGGCGACGAACTGGGCCGTGGCCTCGCTGCGCGAGGCGACCACGGTCGCCGTCGGCTGCCGTTCCGCGATCTCGGGCGCCAGGTTGGGTCCCGAGACGACGGCGACCCGCTCGTCCGGGAGGTCCAGCACCTCGGCCATGACCTGGCTCATGCGCTTGTCCGTGCCGAGCTCGACGCCCTTCATCAGGGAGACGACCACGGCGTCCGGCGTCGCCAGCTCGTGGACCAGGCTCTTCATCGATTCGAGGGTCGCGCGCGCCACCTGGGACGGCACCGACACCACCACGATCGACGCGTCGCGCAGGGCGACCGCGGGGTCCGTCGTGCCGTGCATGGCGGGCAGCTGCACGCCCGGCAGGTACTTCTCGTTCCGGTGCGTGCGGTCGACGGCGTCGAGCACAGCGGCGTCACGGCCCCACAGGGTCACGTCGCAGCCGGCGTCGGCGAGGACCATCGCGAAGGTGGTGCCCATCGAGCCGGCGCCGAGCACGGCGACCTTGGTGGGGGCGGTGGACGGGGTCGCGGTCACGGGCGCTCCACCGGCGGGTAGTTGGTCATCTTGGTCTCGTACTCCGGGTGCTTGCGCAGGTCGAACCGTGGCCTGGGGGCCACCTCGCCGCGGATCTGCTCCAGCTCGACGGTGATGGCTTCCATGATGCGGCTCGTGGCCTCGCGCAGGGTGGCGGTGTCCTGGGGGCGGTCGTACAGGTCGCTGAGGTCGACGGCGGGGCCGGTCCGGATGGTCACCCTCTTGCGCGGCCACGGCCAGCGCGGCATGCCGTACCGCGGCATGATCGCCGTGACGCCCCACTGGGCCACCGGGTGCACCGGCAGGCGGGTGGTCAGGGCGATCCGGGCCACGCCGGTCTTGCCCTCCATGGGCCAGTAGTCGGGGTCCCGCGTCAGCGTCCCCTCCGGGAGGATCGCCACGCAGGCGCCGTCGCCGAGCTGGCTCGCCGCCTCCTGCAGCGACTCCGTGGCCCTGGCCGAGTCGCGATCCACCGGGATCATCTTGGTGCCCCGCAGCGCCCACCCCGTCAGGGGCGACGTGAACAGGCCGCGCTTGGCCAGGATGCGGGGCTCACGGCCCATGTCGAAGAGGTAGTGCGCCAGCGTCAGCGCGTCGAGCTCGGTGACGTGGTTGGCCGCGGCGATGAACCCGCCATTGGCCGGGAAGTTCTCCCCGCCCTTCCACTCGTACTTGCACAGCGCGAACATGAGGTTCCGCACGAGGAACGCGATGAAGCGATACATGCGTGACTCAGGGCGTGGGATGGACACGGTCCGAAACAATACTCGGCCCGACGCCCAACCCCACCCACCTCGCCCTCCCTACTCCCTCGCCGAGGTAGTCACCTGGCGAGGGAGGTGGGTCAGCCGCGGGCTACGTCGGCGCCCAGGGCCTCCAGCTTGTCCTGGAAGTTCTCGTAGCCGCGGTCGATCAGGCCGATGCCGCGCACCGTGGACCGGCCGTTGGCCGCGAGCGCCGCGATGAGGTGGCTGAACCCGCCGCGCAGGTCGGGCACCTCGATGTCGGCGGCCGACAGCGGCGTCGGGCCGGAGACGACGGCGGAGTGGTGGAAGTTGCGCTGGCCGAACCGGCAGTCGCGGCCGCCCAGGCACTCCTTGTAGACCTGGATGGTGGCGCCCATCTTGCGCAGCGCGTCGGTGAAGCCGAAGCGGTTCTCGTACACGGTCTCGTGCACGATGGACAGGCCGGTGGCCTGCGTGAGCGCGACGACGAGGGGCTGCTGCCAGTCGGTCATGAACCCGGGGTGCACGTCGGTCTCGAGCACGATGGACTTGAGGTCACCGCCGGCGTGCCAGAAGCGGATGCCGTCGTCCTGCACCTCGAACCGGCCGCCGACCTTCCGGAACGTGTTGAGGAACGTCATCATCTCGGGCTGGGTGGCGCCCTTGACGGTGATGTCGCCGCCGGTGGCGAGGGCCGCTGAGGCCCAGGAGGCGGTCTCGATCCGGTCGTTCAGGGCGGTGTGGGTGTAGCCCTCGAGGCGGTCGACGCCCTCGATGCGGATCACGCGGTCGGTGTCGACCGAGATGATGGCGCCCATCTTCTGGAGCACGGCGATGAGGTCCATGATCTCGGGCTCGATGGCCGCGCCCGTGAGCTCGGTGATGCCGTCGGCGCGCACCGCCGTGAGCAGCGTCTGCTCGGTGGCGCCCACGGACGGATAGGGCAGGGAGATCTTGGTGCCCTGCAGCCGGCGGGGCGCCCGCAGGTGGATGCCGCCGGCCCGCTTGTCGACGACGGCGCCGAACTGGCGCAGGATGTCGAGGTGGTAGTTGATCGGCCGGTCGCCGATGCGGCAGCCGCCCAGGTCGGGGATGAACGCTTCGCCGAGCCGGTGCAGCAGCGGGCCGCAGAACAGGATCGGGATGCGGCTGGAACCGGCGTGGGCGTCGATGTCGGCCACGTGCGCCGACTCCACGTTGGACGGGTCGAGGTCGAGGATGCCCGCGTCGGTGTCGTACTTGACGTTCACACCGTGCAGGTCCAGGAGCCCCGAGACGACCTTGACGTCACGGATCTGCGGGACGTTCCGCAGCACGCTGGGGGTCTCCCCCAGCAGGGAAGCCACCATGGACTTCGACACGAAGTTCTTTGCGCCTCGAACGGTGATGGTCCCGTTGAGCGGGGTGCCGCCGTTCACATACAGCAGATCGTTCATATGCTCGTCGTCGTCTCGTTCGTTCCGATGATGGTTTCCGATGGCGGGGCCGGACTCAGCTGGCTGAGGGGGGCGCCCGGTCGAACCTGATCCTGGCCCCCACCGCCGGTCGTGCCAACATGCGCACGGACGGGAGTATTCACCGTTCACTACACCTTCACTCGCGCCGCACGCCCGCGCAGCGCGACACGCCAGGCTCGCCCGCACTCGCGGATGCCCGCCGGCGCAGCCTACGTCAAGCCCCTGTCCAGAAAATGAGACACGGTTCCCGGATCGCGGACAGGCTGCTTACTGTCGCCGCCATGAGCACCTCCGCATCTCCGACCGCCGGGACCGCCGCCGGCGAGCAGGGCACAGAGCCGGCGGGCAACCCCCGAGGCCGGGTCGTCGTCGCGTCCCTCATCGGTACGTCCATCGAGTTCTACGACTTCTACATCTACGCCACAGCGGCCTCGCTGGTGTTCCCCGCGCTGTTCTTCCCGAACGCCGAGGACCCCACGACCCAGCTCCTGTCGTCCTTCGCCGTGTTCGGCGTCGCGTTCGTGGCGCGGCCGCTCGGCTCGGTGCTGTTCGGCCACTTCGGCGACCGCGTGGGCCGCAAGGCGACCCTGGTCGCGTCGCTGCTCACGATGGGTATCGCGACGGTCCTGATCGGGCTCATCCCGGCGGCGTCGACCCCGGGCTGGGCGCTGGCCGCGCCCGCCGTCCTCGTGCTGTGCCGGTTCTGCCAGGGGCTCGGCCTCGGCGGCGAGTGGAGCGGCGCCGCGCTGCTGGCGACGGAGAACGCACCCCAGGGCAAGCGGGCCGTCTACGGCACGTTCCCCCAGCTGGGCGCCCCCATCGGCTTCATCCTCGCCAACACGGTGTTCATCGCCCTGTCGAGCAGCCTGACCCCCGAGCAGTTCGCCACCTGGGGCTGGCGCATCCCGTTCCTCGCGTCCGCGATCCTCGTGATCATCGGTCTGTGGGTGCGCCTCTCGCTGCTGGAGACGCCGGCGTTCCGCAAGGTGGTCGAGGCCTCCGCCGTCGCGAAGATGCCCGTGGCCCGGGTGTTCCGCACGTCGTGGAAGCAGATCGTGTCCGGCACGTTCATCATGCTCGCCACGTACGCGCTGTTCTACCTGATGACGACGTTCACGCTGAACTACGGCATCGCCCCGACCGCGCCCACCGACGGATCCCCCGCCGGGCTCGGCTACGAGAAGATCGACTTCCTCTGGATGCTGATCATCGGTGTCGTCTTCTTCGGCATCTTCACGCTCGTCTCCGGGCCGATGGCGGAGAAGTTCGGCCGTCGCGCGCACCTCATCTGGGTCACGGTTGCGATCGTGCTGTTCGGCGGCGTGTGGGTGCCGCTGTTCTCCGCCGGGCACATCGGCGTGCAGAGCCTGCTGATCATCGGCTTCACGCTCATGGGCCTCACGTTCGGCCCGATGGCCGCCGTGCTGCCCGAGCTGTTCCCCGCCAACGTGCGCTACACCGGCTCGGCCGTCGCGTACAACCTGTCGTCGGTGCTCGGCGCGGCCGTGGCCCCGTTCATCGCCGTGTGGCTCTGGGCGAAGGCCGACGGTTCGCCGGTCCTCGTCGGGGTCTACCTGGCGGCGATGGGAGTCATCACCCTCGTCGCGCTGCTCCTGGAGCGCGAGACCCGCGACGTCGACTACGACGACAACGTCTCGGCCTGAGCTCCCGCAGGCGCACCCTACGATTCCGGCCGACGCCGTCGTGCAGCCCCTGTACCAAGGGATGCACGACGGCGTCGGACGTCAGGCCCGGGCACTTCCACGCGCGAACCGCGCTAGACCTCTCTAGGCTTGCGAAGTCGGTACT
This sequence comes from Promicromonospora xylanilytica, assembly GCF_054782895.1. Lineage (NCBI taxonomy): Bacteria > Bacillati > Actinomycetota > Actinomycetes > Micrococcales > Promicromonosporaceae > Promicromonospora > Promicromonospora xylanilytica. The sequence goes on from NZ_BAAGRP010000004.1 coordinate 395,653, forward strand.
CCGGAAAGCCAAAGGGCCCGCCGGTGAAAACCGGCGGACCCAGTGGAAAAGCTCGAACGGAGTGACCTGCCTCCGCCTTCGAGATCGAAGATATCCGGCCCCGGAGGCTTCCACAAGGTGACGACAACCGCTGCTACCGCGACCCCGTTTCACGTAGCAGGTCGGTCCGCGGGATAGCGTGACGGCGTGGAGACGACGGCCCTGATCGCAGCCTGTGCCGCCGTCGTACTCGGCGCCGGGCTGCAGCGCGTCGCCGGGATGGGCCTCGGGATGGTGGCGGCGCCCGTGCTCACGGTGTTCCTCGGCGCCTCGGTGGGGGTGCTGGTCAGCAACGTCGCCGCGATCGTCACGGCCCTGCTCATCCTGCGGGCGCTGCGCGACCGGGTGGACTGGCGGCGCGTCGTCACGATCCTGCCGCTCATGCTCGTTGGCTCGGTGCTCGGGGCGCTCACGGTGCGCGAGGCGGACTCCGCCTGGCTCGACGTGATCGTGGGCGGCTCGGTGCTGACCGCGCTGGCCGCGTCGGCGGTGCTGCGCCGCCGCGTCCGCGTCAAGGGCCGCACCGTCGCCGTCGCGACCGGTCTCGCGGCCGGCTTCATGAACACGACGTCGGGCGTCGCCGCGCCGGCGTGGACCGCGTACGCGCTGGCCACCCGCTGGGACCACCGCTCGTTCGCCGCGACCCTGCAGCCGCTCCTCGTGGTCATGAACACCATGTCGGTCGCGACCAAGCTGGGCTTCGGGGCGATCCCGCCCGGCTCCGTGCCGGAGTGGTGGGTGTGGCCCGTGCTGCTCGTCGCCGTGCTCGTGGGCGTCGGCACCGGTACGGCCCTGGCCCGCCGCATCCCGACCAGGATCGCGTCCCGCATCGCGCTGACCGTCGCGATCGCGGGCGCGCTCACGGCGCTGGGCCGAGGCCTCCTCACCCTCTGACCCCTCTGACCCCTCTGACCCCTCCGACCCTTCCGGCCCTTCCGACCCAGGCACGGCCGAGCGTTACTCGTCCTCCGCGAACACCACGTCCCGCTTGCGGCGGATCGCCGGCAGCACCGCCAGCACCAGCGCGAGCGCGGCGCAGGCGAGCAGCACCGCCGAGATGGGGCGCGTGACGAACACCGTGGGGTCACCCCGCGAGATGAGGAGCGCCCTGCGCAGGTTGTCCTCGAGCAGCGGACCGAGCACGAACCCGAGGAGCAGCGGCGCCGGCTCGCACCCCGTGCGCACGAGCACGAAGCCCAGCACGCCGAAGACCGCGACCGCGAACACGTGGTACGGGTTCTGCCCCAGCGAGTAGGTGCCGATGCAGGCGAACACCACGATGACAGGGAACAGCACCGCGTACGGGACCGAGAGCATGCGCACCCACAGGCCGATGAGCGGCAGGTTGAGCAGCACCAGCAGCACGTTGCCGATCCACATCGACGCGATCAGGCCCCAGACCAGCGCCGGCTGCTCGGTCATGACGCCGGGGCCCGGCGTGATGCCCTGGATGATGAACGCCCCGACCATGAGCGCCATCACCGGGTGTGCGGGCAGGCCGAGCGTCAGCAGCGGGATGAACGACGTCTGCGCGGCGGCGTTGTTGGCCGACTCCGGCCCGGCCACGCCCTCGATGGCGCCGTGCCCGAACTCGGCGGGGTTCCGCGAGACCCGCTTCTCCACGGCGTACGAGGCGTACGCGGCGAGCACGTGCCCGCCGCCCGGCAGCACGCCGAGCAGGGACCCGAGGCCGGTCGCGCGGAGCACCGGGGCGACGATCCGGCGCAGCTCGGTGCGGCTGGGCCAGAGCTTCGCCACCCGGCTCACCATGCGGGTCCTGGTGCGGGGGTCGTGCAGGTTGCGCAGGATCTCCGCGATGCCGAACACGCCGACGGCGACCGCGACGAAGCTCAGCCCCTGGTACAGCTCCCGCACACCGAACGTGAACCGCGGCACGCCGGTGTCGAGGTCCTGGCCGATCGTGCCGAGCAGGAGGCCCAGCACGATCATCGCGAGCGCCTTGAGCGTCGACCCGCTCGCCAGCGCGATCGACGCGATGAGGCCGAGCACCACCAGCGAGAAGTACTCCGGGGCGCCGAACGCCAGCGCCGCCCTGGCCAGCGGCGGAGCGGCGACGGCGAGCACCACGGTCGCCACCGTCCCCGCGACGAACGAGCCGAGCGCCGCCACCGCGAGCGCCACGCCGGCCCGTCCGGCGCGGGCCATCTGGTGCCCGTCGATCGCCGTCACGGCCGCGGACGACTCCCCCGGCAGGTTGAGCAGGATCGCCGTGGTGGACCCGCCGTACTGGGCGCCGTAGTAGATGCCGGCGAGCATGATGAGGGCCGACGTCGGGTCGTCGAACCCGAAGGTGATCGGCAGCAGCAGGGCGATGGTCGCCGTGGGGCCGATGCCGGGCAGCACGCCGACGGCCGTGCCGAGCGCGACGCCGAGCAGGCAGAACAGGAGGTTGTGCCACTGGAGCGCCTCGGAGAACCCGAGCGTGAGGTTGTCGAGCAGGTCCATGTGCGCCCCCCCTACCCGCCCAGCCAGTCGCCGAACAGCGCGAGGCGCAGCTGGAGCAGGACGACGAAGATGATCCAGCTCGCGAGCGTCAGGCACACGGCGATGACGAGAGCCCGTACCGGCTTGGTGCCGGCCCGGGCCAGTGCGGCGAGCAGGCCGGTGCCGAACGTCGCGAGCACGAGGCCCAGGCCGTCGATGGTGAGCGCGAAGAAGGTCACCGCGGCGAACACCGCCACGGTGGGGCGCCACTGGATGCCGGCGAGGGGCCGGGGGTCGGGCTCGCCGGCGTCGGACACTCCGGCGTCCGGCGACACGCCGTCAGGCGCGCCGCCCCCGGGGGCCGGGTCCGGCGCGACGTACGCCTTGACCGCCGTGGCGACCCCGAGCGCGGTGAGCACGATGCCGAGGGCGAGCGGAAAGTATCCCGGCCCCATCTCCAGGAGCGAGCCGAGCTCGTACGCGAGCGCGCCGACGGCGAAGGCCCCACCGAGCCCGACGAAGATGAGGCCGGCGACGAGGTCGCTCGTCGAGCGGGGGCGCAGGGCGGCGATCTCAGCCTCCCTGGCTGGCGCCGATGATGTCGCCCCAGGTCGCCGTCTGCTCCTCGAGCAGGGTGGCGTGGGCCTCCGGGGTGGCGTCCTCCTCGCTCACGGGAGCCGTGCCGAGGTCGGCCATCTGGTCGATGACGGTCTCGTCGGCCAGCGCCACCTGGAGCGATTCGGTGAGCTTGGTGACCACCTCGTCGGGCGTCTCCGCCGGGACGTACAGGCCGTGCCACACGCTGACCTGGATGTCCGGCTGGCCGCCCTCGGCCGTGGTGGGCAGGTCGGGCAGCGCCTCGATGCGCTCCGGCGTCGTCACGGCGTAGGCCTTGACCTCGCCCGCCGTGATCTGGCCGGTCGTGTTCGTGGTCTGGTCGCACATGAAGTCCACCTGGCCGCCCACCAGCTCGGCCATCGCGGGACCGGTGCCGTCGTACGGGACGGCCGTGACGTCGACGTCGAGGGCGTCGGTCAGCAGGAGGCCGCACAGGTTGGACGCGGAACCCTCGCCGGCGTGCGCCATCGTCACGGTGTCCGCGTTCTCCTGGACGTAGGTGACGAACTCCTCGAAGGTCTCCGGCTCGAAGTCGGAGCTCGCGATGATCGTCATGGGTACCTCGGTGACGAGCCCCACCGGCTTGAAGTCGGTGATCGGGTCGTAGGCGAGGTCCTTGTAGAGCGCCGGCGCGGTGGACATGCCGATGTGGTGCATCAGCACGGTGTAGCCGTCCGGGTCCGAGGTGGCGGCCTGGCCGGCGCCGACGGTGCCGCCCGCGCCGTCGATGTTCTGCACGACCAGCTGCACGCCCAGGTCCTCCGACATGGGCTCGGCGATCATGCGCGTCACCGTGTCGGTGGGGCCGCCCGCCGAGAACGGCACGATGACGTCGATGTCGTCCTCCGGATAGCTGGCGGGGTCAGCACCTGAGGAACACGCGGCCAGGGCGAGGCTGAGGCCGGCCAGCGCACCGAGGTACGCGGCCGCCTTCCGGGGTCCGGCGGGAGTCATGTCCGTCTCCGATCATCGTTGATCCGGTAGAGGTTGATCCATATGGGGCGAAATCCGGTCGAGACCGCGACAGTACCTCTACGCCTGTGACGCCCGCCACCAACTAGGTGCGGCTTGACCGAACGGTGACCTCAGCCGACCTCGTCCGGGCCGTCGGTCATGGCCGCTGGCCGAGCCGCTCGACGACGGCCCGGCGCGGCCGGCCGGCGTCGTACCGGACGGTGACCTCGTCGCCCACCGCGTACTCAGCTCCCCACCCCTTCTCGGTGAACGTCTGCTCCCCCGAGAAGGGGTGCCGCCACGTGACCGTCATCTCGGTCCTGGCGCGGCCGTTGAACCTGACGCTGCTGTTCGTGCGGGCCTTCGTCACGATGCCCGTGGCGCGCTCGCCGGAGCGGGCCAGCCGCCCGCGTGCCGCCCGACGGGACCAGGTGACGATCAGCGCGCCGCCCACGGTCACGAGCACGAGGGCCGCCAGTCCGAAGAAGAGCTCGAACCAGTACGCGAAGCCCGAGTCCAGGCGGGCGGCGCTCGGGTCGCGCGGGTCGTACAGCACGTCGACCTGCTCACCGACCTCGTACTGCGGCGGGTCGGAGCCCACGCGCCCGGTGAACGTGTGCTCCTGACCTCCCGCGTCGAACGTGACCACCGGGCGGTAGCTGTACCGCTCACGGCGGAGGTCGTCGGTACTGACCCGCTTCGCGTCGAGGCTCGTCACCACGCCCTCGGCCGGCTGGGCGCCCGCCAGGAACTGGGCGGTCCCCGCTGCCAGCACGCCCGCGACCGTGCCGAACGCCAGGCCCATGACGACCAGGCCCGCGCCGACGACGAGCAGGATCCGTTTTCTCACCACGGCATCGAACCACGTCCCTCGTTCCCGGGTGACGCGAACGGCGGACGGCGCCCCCGCAGCCTCTGTCCGTCATCTACCCTTTTGACCGTTTGCACAGCGTGGTGCCGGCTGCCCGAACTCCCACCCGTGTCATGCGTGAAAGGACTCCCATGCGCATCTCCCCGGCCGCGTCCCTCGCCGCCGCCCCGTTCCTGCTCGCCGCATCCCTCGCGGTCACCGCACCGGCCGCCGCCCAGCCGTCAGGCGGCTCGGACGGCCAGGTCCCGTACAAAGTCACCGCCGAGGGCCTCACCCTGCCCGCCGGCGCGACCTTCGCCGACGGCGGCCACGTCAACGTCCGGTACACCACCGGCGACAGCGAGCGTTCCGTGGGCATCCACTTCGAGACGCTGAACGACCAGCCGTCCGGCGCGTACGTGGGCAAGGCGTTCCTGCCGTGGTCCGAGCTGGTCGACGAGGAGTCGTTCTGCATCACCTGGGTGCAGGTCGCCCAGTACGACGAGCACTTCGGCGAGGGCGGGCAGCAGCCGGTCTGCACCGACGACGCGCCGGCACCGACCGCGACGCCCACGCCGTCCGGCACCCCGACGCCGTCGCCCACGCCCTCGGGTGCGCCGACCCCGACCGATGCACCGGCCCCGCCGTCGACCGAGGCGCCGTCGAACGAAGCACCCTCGAACGAGGCACCGGCCGGTGACGCGCCCGCCGATGACGCGGACAGCGCGGCGGAGGCGTCGCCCGCGCCGAGCGGGCCAGCGGACGCTGCGGCCACGCCGTCGGGTGCGCCGACGGCGGCCGACGACGCCGTACTCGCCGCCACCGGGTCCATGGCCGTGCCCGTCACCGTGTTCGCCGGCCTGCTGATCGTGGCCGGCGCGGTGCTGCTCGCCATGGGCCGCAGGGTCCGGCAGGGCTGAGCCGGACGCCCGTCAGCCGGAGCGTGCTCGCACCCCAATCGTTACCAGCGGGCACGCTCCCGGCACCGGCCGTCGGCGCATACTTCGAAGAGGCGGCTGGACTCGTCCCGGAGGTGCGTCATGACCGCGACACGCAAGGTCGTCCGAGGCCTGGCCACCCTCGGCTGCAGCCTGGCCCTGCTGCTCGCCGGGCTCGCCGTCCCCGCGAGCGCCGAGCCCGAGACGCCGGTCGCGTACGCGTCCGGCTCGACCATGACGCGGGCCAACCGCCTCGGCTTCGACGCCTGCACCGCACCGTCGCTGGCGGCGCTGCGGGCGTGGAAGGGGACATCGCCCTACGGGGTCGTGAACGTGTACTTCGGCGGCAACAACCGCGGCTGCGCGCAGCCGAACCTGACCGCCTCGTGGGTGCGCGACGCCTCGGTGGCGGGCTGGAGGCTGCTCCCCACCTACTTCGGGTACCAGCCGTACTGCATGTTCGGCAACAAGCCGAACCGCTACACCGCGGCCAACGCGACCACCCGGGGCACCTCGGACGCCACGGACGCCGTCGCGAAGGCCAAGGCCCTGGGCATGCTGTCCGGGAGCGCCCTGTACGCGGACGTCGAGCACTACGACCGCACCGACTCCGCGTGCCGCACGGCGGTGCGGCGGTATGTCTCGGCGTGGACGAAGAAGCTGCACTCGGCGGGCTATCTGGCGGGTGTGTACGTGCACCAGGACTCGGGGCTGCGCGACCTCGCCGACTCGTACACCTCCACCACGTACGCCCGCCCGGACGCGGTGTGGATGGCCCGCTGGGACGGCAACAGGTCGCTCACCGGCTGGCCGACGGCGCCGAACCGGTACTGGGCCGCGGGCCAGCGCGCGAAGCAGTACCGCGGTGACCACGACGAGACCTGGGGCGGGGTGACGATCAACATCGACTCCGACGCGGTCAACGCACCTGTCGCCACCGTCGCACGCACCTACCGGGTGACGAGCAGCACGTCGCTCAACGCCCGCTCGGGGCCGTCCACCTCCTACCCCGTGCTCCGCGCCCACGCGCCCGGTTCCGCGCTGTCCGTCGTGTGCCAGGGCACCGGGCAGAAGGTCGGCACGACCAGGGTGTGGGACCGGCTGACCTCAGGCGCCTGGGTCAGCGACTACTTCGTCTCCACGCCGTCGCGCACCGGGTTCTCCACGGCGCTGCCCCGCTGCGTCTACCCCGGACAGGTCACGACGGACTCGCTCAACGCCCGCACGGGCCCGGGGGTGTCGTACCCGACGACGGGCAGCCCGCTGCGGCGCGGTTCGCTGGCCGCCGTGATGTGCCAGAAGGCAGGCAGCAGGTCGGGCACCACGTCGGTCTGGAACAAGCTGCGGGACGGACGCTGGGTCAGCGACTACTACGTGTCGAACCGGTCGAACACGAGCTGGAGCGCGCCGGTGCCGAGGTGCCCGTGAGACGGCGCCGATGAGTTCACACCCGGCGCGCCGTCGGACAGGGAGGGGCGCCGCCGCGGCGCTCGACCCGCGACGCTGGAGGACACCATGACCGAGCCGTCCGTCACGACCGCCGCCACCGGCTCGACCGGCCGGCCGCCGGTGGTCGACTGGGACACCTGGCAGGCGACCCGCGAGGACTTCCTGGCCCGGGAGAAGGCGCACACGCGCGCGGGCGACGCGCTGGCCGCCGCCCGTCGCCGGCTCCCGATGGTCGAGATCGACGGCACCGTGCAGGTCACCGGCGCCGCCGGGCCCGTGCCGCTCGTCGACCTGTTCCAGGGCCGCGACGAGCTGATGGTCTACCAGCACATGTGGCACGACGGCGACCCGTTCGAGGGCCAGTGCCCCGGCTGCACCATCAACGCCTGGCACATCCAGCGGGCCGCGCCGTACCTCGCCGCCCGCGGGGTGTCGTTCGCGATGCTGACCGAGGGTCCCTGGGAGGAGGTGGCGCCCTTCCTGGAGTTCATGGGCTACACCGAGCCCTGGTACTCGGTGCGCGGGCTGGCGGCCCCGGTCGGCGTGGACATGGGCCACATCGCCTGCTTCCTGCGCGACGGCGACCGCGTGTACCTCACGTACCGGACCACGGGCCGGGGCAACGAGCCGGCGTCCGGGGTGTTCGGCCTGCTCGACATGACGCCCTACGGCCGCGGCGAGGCGTGGGAGGACATGCCCGACGGGTGGCCGCAGGGTCGGGACTCGTGCTGGTACTGGGCCACGGACGCCGACGGCGCCGGCACGTGGGGACCGACCCGCCGGCCCGTGCCCCAGTGGACGCGCCCCGGCGCCACGCCGGTCGTGCCCGGCGGCGGGCACGGGCACCACCACTGAGGTGGACGCCAGAGCGCCCGGCCCACGCGGAGGCGTGGACCGGGCGCTCATGTGTCCGGTCGGCCGGTGAGCCGGCCGGGCGGCGCTAGATGACGCCGTTGCCCTCGGCCTTGGCGGCACGCACCTCACGGTAGAACGCGCGCCCGATCACGAAGAGCACACCGGCCACGACGAGCGGCCAGACCAGTACGTAGAGCGTGAGCAGGACAGTCATGAGATCTCCCCTCGGGCCGCGACGGGCTCGCCCAGGCGCGGCTGGTCGTCCGGGCTGACCGCGCCCGGTTCGGTGTCGAAGTCGCCGGTGCGCTCCTTGATGAGCGCGAAGTCGAACGTGTCGTTGTTCAGCAGGGTCAGCGCGAAGCACACGATCGTGCTCACCGCGTACGCCACGAGCGACCCGGACAGCACCGGGTACGTGTGCAGGAACCCGATCGCGAACGGCGCGGCCACGAGCGTGGCGACCGTGCCCACGACGAGCGCGACGCGCCTGCCGAAGAAGCCGAACGCCATGAGGCCCAGCACGATCCCGACGCCGACGGTGGACAGGACGTCCGAGACGAGCCCGAGCCCGCCGGAGAGGTCCACCCACGAGAAGCGGACCGGCAGGAACGCGGCGAGGCCGGCGACGACCGCGATGCTGAACGCGAGGTTGGTGACGCGGCCCCAGTAGAAGCTCGCGATCACGGGGAACACGAGCGCTCCCCACAGCGCGCCGACGAACACCAGCAGGTCCAGGATGTTGAGCCTGGACCCCGCGAAGACGAGCCCCGCCGCGATCGCGACGACCATCGTCAGGCGGCCGATCAGCAGCATCGTGCGCGGGTTGGCGCGCTTCTTGCCCGCGATGTTCTGCCCGTAGACGTCGGTCATGACGATCGACGAGAGGGCGGTGAGGTCGGCGTCCGCCGTCGACGACAGCGAACCGATGATCATCACGAAGAACAGGCACAGGAGCGCCGGGTTCAGGTACGTGGCCGCCAGCTGCGGGATCAGGTTGTTCACGTCGCCGCCCAGCGGCTCGACCCCCGCGTACAGGGCGATGACGCCCAGCATGCCGATGCCGATGATCGTGGCCCCGTAGCCGAACGTCGCCGTGACGAACGTCTTCTTGATGAGGTCCTCCCGGACCGCGAAGAGCCGCTGGGCGATCGTCTGGTTACCGATCGCGTAGGCCAGCACCGCCGCGATGTACGGAGCGCCCTGGTTGAAGAACGCGTCCGAGGAGAAGAAGTCCTTCTGCTGCGGCGTGAGGTTCGCGGCGCCCGTCTCGAACAGACCGGGACCGCCGGCGGCGAAGAACACGATGGGGATGATCACCACGACGGCGCCGAGCATGGCGAGCACCTGGGCGAAGTCGGTCAGCACCGAGGCCCGGAAGCCGGACCACAGCGTGTACAGGAGCACGCCGGCCGCGATGGCGACGATGCCCTGCGTGAAGGAGTACGGCGTGAGCATGTCGATCAGTGCGCCGCCCGCGATGAGGTTCGACGTCAGGCTGATCACGCTGCCGAGCACGTTGGAGCCGGCGAGCATCAGCTGGCTGGAGCGTCCGTGCCGGGCGAACATGACCTCGGCGATCGTGTGCGCGCGGGGTGCCACCGCGCGGATCCTGCGCCCGAAGGGGTAGATGAGCAGGATCATGAGGGCTCCCCAGAGCCCGTAGTGGATGGGGCCGGAGACGCCGTACGTGTAGCCGGAGGTGGCAGAGGCGTACATCGACGACGCCCAGATCCAGGTGGCGGTCATCGACGCGGCGGAGATGCCGAACCCGATCTTGCCGCCGCCGGTCATGTAGCCGTCGGCGTTCTCCTTCTTCTTGCTGATGCGGACCGACATGTAGAAGCTGCCGCCGAAGAACAGCAGCATGAGGAGGACCACGACGGGCCCGGAGAGTTGTTGCAGGTCGCCCAAGGCGTTCTCACTTTCTCGTCAGGAACCGGGCCGTGAACCGGACCGGATGAACGGGGTGGAGTGGGAACGACAGCTAGGTGGGCACGGTCCGCCGTGGGCAGCCTGGGCGGGTCGTGCGGGGTCGGTCAGTGCTGCGCTGTGCTGGCCGGCAGAAGAGCACAGAGCTCCTTTCGTTCGTCCGCGGTGCGGGCCCGGGCGCACTTCGGCGCAGGCCAGCGACCTTCGAGTACCGGCACAGGTCGGTGCCGGCGAGGCAGTGACGGGCCCCGCGGGATCGCGCGAGAAGGCGCGGCGACGACGCAGAGTCGGAGTTCCACCGGGTGCAGCGCGGGACGCTGGTGGTCGGGTCCGTCGGGAATGGTTCTACCACATAAAGGCAGTGGTTTGCCCAAACAGCATCAATACTGGGCTTGACCAATCATACGATCTGTTTGCCCGTCAAGGACGTGCCCGCGTGTGGCTCCACCCGGGCGGGGCCGCTCCGAGCGTTCCCGGCGCGGCTCCGCCGGCCTCGGCCGAGGGCTCGCTACGATCGCGCGGTGCCGGTCCCCCCGCCCCTTCCCGGGCTCTCGTTCACTGCCATCGACTTCGAGACGGCCAACCCGAACAAGGCGTCCGTCTGCGCCGTCGGAGTCGCCCGGGTACGGGACGGCCAGGTCGTCGAGACGCACGGCACGCTCGTGCGGCCCCCGGCCGGGTACGACGAGTTCGGGTACTACAACGTGCGCGCCCACGGCATCCAGGCCCACCACGTGGCGAGCGCGCCGTCGTGGGTGACCGTCCACGCCACCATCACGGACTTCATCGGCGGCGACCCGATCGTGGCGTACAACGTGCCCGCCGACCGCCCCGTGTTCGAGCAGGCGTCCGCCGTCTACCGGCTCGCGCCCCCGCGCAACGCGTGGGTGGACGCCCTGCGGCTGGCCCGACGGCACCTCGTGCTGCCGAAGTACTCGCTGCCGCACGTCACCACGGCGCTCGACCTGCCGTCGTTCACGCACCACGACGCCCTCGCCGACACGATCGCGGCGGCCCACGTGACCGTCGCGCTGTGCCATCAGGCCGGGCTCGAGACGTTCGCCGGCCCGGACGCGCTCGCCGGCGTCAGCCCTGCTCGTCGGCCGGGCGGAGGTTGGCGAACAGGTCGTTGAAGGCCTCGGTCATGGACGGGTGGGTGTAGATCTCGTCGCGCAGCCGGCTCGCCGTGATGCCGTGGCGCATGGCGAGCGCGACCGTGTTGATCGTCTCGTGGGAGTCGTGGCTGAGCATCGTGACGCCGAGGATCTCGTCGGTCTCGGCATCGACGACGGCCTTCATCACGCCGCGGTGGTCGTGCACGATCCGGGCGCGCGGGACGGTCGCCATCTCGGCCACCTGGCGCCTCGCGACGAGCAGCGGGCGGCCGGTGGCGCGGGCCTCGGCCTCCGTGAGGCCGACCCGGGCCAGCGGCGGCGTCATGAAGAGCGCGAAGCCGACGGCCTTGCGGTCCGCCGTCGTGCGCCGCCCCTCCCCCACCAGGTGGTCGAGCACGATGCGGTAGTCGTCGAGGGAGACGTACGTGAACTGCGGGCCGCCGTTGACGTCGCCGACGGCGTAGACGTGCGGCTGGGTGGTCCGCAGGTGCTCGTCGACGACGACGGCGCCGCGCGCGTCGGTCTCGATCCCCGCCGCGTCCAGCCCGAGGCCGGCGGTGTGGGGTCGGCGGCCGACCGCGGCGAGCACGGTGTCGGCCTGGAGGATCTGCTCCGCGCCGTCCTGGTCGGTGTACCGGACCAGGGCGGAGGTGTCGTCGTCCTCGATGCCGGTCACGGCGGCACCGGTGCGGATGGTGACGCCCGCCTCGGTGAGGATCTCCACGGCGGCGGCCGCGATGTCGTCGTCCTCGCTGCGCAGGATGCGCGCCCCGCGTTCGAGGAGGGTGACGTGGGCGCCGAACGCGGCGTGCATGGAGGCGAACTCGACGGCGACGTAGCCGCCGCCGATGACGACCAGGTCGTCCGGGCGTTCGGCGCGGGCGAGCAGGCCGGTGCTCGTGACCACGTGCGCGCTCTCGCGCAGGCCCGGCACGGGCGGGAGCTCCGGGTCGGCGCCGGTATTAATGACGATGGTCGTGGCGGTGACGTGCAGGGTGTCGTCCCCCGCCTGGACCCGCAGGGTGTGCGCGTCGGCGAAGGTCGCAGTCCCGGTGACCACCGTGACGGAGTCGCGGCTGTCGAGCATCGCGAAGTTCTTGCCGCGCATCATGGTGGTCAGTTCCTCGGTGCGCTGCGCCGCGCGGTGGTACCGGGTGGGTCCGGGCACGGAGTCCGGGCCGTGCTCCGCGTCGTGCACGAGGGCCTTGGTGGGCACGCACCCGATGTTGATGCAGGTGCCGCCGTACATCTGGTCGGACTGCTCGATCATGACGACGCGGGCGCCGCGGCCGGCCATGGTCGCGGCGAGGGTCTTGCCGCCCTTGCCGAAGCCGATGACGGTCAGGTCGGCGTCGAGCTCGGTGGGCTGGTCTGCGGGCTGGGGCGTTGTGGTCGCGTCTGCGGGGTCAGCCATGCGTCGAGTCTGCCGGGCGCGCCAGGTCCCCACCAACGCAGTCCGGTGCTTGCGCGGACGCCGTCAGGCGTGCTGTGCGTCGTGCGCCATGACGGCGAGGATCTCCCAGACGGTGTGCGCGGCGGCCAGGCCGGTCAGCTGCGCGTGGTCGTAGGCGGGCGCGACCTCCACGAGGTCGGCGCCCACGATGCCGAGGCCCGTGAGCCCGCGCAGGGTCGCGAAGAGCTCACGCGTGGTGAGCCCCGCGACCTCGGGAGTGCCCGTCCCCGGGGCGTGCGCGGGGTCGAGCACGTCGATGTCCACCGAGAGGTAGACCGGCCCGCCCTGCACGCGCGCGCGGATGCGCTCGACGATCGCGCCGACGCTCTGGTCCTGGTAGTCGTCGGCCCGGATGACCTGGAAGCCGAGCACCTCGTCGGCCTCGAGCTCCGCCCTGTCGTAGACCCCGCCGCGCAGGCCGACGTGCACGCACCGGCCCGGGTCGAGCAGCCCCTCCTCGGCGGCACGGCGGAACGGCGAGCCGTGCCAGACGGGCGCACCGTGCAGCGTGTCCCAGGTGTCGAGGTGCGCGTCGAAGTGGATCACCGCGACGGGTCCGTGGCGCTTCGCGACCGCGCGCAGCAGCGGGAGCGCGATCGTGTGGTCGCCGCCGAGCGCGATCAGCCGGGTCCCGTCCGCCGCGAACGTGTCGGCCTCGCGCTCGATCGTGGCCACGGCGTCGTCGATGGAGTACGGGGAGACGCCCAGGTCGCCGGCGTCGACCACCTGGTGCACCGCGAACAGGGAGACGTCGTGCGTCTGGTGGTACGGGTGCAGCTGCCGGGACGCCTCCCGGATGTGGTTCGGGCCGAAGCGGGCGCCCGGGCGGAAGCTCGTGCCCGCGTCGAACGGGATGCCCAGTACGGCGACGTCGGCGTGCTCGACGGAGTCCAGGGTCGGCAGCAGGGCGTAGGTGGCGAGGCCCGCGTACCGAGGCATGCCGGGGGTGTCGTTCTGGCCGATGGGTGCCGGGTCGGTGCTCACCCCGGCAGGGTACGGGTTGGTCCGTCTCGTCGACGTCGCGGCCTGTACGGTCACACCCATGCCAGGACGCCGTCTGCTGCCCGCCGCACTGGCCTTCGTCACTCTCATCGTGCTGGCGGGCTGCTCCCCGGCCTATCAGTCGGCGGACTTCACCGGCACGTTCACGGATACCGACGGCGGCACGCTCACCCTGGACGCCGACGGCACCTACGAGCTGTCCGGCATCCCACTGGAGATGCTGGACGGCAGGGACGGAGCGGGCAGCACCGAGCAGCCGGACTTCGCAGGGACCTGGGAGCTGCTACTCCCCGAGGCGTCGTCGGACGTGATCATGCTGTACGTCGACGAGGGCGGCGGGTCCTTCCCGTCCGGGAACGTGCAGATCTGGGTCGATTCGGCCGACCGGCTGTACGTCTTCCCGAACGGGGTCGACAGCGGCCCCCTGCACTACCTCGACCGCGCCTCGACCGCGCCTCGACCGCGTGAGTCGGGTCTGGGTTCCAGGCGCCCCGCTTCGCCGCCAGAGGCGTCTGTTCCCGGTCGGGCCTCCTCAGTGCGTGGGCAGCCGGCGGCGGACACGGTCCAGGATGCTGCGGGTCGCGACCCGGTGCAGGCGCGAGTCGATCACCAGGAGCCGGTAGACCGCACCGAGCGCACCCGGGAAGGTCGCGTCGGTGTGCGCCTCGAGGCGGGTGCCTGTGCCTTCGGGCGCCAGCCGGAAGGTGAGGGTGTAGACCGAGAAGCGGTGGACGCCGTCGAGCACGAGGCGGTCCGGCGGGTCCGCCGTCGCGACCCGGAACCCGGGGACCACCGAGCCCGCGGCGAGCGGACGCGGGCCTGACGGCTGGCGGTCGCGGCAGCCGATCAGCCGCACGTACCAGGACGGCTGCCCGAGCACCTCGACCTGGTCGAGGACCGCGCGCCACACCTCCACGGGCGGAGCGCCGATCGTCGTGGAATGCACGTCACGGTACCGCCGCGGACCGACCATGCTGGGACCATACCGGTTGTCCCGTGCGGTACGGCCTCAATCGAAGATGGCCCCCAGCAGCCTTCCCGCGCCACGGAAGATCCAGGCGATCGCGCGCCCCACGAGGACGAGGGAACGGACCAGGTCTGTCACCTCCCAGATCCATGCAATGCCCCGGCCCACCGCCCGGAAGGGCCGACCCACCTGGTACCAGAACCCTCGCCGTCGATGCTGCGTCTCGGTCATGGGCGCAGGATGCCACGGTGCGGGGTGCGGGGGCTGCCGCGTTCGAGAGGGGGGTGGGGCGCGCGCCCCACCCCCCGTACCGACGGGTCCAGCACCTGCCGACACAGCATCGCCGTTTTGATAACGCTATCAATCAGAGCTTCCTGAGAGCGCTGATAAGCCGCCGGAGCAGACCTGCTGGCCAGCTTCAGCACTGAGGCTCGCCGTCGAACATCATCCTCAGAGGCGCAATTCTTCGGGCCTACCTGCGTATACACCGGCTTTCTCGTACGCCTCGAAACAGCATCGAGCCGTGTGGGTCTTGCGCGATCTGTTCGGCCGTGTATACCTTGTAAGCGCTATCAATCTGACGGGCAAGGAAGCCCAGACAGGGGAACGGTCATGGTGCATGGCGGCACGGTCGCGCTCGAGGTCTCGGGTGTCACCAAGTCCTACCCCGGCGTGCAGGCGCTGCGGGGCGTGGACCTCAAGGTCGCGGCGGGCGAGATCGTGGCGCTCTGCGGAGCCAACGGCGCCGGCAAGTCGACGCTGGTGAAGATCCTCTCGGGCGCAGAGCAGCCCGACGGCGGCCAGGTCCGGGTGCGTGGCGAGCTGCGGCGGCTCTCGAGCCCGCACGCAGCCCGGCAGGCGGGCATCTGCACGATCTACCAGGAGATGAGCCTCGTACCGCAGATGTCGGTGCTCGACAACATCTTCCTCGACGACTTTCGTGGCGGTGTGGTCGTGCGCCGGCGCGGGCTGGAGGCGACCGCACGGCGCCTGCTCGACCGGCTCGGCGTGCAGATCGACGTCCACACGCCGGTGGCGAGCCTGACCATGGCCGAGCAGCAGCTGGTCGAGATCGCGAAGGCGCTCAAGAGCGAGCCCGCCGTCCTGCTGCTCGACGAGCCGACCACGACGCTGCCCCCCAACGACGTCGACGCACTGCTCGCCGTCATGCGGGACCTCGCGGGCCAGGGCGTCGGGCTGATCTTCGTCTCGCATCGCCTCGACGAGGTGAGCGCGGTGTCGGACTCGGTCGAGGTGCTCCGCGACGGCACGTGCGTCGTGCGGTTCGACGAGGTGCCCGAGCACCGGGAAATCGTGCGCGCCATGGTCGGCGACCGCTACGAGAACTCGCTCGCCGCCGCTGCCGCCGACGGCGCCGAGGGCAAGCTCGGAGGCGTGGCCCAGGACGAGGTCCTGCTCGAGGTCGACGGCGTCACCGACGGCGCCCGGCTCGCACCCATCTCGTTCCGCGTGCGCCGCGGCGAGGCCGTCGGCGTCACCGGGCTGCTCGGCGCGGGGCAGAGCGAGCTCGCCGAGTGCATCTTCGGTACCCGGCCGGTGCAGTCCGGTGAGACGAGGGTCGCCGGGCGCACGGTCCGCCCCGGCAGCCCTCGCCGCGCCATCGCCCGTGGCATCGGACTCATCCCGGAGGACCGCAAGACCCAGGGGCTCGTGCTCGACATGAGCGCGATGAAGAACATCTCACTG
Organism: Promicromonospora xylanilytica; assembly: GCF_054782895.1. Lineage (NCBI taxonomy): Bacteria > Bacillati > Actinomycetota > Actinomycetes > Micrococcales > Promicromonosporaceae > Promicromonospora > Promicromonospora xylanilytica. Next base: position 411,974 of record NZ_BAAGRP010000004.1, read on the forward strand.
GCCTCGATCCCCCGCTTCGCCCGCCTCAATGTGCTTCGCGGGCGGGCCGAGGCCGAGCATGCCCAGCACTACGTCGACGAGCTACGCATCAAGTGCAGCTCGGTGCACCAGCCGGTGCGCACCATGAGCGGCGGCAACCAGCAGAAGGTGCTGCTCGCCCGCTGGCTCACGCGCGACAGTCAGGTCCTCGTGCTCGCTGAGCCGACGCGCGGCGTGGACGTCGCCGCGAAGGAGGAGATCTACCGGCTGATCCGCGGTCACCTGCGGCGCGGTGGTGCCGCGGTGGTCGTCACCTCCGAGGTGTCCGAGGCCGCCCTGTGCGACCGCGTCCTCGTCCTGTCGGGCGGCCGCATGGTGGCCGAGCTCGACCACGACCAGATCCAGTCCGACCACGACGGCTTCCTGGCGCACCTGCGCTGAGGACCCGTCCGAAGCCTCCCGGAGACGACGATGTCGACAACCCTGACCCCCTCCGAAGACACGCGCGACGCGGCCGAGCGCCCGTCCCGCCGTCCGCGGCGCCTGCGTCCCAGCCCGCAGCTCTACCTCCTGCTCGTGTTCGTCGCGGTCGCCGTGGTGGGCGCGATCGCCTCGCCCTACTTCTTCACCCCCCGCAACCTCGAGAACATCGTGGTGGCCGCCTCCGTGGTCGCGGTGCTCGGCGTCGCGCAGTTCATCGTCGTCGTCACGCGCGGCATCGACCTGTCCGTCGGGTCCGTCGCCGCACTGTCGACCGTGATCGCCGCCGTGCTGCTCCGCCAGGGCATGGGCGTCGTGCCGACGATCGTCGTCGCCCTCCTGTGCTGCGCGCTCGCGGGACTCGTCAACGGCGTGCTCGTGGTCTACGCCCGCATCACACCGTTCGTCGCGACGCTGGCCATGATGTCGATCGCCCGCGGGGTCGCGTTCGTCGTCCAGGTGGGCACGCTCATCGTCATCAGCAACCAACAGTTCCTGCAGATCTTCGGCGGCACGACGGGCAGCATGCCGAACGCGGTGCTCATCGCGCTCGTCGTCACGCTCGTCGCGGCCTTCGCGATGAAGTTCAGCCCGCTCGGCCGGCGGCTGTACGCCCTCGGCGGCAACCCGGAGGCCGCCCGACTGTCGGGCCTGCCGGTCAACCGCGACACCCTCATGGCCTACGTGACCTCGGGTCTGCTCGCAGGGCTCGCCGGGCTCATGCTCGCCGGCCGGCTCTCACAGGGCAGCTCGCTCGTCGGGCAGGGCTACGAGCTCGACTCGATCGCGGCGGCCGTCGTCGGCGGCACGTCGTTGTTCGGCGGCACGGGCGACCCCATCAGCACCGTCCTCGGCGCACTCATCATCGGGATGATCGGCAACATCATGAACCTCGTCGGCATCCAGTCGGAGCCGCAGCTCGTCATCCGGGGCCTCGTCATCCTGCTCGCGGTCTTCCTCACCTCAGGCCGCGGCATCCAGCGCATCCGCAGCGGCCTGCGCGGCCTGATGCGCCGCCGCCCCACCACGGGTGAACGTCGCGGCACCGCCTGACGGCGCCGCTCCCCCGAAGCACCACCAGCAGATCCCGGCACACCACGACGCCTGCGCACCGCAGGCGCCGCGGCCCGGCACACCCTCGGTCGCCCCGACCGCACACCACACACACGGACCCGAGCATCACCCAGCGCACCACCGAACCGAGAGGACAGCACCATGCAGAAGCGCGCAACGACGCGGCTCGTAGCCGTGGCGCTCGCCGTGGGACTCACCGCGACGGCCTGCAGCGCCCCCACCGACACCGGTGACGGCGACACCATCACGATCGGCTTCTCCCAACGCAGGCTCGCCGGCAGCGACTGGTGGGCCACGCTCCTCGCCGGCGCCAAGGACCGGGCGGCCGAGCTCGGCGCCGAGGTCGTCGTGACCGACGCCGGCGGTGACGCCGTCAAGCAGAACTCCGACGTGCAGACCCTCATCACCAAGGGGGCCGACGCCGTCATCCTCAACCCGCAGGACCCGACGGGCGTCGCACCGGCGGTCAACGCCACCACGCAGGCAGGCATCCCGCTCGTCGTGGTGAACTCGAACCTGTCGGACGAGCTCGCTCAGCAGCAGTTCTGCTACGTCGCCGAGGACCAGCCGGCCGTCGCCGCGGAGATGGGCGCCGCGATCGGCGAGCTCGCGAAGGAACGCTTCGCGGACGAGTCGTCGGTCAAGGCCGTCGTGATCGGCGGCTACTCGGGCGAGACGATCACCGAGCAGCGCGGCCAGGGCGTCGTCGACGGGTACGCGAGCGTGCAGGGCGCCCCGCCGGTCGAGTACCTGCCCATCCGGTACGGCGAGTGGCTGCCCGACCGTGCGCTGCAGCCGATGCGCGACATCGCCACGGCCCATCCCGACCTCGACATCGTCTTCGCGCTCAGCGACGTGATGCTGCCGGGCATCGAGCAGGGACTCAAGGACGCCGGAATCCTCGACCACGTCGTCATCGGCACCTACGACGGGCAGATGGCCGTCATCAAGCGCCTGATCGACGACCCCGACGGCCCCGTCCAGGTCGACGCCTCCAACGAGCCCTACAAGCAGGGCCAGGTCGCCGTCGAGAAGGCGGTCGCCGCCGCCCAGGGCAAGTCGCAGGACGACGAGTGCCCCGGCGGGGAGTACTTCATCGACACCTTCCTCGCGACGCCCGCCAACGCCGACAAGTTCTACGACCCGTCGCGCACGTTCTGACGCGCCGTCTTTCCCCGTACCACCGCACCGAAGCACCACCACACCGAAGGAGCAGCCCCATGATCGATCCATTCGCCGTCGTCGCCGTCTCGCCCCGCACGTTCGCGGTCAGGCAGCCGGGCGACGGGGTCAAGAACGTCCGCCGCATCAACGAGTTCATCGACACCGCGACCATGGTCGGCAACTGGGAGGGGTCGCCCGTCCGCCTCGTGGTGATTCCCGAGATGGCGATCCAGGGCATGATCGCCAACACCCCGGGCAACCGCGCCAAGGAGAAGGAGTTCGCGGTCACGATCCCCGGCCCCGAGACCGACGAGCTCGCGAAAAAGGCGGTCGAGCTCGACACGTACATCGCCGCCGAGCTGTACATGGTGTCGGACCCCGACTTCCCGGACCGGTACTTCAACGTCGCGTTCATCATCGACCCCCGCGGCGAGATCGTGTACAAGCGCTACAAGGCCACGAGCGACGCCTACGAGGGCGGCATGCTCGGCAACATGAACCCGCACGACGTGTGGGACGAGTTCGTCGAGAAGAAGGCGAACGGCAACGTCATGGACGCCATCTTCCCCGTGGCCCGCACGGAGATCGGCAACATCGGCATCGCGATCTGCCACGAGGGCGTCTACCCCGAGGTCGCGCGCGGCCTTGCGATGAACGGGGCGGAGATCATCGTCCGCCCCACGCTGATCGAGCCCGCCGTGCAGAACGGAATGTGGGAGCTGCAGAACCGCGCCCACGCGATGTTCAACTCGGCCTACGTCGTCGCGCCGAACCTCGGTCCGGAGTATCGCGAGGACGGCGGCGTGCAGGACCTGTTCGGTGGCCAGTCGATGATCGTCGGCCCGCGCGGCCAGATCCTCACCCAGCAGCGTGGCTGGACCACCGGTGACTCGTTCGTCACGACGACGCTCGACATCGAGGCGCTGCGCAAGGCCCGGGTCGCGAACGGTCTGTACAACCAGTTCAAGGACCTGCGCACCGAGCAGTACCGGGCCATCTACGACCGCCCGATCTACCCGAAGAACCAGTACCTCGACGCCCCGCCGGCCGAGGGCTGGCTGCAGCGGGAGGACGAGACCCGCGCGGCCAACATCGCCACGCTGATCGAACGGGGCGTGCTCACGCCGCCGGACGGCTACGTCGCCCCGGGGGCGTGACCCAGGGGCCCGCCCGCCGCTCACCGGCGGGCGGGCCCCCTCCCCGTCCACACCTTCCCTTCCTCTACCGAGAGCGAGTTGATCCCCATGCCTGACCGCCCCCTGCGGATCGCGGTCCTCGGCCTCGGCCGATGGGGCCGCACCTGGGTCCCCGTGCTCCGGCGCGAGCCGGACGTCGTGGTCGCGGCCACCGCCGGCGGCCACCGGGTCGGGCTGAACCTGCCCGACGTCCCGCACCACGACCGGGCGGCCGGTGCGCTCGCGGCGGCGGACGTCGACGCGGTGCTGGTCACGCTGCCGGTCGCCGCGCACCTCGACGCCGTGTGCGACGCGGTGGACCGCGGGCTCCACGTGCTCGTCGAGAAGCCGGCCGTCGGCACTCCGGCGGAGCTCGCCGTGCTGCGCGAGGTCGCCGACCGCGCGCGTCTGGCCGGCACCGTCGTCATGGTCGTCCAGAACTACCGCGAGCGGCCCTGGGCACGCACGGCGCGCACGGCCGTGGCCGACCTCGGGGAGCCGAGCAGCGTGGCCGTCACCGTCGCTCGCACCGAGCTGCTCGACGGCGGGCGGGACGCGCTGGCGCACCCGCTGCTCGACGACCTCGCGATCCACCACGTCGACCTGATGCGCTACCTCACGGGCCGCGAGGCGGACGTGCTGGCAGGCGTCGCGCACCGACCGGCATGGTCCGCCTACACCGGCACGCCCGACGTCACGGCGCTGCTCCGGCTCGACGGTGGCGTTCCGGTGACCTACACCGGCACCTGGGCGGCACGTGGCGCCCAGACCCCCTACGACGGCGACTGGACGTTCCGCGGCGAGCGGGGCTCCGTCGAGGTGCGCGACCTGGTCGTGACGCGCGACGGCCGGCCGGTGCCCACAGCGGCCGGCCCGCACGACGACCTGCCCGATGCCGACCTCGGTGGCGTGCTCCGCACGTTCGTGCGCGCCGCCCACGGCCGCGGGCCCGTCCCGACCGACGTCGGTGACCACGCCCGCAGCCTCACGCTCACGTTCGACCTGCGGGGCGCGGCGGTGCCGTCATGAGCCCGACGAAGGCGCGCGCGGCACGCATGGCGGACGTCGCCCGCCTCGCCGGGGTCTCGATACAGACGGTCTCGCGCGTCGTCAACGACCACCCGCACGTGACGCCGCACGTCCGCGAGCGCGTGCACGCCGCGATGACCCAGCTGCGCTACCGGCGCAACCCTGCGGCGCGCTCGCTCGCCACCCAGCGCACGATGAGTCTCGGCGTGGTCAGCTACGGGCTCGCACAGCACGGGCCGTCGGTGGCGCTCACCGGCGTCGTGGCGAGCGCCCGGCGCGCGGGATACACGACGAACCTCGTCGGGCTGGGGCGGCTCGACCGGCAGACGCTCCGTGCGGCGCTCGACCACCTGGTCGACGACTACGTGGACGGGATCGTGCTGCTCGCCCCGGTCGAGGACGCCGTGCACGCCGTCAGCGGGCTGCGCACCGACGTGCCCCTCGTGGTGTTCGAGCCGGGCGGGGTTGCCCGACCCGACTCGTTCGCGGTCGACGAGGTCGGCGGTGCCCGCCTCGCGACGGAGCATCTGCTGCGGCTCGGTCATGCCACCGTGCTGCACGTCTCGGGCCCGGCCGGCTGGCTCGCGACCGAGGCCCGCATCCGCGGCTGGCGGCAGGCGCTCGGTGCCGCCGGTGTGCCGGCGCCCGAGCCGGTGCCCACGTCCTGGGACGCCGCGTCGGGGTTTGCCGTGGCCGAGCAGGTCGCCGCGCGCGACGACGTCACCGCGGTGTTCGTCGCCAACGACCAGACGGCGCTCGGCCTCGTCCGCGGGCTCACCGAGCGCGGCGTGCGCGTGCCGCAGGACCTGTCGGTCGTCGGCTTCGACGACTTCCCCGAGTCCCCGTTCTTCAGCCCGCCACTCACCACGATGCGCGTCGACTTCGAGACGCTCGGCCGGCTGGCCGTCGACAAGGTGCTCGCGCTCATCGCCGGCGACGAGCTGCCGACCGGCGCGCTCATGGTCCCTGAGCTCGTCGTACGGGGGAGCTGCGGGCCGCCGCCACCTCGTGGACGCGGCGACCCGCACGGGACCGTTCAGCAGCCCGAGCACGACCGAGACGAAGGAGATTGACCATGGAGACACGCGAGCTGGGCACCACCGGGTGGCGCGTGCCGACGGTGTGCGTCGGCACCAGCGCCCTGGGCAGCTTCCCGGCGCAGTACGGCTACGAGGTGGACGAGCGCACCGCCGTCGACACGATCGTCGCCGCACTCGACAGCCCGTTCACGTTCATCGACACGTCGAACGAGTACGGCGGCGGCGCGAGCGAGCGCCGCATCGGCCTGGCGATCGCCGAACGCGGGGGCCTGCCGGCGGGCGCGCTCGTCGCGACGAAGGTGGACCCGCTGCCGGGCAGCACCGACTTCTCGGGCGACCGCGTGCGGCGCTCCGTGGAGGAGAGCCGCGAGCGCCTCGGCCTCGACGTGCTGCCCCTGGTGTACCTGCACGACCCGGAGAAGATCACGTTCGATGAGGCGATGGCGCCCGGCGGTGCCGTCTCGGCGCTCACCGAGCTACAGGAGCAGGGCGTCATCGGGTATCTCGGCGTCGCCGGCGGACCGATCGACCTCGAGCTGGCCTACGTCCGTACGGGGCAGTTCCAGGTGGTCCTGAGCCACAACCGGTACACGCTGGTCGACTCCTCGGCAGAGCCTCTGCTGCAGGAGGCGGCGGCCCGGGGCATGGGTGTCGTCAACGCGGCGCCCTTCGGGGGCGGGATGCTGGTGCGCGGCCCGGACGTGGTGCCGACGTACTGCTACGCACCCGCCGGCCCTGACGTGCTCGACCGGGTGCGCGCCATGGAGGCGCTGTGCCGCGCGTACGACGTGCCGCTCGCCGCCGTCGCGCTGCAGTTCTCGACGCGCGAGGCACGCATCGCGTCGACCGTGGTCGGCATGTCGAGCCCCGACCGCATCGAGCAGACGCACCGCCTGCTCGACGTGCCTGTCCCCGAGTCGCTGTGGGAGGCGCTCGCGCCTCTCGTCCGCGCCGGCCGCGACGGATTCGTGGCCGATCACACCCAGGAGGTCTGACAGTGATCCGCAAGAGGAACCCCGAGCCGGTCGACGTCGTGATCGTCGGCAGCGGCTCCGGCGGCGCGACCGCCGCGAAGGTCCTGTCCGAGGCGGGGCTGCGTGTCGTCGCCCTCGAGCGCGGCCCGTGGCTCACGCCCGAGCACGCGTCGGGCGACGAGCTGAAGATCCTGAACCGCAACTACCTGTGGCAGGACCCGAAGCTCAAGCCCCGCACCTACCGCTCCGACGACTCCGAGGAGGCGGTGGTCACCAACTTCTCCGCCACCCCGCAGGTGGTCGGCGGCGGCACCACGCACTGGGGCGGCATGGTCCCGCGCATGACGGAGGACGACTTTCGGCTGCGTACCCTGCACGGCGACGTCGAGGGCGCCTCGCTCGTCGACTGGCCGATCACCTACGACGACCTGGAGCCGTACTACTCGCGCGTGGAGTGGGAGTTCGGCACGTCCGGCCTCGCCGGCGCGAACCGTCTGGAGGGCTGGCGCAGCCGCGGGTACCCGACCAAGCCGGCGCCGCTGAGCCAGATCGGCCGCAAGTTCGCGACCGCGATGGACAAGCTGGGGCACTCGACGTTCCCCATGCCGCAGGGCATGGTCACCGAGCCGTACCGGGGCCGGGAGCCGTTCAGCGAGAACGGGTTCTGGCAGCAGTACGCCGACCCGGGTTCGGGAAAGTCCTCGACGCTCATCACGTTCATCCCGGACGCGCTCGCGACGGGGCGCTTCGAGCTGCGTGCCGACTGCTACGCGCGTGAGGTCCTGGTGGGCAAGGACGGTCGGGCCACGGGCGTGCTGTACCAGGACGAGGACGGCACGGAGCTCGTGCAGGAGGCCAAGGCGGTCATCGTGGCCGCGGGCGGCATCGAGACGCCGCGGCTGCTGCTGATGTCGAAGAGCGCCCTGTTCCCGGACGGCCTCGCCAACTCCTCGGGGCAGGTGGGCCGGAACGCGACCTTCCACCAGTACTCGTTCTCGGTGGGCCTGTTCGACAAGGAGCTGCAGGACCCGCTCTTCGGCTGGTCCGGGCACTACATGAACCTGTGCTCGTTCGACTTCTACGAGACCGACGAGAGCCGCGGTCACATCCTCGGGTCGCTGATCTTCCCGTCGATGCTCGGCCACCCGATCAACTGGAGCTTCCCGGGGCGCCCGACATGGGGCCAGGCCGCCAAGGACGCCGACCGCGACTTCTTCAACCACTCGATGAAGATCGGCGTGCTCCTGCACGACCTGCCCGTGGAGTCCAACCGTGTCGACCTGGACCCGACCGTCACCGACGCGTGGGGCCTGCCGGCGGCCCGCATCACGCATACGCCGCACTCCAACGACTACGCGCAGGAACGCTGGCAGGTCGCCAAGAACGGGGAGATCCTCGAGGCCGCCGGGGCCAGCCGCGTCATCCCCGTGAACATGGAGCGGATCACCGGCAACACGTCCCACGAGCTGGGCACGGTGCGCATGGGCGACGACCCGGCGACGTCCGTCGTGGACAAGTACTGCCGCGCGCACGACGTGCCGAACCTCTACGTGTTCGACGCGTCCTTCTTCCCCACCGCCACCGGCATCAATCCGGCCCTGACGATCATGGCGAACACGTGGCGCTGCGTCGACCACATGCTCGCCAACGACCGGCACGGCTGGTAGACCCGACCACGAGAGGTACCGACATGGGACAGGCACAGTGGGCGGCGCTGCCGATCAGCGCCGCGGCGGACGACGATCCGCTCTTCTTCACCCAGCACGAGTGGGACACCGTCGAGGCGGCCACCGCACGGATCATCCCGACCGACCGGCACCCCGGCGCCCGGGAGGCGAAGGTCGTGCGGTTCATCGACCGGATGCTGCACGGCACGACGTTCCTGTTCGCGACGGCGGACGGCGCGGGCTTCCTGCGGCTCGAGGGCAAGGACGAGCAGGCCTGGGCCGACCGCATCGAGCAGCGCGGCAGGCTCTACCGGGAGGGCGTCGCACAGCTCGACCAGCTCGCTCAGGAGATCGGCGGCGCACGGTTCGTCGACCTCGCCGACGCGCAGCAGGACGTCGTCCTCGAGCGTCTCTCGGGGGCACCGAAGCCCGCCGCCTACCGGCTCGACCAGCAGACGGCGAGCGGCGCGGGCGGCGCACCGGCCGGCAACCAGCCGGTCAACGAGGACTTTCTCGAGTTCTTCCCGCTGCTCGTGCTCAACGCGCGCCAGGGGTTCTACGCCGACCCCGCGTACGGCGGCAACACCGGGCAGATCGGTTGGGGCGTCATCGGGTTCGACGGCCCGCCCGACCTCCGCGCGACGACCGACGGGTCGTACACCACCCTGCAGTACATGATCCCGGAGGCGACCTGGCCGTACGAACGGCACCCCGCCGTCCTGCGCTACGGCTCGCGCTAACCCACCGGGCGCCGTCGCCCCCGCCCTGACGGGCGGGGGCGACCACCTCGTCGGCGGGCGCCGCGCCGCTAGACTCACCCCGTGATGGCCGACGAGAAACGCCCTGCGCGAATGGCCGACGTGGCTCGACTCGCGGGGGTCTCCGTCCCGACGGTCTCCCGCGTGGTCAACGGCTACCCGCACGTCACGCCACAGGTGCGTGCACGCGTCGAGGCGGCCATGGAGCAGCTGCGCTACCGGCCCAACTCGGTCGCACGAGCGCTCGCGACGCACCGCACCATGCACCTGGGCGTCGTCACCTACGCGCTTTCAGTGACCAGCCCGTCGCAGGCGCTCTTCGGGGTCTCCGAGGAGGCGCGTGCGCACGGCTACTCGACGAACCTGGTGACCCTCGACACCGTGAGTCCCACCAGCATCCGGACGGCGCTCGCGCACCTCGCACGGGACGCGGTCGACGGCGTCGTCATCCTCGCGCCCATGACCAGCACCACCGCCGCGCTCGAGGGCCTCGCGCTGCCCATGCCCGTGGTGTCGTTCGCGCAGGGATCCGCCGCGACGCCGCTGTCCGTCGCGCTCGACGAGGTGCTCGCGGCCCACGTCGCGACCCGCCACCTGCTCGAGCTCGGCCACCGCACCGTCTCCCTCGTGCGTGGACCCGACGACTGGATGGCCACCGAGGCACGTGAGACCGGCTGGCGCCGCGAGCTCACCGTGGCCGGCCGCCCCGTGCCCGAGCCGATCCCGTGCCCCGACTGGAGCGCCGGCGCCGGGTACCGTGCCGGGCAGGCGATCGCCGCCGACCCCGACGTCACAGCGGTGCTCGCGTCCAACGACCAGATGGCGCTCGGCGTGTACCGGGCGCTGGCCGAGGCCGGTCGTCGCGTTCCCGAGGACGTGTCCGTCGTCGGCTTCGACGACTCCCCCGAGGCGCCGTACTACCTGCCCGCGCTCACGACCGTCCGGCTCGACTTCGCCGCCGCCGGCCGGGTGACGCTGCGCAGGCTGCTCACGGAGCTCGGCGTCGCGCAGCAGGGCTCACTCAAGCCGCCGGTGCCGCAGCTCGTGGTGCGGGAGTCGACGGCGCCCCCGCCGACGGCCTGACGGACCGCTCACCACAGGTCGCGCTTGCTGCGCCCCGCACTGCTTTACGCTGCCCGGCGTGACGTCCTCCGAGCACCTCCCGACGGTCCGCACCGACTACGACGCGATGGCGCAGGCCTACACCGCGTTCATCGGGGACGCGTTCGCCGGCAACCCCCTCAATCATGTGCTGATCCAGGCCTTCGCCGACCTGGTCCGGCAGTCCGGGGGCGGCACCGTGGCCGACGTCGGCTGCGGGCCCGGGCACGTGACCGCCTACCTGCGAGACCGGGGCGTCGACGCCTTCGGCATCGACCTCTCGCCCCAGCTGATCGCGGCGGCCCGCGAGGCCAACCCGGGCATCCGGTTCGACGTCGGCGACATGGGCGCGCTCGACATCGCGACAGGCAGCCTCGCCGGGGTGCTGGCGAACTACTCGGTCATCCACACGCCGCCGGACGTGCTGCCCGCGGTGCTCGGGGAGTTCAGCCGGGTCCTGGCGCCTGGTGGGCATCTGCTGGTGTCGTTCCAGGCCTTGGCCGATGCCGAGGGGACGGCCGAGGCGTTCAACCACAAGGTGTCCCCCGCTTGGCGGTACTCGGCGGGCCATGTCGTCGGGGAGCTCGGGCGGGTTGGGGTCGACGAGGTGGCGCGGCTGGTGCTTGCTCCGGGTGAGGACTCGGTGCGGGGGTTTCCGCAGGGGTTCGTGCTGGGGCGGAGGGTGTCCGCTTAGGAATCACGTTCCTCGCTCAAACCTCCGGACCGCGTGGTTCGAGTTCTTGTGGGGTTCCCGCGACCAGCAGGTGTCCACGACAGCCCGCCACACGAAGAGGCCACGGCCAACGGAGCTCCGCGGATCCGGGCCTCTCGCCAGGCCGGCTGCCCAGGAGCTCAACTAGAAGTTGATCATGTGGTTCGAAGGCGCGGGACCGTTGGAATTCTGCGGTTTCTAGTCTAGCGGGGGCGGGGCGTGCCTGCTGCGTGCCACTCCGGAGCACATGCCGACGCCTGTCTACGAGACCAGCCGGACTTCCGGTTGCAGACAGGGAACGGCTGCGAGTTACGATCCTCAGCTGGTCATAGAGTTGCGAGAGCGAGCGCCATCGCGTTCCCGGCTTTGTCGGCGAGGCCCATGGCTCTGTGCTTCACTTGAGGGTTCGGGTTGTAGGCGTACCAGACCACGACGTCGAACACTCGAAGGGGCGTAGTCAGAGAACACAATCCGGCTTCAGCCGCCATTGAGGTTTTCTCGCCTCGTTCCTCGGCGCAGTGATGCGTTCTCGAGGAGCCGGTCGATCGCGGGGGCCGGGGTGCGGG
>NZ_BAAGRP010000005.1:0-58509 GCF_054782895.1 Promicromonospora xylanilytica
GCACACACCCTACGAAGCAATGAGCAAGCTACTGTCAGCCGACACAACCGGTGTTGCGACCACCGATTGAATCCGCCTAGTCATGCAGCGAGGTAGTCACCCGGCTTGCGCTGAGTGACTACCTCGCCAGACGACTACCTCGCCAGACGACTACCTCGGCGGGGTCGGCGGGGTTACTTCGCGGCGTGGGCTTCTGCCGCGGCCAGCAGCACGCAGGTGGCCACGCCGTCCATCGCCGTACGGATCTCGTCCAGCGGGGGCATCGACGGCGCGAGGCGGACGTTCTTGTTCTCCGGGTCCTTGCCGTATGGGTAGGTGGCACCAGCGGGCGTGAGGGCGATGCCCGCCTCCTTGGCGAGCTGCACCACACGGGACGCCGTACCGGGCGCGACGTCGAGGGAGACGAAGTAGCCGCCCTTGGGCTCGTTCCACGACGCGACGCCGTACCCGCCGAGGCGCTCGGTCAGGATCTCCACCACGGCCTCGAACTTCGGCGCCAGGATCGCGCGGTGCTTGCGCATGTGCTCGCGCACGCCCTCGGCGGAGCCGAAGAACATCGCGTGGCGCAGGTGGTTGAGCTTGTCCGGGCCGATCGACGCCGCCGACAGGTGCTTCTTGTACCAGGCGATGTTGGCCGGCGAGCTGCCGAGGAACGCGACGCCGGCGCCGGCGAACGTGATCTTGGACGTGGACGCGAACAGGATCACCCGGTCCGGGTGCCCTGCCTCGGCGGCAAGCGCGATGGCGTTCGGGCTGGTCACCTCGTCGTCGGTCAGGTGGTGCACCGCGTACGCGTTGTCCCACATGATCCGGAAGTCCGGCGCGGCGGCGGGCATCGAGACCAGCGCCCGGGCGACGTCCTCGGTGATGACGGAGCCGTCCGGGTTCGAGTAGGTGGGAACCACCCACATCCCCTTGATGGTGGGATCCGCCGCGACGAGCGCCGCCACGGCCTCGGCGTCCGGCCCGTCCGGCGTCATCGGCACCGGGACCATCTCGATGCCGAGCCGCTCGCAGATCGTGAAGTGCCGGTCGTAGCCGGGCACCGGGCAGATCCAGCGCACCTTCTCCTCGCGCGCCCACGGCTTCGGGGACTCCGGGAACCCGAACAGCTCGGCGAACGAGACGACGTCGTGCATGGCGGTGAGCGAGGCGTTTCCCCCTGCGAGGAGCTGCTCCACCGGCACGTCGAGCAGCTCGGCGAAGATGCGTCGGATCGCCGGGCCTCCGTCCAGGCCGCCGTAGTTGCGCGCGTCCGTGCCCGCATCGTCGGCGTGCACGCCGACCCCGGGCAGGGCGAGCATGGGCTCGGCGAGGTCGAGCTGCTCGGCCGACGGCTTGCCGCGCGTCAGGTCCAGCTTCAGGCCCTTGGCCTGAAGGTCTGCGTAGGCCTGCTGCAGCTCGTGAAGGGCCGGGAGCGTTGCGGTGGTGTGGGACGACGTCGTAGTGGTCACCCCTGGAAGCCTACGCTCAGCCGGCGGTCGGTGACAGTTCGGGGCGCTCGTCCGCGCCGTCGGTCGACTCCTCCGCCGTCTCGTCCGTCGCTTCCGTAGTCGTCTCGTCCGTCTCCTCCGCCCGGGCCACCGGCTCGGCGTCGCGGAGCGCCACCAGGGACTCCTCGAGGATGTCCAGGGCCATCTCCAGCTCGGGCTGGACGATCGACAGGGGCGGCGACAGGCGGACCGTCTCGTCACGGGCGTCCTTCGCGAGGACGCCCCGCTCGAGCAGCGCCTCGCACAGTTCCCGACCCGTGCCGAGCTCAGGGGCCAGGTCGATGCCCGCCCACAGACCCACGGTGCGGGCCTCGGCCAGCAGGCCCTGTCCCACGAGCGCGTCGAGCCGCTCCGCGAGCACCTTGCCCGACTCCGCTGCCCGCGCCTGATACTGCCCCGTCGAGAGCAGGTCGAGCGCCGCGACAGCGACAGCGCACGCCAGCGGGTTGCCGCCGAACGTCGAGCCGTGCGTGCCGGGGGTCAGCACACCGAGGATCTCCGGCTTGCCGATGACCGCGGACACCGGCACGATCCCGCCGCCCAGTGCCTTGCCGAGACAGGCCAGGTCCGGGCGGACGTCCCAGAGCTCGCACGCGAGCGTGGTGCCGGTGCGGCCAAGGCCCGACTGGATCTCGTCGGCGACGAGGGCGATGTCCCGCTCAGCGGTGAGCTCGCGCAGACCGGGCCAGAACTCGTCCGGCGGCACCAGCACGCCCGCCTCGCCCTGCACCGGCTCCATGAGGACCGCCACCGTGGTGTCGTCGACGGCGTCGGCGACCGCGTCCAGGTCACCGAACGGCACCTGCCGGAACCCGGGGGCGAAGGGACCGAACCCGTCGCGTGCGGCCGGGTTGTCCGAGAGGCCGACGAGCGTGGTGGTGCGGCCGTGGAAGTTGCCGCCCGCGACGATCACCGTCGCCTGGTCCTCCGGCACGCCGCGCACGTCGTAGCCCCACTTGCGGACCGCCTTGATCGCCGTCTCGACGGCTTCGGCGCCGGTGTTCATGGGAACCACGAGGCTGTCCTCGCCGCCGGTGGTCAGCGGCCCGACCACCTCGACGAGCCGCTGCGCGAACTCCTCCAGCCGGTCGTTGTCGAACGCGCGCGAGGTGAGCGAGACCTGACGCAGCTGCGTCAGCGCCGCGGCCACCAGGCCTTGGTGCAGGTGCCCGAAGTTCAGCGCCGAGTACCCCGACAGGAAGTCGAGGAACTCGTTGCCGTCCGTGTCCCACACATGCGTACCCTGCGCCCGTGCGATCGTGATCGGCAGTGGGTGGTACGTCGGGGCGAGTGCGCCGTGCGTCGTGTCCGCCATGACGTGCAGCCTAGGTCGGGACCCGTGATCGCGCCGAGCAGGTGTGCGATATGCGCTGCCCGCCGCGGCCCAGGGTTACTGCTGGCTACTTCTCCGGCTGCTGCTCGATGACGCGGGGGAACTGCGCGGGCGGCGTGCCGAACGCGAGCCGGGACTGCGCGATCACCGTGTGGCCGAGGGCGCGCGCGCCGACCCAGCCGACCACGGCCCCGACGCCGAACGGCAGGATGCGGCCCAGCATCAGGCCGCCCTGCTTGGCGATCTGCTTCTGGATGAACCGGTGCGTGAGCGCTTTGTTCACTCGGTGCAGCGTGGTGCGCGGCATGCTCGTGAGCAGCACCTTGCCCCATGCGACACCCGAGCCGCCGATGGCGTTCTCGACATCCTGCGCACCCTTGTCACCGAGCACGGTGGCCAGGAGCAGCGCCCGACGGCGCGGGACGTCCTGGACGTCGATGCCGTGCACGTCGGCCACAGCGAGGGAGAACGCCGCCGACGAGGCGAAGAACGTCGCCACGTCACTCGTGGACAGCGCGATGCTCGCCGCGGTACCGACCGCCGGGATGGCGGCCGCCGCACCCACCGCGCTGCCCGTGGTCTGGATGACCCGCAGGTACTCCTTCTCCAGGAGCTTGATGACCTCGGCGGGGCCGGCGTCAGGATTGCGCGCGCGCACCTTGTCCACATGCTTGTGGATGGTCGCCGACGGGATGGTCACCGCCCGGCCGACCAGGTGGTCGAGCGGGCTCTGCGGCTTGTAGTTGAGCCAGTCCGCCGGCGTGACCTCCACCGAGTTGTCCGGCTTGAGCACGGCGTCGCCCGTCGACGACCGGCCGTTGGACTCCGGCGCCGTCAGCTTCTGCTTGTCATCGGCCATGTCAGCCCTCCGTCGGCTGCTCGAACTGTGCGTCCGGGATCTGGGCACCCACCTTGAGCGTACGGCCCACCGTGCAGGCCTTGTCGATCGACCGCTGCGCGATCGTGAGGAGCTTCGCCCGGTCCTCGTCGTCGAGGGTGGACAGGTCGATCTCGAACTTCTCCGTCAGGACCGGGTACCGGTCCTCGGCCACGTCCTTCGGGTCCTCGACCCGGATGGTGGTCCGGTAGTCGTCGCCCAGACGGCGCGCGAACGCCTTGTCGCTGCTCATTCCCGCGCACGCGGCGAGAGCGACCTTGAGCAGCTCACCCGGTGTGAACACCGCGCCGGCCTCGACCGGGCCGATCTCGACCCGGGCACCGCGGGCCGAGAAGCCCGTGTACGTGCGGATGCCGTTGCGCTCCACCCAGAGCGGGTCCGTCGGCGAGGGGGTCGCCGTGCTTGCGGCGCTCGTGGCGCCCGGGGTGGTGGTCTGCTCCGTCATGAGGGTCATCCTTCCACTGGTCACCGACATGGTCACGGAGCGCCGTACAGCGCGTCCCGGTCGGACTAGTGCACAACGCGAACGAGACCCGCGACGTTCCCGCGCACCGCGCCGTTCACCGCGCCGTTCACCGCGCAGGGTGCGCTCCGCGCTGCGACGATCGTGGTCATGGCGCAGAACCCGAACGACAAGGCTGAGGCGACCGGTCCGGCGTCGGGCGGGCCCACGCCTGCCGGCGCCCGGTGGCGGCCGGACTGGCGCGACATCGTGAAGCGCCTGGTCGGCGTGGTCGCGGTGATCGTGGTCGTGTGGCTGATCTACCTGTTCCTCGACGCCTTTCTGCCGCGCTGGTGGGCCCAGGTGATCGGTAACGCGGTGGACGGCTCGTTCGCGGCCGGCGCGTGGTGGGGGCTGCTGACCGGCGCGGTCTTCACGCTGGTTCCTGTGCTGCTGCTGGCCCAGGCGGTCCTCACGAGGAGGTCGTGGCAGGTGCGCAGCGCGTTCCTCGCGCTCGCCGTGGTGCTCGCCGTGCCGAACCTGCTGACGCTCGGGATCGTGCTCGGCACCTCGGCGGCGGCGCACGCCGGCGAGCGGATCCTCGACGTCGACGGGCCGGCGTTCCGCGGCGGGACGGCGTGGGGCGCGGTGATCGGCGGTGTCGTGGCGCTGACGATCGTGACGATGGGCGTGCTGTACCGCCGGCGCGGCGCCCGGCTCAAGGAGCTGCGGTCGAAGCAGTCCTGACACCGGCCGCCACCGCGGGAGACCCGCACGCTCGACGTAGGCTGGCCGCATGACCGAGATCGACACCCCGTACGAGGACCTGCTGCGCGACGTGCTGGCGAACGGGACCCGCAAGGGCGACCGGACCGGCACCGGGACGCGCAGCGTGTTCGGGCGGCAGATCCGGTACGACCTGGCCGAGGGATTTCCCCTGGTCACGACCAAGAAGGTGCACCTCAAGTCGGTCGTCTACGAGCTGCTGTGGTTCCTGCGCGGCGATTCCAACGTGCGCTGGCTGCAGGAGCGCGGCGTGAAGATCTGGGACGACTGGGCCGACGAGTCGGGGGAGCTCGGCCCGGTCTACGGCGTCCAGTGGCGCTCCTGGCCCACGCCCGACGGCGGGCACGTGGACCAGATCGCCAAGGTGATCGAGCAGATCCGCACCAACCCGGACTCACGCCGGCACATCGTGACGGCGTGGAACCCCGCCGAGGTGGACGACATGGCGCTGCCCCCGTGTCACGCCCTGTTCCAGTTCTACGTGGCCGACGGCAAGCTCAGCTGCCAGCTGTACCAGCGGTCGGCGGACCTGTTCCTCGGCGTGCCGTTCAACATCGCCTCCTACGCGCTGCTCACCCACATGATCGCCGCGCAGACCGGGCTCGAGGTGGGCGAGTTCGTGTGGACCGGCGGTGACTGCCACATCTACGACAACCACGTGGAACAGGTCGAGACGCAGCTCGCACGCGACCCGTACCCCTACCCCTCGCTGCGCCTCGCCCCGCGCGAGTCGGTCTTCGACTACGAGTTCGAGGACGTCGAGGTACTCGGGTACGTCTCGCACCCCGCCATCAAGGCCCCGATCGCCGTCTGATGATCGGACTCATCTGGGCACAGGCACGCGACGGCGCCGGACGACCGGTCATCGGCGCCGGGGGCGACATCCCCTGGCGCGTCCCCGAGGACTTCGTCCACTTCAAGCGCACCACGGCGGGTCACCCCGTGGTGATGGGACGGCTCACCTGGGAGTCGCTGCCCAAGCGCCCGCTGCCCGGCCGCACCAACGTCGTCGTCTCGTCGCGGGGTCCGTCGGGCGTGCCGGGCACCGGGGCCGTACCGGCGGGGACGCTCACCGAGGCGTTCGACGCCGCCGCGAACGCACCCGGCGGCGACGAGGTCTGGGTGATCGGCGGCTCCCAGATCTACGGCGAGGCGCTCCCCGTCGCCGACGTGCTGCTGGTGACCGAGGTGAACACGGAGGTCGAGGGCGATGTGTTCGCCCCAGAGATCGGCCCCGAGTGGACGGTCACCGCGCAGACCGGGTGGACCACGTCGTCGTCAGGCCTCCGGTTCCGGCACCTCACCTACCGCAGGGCGTGACCTACCGCAGGGCCTGCGCGGTCGCCGGTGCCCCTGAGCGCGCCGTGCGGTGACGCACGTCGGCCGCGACCAGCAGCAGCGCGGGGAGCAGCGCGAGACTGAACCCGCTCGCGGGGCCCAGGAGAACGACGCAGAGCGCCACCCACCCGAGCAGGCCCCAGCCGACGTACGACGGCAGCCGCTCGCGCCGGTTCGCGGCCCGGACAGCGAGGAGGCCCAGGAGCAGCACGGTCACGGCGAAACCGCCCGGCTGCGCCCAGAAGTACGCCACCGACTCGGGGCTCGCGGTGTGGTTCCGCAGGTCTCCGGCGAGCCAGCCCGGCCAGAAGGGGCTGCTGGTGAAGACGACGTGCACGACGGCGATCAGGATCATCAGGATGCCGCCGGCGCGGGTCAGGGCGGTGCCAGGGGTTCTTGTCGAGGTTTCCATGTCTCGAGCGTTCCGCCGGGCCGGCCGATCAGGATCCCCTGACCAGGTGAATCGCCTCCCCCGCCCGGGGGACCGGTAGCGGTCCGGCGGGGGCGCCGAGTGCTGGCCGGTAGGCCGCGTGGAAGGTCCAGCCCGGGTCGGCGGACTCGCCGAACACCTGTGCCTGCACGGCCAGGGTGCCGTCCGGGGCCCACGCCAGCCGGGCACGCCAGGTGGTCAGGTCGTCCCCGACCAGCGCGCACCGCACGTCCAGCGTGTCGGGGCCCGTCCATCCGGCGGTCACGACGACGGAGGCCCGGTCGTCGGTCCGGGTGCGGACCGGTCCGCCGAACCGCAGCGGCACGTCCCGGCCGCCGGTCGTGGCGGGGCCGCCCACGGCACGCAGCAGGCCGCCGACGTCGTCCAGCGCCAGGACGAGCTCCGCGGGTCCTGTCCCGTCCGCGACGTTCACGTAGTGCTCGCTCAGGATTCGGGCGTGCGCGGGATCGTGCCGCGGCGCCGGCCAGGTGAGCTCGACGGCGCAGGAGGCGGGGTCGGTGGTGGCCCCGACCGGCGGGCCGCCGCCCGGACTGCCGCCGCCCGGAGCGCCGTCCGGCGGGCCGCCGTCCAGCCGGGCGGCGAGCGGTTCGACCAGCCGGTCCAGCACGTCGTCGAGGAGGCGCTGGTCCCCGCTCGCGCACGCCTGGGCGTCCGCCGTGACGACGACAGCGAGGTCGCGGACGGGGTCGCAGTACACGATCTGGCCGCCGAGGCCGAACAGCAGCAGGCCGCCCCGCTGAGGCAGCCACAGCTGGTAGCCGTACCCGCCGCGCAGCTCGGCGCCCCAGGTCTGCTGGGCGGTATCGGCCTGTGGGCGCGTCGCGGCACGCAGGTAGCCGGCGGGCAGCAGCCGGACGCCGTCGTGCACGCCGTCGGCGCCCAGGAGACGGGCCAGGCGCAGGAGGTCGCGCGGGGTGCACACGAGACCGGAACCGCCGTGCTCGATGCCCTCCGGTCCGGTGCGGAACCGCAGGCCGGCGATCCCCAGCGGGTCGAGGAGCCCGGGGCGCAGGTAACCGGTGAGCGAGGTGCCGGCGAGTCGTTCGACGAGCGCCGCCAGCACGTACGAACCACCGGTGTCATAGGTGAAGACCGTTCCGGGCGGATGCGTCGGCGGCACCCGGAAGTACGACTCCAGCCAGTCGCTCGCGGCGAGCCGGTACGTCGTGGCCCGGTGCGGTCCGCGCATGGCGAGCAGATGCCGGACCGTCGTCGCCTCCAGCCAGGGGTGCACCGGACGCATCTCGGGGAAGTGCCGCATGACCGGGTCGTCCAGGCTCAGCGCCCCCTCGTCCGCGAGCAGGCCGACCGCCAGTCCCGTGAGGGTCTTGGAGATCGAGTACATGCGCTGCGGCGTGTCGAGGCCGACGGCGCCGGTGGTGTGCACGACCGTCTCGCCGCGCACGCTCACCTGGACGGTGTGCAGCGCGATGTCGAGCGCGCTCGCCCGGCGGGCGAGCGCGGCGACGAGGTCGCGCGCGAGGGTGTGCGGCACCGGTCCCTGGTCAGGCCAGGTCGCGCACCGCGGCGTACTGCTCGCGGATCACGGGCTTCGGGTCGGCGGCGAGCGTGGTGGCGATCGTGGTGGACCACGCGGGCGCCTCGGCGGCAGGGTCGGCCGCGCTGGCGAGCGTCCAGGCGGCCTGGCGGGCGGCGCCGTCGGCCACGTACTCGCCGGGCTCGGGGATGCTGATCGGCAACCCGAAGATCTGGGGGGCGATCTGCTGCACCGCCGGCGACTGCGCCGCGCCGCCGATCAGCATCACGCGCTCCACGGCGACGCCCTGCGCGCGTAGCGCGTCGAGGCCGTCGGCGAGCCCGCACAGCATGCCCTCGATGTAGGCGCGGGCCAGGTGGGCGCGCGTCGACGTCGCGAGGCGGATGCCGTGCAGGGTGCCGGTGGCGTCCGGTCGGTTGGGCGTGCGCTCGCCCTCGAGGTACGGGACGAGCACGAGGCCGTCGGACCCGGGAGGGGCCTGCAGGGCGAGGTCGGCCAGGCCGTCGAAGTCGACGTCGAGCACCTCGCGCGCCGCGTCCAGGACGCGGGCCGCGTTGAGCGTCACCGCGAGCATGAGCGCGTTGCCGGTCGCGTCGGCGAAGCCGTTGATCGCGCCGGAGCCGTCCGCGGTGCGCTGCGGGGCGACGGCGGAGACCACCCCGGACGTGCCGATCGAGATGGCGATGTCGCCCGGCGTCATGCCGAGCCCGATGGAGGCGCCCGCGTTGTCCCCGGCGCCCGGGCCGACGAGGCATCCGTTCGAGCCCGTCGACGTGGCGGTGGCTCCGCCGGCCACGGTCGGGTGCGCCGTGGCGCCGGCCTCGGCCGCGCCGACCACGCGCGGGAGCACGACGTCCGTGCGTCCGAGGGCCCGTTCCAGCAGGTCAGGACGGTACTCGCCGGTGGAGGCGTCGTAGTAGCCGGTGCCGGAGGCGTCCGAACGGTCGGTGAAGAGCTTGTCCAGCTGCGGTCCGAGGGGTGCCGTCGGGTCACCGGCCGGCCCGTAGCCGGCGATGCGCCAGGACAGCCAGTCGTGCGGCAGGGCGACCGCGGCCACCTTGGCCGCGTTCTCCGGCTCGTTGTCGCGCAGCCAGCGCAGCTTGGTAATCGTGAGGGACGCGACCAGCACGGAGCCGACGGCGTCGGCCCAGGCCTGGGCGCCCGCCGCGCGGTCGCCGTCGCCCAGCTCCGTGATCAGGTCCTCGGCCGACGGCGCGGAGCGGTTGTCGTTCCACAGCAGCGCGGGCCGGATGACGTTGCCGTCGACGTCGAGCGTGACCATGCCGTGCTGCTGACCGCCCACGGCGAGCGCTGCGACGTCGGCCAGGCCGCCCGCGGCGGCGGCGGCCTCCTGGAAGGCGTCCCACCAGTGCCGCGGGTCGACCTCGGTGCCCTCAGGATGCTTGGCGGAACCGGTGCGCACGAGCGATCCGGTCTCGGCGTCGCGCACGACGATCTTGCAGGACTGCGTGGACGTGTCCACGCCGGCGACGAGGGGCATCGATGCTCCAGGAAAGTGGGGGAGAGACGACGGAAACGCTATCGCGTCGAGTCGGCGACGGCGCCCACCTGTCAGAAACCCAGGCATGCGTCAGACGTACAGATCACCCGGGTGACCTGTACGTCTGACACATGCGCGAGGTGCTGACAAGGTGCGGGTGCGTCAGCCGATCAGGTGGTTCAGGGCCAGCTGGTGGAGGCGGACCAGGCCGTAGTCCCGCTCGGCCAGGGCGTCGACGTCGGGGTCGGCCTCGGCGAGGAAGGAGTCGAACGACTCGCCCTCCGCGAGGGTCGACCGGCCGAGCTCGAAGATCCCGGCGTGCTCGAACGCGGCCTGGACCTCCGGGTCCTCGCGGTAGGCCTTGGCCTTGGCCGCGAGCATGTCGTACGTGGCCATGTTGGCCTTGGCCGACTCCCACACGCCGTCGAGGTACTCGGTACGCGAGGGCTTGTAGTCGAAGTGGCGGGGGCCCTCGTAGCGGGGGCCGCCGTTCGGGAACCCGTTCTCCAGCAGGTCGACCGTGAAGAACGCCGACAGCAGGTCACCGTGACCGAACACGAGGTCCTGGTCGTACTTCGGGCCGTGCTGGCCGTTCAGGTCGATGTGGAACAGCTTGCCGACGTGCAGGGCGAGCGCGATGCCGTGCGTGTAGTTGAGGCCGGCCATCTGCTCGTGCCCGGTCTCCGGGTTCAGGCCCACGATGTCGGCGTTGTCGAGCGAGTCGATCAGCGCGATGGCGTGGCCGATCGTCGGCAGGAAGATGTCGCCGCGGGGCTCGTTCGGCTTGGGCTCCAGGGCGATCTTGAGCCCGTAGCCCTTCTCCTTGATGTACGAGGCGACGGTGTCGATGCCCTCCGCGTAGCGCGCGTGCGCGGCGTTGAGGTCCTTCGAGTTGTCGTACTCGGTACCCTCGCGGCCACCCCACATGACGAAGGTCTCGGCGCCCATGTCCGCGGCCAGGTCCACGTTCCGCAGCACCTTGCGCAGGCCGAAGCGGCGCACGTCGCGGCTGTTGGAGGTGAACGCGCCGTCCTTGAAGACGGGGTGCGTGAAGGTGTTGGTCGTGACCATCTCGCAGACCAGGCCGGTGTCGGCGGCAGCCTGCTTGACGGAGTCGATGTGCTTCTGACGCTCGGCGTCGTCCGAACCGAAGGGGTAGACGTCGTTGTCGTGGAACGTGAAGCCCCACGCGCCCAGGTCCGCG
Source organism: Promicromonospora xylanilytica (assembly GCF_054782895.1). Lineage (NCBI taxonomy): Bacteria > Bacillati > Actinomycetota > Actinomycetes > Micrococcales > Promicromonosporaceae > Promicromonospora > Promicromonospora xylanilytica. Next base: position 10,945 of record NZ_BAAGRP010000005.1, read on the forward strand.
AGCTTGCGGATGGACTCGGCAGGGTCGAGCTCGGGACGCGATGCCGTGCCGAACGGGTCGACGGCGTTCCAGCCGACGGTCCACAGGCCGAACGAGTAATTGATGTCGCTCACGGGGTCTCCTCGTCGAGGGCGGCCCGACATGCGGCGCCGCATTTGTTGTACGGATGAACTATTGCCCGCGACTCGGCTACAGTCAAGACGTGACCACCGCCGGGACCGCACGCGACACCACGACGCGGGCGGGCTCCGCCGCCGCCCGCCAGCACACCCTGCGCGAACGCAACCTCGAGCTGGTCGCGCGCGCCGTGTTCGAGGTGCCGGAACCACTGTCGCGCGCCGGCGTCGCCGCCGCGACCGGCCTGGCCCGGGCCACCGTCTCGACGCTGGTGGACCAGCTCGTGGCCGCGGGGCTCGTCCGCGAGCTGCCCGCCGTCACCGGCGGACGCGCCGGCCGGCCCGCCGTACCGCTGGTCCCCGCCCCACGCTCCGTCGTAGGGCTCGGGCTCGAGGTGAACGTGGACTACCTGGGCGCCCGGGTGCTCGACCTCACCGGCGAGGTCGTCGCGGAGCACGTGGTCCCCGGCGCGCTCCACGACAGCGACCCGGCCGTCGTGCTGCGCCGCCTCGGCGACCTCGCACGCGAGGTGACCGACGGCGTCACGGCGTCCGGCATGACGGTCGCCGGCGCCCGGCTCGCGCTACCCGGCCTGGTGGACCCGCGCACCGGTCTGCTCGAGGTGGCACCCAACCTCGGCTGGTCGTCCCTCGACCCGGTCCAGCTCCTCGGGCTGGGCGACACGGAGGTGCGCATCGCCAACGAGGCCAAGCTCGCCGCGCTCGCGGAGCTGGCCGGCGGCTCCGACGTCGCGGCGCCGGACTCCTTCATCTTCGTGTCGGGCGACGTCGGCATCGGCGCGGCCATCGTCGTCGACCGCGAGCTGTTCCTGGGGGAGCGGGGCTGGAACGGCGAGATCGGCCACGTCGTGGTCGACCCCGCCGGGCCGCGCTGCTCCTGCGGCGCCTTCGGCTGCCTGGAGCAGTACGCGGGCAAGGAGGCGATGATGCGCACGGCGGGTCTGCCGCCGGACTCGCCGCTGGCCGCGCTCGTCGCCCACCTGGCCGAGGCGGACGCCGCCGGCGCCCATGCCACCCTGCCCGCCGGCCGTGCCCTCGGCTCGGCGCTCGCCGACTTCGTCAACCTGCTCGACGTCGCCACCATCGTGCTGGGCGGCGCGTACACCGAGCTGCTGCCGTGGCTCCGCGCCGACGTCGAGGCGGTGCTGGCCGACCGCGTGCTGGCCGCACCGTTCGTCGACCTGGACGTCCGGGCCGCGCAGGCGGGGCCGCACGCGGCGCTGACGGGCGGGGCGCGCGAGGTGCTGCGGGCCGTTCTCGCCGCCCCCGCCGCCTGGGTCTGACCCGCGTCGCGGATGATCGCCCGGCGGGAGGACATATTCCTCTGGGATAGACGGCAGGGCGAATCATTGGCAACATGCCTGCCCATTGGTTCGGTACGAGTGGGGATATCGGGCCAATGGGAATCCGCCCAGTTTCCCCCGCGAGGAGGCGTTCTCTGTGCTGGATTCACTCGCCCGCCGATTAGGGCTCAAGACGGACCCGGTGATCTTCTTCGTGGCGGCGGGCCTGATGGTCGTCTTCCTGGCTCTGCTGCTGATCTTTCCGGTGCGGATCAACGAGTTCTTCTCCGCCGGCCGCGCCTGGGTGACCGAGTCGCTCGGCTGGTTCTTCATCCTCGGCGTCACGGTGTGGGTGCTGTTCCTGATCTATCTCGCGGTCAGCAAGTACGGCAATATCCGACTGGGTGACGACGACGAGCGCCCGCGGTACTCGAATGTCTCGTGGTTCACCATGCTCTTCGCCGGTGGTATCGGCACGGTGCTGATGTTCTGGGGCGTCGCGGAGCCGATCACCCATTTCTCCGCTCCTCCGCTCGGTGCCGAGCCGTTCTCCGCCCAGGCCGCCACCGATGCGATGGGCATCTCGATCTACCACCTGGGCCTGCACACCTGGGCGATCTTCACCCTGCCAGGGCTGGCCTTCGGCTATTTCATCTACCGGCACAAGCTGCCGCTGCGAGTCAGCTCGGTCTTCTACCCGTTCCTCAAGGACCGCATCCATGGGCCGATCGGCAAGACGATCGACATCTTCGCCATCCTCGGCACGCTCTTCGGCGTCTCGGTGTCGATCGGGCTGGGTACGCAACAGATCAACAGCGGCCTGGCGGTGCTCACCACGATCCCGGACGCGGTGGTCCCCAAGGTGATCATCATCGCGATCCTGACGGCGATCGCGGTGACGTCCATCGTCGTCGGCCTGGACAAGGGCGTGAAGACTCTGTCCAACGTCAATATCGGCATGGCCGTCGGACTGATGGTCTTCGTGCTGTTCGCCGGGTCGACGCTGTTCCTGTTCCGCGAGATCATCGAGACCTTCGGCGTCTACCTGCAGGACCTGGTGCGGCTGGCGTTCTGGAACGACGCTCTCGCCCAGTTCACCAGCGAGGCCGGCTGGGGTTGGCAGGCCGGTTGGACGGTCTTCTACTGGGCGTGGACCGTCACGTGGGCACCGTTCATGGGCATCTTCCTTGCGCGCATCTCGCGGGGTCGCACCATTCGCGAGTTCGTCGGCGGGGTGCTGGTGGCTCCCACGGTGTTCACCCTGATCTGGTTCGCCATCTTCGGCTGGACGGCGATGGAGCTGGACGGCATCGGGATGGACGCCGACGGCCCGCACGCGATCACGGACGCCGTGAACGAGAACGTGGCCACCGCGATGTTCACGTTCTTCGACCAGCTGCTCGGTGGCGGCGCGCTGACCACGATCATCTCCGGCTTCGTCGTCGTGATCGTCGCGATCTTCTTCGCCACCTCGTCCGACTCCGCGTCGCTGGTGGTCGACATGCTGTGCACCGGCACCGAGGACTCGGGCCCCGTGCGGCAGCGGGTCTTCTGGGGAGTCTCGGAAGGGGCTGTCGCGGCCTCCCTGATCGTGCTGGCGGGCGATGCCGGTCTGGAGGCGTTGCGGCAGGTCATCACGGTGATGGGGCTACCCATCTTCATCCTCATGTTCGCCGCGATGTTCGCTCTGTGGCGAGGTCTGCGCGGCGAGCGGTTCGTCAGCATCCGCGTGCCCGTGGCGGGGATGCGGGTGCAGACGCAGCAGCCTGAGGGCGAGAAGGAGACCAAACCGATCATCGCGACCGACGCCTGACCCGGATCCGGTTACGCCTCGTCCGGCGCGTCGATCGGGCCGAGCGTGATCGCTGGGGCGTCGGCCGGCTCCTCGAACGTCTCGACGCCGTCGTCCTCCCGGCCCAGGAGCCGGTCGACGGCGCCCTCGAGCATCCGCGTGATGGCGTCCACCAGCCCTTCCTCGTCCCGGGCCTCCAGGCGCTCCACGATCAGGGCGTGCGCGTCGGCCGTGTCCTTGCGCACCACGTACTCGTCGCTCACCGTGAACGTGGCCATCCGCACCTCGACGATGAGGGTGGTCATCCAGCGGGTGAGCCAGGGGTTGCCCGCCGCGGCGACGAGCGTCCAGTGCAGGTTGAGGTCGGCGCCGCCGACCCGGCGGGCGTCCCCCGTGCTGTTCGCGGCGACGAGCTCGTCGTGCGCCCGGCGGACGCCGGCGACCGCGGCGTCGTCGCCGGACCGGACGAGCAGCCGGGCCGCGGTGACCTCCACCGACTTGCGTGCCTCGTAGAGGGCGGGGAGGCGCTCCGGGCCGATCGTCGCCACGCGCATCCCACGGCCCGGCGTCGCGACGAGCAGACCTTCCTGGACCAGGCGCTGGGCCGCCTCGCGCAGCGGGCCGCGGCTCACTCCGAGCTGGGTGGCGACCTCGACCTCCCGGATCGGCGAGCCGACGGCGAGCACCCCCGCGTAGACGGCGTTGCGCAGCTCCGTCTGGATCAGGTCCACGGTTGACGGGCGTGTCACCCGGGAGAAGGACGGGGCGGTCGTCAGCGTGGCCCGCGACGGGTGGGACATCGGTGCTCCTTCCGTGAGCGCACGTCGATGACCACATCATCCCCGGTGCGCAGACAGCTGTGTGACGCCGACGATGTCCGGGGGTGACGCCGGCCGGTTGAACTTGTAGATTGTAGACAATCATAATGTCGAACGCTGGATTGTCTGAGCGTCGGCACCGCGCTACGGTTGCAAATCGTCCGTGAACTCCAGCCCACCCAGGCTTTGCCAAGACCGCCGGGTGGCGTGAAGGGAACCATGTCTACATCAAGCGTCCGACCGCTCCGCCGAGCCGTGTTCGCAGCAGGGTCAGCACTCACCCTCGTTGCACTGGCCGCGTGCTCGTCGACGGCTCCGAACCAGGGCGGCGAAGACGGCGCCAGCACGCTCGAGCAGCTCCAGGAAGACGGCACCGTCACTGTCGCGTTCAACGGCGAGGAGCCCTACAGCTACGAGGACGGCGGCGACCTCACCGGCGCCACCATCGCTCTGGACCGCGAGATCTTCGGTGCGCTCGGCGTCGACAACGTCGAGGGCGTCCAGACCGAGTGGAACTCGCTCATCCCCGGCCTGACCGCCGGCCGGTACGACACCGTCAGCGCCGGGATGTCCATCCTGCCCGAGCGCTGTGAGCAGGCCCTGTTCTCGGACCCTGAGATCATGTACACGACCGCGTTCATGGTCCCGGAGGGCAACCCTGACAAGCTGACCGACATGCAGTCCGCCAAGGACGCCGGCGTCAAGCTCGCCGTGCTCAGCGGCGCCATCGAGTCCGGTTACGCCGACGAGCTCGAGATCGAGAAGATCGAGGTCGGTGACGCCCAGGACGGCCTGGACGCCGTCACGTCCGGTCGTGCGGACGCGCTGGCCCTGACGGGTATCTCGTTGCGGACCCTCGAGGAGAAGACTGACGCCCCGGTCGAGGTCACGGACTCGTTCGTGGCCGTGATCGACGGCGTGCCGCAGATCGGCGCGGGCGCGGAGGTCTTCCCGCAGGGCGAGGAGGAGCTGCGCGACGCCTACAACGAGGAGCTCGCGAAGATCGTCGCCGACGAGGAGCGCTGGCTCGAGATCGTGGAGCCGTTCGGCTTCACCGAGGCCGAGCGTCCCGTGGAGGGCCTGACCACCGAGAAGCTCTGCGAGGGTGACCTCGAGTCGCTGGCCAAGGAGCTGGCTCCGGAGCTCGGCCTGGACGGCTGACCGGGCGCGTGTCGGACAACTTTCAACAACTCGTCGATCTGCTCCCGCTGCTCGGCGAAGGAGTACTTGTCACGCTCGAGCTGACCCTCGGCGGTGCGGTGCTCGCACTGATCGTCGCGTTCACCCTGGGCTTCGGCTCGCGGGCCCACACGAGGTGGGCCCGCGTGCCGTCCCGGGTGGTGGTCGAGTTCTTCCGCGGCACGTCGCTCGTGGTGCAGATCTTCTGGCTGTACTACGTGCTGCCGCTGCCGCCGTTCTACGTCGAGCTGGATCCGCTGGCATGCGGCATTCTCGCGCTCGGGCTCAACTACGGTGCCTATGCCTCCGAGGTCGTGCGCGGCTCGATCAACTCGGTCGCCAAGGGGCAGTGGGAGGCGGCCATCGCCCTCGACCTGAACCCCGTGCACCGCATGCGCCGGGTGATCCTGCCCCAGGCCTGGCCGCTGATGATCCCGATGTTCACCAACCTGCTGATCCAGCTCGTCAAGGGGTCCGCGCTGGCGGCGTACATCTCGCTGCACGACCTCAACTTCTTCACCGGCGAGCTGCGCCAGCGGACGTCGGACACGATCTTCTCGTTCACGATCGGCCTGCTCTGCTACTTCGTGGTCGCCTACCTGCTCACGCTGGCCATGAACGCCCTCGAGGTGCGGGCGAAGAACCGGCTGGGTGCAGGTCCGTCGCTGCGTGAGGTGCTCCGGCTGGCGCCCGTGCAGACCACGGCCGACGTCGGTGCCGGAACGCCTGCCTCGACGGCACCGAAGGGAGGTGACCGAGCATGACCGAGACCACAGCATGGAGCTGGGAGCACGCCGCGGCGGTACTCCCCGAGCTGCTCGAAGGTCTGCAGATCACCGTCCTCGCGACCGTGGTCGGCATGATCATCGCCTCGATCCTCGGGCTGCTCGTCGCCATCGTCCGCCGGTCGAAGCTGCGCGTCATCACCTTCCCGATCGGGTTCCTGGTCGAGTTCATCCGCTCGACACCGCTGCTGGTGCAGCTCGTCTTCGCGAACCTGCTGTTCACGCAGTTCCCGTCGCTGGCCATCGGTTGTGTCGTGCTCGGCGTCCACTACGCCACGTACATGTCCGAGGTGTACCGCGCGGGCATCGACGCGGTGCCGAAGGGCCAGTGGGAGGCGGCCATCGCCCTCGACCTGCCGCGCTCGCGTACCTGGAGCGCCGTCGTGCTGCCGCAGGCGATCCGTAACACGCTGCCGGGCCTGGGGAACTACGCGGTCTCCATGTTCAAGGAGACGCCGTTCCTGTTCGCCATCGCGGTGGTCGAGATGTACACGGCCGCGCAGCAGTACGGCGCCGATACCTTCCGCTACATGGAGGCGATCACGATGGCCGGCCTGCTCTTCCTGCTGGTGAGCTACCCGACCTCGCTGCTCGTCCGCCGATTGGAGAACCGCCTTGCCTGAGAACGACATCACCCCTGCCATCCAGTTCCAGGGAGTCGGCAAGCGCTTCGGCGACAACGTCGTTCTCGACGGACTGGACTTCTCGGTCGCCAAGGGCGACCGGGTCACCCTGATCGGTCCGTCCGGTTCCGGCAAGACGACCATCCTGCGCCTGCTCATGACGCTGGAGGAGGCGAACGACGGCCTCATCTACGTCGACGGCGACTGCTACACGCACGAGATGCGTGGCGGCAAGCGCGTGGCCATCCCGGAGAAGCGGCGCAGCCTGGTGCGGCGTCGCGTCGGGATGGTGTTCCAGCAGTTCAACCTGTTCCCCAACATGACGGTGCTGGAGAACATCATCGAGGCCCCGATCCACGTGCTCGGGAAGCCCAAGGCCGAGGCGGTCGCCAGCGCCGAGGCCCTGCTCGAGAAGGTGGGGCTGGCCGACAAGCGCGACGCCCGTACCATGCAGCTGTCCGGCGGGCAGCAGCAGCGCGTCGCGATCGCGCGGGCGCTGGCCATGGAGCCGGAGATCCTGCTGCTCGACGAGGTGACGTCGGCACTGGACCCGGAGCTCGTGGCCGACGTGCTCGGCGTGCTCCGCAACATCGCGGAGACCACGGACATCACCATGCTGATCGTCACGCACGAGATGCAGTTCGCCCGCGAGGTCTCCAACCGGGTGCTGATGTTCGACGGTGGAAAGATCATCGAGGAAGCCGACCCCGACACGATCTTCACGTCGCCGACCCACGAGCGGACCAAGGAGTTCCTCCGCGCGATCCTCTGATCGCGTCGTCTCGCGGCTCAGGCCCGCAGGTCACCCGGTGACCTGCGGGCCTGACGCGTCGGGGAGGGAGCTCGGTCAGGCGGACGCGCCCGCGGCGGCCACGCTCCCGAGCGCGCCGACCAGTGAGGCGAGCTCCGGCACACCCTCCGCCTCCCGCAGGGCCTCCCGCAGTGTGCGATCGTGCGTGGGCCGGGCCGTGCGCAGCAGCTTCTCCCCGACCTGAGTGAGCTCGGTGTAGATCCCGCGGCGGTCGTCCGTGCAGAGCACCCGCGTGAGCAGCCCGCGGTCCTCCAGGCGGTTGACCAGGCGTGTCGTGGCGCTCGGGGAGAGTGCGGTCGCGCGGCCGAGCTGCTGCATGCGCATGTGCCACCCGTCCTGCCGGGACAGCGCGTCCAGCACCGTGTACTCCACGACGGACAGGCCGTGCCCGGCCTGCAGCGCGCGTTCGAGCGCGGTATCGATCATCCCGTGCAGTGCGGCGAGCGTTCGCCAGCCCTGGGCACGGATCTCGACGGCGTCGTCGGCGATTCCCATGGGCCCTCCTCCGTGATCGCTGGAACAACCATACCGCTTGTGCAACTAGTGCGCGCGTGCAACTATTCATGAGGCGTGTGCAACTAAGTGCGTACGCCGAGAGGCCGCGTAAGCACGCGTCGCCCCCGCACAGGCACTCTCCGCGTCCCGCGAGCCGTGCCCCGTCCTGCCAAGGAGAAACGTCATGCCTGTCGCCCTGTGGGCACTCGCCATCGGAGGCTTCGGGATCGGCCTCACCGAGTTCGTCATCATGGGTCTGCTGCCCGAGGTGGCCGCGGACTTCGCGGTCTCGGAGACCGTCGCCGGATACCTCATCTCCGGTTACGCCCTGTCGGTAGCCGTGGGTGCGGTGGGCCTCACCGCCGCGCTCACGCGGATCGACCGCAAGCGGGCGCTGCTCGGACTGATGATCCTGTTCATCGCGGGCAACCTGGTGTCGGCGATCGCCCCGACCTACGAGCTGATGATGGTCGGCCGGGTCGTCGCGGCCCTGTGCCACGGTGCCTTCTTCGGTATCGGCGCGGTGGTCGCCGCCGACCTGGTGGCCCAGGAGCGTCGTGCGGCCGCCATCTCGATCATGTTCGCCGGGCTGACCGTCGCCAACGTGCTGGGCGTGCCGTTCGGGACGCTCCTCGGCCAGGCCGCGGGCTGGCGCTCGACGTTCTGGGCGATCACCGGGATCGGCGTGCTCGCGTTCGTCGGCATCGCGCTCCTGGTCCCCGCGCGGGTAGGGCTGCCCGACGCCGTCGCAGGGCCCAGCGGGCAGACCGGACCGGGCCTGCGGGGCGAGCTCGCGGCGTTCCGGGCGCCGCAGGTCTGGCTGTCTGTCGCGGTCACCGTGCTGGGCTACGGCGGCATGTTCGGTGCGTTCACCTACATCGCGTTCACCCTCACCGAGGTGAGCGGGTTCGCGAGCTCGACGGTGCCGTGGTTGCTGATGCTGTTCGGCGCGGGGCTCTTCGTGGGCAACCTGGCGGGCGGCAAGGCCGCCGACCGGAACCTCGGGGCCACGCTGCTCACCCTGCTGGTGCTGCTCACCGTGGTGCTGGCGGTCTTCGCTCTGACCGCCGCCAGCCCGGTGGCGACGCTGGTCAGCCTGGTCCTGATGGGCGTGGTCGGGTTCGCGACGGTGCCGGGGCTGCAGATGCGGGTCATGCGGCACGCGGCGGCTGCGCCGACGCTCGCGTCCGGCGCGAACATCGCGGCGTTCAACGTCGGGAACGCGCTGGGTGCCTGGGTGGGTGGACTGACCCTGGCCGCGGGTCTCGGCTACACGTCGCCCCTCTGGGCCGGCGCCGCGGTGACCCTGGTGGGAGCCGTCGTCATGGCTGTCGCCATGGTGGTCCGCGGGGGCGAGCGGTCGGGGGGCACCGGCCGCCGGGCCACGGTGCTCACCGCACCGTAGGTGCGCCTGGGCAGACTCGAACTGCCGACACCCGCTTTAGGAGAGCGGTGCTCTATCCACTGAGCTACAGGCGCTCACGCCTCTCCTGGTGAGGAGCGGAGCGTCCGATCCCGGTTGCACCCGGGACCAGCGCACACAGCCTAACGTCCGCCTGGCCTCGCGCGCGAAGCGCTCGGCCAGGCGGACGTCACATTTTGGCAACTTCCCTGCCAAACCTTGACGCGTCCGGCAAAGGGCAGAACGATGCTCAGCAACCTGGCGCGACGTGGCACCGGGTCCGCACGACGGCCGTGCGGGGGTGGACGAAAGGATCGACGATGTTCCTTCGACAGACCAGGTCCCGGGGCGCAGCCGCCCTGGCGACAGCCGCGGTAGCGGGCGTGTTGCTCGCCGGCTGCTCCGGCGGCGGTGGGAGCGCACCCACGCCGGCCGCCAACCCGTACGCGTCCGCCGAGGGCATGGACGCGGCGACCGAGCTCGTCGGTGAGTACCCCCGCGAGGAGACGCTGTTCACGAGCGGAACCCAGTGGGGCCCGCCGTCGTCGTGGAACCCGATCTCGGGTGCTGGGCACGCCACGGGCGCGCGCGGCCTGCTCTACGAGCCGCTGTTCCAGTTCGACCCGATCACGCTCGAGCTGACGCCGTGGCTCGCCGAGGGCGGGGAGTGGACCGGCGACAAGACGTACGAGCTCACGCTGCGCGAGGGCCTCACCTGGCAGGACGGCGAGACGCTCGACGCGGACGACGTGGTCTTCACGGCCGAGCTCGGCAAGGTCGACGCCGTTCCGTGGAGCAACTTGTGGACCTGGCTGGACAAGGTCGAGGCCACCGGTGACACGACCGTCGAGTTCACCTTCTCGGACCCCCGCTACCAGGAGTGGGACAACTGGCTCTACAGCAACATGGTGCTGCCGGAGCACATCATGAGCGAGTGGTCCGACGAGGAGCTGCTCTCCAACCCGAACGAGGACCCGATCGGTTCCGGAGCGTTCAAGTTCTCCGCCGTCGGGCAGGACCGGATGGTCTGGGAGCGCAACGACGACTGGTGGGCCAAGAGCGAGCTCGGCCTGGAGATGCCGATGAAGTACATCGTCGACGTCGTGAACACGTCCAACGAGGTGGCGCTCGGCCTGATGCTGTCGGGCAGCCTCGACCTGAGCAACAACTTCCTGCCCGGCGTCAACACGCTGGCCGACTCCGGCCAGGTCAGCACCTACTACGACGGCGAGCCGTACATGCTGGCGGCGGCGTCGGCGAACCTGATCCCGAACCAGACGCGGGCACCGATGGACGACGTCGACTTCCGGCAGGCGCTGGCGCACTCGATCGACGTCGACAAGATCGTCAGCAACGCGTACGGCGGCCTGGTGTCGAAGGCACACCCCTCGGGTCTGGTGCCCGCGTTCGAGGAGTACTACGACGAGGACGTCGCCGCGGAGCACGGCTTCACCTTCGACGCCGAGGAGGCCACGTCGATCCTGGCCGACGCCGGCTACGAGGACACCGACGGCGACGGGTTCGTCGAGACGCCCGACGGCGAGAAGATCGACCTCAAGCTGATCGTCCCGGCGGGCTGGACCGACTGGATGGAGGCCGCGCGGGTGATCGCCGAGGACGCCTCGGCGGCCGGTATCAAGGTCACCGCCGACTTCCCCGACGCGGGCGCCGTCGACGACGCGCGGGCCACCGGCGACTTCGACCTGCTGATCAACGGCAACGCGGGCATCAGCAACACCCCCTGGACGTACTACAACTACGCGTTCTACCAGCCCATCCAGGAGCAGATGCTGGCGGGCAACTTCGGCCGGTACGAGAACAAGGAAGCCTGGAACCTGGTGGAGGACCTCTCGCGCACCGAGAGCGGGTCGCCGGAGTTCACCGAGACCCTGTCGCAGGTCCAGGAGAAGTTCATGACCGAGCTGCCGGCCATCCCGCTCTGGTACAACGGCGCGTGGGCCCAGTACAACGAGTCGCAGTGGACCAACTGGCCCAAGGAGGGGCGCGAGGACGCGTACTTCCCGGTGATGTGGAACAACTACGTGCAGCTGGGCGGCCTGAACACGCTGCTCGCCCTCGAGCCGGCCTCCTGACGTATGGGTGGCTATCTCGCTCGCAAGACGTTGGTCTACGGCCTGACCTTCGTCGTCGCGGTGACGCTGAACTGGCTGATCCCCCGGCTCATGCCGGGGGATCCGGTCCAGCGGATGGTGGCGCGCGCCGCCGTGCAGCACCCTGAGACGATCGCGTCGATGACCGACTACTACGAGCGCACGTTCGGGCTCGACCTGCCGGTCTGGCAGCAGTACCTGAACTACTGGGCAGCGCTGTTCCGCGGCGACCTCGGCACCAGCGTGTGGCTGTTCCCCGCGCCGGTGAGCGAGGTGGTGCTCGCCGCCGTCCCGTACACGCTGGGCATCATGGTCCCCGCCATCCTGCTCAGCTTCGTGGTGGGGAACAGCGTGGGCGCGATGGCGGCGCGCAGCCGGTGGCTCGACAACGTGGCCCTGCCCGTGGGCTACCTGGTCACGGCGATGCCCTACATGTGGCTGGCGATCCTGCTCGCCTGGGGCCTCGGCGTGGCGCTCGGCTGGTTCCCCGTGGCAGGCGGCTACGACTTCGGGCTGGTGCCGCAGTGGTCGTGGTCGTTCGCGCTCGACCTGCTGCAGCACTGGGTGCTGCCGTTCCTCTCGCTCTTCCTCGTCGCGCTCGGCGGCTGGGCGATCGGCATGCGGAACCTGATCATCTACGAGCTCGAGTCGGACTACTCGAACTACCTCGCCGCACTCGGTGCGCCGAAGCGGCTCATCCGGCGGTACGCGTTCCGTAACGCGATGCTGCCGCAGATCACGGGCCTGGCGCTGCAGCTAGGCACCATCCTGGGCGGCGCCCTCGTGACCGAGATCGTGTTCGCGTACCCGGGGCTCGGCAAGCTCGTGCTCTCGGCCATCCAGAACCAGGACTTCTTCCTGCTCCAGGGCACCCTGCTGTTCGTCGTGATCGGCGTGCTCGTGGCCAACTTCGTGATCGACATCGTCTACGTGCTGGTGGACCCCCGCACGCGGACCGGACTGACGGGGGCGACCGCATGAGCCGGAGCGGAGCCGCGGACCCGGGCGGAAGGAGAAGGGCATGACGGCGACACAACCTGCGGCGGCACCGGGGACCGAGGGGGCCGAGTCGCCCGGGGCGGCCGGCCCGGCGCCGTCGGCCCGCAGGCCCGGGGGAGACACACGCGAGACGCTGTACTTCGCGCTGCGCAACCCCAAGGTGCTGATCGGCGCGGTCGTGGTGCTCGGGTTCCTGCTGCTCGGCCTGATCGGTCCCGCGTTCCTGCGGTACGCGCCGATGGACTACGCGGGGCCACCCATGGCGCCGCCGTCGGCGGACTTCCCGTTCGGGACCACCACGTTCGGGCAGGACATCTTCGCGCAGTTCGTCGCGGGCCTGCGGTCCACGTTCCTCGTCGGCCTGCTCGGCGGCGGTGTCGCCGCCGTGATCGGCATGACCATCGGGTTCGTCGCGGGCTACCGCGGTGGCCTGGTGGACGAGCTGCTGAACATGCTCACCAACGTCGTGCTCGTGATCCCGGGCTTCGTGGTGCTCATCATCATCAACGCCTACCTGGGCGTCCGCAGCGTCCCGATGCAGGCGCTGTACATCGGGGTGTTCAGCTGGCCCTGGGTGGCCAGGGCCGTCCGCGCGCAGACCCTGTCGCTGCGCTCGCGCGACTTCATCGACCTGGCCAGGCTGTCGGGTGTGGGAGTGGGTACCATCCTGCGGCGCGAGGTGGCGCCCAACATGTACTCGTACCTCTTCATGACGTTCGTGCTGCTGTTCGGCGGTTCCATCCTCACGGCGGCGTCGCTCGACTTCATCGGGCTCGGACCCACCAACGCCATGTCGCTCGGCCTGATGATGAACCAGGCCGTGCAGTGGAGCGCGCTCCATCTGGGGCTGTGGTGGTGGTTCGTCCCGCCAGGTCTGGGGATCACGCTCATCGTGGGCTCCCTCTACATCATGAACGTCGGCCTCGACGAGGTCTTCAACCCCAAGCTGCGGGAGATGTGACATGGCCCTGGCCGTGAACGACCTCAAGGTCTGGTACCGCACCCTGCGCGGTGACGTCAAGGCCCTCGACGGCGTCACCTTCGAGGTGGCGGACGGCGAGATCATGGGTATCGCCGGCGAGTCCGGGTGCGGCAAGACCACGCTCGGCAAGGCCCTGATCCGCCTCGACACCCGCATGCGGCACGTGGGCGGCACGGTGGTCCTGGACGGCGACGAGCTGCCGCTGGCCGACGACGCCGCCATGCGCCGCTACCGCTACCGCGAGGTGTCGCTCATCCCGCAGTACGCGATGTCCGCGATGAATCCCACCCGCAAGATCGGCCGGATGATCCGCGACCTGCTCGCGGCGCACGGCGTCCGGTACGCCGAGGTGCTGCCGGAGCTCGAGCGGCGCCTCGGGCTCGTCGGGCTCGAGACCGACGTGCTGAAGCGCTACCCGATCGAGCTGTCCGGGGGCATGAAGCAGCGCGTGGTGCTCGTGCTGTCCACCCTGCTGAACCCCTCGCTGCTGATCGGCGACGAGGTGACGTCAGCGCTCGACGTCTCGTCGCAGAAGGCGGTGGCCCGGGCGCTCGTCGAGTTCCGCGACCACGGGATCGCGTCGTCGATGATCGTCATCACGCACGACATCTCCGTGCTGTTCCAGGTGGCCGACACCATCCTGGTCATGTACGCGGGCCACCTCGCCGAGAAGGCACCGGCCAAGACCATCATCAACCAGCCGCTGCACCCCTACACCAAGATGCTCATCGGGGCGCTGCCCAAGGTCGGTGACCGGTACGAGGAGCAGCAGCTCGAGGGGATCGAGGGGCGGCCGCCGTCGCTCCTGGAGCCGCCGGCCGGCTGCCGGTTCCGCGACCGTTGCCCCCTGGCGCACGACAAGTGCGCCGAGGCGCCGCCGTTCCGGGAAGTGGCCGAGGGGCACCACGTCGCGTGCTGGGCGGTGAGCTGATGCTGAGCCTCAACCAGCTCGACAAGGTCTACCGGACGGGCACCTTCGGCACCTCCGACCTGCACGCCGTGCGGCGGGTCAGCCTCGACGTGCGGCGGGGCGAGGTCGTGTCGCTCATCGGCGAGTCCGGCAGCGGCAAGTCGACCATCGGGAAGATGGTGCTCCACCTGCTCAGCTCGACGGGCGGCACCATCACGTTCGACGGGCGCGACGTCACCAAGCTCGGCTTCCGGGGGCGGCGCGAGTACTACCGCAAGGTCCAGGGGGTGTTCCAGGACCCGTTCAGCTCGTTCAACCCCATCTACAAGGTGGACCGGACGTTCGAGACCCTGCGGCACTCCTACTTCCCCAAGGTCTCCTCCGCGAGCTGGCGGGAGAAGCTGGAGGACGCGCTGGCCGCCGTCACGCTGGAGCCCGGCGACATCCTCGGCAAGTTCCCGCACCAGCTCTCGGGCGGGCAGCTCCAGCGCCTGCTCATCGCGCGCGCCCTGCTGCTCGACATCGAGCTGCTGGTCGCCGACGAGATCATCTCCATGCTCGACGCCTCCACCCGCATCGACGTGCTCAACCTGCTGGGCGAGCTCAAGGGGCGTGGCCTGGGCATCCTGTTCGTGACGCACGACCTCTCGCTCGGCAACTACGTGTCCGACCGCGTGGTCATCCTCTACAAGGGGCGCGTGGTGGAGAGCGGCGAGACGAACGCCGTCTTCGACGACCCGCTGCACCCTTACACCCGTGACCTGCTCGCCTCGGTACCGCACCTGGACCGGACGTGGGAGGAGGTCGAGGCCCAGGAGGCCGAGCGCACCCGCCGCCTGGCCGCCCGGTGCCTGTACCACGAGGACATCGCGGCGCAGGGCCGGTCGCTGGGCGACGAGGCCGAGTCGGCGGACGGCGTGCCCGACGGGCTCGGGCTCGTCGAGCACGCGCCCGGGCACTTCGTGGGGTGCTTCCGCATGGCGGCCCAGGAGGAGTGCCCGGCCGGGCCGGCCGTCAGGCCTTGACCAGCACGGGAACGCCAGGGTCCAGGTCGGCGAGCCGCTCGAAGTCCGCGCTCGTGAGCCGGATGCAGCCGTTGCTCACCGCCTGGCCCTGGCCGACGCCCACGTGGAGCGCGGTGGCCGCGTAGTCGGTGCCGTAGAACCCGTCCAGGGTCTCGCTCTGCAACGACAGGAACACGGACAGGCCGGTGTTCACCGCCTCCGTCACGGTGAAGACCTGGCTCAACCCCTGCGGTGTCGGTGTGGCGGACGCGCCGACGCCGGCGGCGAGCTGGTCGCTGGTGCCGTCGGCGTGCCGGACCGTCACCGTGCGGTCCGACAGGTCGACCACCACCGACCGCTTCTCCCGCTTCAGCTCCACGTCGCCGGCACGGAGCCAGCCCGCGGAACCGTTGACCTTCTCGGGGTCGTCCGACGGCAGCGCGCCGCGCCCGTACGGGATGAGCACCTTGACCCACCCGGACCGGCGCTCCAGCACCAGCCACCGGGCGTCGGCGTCGTAGTACTCCGACTCGAGGGCGAGCACCGGCGCGACGGTCACGTCGGGGCGCGTCCAGACCGGTACGTGTGGCCGCGTGGGCTCGGCGACGGAGCCGGGCAGGCCCTCGAGGTCGTCGACGTCGGCCCGCGGCAGGCCGCGGGGCAGGATCGCGTCGATGTCCGGCCGGGGCAGGTCGGGCAGGGAATAGCTCGCCGGTGTCGGCTTCGGCTCCGGCGGGGACGGGGTGGCCGACGGCGACGGGCTCGGCGCGGTGACGACGACCGCCGCCGCACCGGGCTCGTCGCCCGGGCGCACACCGGCCCAGAGGGCGGTCCCGAGCAGAGCGGCGGCGACGATGCCACCGACCCAGACCCAGGTGCGCGGGACAGGTGCGCGGCGTGGACCCGGCTCCTCCGTCTGCCCGCTGTACAGCTCCGTCATGGTGTCCCTTCCGTGTGCCTGCGACGCTCTCGCAGGTCGCCGTGCGTGTCCATGGTGCACCGGCCGGCCGCGGGGTGCAGCAGAGCGGCGGACGATACCGGGTTGTCACACTTGTCCGATATCTTCGTGGTCGCCCGAGCCCTTGGCTACCCCACTGTTGCAGACGCAGTCACCCGACAGCCCGCGAACAAGGAGAGACCCCGTGGCATCCGCCGACCGGACGTTCCCCGTATCGACCGTCCCGACGCGCCGTTCTCGCAGACTGGTCCTCACCGGTGCGATATCCGTCGCCCTCATCTCCACCGGGTCCGCGTACCTGGCGATGGTCCAGTTCGGCATCGACGTCCTCGCCATGAACCAGGGCACCGCCTACGCGACCGCCGGCGTCTTCGAGCTCTCGCTCGTCACCGTCGCCCTCCTGGCCCGCGAGGCCGCACGGGACAACCGGCCGGGCGGCACCCTGCTCGCTCTGACCTGGGCCCTCTCGTCGGCCTCCGGCGTGTTCGCCGCCTGGCACGAGGCCTACATCGACCACCCGCTCGGCGCCGTCGTGTTCCGGTTCGTCGTGCCGCTGCTCGCCGCCCTGATGTGGCACCTCGCGCTGATCGGCGACCGCCACCTCGCCACCGGTACGTCCTGGTCGGCGATGCGTCAGTCCGCGCGCATGCACGCCCTCTTCCTCTCCACCGAGGACCTGTTCCGGGCACAGAGCCTGAGCGACGGCTCACGGGCGGCGCGGCGCCGGCTCGCACGGGCCGAGGCCGCCCGCCGCCGGGCGCGTTCCGTGGCGCTGCGCACCGTCCCGCCCCGGGAGATGCGGGCCCAGGTCGCCGCCTGGTGCGAGGCGCTCGCCGCCGTCGGTGACGGCACGGCGGACGTCGCCCGCCTGCACCTCGCCGACCGGCAGCGGCTGACCGGCATCCTCGTCGACGACGAGCTCATGGACGGGCGGGCCTACGACACCCGCAGCGGCGTCCTGGCCGGCGCTCGGGTCGGTGCTCCCGAGTACGAGAGCAGGGCCGCCGACGCGGTGGCCGCCGAGTTCGCCGCCGACCGGCCGGCTCCGCGGGACCGGGCCGGAGGCGTGTTCGACGGCGAGGCGTTCGACCAGGAGGGGATCGGCGAGGACGGGTTCGGCGAGGACCGGTTCGGGGAGGGCGTGCTCGACGGCGACGCGGGGCGCCGTCCCGCACGGGTCAGTGCCGCTCTGGGGACCCCACGGCAGGAGGTGAGCGAGCGCGCGCCGCTGCCCGACGGCGAGCCGCCGGAGCAGACCGCCGCGCCCGTCGCGGAGCCGGCCGAGGCGGCGGTCCGCGCCACCGAGAACGTCCGGGAGGCACTGCCTCCGCGGCGCAAGCCGCGCCGGAACACACAGCTCGGCACGCAGGACGCCGAGCGGATGATCGACCTGCGGACCAAGGGCCGCACGTACCGGGAGATCGCGGAGGAGGTCGGCGTCAGCCGGTCGACGGTGGGCAAGCGGATGAGGGAGTTCACGGAGACCGGCTCGATCCCGGTCGTCAAGCCCCGCTGAGGCGTGACCGGGCCGTCCCGGACTACTCCGGCTCTCCGGCGTGGGCGATGGTTCCCAGGGCCCTCCAGATCAGGGCCAGCGTGATCCCCGCACCGACGAACCCGAACCAGAAGGGCGCGGTCAGCCCCCAGTGCTCGGCGATGAAGCCGCCGAGCGCGTTGCCCAGCACGATCCCGCCGAAGACGCTCACCATGTTGAGCGAACCCACCCGTCCCTGCAGCTCGAGCGGGGTGGCACGCTGGCGGACGGCGTTGGAGATGGCACCCCAGACGAACGCGTAGACGCCGAAGCAGAACATCGCGACGAACGCGCCCCACGCCGTCGTGTTGAGCGCGAGGGCCAGGTGCCAGAGCACCTCGCACGTCAGGACGACGCGCATCAGCGTGGCGAACGCGACACGCTTCTGGAGCCTGTCGAAGACGACGGTGCTGAGGAGGCCGCCCACGGCGGTCGCGGTGGTCAGCAGGCCGAACTGCGGGGTGGTCATGCCCAGGTGCTCCGTCGCGTAGAGCACGAGCACGCCCATCGGTGCCGCATAGGTCACGTTGAACGTGAGGGTCGTGAGCATCAGCGTCCGCACGGCAGGGGTGCGCCACACCCAGCGCAGGCCCTCGGCGATGTCCTGGCGGATGTGTGTGCGCGTCTCGCGCACGGGGACGCGGGTCACCGCGATCCGCGAGACCAGCAGGATCGCCAGGGTCGCGGTGACCGCCTGGACGGCGAACGGCCAGGCCGTGCCGGCCGCGAACAGGAACGCCCCGAGCGGGGGCCCGGCGAGCTGGTTCGCCGTCACGAAGCCCGCCATGAGCCGTGCCTGGCCGATCGCGAGGTCTGCCTTGGGGGTCACCATCGGCAGGAGCGTCTGGCTCGCGGCGTCGGCGAACACCTCGGCCACGCCCAGGGCGAACATGACCGCGAGGACGAGGACGACGTTCACGACGTCCGTGACGATGAACGTGCACAGCGCGGCGATCACCGCGACGCGCAGCCCGTTGGCGACCATCACCATGCGGCGGCGGTCCAGGCGGTCGGCCAGCGCGCCGGCCCAGAGGCCGAGCAGGAGCCACGGCAGCCGCTGGAGCAGTGCGGCGAGTGCGACGAGGAACGCGCTGTCGGTCTGGGACGCGACCAGCAGGGGGCCCGCGGCGAGAGCTATGCCGTCGCC
Source organism: Promicromonospora xylanilytica (assembly GCF_054782895.1). Classification (NCBI taxonomy): domain Bacteria; kingdom Bacillati; phylum Actinomycetota; class Actinomycetes; order Micrococcales; family Promicromonosporaceae; genus Promicromonospora; species Promicromonospora xylanilytica. Next base: position 29,915 of record NZ_BAAGRP010000005.1, read on the forward strand.
GATGTTGCTGGTCCAGGACGACGTGACGAGCCAGCGGAACGACCGACCGAGCCTGCGCGGGAAGACTGCCTCGACGAGTGTGGTCACAAATCTTCGAGTCTATGGACCGTGTCGAGGCTTTTTCGTACCGGGGCTGCGGGACGGCGAGCGGGTGATCTCCATGACGTCAGACGTCGCCCCGGGGCGCCCGGGAGGGGTACGCGCGGCCCGCTGCCGGTGGGCTGCGCACATCTGCGGAAACGGCGGAATGCCGCGGAAGGGTGCGTTGCGTCGAAGGTGAAACAGCGGTCTTCAATAACGTTTTCGCCCGCGCACGGACCGGACTTGGACGATCGTCCGACTCGGTGTTGACGTCCGCCGGGAACAGGTGCAGACTCTCACAAGACGGTGCGCATCGCCCGCCCCCTGCGCGGTGCGCACCGTCATACCCCGTCGGGCTCAGGCCCGTCTGCGAAGCCCCTTCGGACCCCCTGCCGGAGGGGCTCTTGCATGTCCCGGGGGCGTGCGGCGACGCCGCTGTCACGGACGGTCGGGGTCACCCGACGCCCGGGCCGCCCACGGGTATGACACGCCCGGACGTTCCGGGCGCCCGGCGTGTCGCGCGGCGTGGCGTCCGGCCCTTGCGGACGCCACGCGGTTAGCGTGCTGGTGTGAACGCTGCACGCCGCCAGACCGCAGCCGCCCCGGAGAGCTCGGCCGATCTGTCCGAGGAGCTCTCGGCCGCGCTGAAGGACGAGACCGTGGACCCGGCCACCGAGCTGGCCGCACCGGAGGCCGCGGAGTCCACCCCGGACGGTGTCCGGGACCCGATGGCCGAGTCGGTCGCGCGCTGGCGCGCCGGGCTGGTCCAGCTCGCCGGGGGATCCTCCCTCGCGGACGTCGGACTGCTGGGCGAGGCCGTCATCGACCTGTCCGCGGCTCACCCCTCGGGGGTCGCCCAGCTCTTCGCGGGCCGGCCCACCCGGCTGTCCAACCTGGTGCGCGAGGCCGGGGCGCTGCCGACCGCCCGCCGTCGGGCACGGGCCGTCGCCGCGCGCTCCGCCGAGCACGCGCAGCGTTACGGGGTGTCGCCCACCTATCTGGCGATCGGTGTCGCCACGTGGACCGAGCGGCCGACCCCCGGCGGCGACCCGAACGACATGGAGGCCATCACCCGGGTGCTGGGCCCGGCGAGCGCTGCCCCCGCGCCTGAGCAGGGCTCGGACGACAGCCCTGCCGACGCGCCGGCGCTCACCGGCTCCGTCCCCATCGTGACGCTGGCGATGCCTGCGGGCCGCGCCACTCCGCCTTCGGAGAGCGCGGACGACGAGCCGCGCGTGGTCCGGGCTCCCGTGCTGCTGCGGCCCGTGATGCTCACGCCGCGCAGCGACGGCGAGGGTGACTACGACATCACGCTCGATCCCACCGCCGAGATCAACCCGGTGGTGGCGCGCACGCTGCGCGCTCACGGCGCGCTGATCGACCCGGCGGCGCTGGCCAAGGCGACGTTCACGCTCGCGGGCTTCAACCCCACCGACGTGCTCGACCGTGTGGCGAGCCTGGGGTCGGCGGTGCTGGGCGAGTTCCAGCTGGACCGGCGGGTGCTGGTGGGCACGTTCGTACACCCGGGCCAGGTGCTGGTCGACGACCTCGACGAGCTCCGCCCGGCCCTCGGACGGCACGAGGTGGTCTCGGCGCTCGGCGGCGTGGACGACTCCGTGCGGCGCCTGAGCAAGGTGGAGCTCCCCGAGCCCCGGGTGGGTGACGCCGACCCGGCGCACGAGCGCGGTGTCGGTGACCTCGACCCGCACCAGCGGCACGTCGTGGACGCGCTCGCCACGGGCAGCCACCTGTTCGTCGACGGCCCTGTCGGGTCCGACGTCGCGGGCACGCTCGCCGCCGTCGTCGCGGAGGCCAACGCGAGCGGCCGGTCCGTGCTGTACGTGCCGGGGCACCGCCGGGCCGCCGACGCGCTCGCCGCCCGGCTGGAGTCGCTCGGCCTGGGTGGGCTGCTGCTCGACATCGCGCCGGTCCCGACCTGGCGGACCTCGACGTCGCGGCGCCTGCTGGAGGCGATGGCGCCGGCGCAGGAGCGCATCGACGCCGACGAGGTCGCGCGGGTGCGCGACGCACTGATCGGCTCGCGGGCACAGCTCGCCGGCTACATCGGGGCGCTGCACCGGGTACGGGACCCGTGGCGGGTCTCGGCGTACGACGCCCTGCAGGCGCTCGCCCGGCTCACGTCCGAGCGGCCCGCCCCGGCGACCCGGGTGCGCCTCGACCCCGAGTCGGTGCTCTCGCTGGGCGAGGAACGGCGTGCGGAGCTCGCCGCGGACCTCGAACGAGCGGCCGAGCTGGGGGCGTTCGCGCTGAAGTCGTCGTCGAGCCCCTGGTTCGGCGCGCACATCCTGACCGACGACGACGCCCGGTCGGCCCTCACCAGGGTCAACCGCCTGGTCGAGCAGACCCTGCCGAAGCTGCGTGAGCAGATCGAGTACGTCGCGCGGGTGACCGGCCTGGTCAAGGCGTCGACGGCGCACCAGTGGGGCGAGCAGCTCGCGATGCTCGGCGGCATGCGGGGTACGCTCGACGTGTTCCAGCCGATGGTCTTCGAGCGCACCGCCGCCGACATGGTGCAGGCGACGGCCTCGCGCCGCACCCGTGCCGAGCAGGGCGTGGAGATGGGCTGGATCGCGCGTCGCCGGCTGAAGCGGCGGGCCCGCGAGATGGTGCGCCCCGGCGTGCGCGTGCCGGACATGCACACGGCCCTCGTCGAGGTGCAGCGTCAGCGTGAGGTGTGGCAGGCGCAGTGCCCGCGCGGCGGGTGGCCCACCCTGCCGGAGGGCCTGGCCGCCGTGGAGGAGACCTACGAGGCGGTCCGTATCGACCTCGAGGCGCTCGAGCCGGTGCTGCGCTCGTCGCACGCGGGCGGCGGGCTCCTCGACCTCGATCTCTTCGCCCTCGTCCAGCGGCTCGCGTCCCTCGCGGAGACCCAGGACGCGCTGATCCCGCTGCCCGAGCGGACGGCCGTGCTGCGCCGGCTGCGCAAGGCGGGGCTGGGCGAGCTGGTCGACGATCTCACCGAGCGCCGCGTGGAGGCCGACCTCGTCGGGCCGGAGCTCGAGCTGTCGTGGTGGTCCTCGGTGTTCGAGCAGATCCTGGCCACGGAGCCGGACCTGGCGGGTCAGGACGGTGCGGGGCTCGACGCCCTCGCCGGACGGTTCCGCGAGCTCGACCGGCGGCACGTCGCCTCGCTGTCGGCGCCGGTGCGGGCCGCGGTGCGGGCGCACCTCGGCGGAGCCATGCGGGACGAGCGGGAGGACGCCGAGGCGCTCTACTCCACGCTCGTCGACGGTGGGCTGAGCTCGATGCGCGACCTCGTGTCCGCGCACGGATCCACCGTGCGGCGGCTGCGGCCCACCTGGGTCTCGACCCCGACGATGGTGCCGCACCTGCTGCCCGCCGAGCGCAGCGCCGACCTCGTGATCCTCGACGCCGTGCAGCACGTGCCGGTCGAGGTCGTCGTACCCGCGCTGGCTCGTGGCCGGCAGATCGTCGTGGTCGGCGACCCCCGGTCGGCGTCGGGCACCGCGGTGCGTGACCTGGCGCGGCTGCTGCCGCGCGTCACGCTGCAGCCGGAGCCCGCCCGCCGGGACCCGCAGCTCACCGCGCTGCTGGCCGCGCACGGCTACGAGGGCATCATGCGGCCCGCGCCGATGCCGCGTACCGAGGCGCTGGTGCACTTCTCGCTCGTGGACGGCGCGGGGATGCCCGACCCGGTCTCCGGAACCGTCGAGTCGACGACGGCCGAGGTGGAACGGGTGGTCGACCTCGCCATCGAGCACGCGATGACGCGGCCGGAGGAGACCTTCGGCATCGTCACCGTCACCGCCGCGCACGCCGACCGGATTCGTGAGCGGCTGCTCGCCGAGGTGCGGGCCAACCCCGCCCTGGCGCCCTTCTTCGCCGGGTCACGGCCCGAGCCGGTCGTGGTCGCCGACGTCACGGGCGTTGCCGGGCTGGCGCGGGACACGATCGTGCTGACCCTCGGGTTCGGGCGGACGCCGCACGGCCGCGTCCTGCACCGGTTCGGTGTGCTGGGCGAGGGTGGCGGCGACGCGATGCTGCTCGGTTCGCTGGGTGCCGCGCGCAAGCGGCTGCACGTGGTGTCCTGCTTCCCGGCCTCCGACCTCGACCCCGAGCGGCTGCGCGGACCCGGCCCGCAGATGCTGGCCAAGGTGCTGTCCTTCGCCGAGGAACGCTCGGGGCTCGCCGACCAGGTCGAGATCGGCAACGGCGTGGACGTGGCGCGGTCCGTCGACCGCCTGGTCGTGGACCTGGGGGAGCGGCTGTGGCGCTCCGGCCTCGTGGTCGAGACCGACTACGGGCTGCCCGGCGGCGACCGGATCCCGCTCGCCGTGGGGCATCCGGACCTCCCGGGGGAGCTCCTGGTCGCGGTGCTCACCGACGACGCCGCCTACGTGGCCGAGCCTTCCATCCGGGTGCGCGACCGGCAGCTCGCTGAGCGGCTCGAACGGCTCGGCTGGGTCGTGGCGCAGGTGTGGTCGGCGGCCGCGTTCCTCGACCCGGACGCCGAGGCGGAGCGGGTGCGCCGCGTGGTGCTGTCCGTGCGCGACGCGCGGGTGGGTGTCGAGGGCGGTGTGGCGCCGGCGGCGGAGCTGGTGGTTCCCCAGGTGCTGGACGACTGAGGGTTCGGGCCGCGGTCGTGCGGGACGAGGCCGGTCGGTCGCCGAGGTGAGCGGGCACGGTCGGCCGCGGGGCGACAATGGTGGGGTGAACGAGCCCGAGAACCAGTCAGCCGACCCAGCGTCGTCGGCCGATTCACCGATGACTGCCGCCGGGCCGGACGGCGGCGGCCTTGCGCGGCGAGGGCCGCGGCGTGCCGTGCGGCGCGGGACCGAGCGCGAGGCCGTGCTGGGTGTGAGCGCCGATGAGCGCCCGGCGGGCTGGGGGGACGGTGCCGCCTCCGACGCGGGCCACGACTCGAACGATGAACAGCTCCGCCGCGACGTCCCGCCGCACTGGGGCTGATGAGGACGTGGTCCGGCAGATGGTCGGTAAAAGGTCAGGTGGTCGGCAGCCCGGGCTGCCGACCACCTGACCTTTTACCGACCATCCGTGGGGCTCTGGCCCCTAGTTGGAGTTCGGGTTGGCGGTGGTGCCCGACTGGACGCGCAGCAGGTCGCGGATCTCGGTGAGCAGCACGACCTCCTCGGCGGCTGCCTCCTCGACAACCTCCTCGGGGGTCTTGCGCAGCGACTGCAGCTTGTTGATCGGGACGATCACGAAGAAGTAGACGGCTCCCGCGATCAGCAGGAACATGATGACGCCCTGGATGAACAGCCCGATCGGGAACTCGGTGGACTCTCCGCGCCAGTTCGGGACGCTGAACGCGATCCGCGAGAAGTCGGGCGCACCGACCAGCCAGCCGATGAGCGGCATGATGAAGCCCTTGACGAGGCCGTCGATCACCGCAGAGAACGCACCGCCGATCACGACGGCGACCGCGAGATCGAGCACGTTGCCGCGCGTGATGAATTCCTTGAAGCCCTGGAGCATTGTCATCCCCTGCAGTTGTTCGCGTTGGTCGTGGGCCGCGAGGGTCGGCCCGGTCAAGGATTCTGCGGTTCATTTGCAGATTCCGCACCTCGAACGGACATTCGGCAGAATTGCGGCGCTGTTTGTCCCACTATGCCCCACCACGGTGCCTGAATCGACCCCTATGGAACCAACACCGCGGTCACCGAACCCCAGCCGGACACCGCTGACAGCTCCGGCGCGTCCGCCGGGTCCACCGCGACGAGGGTCACGGGCCGGTCGGCCTCGGAGGCAGGGCCGAGCAGCCCGCCCGCGCCCTCCGGCTCGCGCCCGGCCGGCACGGGAAGCACCAGTGCGCCGCGCGCGAGGTACTGGGGTGCCCCGGCCGGCCCGGTGCCCGATGTGGTCCCGGACAGCAGGTCGACCCGGTCGCCGGGGCGGAGCAGGGCGGCGACGGCATCGTCGGACAGCCGGACGGGCACCACGACGGTGCCGCTCGGGGCGGCGGCGGAGACGCCCGCGTCGGACACGAGCGTGGCGTGCAGCGGCGCACCGGCCGGTAGCGCTACGACCGCCGCGCGCCCCAGCAGGCCGCGCACGCTGTGGAGGGCGCCGGGCGGGACGAGGTCGGTCGCGATCGTGCGCAGCGCCAGGTCGTCGCGGGTCAGCTCCGCGCCGGCGGACACCGGCCGTACGGTCACCGCGACGTCGACCGTCGGGGGCGGTGGCGGGCGCAGGACGTGCACCGTCAGGGCGACCGCCAGCCCGAACAGAGCGGCAGCGAGGGCGAACCGCCACCGCCGGACGACCCGCCGGAGCCGGCGGAGGGCCGCGGAGCGGGACGCGCCCCCGGCGTGGCCCCGAGCGCGGCCGGGCCGGGGCAGCATGCCGGCGAGTCCGGCGCGCGCCCCGTGGGACCTCGTGGTCCCGTACGGCCGGTCCCGCGGTGTGCGGTGTGCCGCGCCCGGCGGCGAGCCGTGGCGCGCGGCCGGTTCGGTGATCGTGTCGAGAAGTCCCATGGCGGCGACGCTATGCGGCCGCGCGGGCCGGCGGCCCCGCCGTCGGGCAGGGCTGTGCACGACGTCGGAAAAGCACCGCCTGTGGTCGTGCTGGCAGCCCTGAGAACTCGTGGAGGGGGTCGGCGCGCGCCGCCGACGTCACGGTACGGGCGTGGCGGCAGGCTCCGTCGTCAGGCCGACGCGGCCTTGGTCGTGCTGGACCCGCTCGACGAGGAGCCGGACGACCCGCTCGACGAGGAGCCGGACGAGCTCGACGACGAGGACGAGCCCGACGACGAGCTGTCCGAGGAGGAGCCGGACGAGCCCGGCGAGGACTCGCTCTTGCCGGACTTCATGGTGCTGTTGGTCGAGGTGCTGCGCGAGTCCGTGCGGTAGAAACCGGAGCCCTTGAAGGTGACACCCACGGAGCTGAACACCTTTCGCAGCCGGCCCTGGCACTCGGGGCAGATGGTCAGCGACGAGTCGCTGAACTCCTGGTGGATGTCGAACGCGTGGCCGCAGTCGGCACACCGGTACGCGTAGGTGGGCACGTGCACTCCTCTTGGACGTCAGGCCGGGCGGGGCGTCGCGCGCAGGAACCGGCTCTGGCACTCGGGGTTTCCGAGTGCCAATAGTAACGGTCGAGCGGCGAGGGATAGTCCCAAGATCTCCCGAGCGTGTTCACTCGCGGGCGTTCACCCAAGCACAGGGGCGGGCGGTAGTCTCCACTGCGTGTCCGCGACCACTTCCGCCGAGCCCCTAGAGCCCGCCGAAACTGCCACTTCCGACGGTGCGCGACGCATCAAGCCCCGTCGTACTCGTACCACTCGTGTCCGCCAGTTCATCGTCGGCACGGCCGTCGTCCTGGTGCTCATCCTGGTCGCACTGACGACCTTCGGCTGGCTCACCGGGCGCCGTCCGCTCCCGGAGCACTCGGGGGAGGTGCAGGTCGAGGGGCTCAGCTCGGACGTCCGCGTCAGCCGCGACGCCCAGGGCGTACCGCAGATCTACGCGGACTCGGCCGATGACCTGTTCCGCGCGCAGGGCTACGTGCACGCGCAGGACCGTTTCTTCGAGATGGACTACCGCCGCCACGTGACCGCCGGCCGACTTGCCGAGCTCGTCGGCAACAACGCCGACGCGATCCAGGCGGACAAGGTCATCCGCACGTTCGGCTGGCGGCACGTCGCGGAGGAGGAGTTCAACATCCTCGACGACACGACGCGGCAGTACCTCCAGGCGTACGCCGACGGCGTCAACGCCTACATCGCGGACCGCAGCCCCGCGGAGACGGCGGTGGAGTACACGGTGCTCGACGTCAGCGTCGAGGTGAACGAGCCGGAGCCGTGGGACCCGATCGACTCGCTCGCCTGGCTCAAGGCGATGGCGTGGGACCTGCGCGGCAACTACGACGACGAGCTGGACCGGGCGCTGGCGTACAGCACGCTGGGCGACGCGTCACGTGTCGCGGAGCTGTTCCCGGCCTACTCGGGCACCGGCAACGCGACCATCCTCGACCCCGCCGAGGCGGGCGTGCCGCAGGCGACGCAGCAGACCCAGGCGACCCAGACGTCGTCGGGCACCGGCGACGTGTACAAGAGCCCCGCGCTCGCCGAGGCGCTGGAGTCCGCGCAGCAGGCGCTGGACGCGGTGCCGGTGCAGATCGCCCGCGGCGAGGGCACCGGTTCGAACTCGTGGGCGGTGTCGGGCCAGTACACGGAGTCGGGCAAGCCGCTGCTGGCGAACGACCCGCACCTCGACCTCGCGGCGCCCGGCATCTGGGCGCAGGTGGGTCTGCACTGCAACCAGGTGGGCCCCGAGTGCCCCTTCGACGTGTCCGGGTTCTCCTTCTCCGGCTTCCCCGGCGTGATCATCGGGCACAACGCTGACATCGCCTGGGGCCTGACGAACATGGGTGCCGACGTCACGGACTTCTTCATCGAGCGGGTACGCAACGACACGTACCTGCGCGGCGCGGACGAGTGGGTGCCGATGGAGAAGGAGACCGAGGTGATCCGCGTCGACGGCGGCAGCCCGGTCGACCTGGAGGTCCGGCGGACCGTGCACGGCCCGATCGTCTCGTCCGTCATGGACGAGTCCACCATGGAGGCGGTGCGCAACTCGCCGACGGAGACCGGCACCCAGCTCGGACAGTACGAGATCTCGCTGCAGTGGACCGCGCTCCAGCCGGGCCACACCGCGGACGCCGTGTTCGAGATGAACCGCGCGAAGAACCCGGCGGACATGAAGGCCGCGGCCGCGAAGTTCGAGGTCCCCGCGCAGAACATCGTCTTCGCCACGACCGACGGGCACATCGGCTACCAGGCACCCGGCAAGATCCCGGTGCGGGCGAGCGTGCCGGGTGCGGTGGAGTCCGACGGCACGTGGCCGCGTCCCGGCTGGGACGCCCGCTACGACTGGACCGGGTACGTGGCCAAGGAGCAGATGCCGGGCGTCATCGACCCCAAGGAAGGGTTCGTCGTCGCCGCGAACCAGGCGGTGCTGCCCGGTGGCAGCGGCCCGTTCATCACCAGGGACTGGGACTACGGGTACCGGTCGGAACGCATCCGTACGCTGCTCACCGACAAGATCGCGCAGGGCAGCAAGCTCACGGCGAGCGACATGTCGGACTTCCAGATGGACCAGTGGAGCGTGTTCGCCGACACCCTGGTGCCGGTCCTGCTCAAGGTCCCGCTCCCCGCCGGCTACGACTCCGACGGTCAGGCGCTCCTCGCCGACTGGGACGACTACTCCATGGACGAGGACTCAGCGGCCGCCGCTTACTTCGCGGCCGTCTGGCGCAACCTCCTGGAGATCACCTTCAACGACGAGCTGCCGGAGTCCATGTGGCCGGACGGCGGCAGCCGCTGGCTGGCCGTGATCCAGGGCATGCTCGACAACCCGAACGACGCGTTCTGGGACGACAAGTCCACGGTGTCCGTCGTGGAGAGCCGCGACCAGGTGCTCACGGAGGCGCTGGTCAGCGCACGCCAGGACCTGACCGTCGAGCTCGGCAAGGACACCAGCGACTGGGAGTGGGGCACGCTCCACCAGCTCCGGCTGGAGCACCTGGTGCTCGGCGGGTCCGGCATCCCGGCCCCGGTCGCCGCGTACATGAACCCGCTGCCCGTCAAGGTCGGGGGAGGGTCCTCGATCGTGAACGCGACGGCGTGGGACGCCGCCAGCGGCAGCTTCGAGGTGACGAGCGGCCCGTCGATGCGGATGGTCGTGGACCTTGCGGACCTCGACGCCTCCACCTGGGTGGTCGTGACCGGCACGTCCGCGCATCCGGCGTCGGAGCACTACGACGACCAGCTCGACGCCTGGGCGAAGGGCGAGACCTTCCCCTGGCCCTCCAGCGCCGAGGCGGTAGCCGCCGCCCAGGAGGACGAGCTGATCCTCACCCCGTGAGGTCGGCCCGTCGGCCGAGCCCGTCGAGACCCCTGCCGGTCGCGACGGGCCCGGCCGGTGGACGTCCGTGCGAGTCGGGCCTACGCCTCGCCGAGCCAGTGCCAGTCGGTGGTGGTCGCGACGCCGTGCACGAGGATGTCGTGCTCCTCGCGCGGCAGCGGGTGCTTCGCGGCGTCGTACACCTCCTCGGGGAAGACGACGGCGATCACGTTCGCCCCGGGCCGCAGGTAGGTGAGGGCGCGGTCGTACCAGCCGCCGCCCTGGCCGAGCCGGACCCCGCGGGTGTCGACGGCGAGGGCGGGCGCCAGGACGACGTCGGCCAGCTTGGTCGCGTCGGTGCCCAGCGTCGGCCCGCCGGGCTCGGGCGGACGGCCGGGCGCACGCTCCAGGAGGTCGTCCGGGCCGGTGTAGTCCGCCCAGTCACGGGCCAGGCCCGCACCCAGCACAGGTAGCAGCACCCGGACGCCGCGCCCCGCGAGGCGGTCCAGGAGCGGCAGCATGCCGGGTTCGGCGCTGCGGGCCGCGTAGGCCGCGACGCATCCCGCGTCGCGGACCACGGGAATTGACTCGATGATGTCCGCTAGGGACTCGGCTGCCTGGGCCCGCTGCCGGGCGGATCGGTGGCCGCGCTGCGCGCGGATCGCGCGGCGGAGCTCTTCCTTGGCGTCACCGGTCTCCATCCCGGGTAGGACGGGGTACGGCTGTGGCGTCGGGACAGAGATGCCGCTCATGACCGCTATTGTGCCAAGACTCCGAGACAAGATTGTTACGAACAGCGTACGAAGAAGGCGAGAACATGACCGAGCGGCTGCTCGACGGGTCCCAGACCACCGAGCGTGGTAGACCCTCTCCAACGCCGGGATTCGTCATGGGACGTGGCAGGGGGCGAACGATGATGCCGTCGAGCAAGTCAGACGCGCCGGAAGGTGCGACGGGAAAGTTTGTGAAGGGATGGACGGTGGCCAAGCCATGGCCGGTGACGCTGCGTGACGACACGCCGGCCGGCGCCGTCGTGCTGCGCCCGCTCCGGCGGCGGGACGGGAGCGACTGGGCCCGGCTCCGGGCTGAGAACGCTGCCTGGCTGGAACGCTGGGAGGCGACGGCGCCCGGTGCGAACCGATACATCGCCTCGACGTTCGGCGAGTACGTGCGCTCCCTCTCGGCGCAGGCACGCGCCGGGACGTCCCTCCCGTTCGGCGTGGAGCTCGACGGCGCGCTCGTGGGCCAGCTGACGGTCTCGTCCATCACGTGGGGCTCGATGTGCTCGGCGAGCATCGGGTACTGGGTGAGCCAGAGCGTGGCCGGGCGGGGCGTCATCCCGACGGGCGTGGCCATGGCCACCGACTACGCCTTCTTTCTCGGGCTGCACCGCATCGAGATCAACATCCGGCCCGAGAACAAGCCGAGCCTGCGTGTGGTCGAGAAGCTCGGCCTCAGGGACGAGGGCGTGCGCGAGCGCTTCCTGCACATCCAGGGCCAGTGGCGCGACCACCGCACCTTCGCGATCACGCGCGAAGAGGTCCCCGAGGGGCTGCTGGCGCGCTGGCAGCGACTTCGGGACACGCCCTGACGCTGGGACACGCCGTGCGTGGTGCGGCTGGGCGTGGCGATGCTCGCCTAACGTCGTGTCGTGGAATCGACTGCAGGACTGACAGCCGTCGCGCTGTTCGTCCTGTGGCTGGGCTACTGGCTGCCAAGCCTGGTGCGCCATCGGTCAGAGCTCGCGGACTCGCGGGTGACGGACCGGTTTTCCGTAGGACTGCGCATCGTCGCGAAGAGTGGTTCCGACAGGAGAGGAGGGGCGATGGTTACTGACGGCAAGCCGCGGGGGACCGGCCAGGGCGTGCCGCGCGTCGCTCGTCCGACCCCGAAGGGGCACCCGCTCCAGATCATGGTCCGGGGTCGGCCGCTCACGGCGGAGCGCATCCGCCGGGTCGAGCGGCGTGCACGGCGTGCCGCGCGTGCGCGACGTCGCCTCATCGTCTCCGCGCTCCTGCTGCTGTGCAGCGTCGCCGCCTGGATGCTCGTCGGGTTCGACCGGCTGCACTGGGGTGCGGCCGCCGTGCCCTCGGCCATGCTGCTGTTCGTCCTCTTCCTGGGCCGCCGCGCGGCCCGGGCGGCACGACGCGCCGACGCCAGGTGGCACGCCACCGTGCGCACGGCACGCCAGCGCGCCACCCAGGCCCGCGCCCTCGCCAACGGTGGTCCCTACGCCCCGCGCAACCGTGCCCAGGTCACCGGCCTGGCGACCCGCGGCTCGAGTACGGAGACGCAGGCGATCCCACGGGTCGCCCGCAAGGACGTGCTCGACGAGATCCTCGACAGCCCGGCGAGGCCGAAGGTCATCGAGGTCCAGCCCGAGGCATCGGACGAGGGCACGACGGAGGCGGAGCCTGCCCCGAAGGACGAGGAGCCCGCGAAGCGTGACGAGGTACCGAGCGGACGTGCCTGGGACCCCGTGCCGGTTCCGCTGCCCACCTACGTGACCAAGCCCGCCGCGCCGCAGCGTCAGCCCGCGGCGCTCCCGGGTTCCTCGACCGCACCCAAGGGCCCGACGGCGACGCCGGGCGCGTCGTCCAGCGCGACCGGTCGTCAGGGCTCCACGCCTCCGGCCACGATGCCGCCGTCGGTCCCCGTGTCCGGCTCCGTGCCGGCCGGGACGGAGCCGGTCGTCGAGGACGAGCTGTTGCGCGGCGAGCCACCCCGGATGAGGTCCGAGACCCTGGGCAAGCCGCTCGAGGAGATCCTGGCGCGACGCCGGGCAGCGGGGTGACCAGGCTGGTCGGGATCGCGCGGGTCACGTGTTCGTGACCCGCGCGACACCCGGTCAAGTTGCGGATCACCGGCGGTGAAGTGCTAGTCTTCTGCAGTCCGAGGGGCTATGGCGCAGTTGGTAGCGCGTCTCGTTCGCAATGAGAAGGTCGGGGGTTCGAATCCCCCTAGCTCCACCGATTGGAAAGGCCGTTGACAGGGCGTTAGCCCAGGTCAGCGGCCTTTCTTCGTGCAGGAGGGCGCCGACAGGAAAGTACGGTGCTGACTGATGAGACCCCTGCTGCCTCGGTTTCTGCCTCGGTTTGACCCACCGGGGACGACCGCGAGGGACTGCTGGCGCCCGGTGGGGCTGGTGTCGCGTTCACTCCTATGGGGTATGAACGAGAGCCGCCCCGGGAGCCCCGACGAGCACGACGGACGCCTGGACCGTACCCCGATGTGGACGGTCGAGGAGCTGTGCGAGAAGTTGCATGCCTCGCCGGAGACGGTCCGGTCGTGGCGCAAGAACGGGACCGGGCCGCGGGCCTACAAGATCGGTCGGCACGTGCTGTTCGAGGAAGCCGACGTGCGCGCCTGGCTCGAGGCGCACGAGATCCGCGGCCGTTCCGCTTCCCGCAGGCGTGGGGATGCTCAGCGCGGGACGGGGTGGTGACCGGTGCCCAGGGAGAACCTCAAGCCCGGCGAGCACGGGAAGATCTCGTTCGCGCCGACGCCGGACGGGCAGGTGCGGGCGCGTGCCCGCGTGTGCCTGCTGGACAACTCCGTGGTGCAGGTGACCCGGGTCGGGAAGAACGACGGCACGGCACTGTCCAGGCTCCAGAAGGCGATCGCTGAGCGGATCGGAGCGGCGCGTGGCTCGGCGACGCTGGCGCCGAACAGCAAGGTGGGTCTGGCGTGCCGCCAGTGGATCGAGGAGCTGCGGGAGCGGTCGGAGTGGCCGAACCCGCCGGTCAAGCCACAGACCGTGGACGAGTACGAGCGGCTGTTGGGCAACCACGTCAACCCGTACCTGGGGCGCTACCGGCTGAACGAGCTGACACCGGCGATCTGCCAGACGTGGGTCGACGGCATCATCCGACGCGGTAAGGCGGGCGGGCACGACATGGTGGCGACCGCGATCCAGGCACACGGCCGGTTCGCGGACGTCGTCGACCGCGCCGTGGTCCACGACGCGCTGCGGGACAACCCGGTGCGCAAGGCCAAGACGCCCAAGCCGAAGACACCTCGGCCGGTGGCGTTGACCGTGATGACGGTGGGCCAGCTGCGGTGGGCGGTCCGCGCCTGGGAGAAGCAGCGTGGCGGGTTGCCCGGGCCGAAGCCCACCGGGCACCTGCCTGCCGCTGTGGACGTGATGCTCGGGACCGGGCTGCGGATCGGGGAGGTGATGGCGCTGCGATGGGGCGAGGTGAACCTGACCAGCGACGGGCTGCCCACCGTCAGGGTCGAGGCCACACTCGTGGACATCAAGGGCCAGGGGACCGTTCGGCAGGAGGAACCGAAGACCGACGCCGGCGGGCGCACGATCATCCTCCCGCCGTTTGCCGTGGAATCCCTGGAGTCGGTCCGCCCTGCCAGCATCCAGGCGGACAAGCCCGTGTTCCCGTCGCGGACGTTCAAGGACGGGCGGAACGTGGACCGGCCGCAGACCACGCACAACATGCGCCGCAGCCTGCGATCGGCGCTGGAGAACGCGAAAATGACCGGGCAGGTGCACCCGCACAAGCTGCGTTCCACGGTCGCGACCGAGGTCGCGCGTCGGATGAGCCCAGCCGATGCCGCTTCCCTGCTCGGGCATAAGATTGACACCGGGGTCACGGCCCGGCACTACATCGAGCGGCTGCGCCTGGCGCCTGACACGTCAGAGGTGTTGCAGGCCCTGGTGGAGATCGGCGACGAGACATGGGAGCGCGAACTCAAGCGGCGCGAGAAAGGCGCAGGGGAAACGCCTGTGGATGCGGCGCTGGTTGCCGCCGGAAACCCTGGTACTGGCTGGTAGGTATCCCGTCGGAGCAGCTCCGGTGGCTACCAGAGTGGAGGCTGCTCATCGGTGACGGTGTGGCTCTGTGTTCCGGCTGGCTTCTTGCGCCGGAGCGCAGGGTGATGCTTGTGCTGGGCGGCATGGACGCCGGTACACAAGTGGTCGAGGCGCTCTGTCGTGCGGTGCAGGCGCGCGAGGTCGGTGCTGTTCCCGCGTGCGGCGAGCGCATCGACGTCGACGTGGTTGATCCACTCGTCGAGGTCGGCGACCACCTCGGCCAGCGGCCGGGCCGCGCTCGGTGTCGTCGTACCGCGTGTCTTGGCGCGCGGTGGTCGTGGTCGGGTGAGCGCGGCCTGTGCGGTGGAAGCCAGCTCGACGTGATCGCTTCGGTCGCCGTCTGCTGGGGGATTGGCGCTGGAGGCGTCGTGTTCGGCGATCGCCGCGCGGATCTGCGTCCATTGCTTCTCGGGAGACGCGTTCTTGGTCGTGATGTCCTGCCAGGCGGCCTCGGCCATGGCGCGGATGTGTGTCGGCATGTCGGGGTCTTCGCGGGTGTCCTTGATCCGTCCGGTGTGTTCCAGGCGCGTGTAGGACTTGGTGCCGGTGACCATCTGGGCGGCCTTGGCGCGTGCGTCGCCGTGCCGGACGGGCACGGGGTCGTCCGAACGAGCCGGTCCCGCCGATTCGGCGGGACCGTTGCTGTTGTCCTTGCCACCGTCCTTCATCCCTCCGTCATTCGAGCGCTCGAGACTGTGGAAGCGGGTGGCGTGCTGTCGTTGGGCGGCTTGTTCGGTCTCGATAGTTTTGTACTCGCGGTACAGCTCTTCGGCGGTCTGAAGGGGCAAGGGCTCGCGGATCGTGTTCTCGTCGTGTTCGGCGATCACGTCGCGCAGCCCGGCCGAGGCGCGGCGAACGAACACCGGTACGGTCTTCCAACCGAGCTGCCGGACGGCTTCGAGACGTCGCCACCCGCACAGAAGCTGACCGTCCGGAGTCACGGTCAGGGGGCACAGCAGTCCGACGCGGGTGATCGAGTCACGCAGCGTGTGCAGGTCTCCCACGTCGCGCCGGTGGCGGGGTCCGACGGTGATGGAGTCGATAGCGCGGTCCAGTCGCAGTCCGTCGCTGAGGTCTTCATGCGGCATGTCCGGCCTCCCGCTGGTCGAGGTCTCGTGGTGGGGTGAGGTCGTGCGCGTCCTGCACGATCACCTGTTGTGCGGTGTCGCCAGCAAGGAGGCGGCGGAGAAGCCCGTCGCGAGCCGGGGTGCCAAGCACAGCGGAGACGAGACGGGTCCAGGTGCGGCGGTCGATGTCCAGGGCTGCTATGGGTTGGCGGTCCTTGCGCAGCCGCTCCCGCGCAGCGGTCACACCGCCCGCTGTGGTCAGGGCCGTGGTGATGTGCTCCAGCCCGAGCCGGGCCACGTCATCCGGCCACCCGACCGCGACGAGAACCGTGACCGTCGTCCGGGTCGCGGCACGGACCCGACTCACGACCAAGGCCGCGGCCGGATCGAGATCATTGGCCGCGGCCACGTCCGAGCGTGATGTGGCCAGGGCGAGTTCGAGCCAGGGTGCAGTCTCACCCGCTGGCGTCGCAGTCGGCGCAGACGGGTCACCGATACGCATCGCAGGCGGCAGGTTGGTGCGGGCCATCAGGCGGCGGGCGCGGTCCCGGGAGCACAGGAGCTGATCGGCACGAGCCTCGGCCCGCAGAGTCCTGGCAACCGCAGTAGTGACCACCGCCCACGGATTCTCCGCCCGGCGTACGGCCCGGTTGCGAAGGGCTTCGAACGCCGCGACGGCCGCGTCGTGCTCGGAGAGGTGGAGCTTGCGCGCCAGGTGCCCGTACCGGTCGCCGCAGAACAACAGCAGTTCGGCGGCCTCCGGGCTGGTGGCCCACGCCCGGTCACCGCCCTTGGCGAGATGGTCGAGGAGAGCGCGGAGTCCTTCCGGGGTAGCGAACTCCGACGCAGCATCACCGCGGCCCGCGACCTTCCGACCGGAGAGACCAGGTACCGCGGTGTCGTCGGGGCGCAAGAGAACCTTGGCGGGCTGGTAGTCGGGGTGGCGGTCCGGCCCTGCCGTCCGGTCCGCGCCCGTGGCTTCATCGCTCATCATCAGTCCCAGCCATGGCACGCATCGACGGGCCACGGTATGTGCACCACAGTAGGTCTGGAACCGCAAATGTGCAAGGCCTGCACAACATGCGAACCAGTGTTGTGATCGTGCACTCAATGGGTAGCCTGGTGCGTATGCGACACCCGACAGCGCCCGAGGGCCCTCCCGACCCGGGCGACCGATCCAGCCAGGAGCCCAGTGTTGACGACCGCGGCGATGCGTGGTCGAGCGCCTGGACCGCAGGGATCGGGGAAAGGCTGCGCACCATGCGCCTGGCCGGGGGGTTGTCGACGCAGCAGGTCGCCGACCGGACCACCGCGCTGGGCTACCCGATGGCGCGGGCGAGCATCGCGAACCTGGAGACCCGGCCCCGGGAGAAGATCTACCTGCAAGACGTCACCGTGCTCGCTGCCGCGCTCGGAGTCTCACCGGTCGAGATCCTGTACCCGCTGGAGATCAACACCGTCCCGACCTCCACACCCACCCCTGTCGGTGTTGTCCGACGGGGCGTGCTGAAGAACACCAGCACGCAGCTACTTCCAGGCAGAACCGAACGAACACCAGCCGCCGCAGCCTGGTTCACCGGCGGCTACGGCCGAGTCCTCGAAGCCCGGCTGGCGGCCATCACCGCTCACGGCAGGTTCGAAGCCCGCTTCCAGCTCCTGGCCATGCTCCACGAGGAGGAGCAAGCCGGGACGTTGACCGCCAGAGCTGAGAGCGTCGGGGCGCCCGCGCCTGCCGAGTTCATGAACGTGCTGTGGATGGAGGTGTACGACCTCGCGCGATGGGCCTTGGACGCGATCAGTACCTACGAGCAGCTCGCGGCCAAGGTCGGTGACACCCGGACCGCAGTCAGCGTCGATCAACGCTCGCACGCCGAGCGCGCCGCCGCCATGGCCCCGCCCGGATACATCGAGGACCCGTACGGCCGGCCCGACGTGCACGGAGTGCTGACCATCGGTGTCCCCGAACCGGGAGCCGCACCGTTCTACCTCCAGGACGACGCCGAAGACCGCTGGACCCCGCCCGACCTCACTCGGCCCGCGACCGCGTTCGAGACCACCCCGAAGGATGCGCCCCGTCGGACCAAGCCCAAGCGGCAGCAGCATGCCGAACACTGGCCCTCGCCTGGTGGCCCGTCACGACGGCGAGAAGGCGGAGGTGTGGACGCACCCGGACTGTGAGAGCTTCGCTTCCGCTCGCAGGAGCTGCTTCTTGTTCCTGCCATTTTAGGCAGCGGCGCTTCCAAGCCTGTCAGCTCAACGTCCTGGGCCACCACGGCCGCCGCGTCGTCTGGGCTCAGGTCAGCGTCACGGGTGGCGCGGAGTGACGTCGAGCCACTGGTCTCAGTCCAGCAGTGACAGCAGGGCCACGGCGGCACCGTCGTCGTCGATCGTGCCCGTGGCGGCGGTCGCCGCACCCTTCACGTGTCCCGGGGCATGCCCCATGACGATGGCCTGGTCTGCCCAGCGGAACATCTCCAGGTCGTTCTCACCGTCGCCGATGGCCACCGTCGCGAAGTCCTCCACCCCCAAGACGACGCGGACCTTCTCGAGCGCGGTCGCCTTCGACAGGCCAGGTGGCGTGACATCAACCCAGTCACTCCGGGTGGCAATCGCCGTCAGGCCCATGGCGCGAAGCACGGACACGAGACCGAACGCCGCATAACCGTGCAGTGCCAGGCGCGGCGTCGACTCCGCCCACAGCTCATCGAGCGCCTGGACCTCGCGCTGTGCGCCATTGAGCTCGCCGTCGGGGAACTGGAGGTTGACGTTGTAACCGGCGCCGACGACCTCGGTGGCGATCCGAATTGCTGGCATCTCATCGACGGCGAGACGGACGACCGGCTCGGCCTCGACGACGTGCATGTCGGTGATCTCGTACTCGCCGCCGTCCAGTTGGGCGGTGACCGCACCGTTGGAGGCGACGATCCACGCTTCGTCGAGCCCGAGCTGCGCGGCCACGGGCACAGCACCGACGAGGGAGCGCCCCGTTGCGAGCACGACGTGGTGCCCTGCGGAGCGGACCGCGGCGACCGAGGCCTGCACGGCGGCCGACGGCGGCCGCCCGGTACGGAGCAGGGTGCCATCGATGTCGCACGCGACGAGCATCGGCTCGGTGAGGTCCATGTGCCGGGCTGTCCGTCGCGGCGTCGCTGAGGTCATGCCGAGGAGGTTATTCACACATTGCGGGTCTCGCGAGGAATATTCTCAAGTATTCTCGCGAGCCACGATCTGGTGCCCCATTCGGGTCAGGGCGACGCGGGCCTTGTCGTCGTAGACGGCAGTGAGGGCCATGGTTTCGAAGACCTTCGTGTACTGCTCGATCTCCTGCGGCTGGGCGAGGTTCAGCTGCGCGGAGACCGTCTCGACGAGGACCAGCTGGTCGTCGTAGACCCAGAACGCATGGGTCGGGACGATGACGTAAGACTTGTCGAACGGAATGATCCCGAGCCTGACGTTGGGCAGCATGGCCAGGTTGATCAGTCTGTCGATCTGCCCGGGCATCGCAGAGGGCGAGCACACGTAGTTCAGCAGAGCTGCCTCGGTCAGGACCAGGCGGAACTTCTTCGATGTGTCGTACAGGATGTTCTGGCGCTGCATGCGGGCGGCGACGACCTCGTCAACGTCCATACGTTGACCCGTGGTCCGGCTCACCCGTTCGATGATCCCGCGTGCGTAGTCGGGCGTCTGCAGCAGGCCGGGCACGATGGTCGGCTGGAAGGCCCGGAAGATCCGGGTGTCCTGCTCCTGGCGGCCCATCGCGCTCTGCTCGGCAGCCAGCCCCGCGCGCATGACGCGCTGCCACTCCCGGTGGCGGGTCTGGAGCGTGTGCAGGTCGGCCAGTAGCGCTTCGGCCATCCGCTCGCTGCCGGTCGCCCGGCACCAGGACCGCACGTCGTCGTCGCTCGGGGTCTGTCGGCCGGTCTCGATCTTGGAGATCTTCGGCTGCGCCCACGACAAGGAACCAGCGAGCTGCTGACCCGTCAGGCCGGCAGCTCGCCGTAGATCCCGCAGCCGCGCGCCCAGGTCGTTGCGCGCGGCGAGGATGTCAGGATTGGTCGAGGTGTTCCGCGGCAAATTCGTCTCTCGTCATGGCGCGGTGCCAGGCGGCATCGCGCTGGTAGTTGAGGTCGACCAGCAGGGCCGGGTCCTCGATGAGCTCGGCGCCGGTCGCCACGCCGTCGTCGAAGTGCATCCGCGCCGCCGTGGCGGAGTCGAACAGCCAGTAGTCGAACTCCGGCAGGCCCTGTGCGTCGTCGCGGGCCAGGTACCGGATGTCCTCGCCCGCATCGTTGTTGAACGCAGCGGTCCACAGGCCGAACCGGTTGTAGTCCGACAGCGGGAGCGACACGACCCGGACGCGTCGAACGAGCTTGCCCTCGGCGGTTCGCGCCCGGATGGTGGTCAGCCAGCCGTCCAGCCAACCCATGTCGGTGTGCCCCTCCTCGAGGTAGCGCCGCATGGGTTCGCGGAGACTGGGCGTGTTGTACCGGTCAAGGACCTCGAGACGGTAGGCGGTGTGCTCGAAACTGTCGAACAGCTTGGCGAGGTCCGGCCCGGACGAGGCCTGCGCGGCAGTCAGGACTGCGCCTCCCGCTCCTTGTGCGCCAGATACATCTCCAGGATGTCAACCGGAACCTCGACGATGTCCTCGTGTCCGGGGATCTCACCGACGTCAGTCAGCGCAGCCCGGTCGGTGACCTTCCAACCCTGGACAAGGAACGTCTTGCGGTCGGTCCTGTCCGTCGCGAACAGCGTCGGGGAGTTGACGTCAGGCGACTCGGGGTCCTTGCCGATGAAGTGCGCACGCATATTCGCTCCCATGCTCGAATGAGGTGAACCAGCCTCGCCATCGTGCAGCTGTGGTCCGCAATCGTCAAGGGCACGCTGTGAACCAGGACACGGGCCTGCCCCCATACCGGTGAGGGCGTGAGTCGTTCATCGGTCCGGTCGCCTTCGGGTCACAGTCCGGGACCCGCGGGGCTGGCTACGGAGATGCCAGGTGGGGGGACATTCGCGGGGTGACGTCAGTGGAGGCGGGCGATGGGCGAGGGGACCCATCGCGGCATCTCAAACGGTCTCACGCCGTCTCGTGGCCACCCCGAACATCCCGCCATCTCCGGCCTCGACCAACTCGACCTGCCCGTACCGTCCGAAACCACTCAAGTCACACTTATCAGCTATTCCGCCTGCCACCATCGCCCGCACCAGCCCCGCTACGCACCCCACACACACCTCTGGCACCAATGGCAGATTGAGCTGCTTGATAGCGATTACAGAATTCCTATCGGGGTTCGGTCCGATAATCGCGCCGGGCCTGGAACCTGCCGCACACCTGACTGGTGTGACGGTGTCGATCAGCGTGGTCGCGGCAGGCGACGGAGTTGGGTATCTGCTGCGCTCGGTCGTGCGCGGCGACTGCGATCTGGCCGAGCCGTCGGCGGTGCTGCGGTACTACACCGAGGCCGGTACACCTCCGGGCCGGTGGCTCGGCAAGGTGATCGCTGAGTTCGGCGACGGGAAGCTGAAGGCGGGCGAGACGGTGACCGAGGAACACCTCAAGCGCCTGGTCGGTGTGGGCCTGGACCCGGTGACGGGGAAGCCGCTGGGATTGACGTTCCCGGAGGCCTCCGGGACCAGCGATCGCAAGGTGGTGGCGGGTTTCGATCTGACGTTCTCGGTGCCGAAGTCGGTCTCGGTGCTATGGGGTCTGGCCGACCGGCAGAACCAGGCCCTGATCCTGGCAGCGCACCATGCCGCGTTGGCGGAGGTGGTGGAGTTCTTCGAGCGGGAGATCGCCGCCACCCGCATCGGACACGGCGGCACCGCGCAGGTAGACGTCGTCGGGGTAGCCGCTGTCGCGTACGACCATTGGGACTCACGGGCGCACGACCCGCAGCTGCACACCCACCTGGTGATCTCCAACAAGGTCCGCACCCTGATCGACGGACAGTGGCGGGCCCTGGATTCTCGGGCGATGTACAAGGCGCAGGTCGCGCTGTCGGAGCACTACAACGCCGTCCTGATGGACCGTCTGACGGGCACGTTCGGGATCGGGTGGGACCAGCGCGACCGAGGGGAGCGGCGCGCCAAGGCATGGGAGATCACCGGCGTCCCCGAGAACCTGATCAGCGAGTTCTCCTCCCGGTCGCGGGACATCGACGTCCGAAGCGACCAACTCATCGCTCAGTACGAAGCGCGACACGGGCGGCGCCCGTCGCCCGAGACGATCAACAAGCTGCGCTCGCAGGCGACGTTGGAGACGAGGCCCGAGAAGCAGATTCGGTCCCTGTCCGACCTGACCACTGAATGGCACCACCGCGCCGCAACCCAAGTAGGAGAGGCCGCCGCTTGGGCGCACGACGTGATCACCTCCGGCCTCGGACACGCCTTCCGCGCCGACGACGTCTCGACGGACCTCGTCAACAAGCTCGGCGCCCGGGTGGTCGACCTCGTCTCCCAGAAACGCGCGACGTGGACGTTCTGGAACCTGTGGGCCGAGGCTACCCGGCAGACCATGGGCGTTCGCCTCGCATCCCACGAGGAACGCGAACAGCTTGTGTCACGAGTCGTGGAAGCGGCCCAAGCCCGGTCCTTGCCGTTGACGCCGCCAGAGCTCGCCCCCACACCCAAGATGCTGCTGCGGGCGGATGGCTCCAGCGCACTGCGACCTCGGCATCACGTCGCATACTCCAATACCCGGATCATGGCTGCCGAGACCCGTCTCCTGACCCGCGCCCAGGACACCACCGGCCCCGTGGCTGGCCGGCGCGGGCTGCGGGTCGCCGTCCGGAATCGGTACCGCGGCGACCACCTCACCGTGGAGCAGTCGTCGGCGTTGGTGTCGATCGCAACGTCGGGCCGGGTGGTGGACGTGCTGGTGGGCCCCGCCGGGACTGGGAAGACGACCGCGATGTCCGCCCTGCTCACCGCATGGCACCACCACCGAGGGGCAGAGTCGGTGATCGGGCTGGCTCCCTCAGCCGCGGCCGCGAAGGTCCTGGCCGACGATCTCGGCATCCCGTGTGAGACCACTGCCCGATGGCTCACCTCCCACCACCACGGGTATTCAGACCTCACCAACGGGCAGCTCGTGATTGTGGACGAAGCCTCCCTGGCCAGCACCATGGACCTGGACCGCATCACCACCGCCGCCGCCCAGGCGGGCGCGAAGGTGCTACTGATGGGGGACCCAGCTCAGCTGCAGTCCGTGGACGCCGGGGGAGCGTTCGGCATGCTCGTCGAAGCCCGCAACACGGCCGCGGGCGAGAACACGACGCGGGTGGGCGAAGGCGCGCCGACACTGACCGGAGTGCACCGCTTCCGCAACGACTGGGAGAAGGCCGCCTCACTCGCGCTGCGTGAGGGCGCCCCATCGGTCATCGACGCCTACGACGACCACGACCGCCTCACCGAGGGCACCACCACGGACATGATCGACGCCGCCTACGCCGCCTGGCAGCGGTCAGCCGCGACGGGGGAGTCGAGCGTGCTGGTCGCCGAGGCCACCACCGTGGTGCACGACCTGAACCAGCGAGCCCGCGCCGACCGCATCCTGGCCGGGTTCACGAACGCCAGCCGCGACGTCGCCCTCACGGACGGGACCCGTGCCTCGGTGGGCGACCTGGTCATCACCCGGCGCAATGAACGCACACTGACCACCACCAGCGACTCGCACGATGGCGGCTTCGTCCGCAATGGCGACCGCTGGCAGATCACCGCAGTCCACCACGACGGATCAGTCGAAGCCCGCCGCGAAGGCCACGGGCACGACGCTAGCGTGCGCTTGCCCGCCGGCTACGTCGCCGAGCACCTCGACCTCGGGTACGCGGTGACCGCTCACCGTGCCCAGGGCCTGACCATGGACTCCTCGCACGTCCTGGTCACGCGTACCACCACCCGCGAGAACCTCTACGTCGCGATGACCCGCGGACGGGACACCAATATCGCATACGTCGCGCTGGACGAGCCCACCACCGACCACAACCCACGTGTCGACGACAGGACCACGGCTCGCAGCATCCTGTTCGGCGTGCTCCAGCATTCCGGGGCCGAGCTGTCCGCGCACCAGACGCGTGCCGCCGAGCATGACAAGTGGACCGGCATCGCACAGCTGGCCGCCGAATACGACACCATCGCCAGCCTCGCCCAACGCGGCCGATGGGCCGATCTGGCCATGCGGACGTTCGTCACCGACGGCAGGCTCATGCCCGACGAGGCACGTACCGCGATCGAGAGTGATTCGTTCTGGTCCCTGTGCGCCGAACTCCGCCGCACCGAAGCCGCGGGCCACGACCCGAGCGCCACACTCCAGCGAGTCGTCGGGCAGCGCAACCTCCTGGACGCCGACGACGCCTGTGCTGTCGTCCTGAACCGACTCGCCAGCGACAACCAACGTCGTACGCGACCCATGCGTCGCTCGGCGCCACTGATCGCCGGCCTGGTCCCACCTGCCCTCGGGCCTATGCCCGTCGACGAGCGTCTAGCTCTGGAAGAACGAGCCCGTCTCATCGAGGCGCGCGCTGTCGCGGTCGCACAGGCGGCGGTTCGAGACCGTGCAGCATGGGTCCAGCGGGTCGGACTGCCAACGGCGGAGGCCTGTTCGAGAGCACCATCACGCGGAATCGTCAGCGTGGCCGCCTACCGCGAAAAGTACGGCGTGACGGGGCTTGAGCCGGTAGGCAGGATAACGAATGAACCGCGCCGGACCCGGGAACGCGAGGCGGCACAGGCGGCCATGGGCCACGCACCTTGTGACCGGTATCGAACCGGTCCGGGACCCCGGTCTGAACCCGGAATCAGCATGTAATGATGCGACGTCCGGGCCGTCTCGACCGGGTTACCGGCTGTGCGGCGGCTCTGTAGGGTCTGCGCCGCACCGGTTGCCCATCAATGTCCAGGGAGGCCGTCCCTGCGGTCTATCCGGTCTGACCAGCATGGCTACCGTCCGGGACGGTGCGATCTCCTACGCGCAGGCCGAGGCAGTGGTTCCACGCCGTTACCCGTCCGTTACAGTAGGGCCCACCATGATCCTGATACGCCGCCTCCGCTCGCCCCTGGCAGGGTCCCGGCATGGAGCGACGGCCGTGGCCGCAGTCGTGCTCCTTGTGCTGGCCGTCTCGGGCGTGCAGCTGGTGTGCAGCATGCATCTGAACCAGCACCCGGGCGGCGCCGCACACGCTCACGGGGGACATGGTCACGGCGGTGAGCACTCGAGCGGCGGTGGGGCTCTGGCCGTACACGACGTGGCGACGGGCCAGGCCGACGTCGTCGAGCCCGAGGCCGACGGTACTCCCGGCTGCTCCGGGCACGACACCGTCACGGCGCAGTCCGACCCGATCCTGCTGCCATCCCCGGTCTTGGCCGCAACGCCAGAATTCACGGCCATCCGTCTGACGCCCGCTCCCGTGTACCAGGACCATCGAGTGGCTTCCGCCTTGGCAGCGGCGGCTGCGCCGTCGCTGTATGCCCTGGGGATCAACCGGACGTAGACCAGCACCGGCCGATCTCAGCTGAGGTCGGCCGGTCAGCGTGCCCGTCAGAACGGGCAGCGCCAGTGGTACTACTCCGATCCGAAAGGTCCCAGACTTCATGGAGCCAAGCTTCACCCAGAACCGGCCGGTGAGCGGCCGCGGTCGTCATCGGGCGGCGGACAGCCCCGTGTCGTCCGACGTCGCCCGAACCGGTCCAGAGCAAGTCACCACCTTCGCCGGGCGTGCCACCGCGGAGGCCGCAGCCGGGGCCGGCGTCCCAGGGCCTTTGGCCGCTGCCCCTGCCGCTCAGGCGACGCGGACGTCCCCGACGTTCAGCGCTGCCCTTCCCAGCACGCCGGTTCAGGGTGCGATCAACTCGGCGGACATCAACGCCGGCTCGGCGACGCGGACACGACAAACCAGAGGACGCCATAGAAAGGGCCGGCATGCGGCCTCACCGAACCGTGCACTGCCCCCCGCAATTGGACGGTGGCCGATGACGCTTGGTCTCGGGATCGCACTGGCCACCACGACGTCGTTCACAGTCGCCGCTGTCGGCGGTTCCGAGATTGACGAGCGCGCCCAACCAGGAGGTGTCGACGCCGCGCTGGCGTTCGCCGGTCCGTCATCGGGCGCAGCACCCGCCGTGCCTGATCGGCAGAGCGGTGCATCGCGCAGCCAACAGCGTGCACTACTTGGAACCCCTCGTGCTGGTATTACCGTCCCGCGTGACGCGTCGATGCCCGCCGACGAGGCCGCTCCCGTGCAGGTCGAGGCCCCGCCAGTCCTGCCTGGCTGTGATGGTGAGGCGACAGGCTCGGAACTCAACGGTCAGGTGCCAGAGAGCGAGCTGTGCGATCTGTGGAACGGCTACCCGCCGATCCGGGCCGACGCGGCAGTCGCCCTGGCTCGTCTGAACCAGGAGTACACCGAGCAGTTCGGCGAACCGATGTGCCTCACGGATGGCTACCGCAGCTACGCGCAGCAGGTCACCGCGAAGGCGCAGAAGCCGACACTGNCCTTCCCGCAGGTGTGAAGCTGCCGCGAGTTCGAGGAGTAACGGCTGACTGCAAGAGTCCAGGCGATGCTGGCGCACGAGTGCCGACAGCCTGACGAGATCTCGGCTCAGCCTGTGGAGCACTGACGATCTGCCGGCTCCGAGAAGTCCGGGACCGCCCGGGCCTGCGCCTCTGCAGGTGTCGCCGCGACGCCGTTGCGAGTGATGTCGTCGATCAGCCAGTCCATCTCAAGGATCTCCCGGCGCTGGGCCTCACTGATCTCGACGGCGAGCTCACACACCCTGTCAAGCCCCGGGTTTGGTGGAGAGTTGGTTAGCTGGTTTTCAGACTTGCCGTGACCGAGTTGGCCACGGCGTGTAGTGCCTCGTACTCGGTCGGTGGGATGTGGCCGAGCTCGCCGTGCAGACGCCGGTTGTTGTACCAGTCGATGTACTCCACCGTCGCGATCTCGAGATCGTCCAGACCGCGCCAGGGTCCCTTGTTACGCACGAGCTCGGCCTTGAACAACGAGTTGAACGCCTCGGCCATCGCGTTGTCATACGAGTCGCCCTTCGAGCCGACCGACGCGACCGCGTCGGCCTCCGCGAGCCGCTGGGCATAGCGGATCGCACGATATTGGACCCCGCGATCGGAGTGATGCGTCAGCCCGGCCAGGTCCGCGCCGGCGCCCTGACGACGCCAGATCGCCATCTGCAACGCGTCCAACGCCAGATCCGTATAGAGACTGGTCGCGACCTGCCACCCGACGACCATCCGGGAGAACACGTCCAGCACGAACGCCGCATAGACCCACCCGGCCGAAGTGCGGACATAGGTGATGTCCGCGACCCACAGCTGGTTCGGCCTCGTGGCGGTGAAGTCACGTTCGACCAGGTCAGCCGGCCGCCCGGTCTCCGCCGCGGGTCTGGTCGTCCGTGGGGACTTGTCCCGCAGCAGACCCCGCAACCCGGCCTCGCGCATGAGCCGCTCGACCGTGCACCGCGCCACCCGCACGTCCTGCCGGTTCAGCTCGTGCCAGATCTTCCGAGCCCCGTAGACGCCATAGTTCTTCTCGTGGACCTGCTCGATCACCTCGATCAGGCCGGCGTCACGCACTGCTCGGGCCGAGGCCGGTCGGCTCTTGTGGGCGTAGTAGGTCGACGGTGCGATCTCGGCCGGCGTCTCCTTGAGCGCCCGCAGGACCGGCTGGACACCGTGAGTGACCTTCTCCTGGTCGACGAACTCGACCTTCATCGCGACGGACGGTCCAGCTCCGCCGCGAAGAAACTTGCTGCGGACTTCAGGATCTGGTTCGCGCGCCGCAGCTCCCGCACCTCCCGCTCCAGCTCCGCGACCCGGGCAGCCTCAGCAGTCGTCGGGCCCGGCCGCAGCCCCTCGTCCCGCTCCGCACGCGCCACCCAGGTCCGCAACGCCTCCGGGTGCACACCGAGCTGGTCCGCGATCCGCTTCACCGCCCCGACACGCGACTCGGGGTCCTTCCTCGCCTCGACCGCCAAACGCGTCGCACGCTCACGCAACTCGTCCGGGTACTTCCGTGGTGCCGACATAGCTCCCAATCCTCCGGGTCTTCGATGTCTCCATCAAACCCGGGGCGGGACAGTTCGGCGAACCGATGTGCCTCACGGATGGCTACCGCAGCTACGCGCAGCAGGTCACCGCGAAGGCGCAGAAGCCGACACTGACGGCAACCCCGGGCCGGTCCAATCATGGCTGGGGCCTCGCAGTGGACATCTGTGCCGACAGCTACGCCGGTGAGCGCTGGGACTGGCTCAAGGCACACGCTCCGGAGCACGGGTGGGACAACCCGCAATGGGCACAGGCCGGGGGCGCTGGACCGTATGAGCCGTGGCACTGGGAATTCACAGCGGCCGTTGCGCAGATCGACGACCACCACTGAAGGCGGTCGCTACCCGGGTGCCAGGAGCACGTCGATCGCAGAAGAGCCACCATCGTCGCCGATCAGTCCTGGCCGGGCCCGGGGACCGGGACAGGTCCTTCGGCCGCCGGGCTGGGCTGATTGCGAGTCGCCAGGTGCGTTCTTACCGTGAAGACGGAAGCGGCGACGTGGCCCGACGGCAGCGGCGCCTCAGCGGACCCTGGAGGAGAGACGCCATGAAGACCAGCGAGATGCTCGAGACCTATCCGAAGTCGATGAACCTCGACCGCACGCTGCTGGCGAGGGTGATCGAAACCATCGTCGAGTGCTCCCAGGTGTGTTCCGCATGCGCGGACGCGTGCCTCAGCGAGGACACGGTGGCCGACCTGCGCAAGTGCATCCGCACCAA
>NZ_BAAGRP010000006.1:0-163010 GCF_054782895.1 Promicromonospora xylanilytica
GCCCTGGAGACGGGGTGGGAGAGTAGGACGCCGCCGGACAACCATTCCCAGCAGGGGATGGAACCCGCGCACCCTTTCGGGTGTGTGGGTTCCATCCCCTGACTGCATTCCCAGGAACAATCCCCGGACAGCCTGCAGGCCCATCCCCGCCCACGACGACACAGCAGCCGCAGGGGTTCCGCCTTGTGAAATGCTGTTTCCGTCGGTCGGTAAGGTCCGACGTTCCGATGGGGAGGGTGACGTGGCAGAACCTGGCGTGCAGTCGGTCGAGCGAGCGCTCGATCTGCTCGAGATCCTGGCAGAGGTCGGCGGTGATGCCGGCCTGAGCGAGCTCTCGGAGCAGTCGGGGCTGCCCCTGCCGACCATTCACCGCCTGATGCGCACCCTGGTCGCCCGCGGGTACGCTCGCCGGCTTCCCTCCCGCCGGTATGCGCTCGGCGCGCGGATGATCCGCCTCGGTGAGTCGGCCGGCCGGCAGCTCGGAGCCGGCGCGCGACGTCATCTGGCCCGCGTGGCCAGAGACTTGGGGGAGACCGCGAACCTCGCGATGCTCGACGGCGACATGGCCGTATACGTGGCGCAGGCCGCGTCATCCCACTCGATGCGCATGTTCACAGAGGTCGGACGGCGGGTTCACCTGCACAGCACGGGCGTCGGCAAGGCCCTGCTCGGGGAGCTTCCCGACGCGTCCGTCCGCGACATCGCGGAACGAGCCGGACTGGCGCCCGCGACCGATCGGACCATCACAGACCTCGACGGGCTGCTCGCCGCGACGGCGGAGATCCGCGAGCGAGGTTACGCCGTCGACGACGGGGAGCAGGAGATCGGCGTGCGGTGCTTCGCCGTGGTCGTGCCGGGGACGCCGGTGCCCACGGCACTTTCCGTCTCGGGGCCGGCGGCACGCGTGTCCTACGAGTTCGGCGAACGCGCCGTGCCGGTACTTCACGAGGTCGCGCGCGACGTGGGGGCCGAGCTCTCCGGCGACTGAGGATCTGGGGCCTGGGTGCCGCGTTGACCCCGCGCCGTCGGGCACCTACTGTTTTCACTAGGAAGTATTTGGTTTCCGGATCGTGGAACTATGGCGTTCCGGACCGAACCATCGACCGAGGGAAGACACGTGGATACTCCGGACGGCCTGACCATCACTGGCGACATCGCACCGCGCGCCCAGGAGGTACTCACCCCGCGGGCGCTGACGCTGATCACCGCCCTGCACCGCGCGCTGGACGACCGCCGGCTCGAGCTCCTCGAGGCACGGCAGCGGCGTGTCGAGGACCTCGCGGCGGGCGGCACGCTGGACTTCCTGCCCGAGACGCGGCACATCCGCGAGGACCCGACGTGGCGGGTGGCGCCGCCGGCGCCCGGCATCGAGGACCGGCGGTGCGAGATCACCGGGCCGACGGACCGCAAGATGACCATCAACGCGCTGAACTCCGGGGCGAAGGCGTGGCTGGCGGACCACGAGGACGCGAACACGCCGCAGTGGAGCGCCGTCGTGGGCGGGCAGCTCAACCTGCTCGACGCGATCAACCGCACCATCGACTTCACGGGTGAGAACGGCAAGCACTACGCGCTGAAGCCGGACGAGGAGCTGGCCACGATCATCGTGCGCCCCCGCGGCTGGCACCTGCCGGAGAAGCACATCCAGGTCGACGGCCGGCCCGTGTCGGGCGGGCTGGTCGACTTCGCGCTCTACGTCGCGACCGCAGGCCTGCGCCAGATCGAGAAGGGGCAGGGCCCGTACTTCTACCTGCCCAAGATGGAGTCCTACCTCGAGGCGCGGCTCTGGAACGACGCGTTCGTGCTCGCCCAGGACTTCCTCGGCATCCCGCAGGGCACCATCCGTGCCACCGTGCTCATCGAGACGTACCCGGCGGCGTTCGAGATGGAAGAGATCTTGTACGAGCTGCGCGAGCACAGCTCCGGCCTGAACGCCGGTCGCTGGGACTTCATGTTCTCGGTGATCAAGTCGTTCAGGACGCGCGGCACCGAGTTCATGCTGCCCGACCGCAACGCCGTGACCATGACCGTGCCGTTCATGCGCGCGTACACCGAGCTGCTGGTCAAGACCTGCCACACCCGCGGCGCGCACGCGATCGGCGGCATGGCCGCGTTCATCCCCAGCCGCGACGAGGCGGTGAACGAGGCCGCCTTCGCGAAGGTCCGCGACGACAAGACCCGTGAGGCGACCGACGGGTTCGACGGTTCGTGGGTGGCGCACCCCGGCATGGTCGAGCTCTGCAAGGAGGTCTTCACCTCGGTGCTGGGCGACAAGCCGAACCAGATCGACCGGACGCGCGACGAGGTGCAGGTCACCGCGGCGCAGCTGCTCGACGTCGCCGGCACGCCGGGAGACGTCACGGAGGCGGGCCTGCGCAACAACATCTCCGTGGGCATCCAGTACCTCAAGGCCTGGCTCGGCGGACTCGGCGCCGTCGCGATCTTCAATCTCATGGAGGATGCGGCCACCGCCGAGATCTCCCGCTCCCAGGTGTGGCAGTGGCTGCACAACGACGTGACGCTCGCCGACACCGGGCACAAGGTCACGCGTGAGCTGATCGACCAGATCGTGGAGGAGGAGATCGCCAAGCTGCCGGGCGAGCCGGAGGACTACGAGGAGGCGAAGCAGACGTTCCTCGAGGTGGCGGTAGCGGACACCTACGCCGACTTCCTCACCCTCCCTGCCTACGCCCGCATGCCCTGACCGTAGCCGCGTTGAGTGCTGGATATTCGCCCTCCCAGGGGCTCTGGGAGGGCGAATATCCAGCACTCAACAGAGGTGAGGATCGCGACTAGGAGGGGGTGCCATGGGTGGGATCCGTAGCGGGTTGGACGTCGTTATCGGCGAGCTCGGTGGGCTGATCGGGAGCGAGCGGGTGATCACCGACCGGCAGCAGCGGCGTACCTACGAGTGCGACGGGCTGGCGGCGTACCGGGTGGTGCCGGGAGTCGTGGTCCTGGCGCGGGACGCCGCCGACGTCGCGACGACGGTCCGGGCCTGCGCCCGGCACGGCGTGCCGTTCGTGGCGCGTGGCTCGGGCACGGGGCTCTCGGGCGGTGCGCTGCCGCACTCCGAGGGCGTTCTCGTCGTCATGTCGCAGATGCGCGCGATCCGGGACGCCGACGTCGACAACCAGCGCGCCGTCGTCGACCCAGGGGTGATCAACCTGCACCTCACCGCCGCGACCAGCCCCGACGGGTACTACTTCGCCCCCGACCCGTCGAGCCAGTCCATCTGCTCGATAGGCGGTAACGTCGCCGAGAACTCCGGCGGCGCGCACTGCCTCAAGTACGGCTTCACCACCAACCACGTCACCGGCGTCGACCTGGTGACCCCCGGTGGCGAGCGGGTCGAGATCGGCGGCAAGGCACCGGACCCGCCCGGCTACGACCTGCTCGGGGCACTGGTCGGGAGCGAGGGCACCCTCGGCATCGTCACGGCGGCCACCGTGCGCCTGACCCGGCTGCCGCAGGAGGTCCGCACCCTGCTCGCCGCGTTCCGTTCCATGGACGACGCCGGGGCCGCCACCTCCGCGATCATCGCCGCGGGAGTGATCCCCGCCGCCATCGAGATGATGGACGCACTGGCGGTCGAGGCGGCGGAGGCCGCGGTGCAGTGCGAGTACCCGGCCGGGGCCGGCGCGGTGCTCGTGGTCGAGCTGGACGGGCCGGCGCCCGACGTCGCGGGTGAGTTCGACGACGTGGTGCGGCTGTGCGAGGAGGCCGGCTCGTTCGAGGTGCGCGTCGCGGCCGACGACGACGAGCGGGCTCTGATCTGGAAGGGCCGCAAGTCCGCGTTCGCCGCGGTGGGCCGGATCAGTCCCGACTACATCGTCCAGGACGGCGTGATCCCACGGACCGCGCTGCCGCTCGTGCTGCGCCAGATCGCCGCGCTCGGTGAGAGCGCCGGCGTACGGGTCGCGAACGTGTTCCACGCAGGCGACGGCAACCTGCACCCGCTCGTGCTGTTCGACGGCTCGGTCGAGGGCGCCGTCGACCGGGCCGAGGCGGTGGCCGGCGGCATCCTCGACCTGTGCCTCGAGCACGGCGGCTCCATCACAGGAGAGCACGGGGTCGGCGCCGACAAGGCCAAGCACATGCCGCGCATGTTCACCACCGACGACCTCGACACCATGCAGGCGGTGCGCTGCGCGTTCGACCCCGAGGGCATCGCCAACCCGGGCAAGGTGTTTCCCACGCCGCGGCTGTGCGGTGAGCAGCCGGGCCGGCACAAGGGCGCGCACCCGCTCACCGAGTCCGGTGTGACGGAGGTCTTCTGATGGCAGACCTGCAACGGCTCGAGGACGCGCTGGGGCAGCACGGTGGCACGGTCACGGAGGCGGGTCGCGGCGACGCCGTCGACGGGGTGCCCGCCGTCGCGGTCGCGCGCCCGACGTCGGCGGAGGGCGTGGCGGCCGTGCTCCGTGCGGCGACCGCCCAGGGGCTTGTCACCGTCGCGCGCGGCGCGGCGACCGCGCTGGACTGGGGTACACCGCCCGAGCGCGTCGACCTGATCCTGGACACCACCGGGCTCGACCGGCTCGTCGAGCACGGCGCGGGCGACCTCGTGGTGGTCGCGGAGGCAGGTCTGCCGGTCGCGGCGCTGTCCGAGACGGTGGGCGCCGCCGCGCAGGAGCTGGTGGTGGACCTGCCACCAGAGCGACTGGGCGGCGGGTCCACGGTGGGCGGCGCGCTGTCGACGGGCGCGTCCGGTCCCCGGCGCCTGCAGCGGGGCGGCATCCGCGACCTCGTGCTCGGAGCCACGGTGGTGCTCGCGGACGGCACCACGGCGTCGTCGGGCGGCAAGGTGGTCAAGAACGTCGCGGGGTACGACCTCGCCAAGCTCCTCACCGGGGCGTACGGCACCCTCGGGGTCGTGGTGCGGGTCGCGTTCCGGCTGCATCCGGCACGGCCCGACCGGGCGTTCGTCGTCGCGACGGGTCCCCTGGCCGACGTCGCCGCGCGGGCCCGCGACGTGGTCGCCTCCCAGCTCGCGCCCGCCGCCGTCGAGATCGACCGGCCGGCGGGGAGCGACGCAGCCCAGGTCGCCGTGCTGCTGGAGGGGACCGGGGGCGCCGTCGAGCAGCGGGCGACGGCCGCCGCCGCGCTGCTGGGCGGCCAGGTCCAGGGCGAGTCTCCCGAGTGGTGGGCCCGCCTGCCGGGCACCGGGGACCCGGGCTCGGCACGCGACGGCGAGACGTTCGCGAAGGCCACGGCGACGCTGACCGGTGTCGCGGACCTGCTCGTGGCGGCGCGCGAGGCCGAGCAGCGGCACGGTGTCGGCGTGGCGGTCCGCGGGACCGCCGCCGGGGTGCTGCATGCCGTGGTGACGGGTACGCCCGAGGCGACGGCGTCCGCCGTCGGGCATCTGCGCGGGGCCGCCCCCGGCCCGCGCGAGGGGACCGTGACCGTGCTGCGCGCCTCGCGGGAGGTGCGTGCGGCGCTCGACGTGTGGGGCCCCGTGGGCGGGCTCGACCTGATGCGCGCCGTCAAGCGGCAGCTCGATCCCGGGCGCAACCTCGCGCCCGGCCGATTCGTGGGAGGCATCTGATGACCGACGCCAAGCCGGACCTGCTGGGTGCCTTCGACGAGCATCACCCGCCCGCCCGTGAGCTGGTGGACGACTGCGTGCACTGCGGGTTCTGTCTGCCGGCCTGCCCCACGTACTCGCTGTGGGGCGAGGAGATGGACTCGCCGCGCGGGCGGATCTACCTCATGAAGGAGGGGCTCGAGGGCGAGCCGATGTCGCCGGCCCTGGTGCAGCACGTCGACGCGTGTCTCGGCTGCATGGCGTGCGTGACCGCGTGCCCGTCGGGGGTGCAGTACGACAAGCTGGTCGAGGCGACGCGGCAGCAGGTCGAGCGACGCGGCGCCGAGCACCGGACACGCGGGCAGCGGCTGCTGCGGTCGGTGATCTTCGCGCTGTTCCCCCGGCCGGAGCGGCTGCGGCTGGTGCGTCCAGTGCTCGCGCTGTACCAGCGCAGCGGGCTGTCCCGGCTGGTACGGCCGCTGCTCGCCCGGCTGTCCCCGACCCTGGCGACCATGGAGGCGATCGCGCCGCCGGTGGGGCCGCGGGTCACGGTACCCGCGCTCGTGCCCGCCTCCGGGCCGAGACGGATGACGGTCGGGATGCTGCTGGGCTGCGTGCAGCGGGAGTTCTACCCCGCCGTCAACGCGGCGACGGCACGGGTGCTCGCGGCCGAGGGGTGCGACGTCGTCGTGCCGCCGGACCAGGGATGCTGCGGGGCACTGTCCGTGCACGCGGGGCGGGAGACCGAGGGCCTCGACTACGCGCGGGCGCTCATCGACTCGTTCTCGGGGGCGGGCGTGGAACGGATCGTCGCCAACTCCGCCGGCTGCGGTTCCACGATGAAGGACTACGCGGACCTGCTGGCCGACGACCCCGAGTACGCGGAGCGCGCGGCGGAGTTCGCGACGAAGACCCGGGACGTCTCGGAGGTCCTGGCGGAGCTGGAACCCGTGGCGCCGCGGCACCCGCTGCCGATGACCGTCGCGTACCACGACGCCTGTCACCTGCGGCACGCACAGGGCGTCAAGGCGCAGCCGCGAGCCGTGCTCGCGACCATCCCGGGGCTGGTGGTCAAGGAGATCGCCGAGGGCGACATGTGCTGCGGATCGGCGGGCATCTACAACCTGACCAACCCGGAGCCCGCGCGGGAGCTGGGTGACCGGAAGGCAGCCAACGTCGCGGCGACCGGCGCCGAGCTGCTCGTGACGTCCAACCCCGGCTGCCTGCTGCAGATCACCGACGCGCTGGGACGGCAGGGACGTGAGATGCCGACGGCACACATGGTGCTGGTGCTGGACGCGTCGCTGCGCGGGGTCGGACCGGGGGAGCTGCTGAGCTGAAACTGGGTACTCCCGGCGGCCTGGGGTAACTGCTACGTTTGTCGGTCAGTGGAGTGATAGTTCCGACATGTGAAATATCGAGCGCACACCCTACCCGGCAACGTGGCCGGACCTGGAGTCACTATGGACAACCTCGGCGTCCTTGCCCTGCTCGCTCTCCTCCCCATCCTCGTCGTGGGAACCCTGCTGCTCGGGTTCCGCTGGCCCGCCCGCACGGCGATGCCCGTCGGCCTCGCGGTGGTCGTGGTCGTGGCGCTGTTCGCCTGGAAGATGTCGCTGGTCGCAGTCAGCGCGTCCATCGTGCAGGGACTGCTGATCGCGATCGGGCTGCTCTGGATCATCTTCGGCGCGCTGCTCATGCTGGAGACGCTCACCAAGAGCGGCGCCCTGCAGACGATCCGCGCCGGCTTCACGACGATCAGTCCCGACCGGCGGGTCCAGGTGATCATCGTGGCCTGGCTGTTCGGCTCGTTCATCGAGGGCGCCGCCGGGTTCGGCACGCCCGCCGCCGTCGTCGCGCCGCTGCTGCTCGCCCTCGGGTTCCCCGCGGCGGCTGCCGTCATGGCCGGCCTCATCATCCAGTCCACGCCGGTGAGCTTCGGCGCCGTCGGCACCCCGATGCTGACCGGGCTCGGGACGGGACTCGCGGACACCTCCGGCGCGCTGGCGCCCGAGGTGCAGGCACGGGCCGACGTGCTCGGGCTGGACCACCTCGGCTTCGTCGCGCACACCGCCACGCAGGTGGCCACCATCCACGCGATCGTCGGCATCCTGGTGCCGCTCATCCTGGTCACCCTCATGTGCGGGTTCTACGGCGAGAAGCGGTCGTTCCGCTCCGGTCTCGCCGTCGCGCCGTTCGCCGTCTACGCGGCGCTCGCGATGATCGTGCCCTACGTGAGCGTCGCGTACCTGCTCGGGCCGG
This sequence comes from Promicromonospora xylanilytica, assembly GCF_054782895.1. Lineage (NCBI taxonomy): Bacteria > Bacillati > Actinomycetota > Actinomycetes > Micrococcales > Promicromonosporaceae > Promicromonospora > Promicromonospora xylanilytica. The sequence continues at coordinate 7,793 of NZ_BAAGRP010000006.1, forward strand.
AGTTCCCGGCGATGCTCGGTGGGTTCGTCGGGCTGGTGCTCGTGATGTTCACGTCCTCGAAGGGCTTCCTGATGCCCGCGGACGTGTGGGACTTTCCGCCGCGCGAGCGCTGGAGCGACCGCTGGATGGGGACCGTCGACCCCACCAGGGAGGCGGCCACCCTCACCCGCAAGATGTCGATGGTCCGGGCCTGGTCGCCGTACCTCATCGTGGCCGCGCTGCTGCTCGTCACCCGGAACATCCCGGCGATCAAGGAGTTCCTGACAGGGCCCGCGGTCCTGGAGGTGTCGAACATCTTCGGCACCGGGATCAACCAGAACATGGACCTGCTGTACTCGCCGGGCGCGATCTTCCTGCTCGCGTGCCTCGTCACCTACGTGCTGCACGGCATGAAGGGCGAGCAGATCAAGGCGTCGTGGAAGGTGGCGGCCGGACAGCTCGGTGGCGCGGCGTTCGCGCTGCTGTGCGCGGTGCCGCTGGTGCGGATCTTCATCAACTCCGGGCCCGACTTCAACGGGGCCGACCTCGCCTCGATGCCGGTCACCGTGGCCCAGGCGGCCGCCGACCTGGCCGGGCAGGGCTGGCCGATCGTGTCGCCGTTCATCGGCGCGCTCGGTGCGTTCGTCGCCGGCTCGAACACCGTGTCCAACATGATGTTCTCCCTGTTCCAGTTCAACACCGGGCTCGGTATCGGCGCTTCCTCCCCCGAGACGGTCGCCGCGCTGCAGGCAGTGGGCGGCGCTGCCGGCAACATGGTGGCGGTGCACAACGTGGTCGCCGCCGCCGCGACCGTGGGCCTGCTCGGTCGCGAGGGTGACCTGATCCGCAAGACGATCCTGCCGATGACCTACTACTGCCTCGCGGCGGGAGGCGTCGGCTACCTGTGGATCTTCGGGTTCGCGTTCAACGCCGGGATGGTGGTGCTGCTGGTCCTGGTGGCCGTACTGGTGTGGGTGGCGGTGTGGATGCTGAGAAAGTCCGACGCGTACAACCCGGAGGTCGTACGGGCGCGGGGCTGATGCGGCTGGGTCGGCTGGGCGGTTGGGCCGGTTGGTGAGTTCGGTCGGTTGGTGCGAGATCGGTCAGTTGACTGACCGATCTCGCACCAACCGACCGAACTCACGCTGACGAGTGTGCAGATGACCGAATCCAGGGCGCTCACCCGAGCACGTCACAGTCTTTCGACCCCAGGAGATGGCCACCCGCGTGGGAGAATGTGCGGGCATCTGTCATCGAAGGGAACACCGTGAACGAAACGCCCCGTGACCAGGGGAACGACCGCGAGGGCGACCGCCGCGGCGAGCGCAAGGGCGGCAGTCGCAACGAGGGCCGGGGGCCGCGTCGCGACGACCGTGGCGGAGAGCGCGGTGGTGACCGCGGACGCCGGTTCGACGGCGCCCGTGGCGGTGACAGCGCCCGGCGCGACGACCGCGGCTCCGACCGCGCGCGCCGGCCGTACGAGGAGCGGGGCGGCGACCGCGCGCGCCAGGACGACCGTGGCGCGGGTGACCGTGCGCCCCGCCGCAACGACGGCGACCGTCCTTACCGCTCCTCCGGGGACAGGGACAACCGTGGGGGCGCCTCGGGCTACCGGGGTGGCCGCGACGACCGCGGAGCACGCACCGACCGCCCGTACCGCGGGAACGACGGCGACCGCGCGCGCCGCCCGTACGAGGACCGGGACAACCGGGGAGGCGACCGTCCGGTGCGCCGCGCCGGCGACCGCCCCGTACGCCGGGAGCACGACCGTCCGCTGCGCCGGGACGACGACCGTCCCGCGCGGCGTGATGACGGCCCCCGCCGGAGCTTCGACCGTGATGACCGTCCGCGTCGTGACGACCGTGGGGAGCGTCCCGCGCGTCGGGAGGACGACCGTCCGCGTCGTTCGTTCGGTGATCGTGATGACCGTCCCCGTCGTTCGTTCGAGGACCGGGGGGTTGACCGTCCGCGTCGTGATGACCGTGGGGAGCGTCCCGCGCGTCGGGAGGACGACCGTCCGCGTCGTTCGTTCGGTGATCGTGATGACCGTCCGCGTCGTTCGTTCGAGGACCGGGGGACCGACCGTCCGGGTCGTGACGACCGAGCCGGAGACCGTCCCCGTCGTTCGTTCGGTGACCGCGACGACCGTGGCGCTCGCGACGGCCGCGGCCGGGACGACCGCGGCGGCCGCCCGCCCCGTGGGAACACCGGTGACCGCCCGGTGCGCCGTGACGACCGCCGTGACGATCGTGGTGGAGACCGTCCGCGTCGCTCGTTCAACGACCGCGCTGACCGCCCGGCACAGGGCGTTCGTGAGGCCCGCGAGGAGCGCGCGCCGCGTCCTCCCGAGCCGGAGATCGCCGAGGACGCCTCGTTCAGCCAGCTCGACCGTGAGGTGCGCTCGCGCTTGCGCGGCCTGAGCAAGGATCACGCCGAGTACGTCGGACTGCACCTCGTGATGGCGGGTCGGCTGCTCGACGTCGACCCGGAGCGTGCCTACGAGCACACCCAGGCCGCGGTGCGCGGCGCCGGCCGGATCGACATCGTACGCGAGGCAGCCGGCCTGGCCGCGTACCACACCAACCGGTTCGCCGAGGCGCTGCGCGAGCTGCGCACGGTCCGCCGACTGAACGGATCGTCCGAGCACCTGCCGATCATGGCGGACGCCGAGCGCGGCCTCGGCCGCCCTGAGCGCGCCCTGGCGCTCGCTGCGTCCGAGGAGGCCGCGTCGCTCGACGCGACCGGCCGCGTCGAGCTCGCGATCGTGGCGAGCGGCGCTCGCTCCGACCTGGGCGAGCACGACGCCGCCCTCGCCGTGCTCGACAAGGTCGCGGCGGAGGATGCCACGGGTGACCTCGGGCTGCGCGTCGTGCAGGCACGTGCCGTGGCGCTCGAGGCCGCCGGCCGGGCGGACGAGGCGGCGGCGCTGCTGGCTTCGGTCGACAGCAAGGCGCTCGAGCGTGCCATCGGCGCGGACGCACCTGGCGAGGACATCACGGTGTTCGACGTCGAGGAGGACGCGGCGCTCGCCGAGCAGGAGTACGTCGCCGACCATCCTGAGGAGTTCGCGAAGGAGACGTCCGACGACGAGGGCGACGAGCCGGAGGAGTCGACGGACGAGACCGGGTCGGACGAGTCGGTCGACGAGCCCGACAGCGACGAGAAGGACGGCGCCGAGCCGGTTGAGGAGGGCGAGGACGCGTCGGCCGACTCGGCTGGTTCCTCGGATTCTGGAGATTCGGCGGATTCGGCTGACTCTGCTGACTCCGCGGATTCCGCCGACTCGGCTGACTCCGCGGATTCGGCTGACTCCGCGGACGAGCCCGAGGAGCTCGAGACAGACTCCGTCACCGCGTCGACCGAGTCGACCGAGGACACGGACACGGACGCGGCAGGTGCAGACGCCCCGGACACCGAGAGGTCCGAGGACGCTGACGCCGCGCCCGAGGTGGGTGCTACGGGGAGTGAGCCGGCGCCGGAGGGCGACCGGGCCGACGTCGGGCAGGAGAAGGCGTGACGGCGAGCGCCGGCCTGCTGGCGAGCGAGACTCCGCTCGCCGAGGCGTTCGACCTCGCGCTCGTCGACCTGGACGGTGTGGCGTACCGGGGGCATCTGCCGATCGGGTACGCGTCGGAGAGCCTGGCCGCCGCGCGGGCGGCCGGGTTGCGCCTGCTCTTCGTGACGAACAACGCGTCGCGCGAGCCGGAGGATGTCGCCGGCCAGCTCACCGGCCTGGAGATCCCGACGGACGCGGACGAGGTCATGACGGCGGCGCAGGCATGTGCCGCGCTGCTCACCACGCGGCTGGAGCCCGGTGCGACGGTGCTGGTCGTGGGCGGCAAGGGTCTCGTGACGGCGGTGCGGTCGGCCGGTTTCACGGTGGTGGAGTCGGCGGAGGACAAGCCGGACGCCGTCGCGCAGGGATATGCGCCGGAGGTGGGCTGGTCGCAGCTCGCCGAGGCGGCATACGCCGTCGGCGGTGGTGCGTGGCACGTGGCGAGCAACCTGGACCTGTCGCTCCCGACGGCGCGAGGGTTCGCGCCGGGAAACGGTGCCCTGGTGGGCGCAGTGGTGTCGGCGACGGGGGTCACCCCGGACAGTGCCGGTAAGCCGTCGCCGACCATGTACCGGCTCGCGGTCGAGCGGGCCGGGGCGAGCAGGCCGCTGGTGATCGGCGACCGGCTCGACACGGACCTCGCGGGTGCGCGGGCGGGCGGGTACCCGGGGCTGCACGTCCTGACGGGTGTCTCGACGGCGCGTGACGCGGTGCTCGCGGTGCCGGCTGAACGTCCGTCGTTCCTGGGCGCTGACCTGCGCGCGCTGCTCGAACCGCATCCGGTGCCGGTCCGCGCGGACGGCTGGTACGTGTGCGGTGGTGCGGCGGCCCAGGTGTCGGACGGCGGGCTGCGGCTCGACGGGACGGGCATCGACCTGGCTCGCGCCGCGTGCGCTGCGGCGTGGGCTGCCGTCGATGCGGGTGCTGTCCTCGATGCCGCGTCGGTGCCTGAGCTGTCCGTGTGACCTGGCTGTGCCGCTGGTCCTCTGTGCTGCCGGCCGGCTGTGCTGCTGGCCGGCTGTGCTGCCCCGTCTGACCCAGCTCTGGCAGCGCCGACTGCAGACTTGGTCGCGCCCATGCTCGGCGAGTGCAGAGTTGGTTGCGGGTAGCGCTCCTGTATCCGCGACCAACTCTGCACCCGCTGAATCGAGAGGCGACCAAGTCTGCAGTCGGCGGGAGGCGGGTCGGCGGTCATTGGTCGACGGCCACTGTGCTGAGGGCGCCACTCGATCCCAGCGCGATCCCCAGGCGGGGACCTGGTCGCCACCTACAGAACCTGGCCGATTTCTCCCAGGTTCTGTCGGCGGCGACGGGTACGGTGTGGAGCAGCAGGCAGCAGGCAGCAGGCAGCAGGCAGCAGGCTCGGGGGACCGGGCGACGGCCCGACCCGCACGGACGAGCACAGTACGGACGAGCACAGTGGAGCGTTGACGGACGATGGACGAGTTCTACGAGACCGAGGGACCTTCGAGCGGCCCGGCTGACGCCGACACAGGCGCCGACACAAGCGCCGACACAGGCGCCGACGCCGGCGTCCGGCGTGCCCTCGACGCGCTCGACGGGCTCGACGACCTGCCCCCTGCCGAGCACGTCGCCCGGTTCGAGGCCGTGCACGACACGTTGCGGGCACACCTGAGCGGTGACGCCTGACGGTGGCGACCATGACAGGGAGCACGCGGGTGGACGCGGAGCTGGTCCGCCGTGGGCTGGCTCGTTCCCGGCGGCACGCGGCTGAGCTCGTCGGGTCCGGCAGGGTGATGGTCGCCGGCCGGGTGGTGGTCAAGCCGTCGTCGGCCGTGATCGACGGCGCCGACGTGTCGGTGCGGCCGGGGCACGACCCGGAGCACGAGTTCGCGTCCCGCGCCGCCCTGAAGCTGGCCGGCGCGCTCGACGCGCTGGCCCGGGTGCCGGGTGGGCCGCGGGTCGATGGCGCGTTCTGCGCCGACCTTGGCGCGTCCACCGGCGGCTTCACCGACGTGCTGCTGCGCAGGGGAGCCGCCCACGTGGTCGCCGTCGACGTGGGGCACGACCAGCTCTTCCCGGCGCTGCGCAGGGACGACCGGGTGACGGTCGTCGAGGGTTTCAACGTCCGCGACCTGACGCCGGGCGATCTGTCCCGGCCGCCGGACCTCGTCGTCGCCGACCTCTCGTTCATCTCGCTCACCGTGGTGCTGCCGGCCGTGGCCGGGGTGTTGCGGCAGGGGGCGCAGGCGCTGCTGATGGTCAAGCCGCAGTTCGAGGTGGGGCGGGAGCGGCTGGGCAGCGGCGGTGTGGTGCGCGACCCCGCGTTGCACGCCGAGGCGGTGCGCACGGTCGCGGGCGCGGCGGAACACGCGGGTCTTCGGGTTCGTGCGGTGGTGCCGAGCCCGCTGCCCGGCCCGAGCGGGAACCGGGAGTTCTTTCTCTGGCTGACGCCCGAGGCGGGCGACGGGGTCCCGGGCCGGAGCGGCGCAGAGGACCACGAACGTTCCGTGGGCATCGCCGTCGACACCGCGGTGGCCTGGCTCCCGGAACAGGCGGAGCCCGGCGAGCGGCCGGGCCACCCGCCGGAGCCGCCGGCCGTCGTCGTGCGGGAGCAGCCGGGCGCCGCGCAGGGCACTGAGCAGACTGACGAGCTGAAGGAGCAGGAGTCGTGACCAGGCGCGTCTTGATCGTGACCCATGGTGGACGGCCGCGTGCGGTCGCGGCGCTCGCGGAGGCCCTGCGCGAGCTGAAGGAGGCCGGCTTCGAGTACACGCTGCACGACGACGCGCTGGCCGAGGAGTTCGGCGACCACATGGCGGCCAACCGGGTCCGCGAGGGCGTGCACCGGGCCGAGGCCGTGATGGTGCTCGGGGGCGACGGCACCATCCTGCGTGCGGCGGAGCTGACCCGTGGCACCGACGTGCCGCTGCTCGGTGTGAACCTCGGCCACGTGGGCTTCCTCGCGGAGTCGGAGCGGGAGGACCTGCGCGCCGCCGTCCAGCGGCTCGCCGCCCGTGACTACGAGGTCGAGGAGCGCGCGACGGTCGAGGTGATGGTGCACCTGCCCGGCACCGCCGAGCCCGTGGTGGGCTGGGCGCTGAACGAGGCCACCGTCGAGAAGGCCACGCGGGACCGCATGCTCGAGGTGGCGATCGGGGTGGACGGCCGCCCGCTGCTGTCGTTCGGCTGCGACGGCGTGGTGATGTCCACGGCCACCGGGTCGACCGCACACGCCTTCTCGGGCGGTGGGCCCGTGATCTGGCCCGACGTCGACGCGGTGCTCATGGTGCCGCTGTCGGCGCACGCGCTGTTCTCGCGGCCGCTCGTGATCGGCCCGCGGTCGCGGTACACGGTCGACGTGCTGCCGCAGTCGACGGTCGAGGGAGTGCTGACGTGTGACGGCCGGCGGGAGATCCGTCTGCCGCGCGGTTCTCGCGTCGTGGTGCGTCAGGGGGGTACGGTGCGGCTCGCACGCCTGTCCAACGCACCGTTCACCGACCGCCTCGTGTCCAAGTTCAACCTGCCGGTGTCGGGCTGGCGGGACCGTGTCGGGTCGGGGCACGCGACCGGGCAGGATGTACGTTCGGACCCAGCCGACACCACGCCAGAGAACTAGCACACACCAAGAAACTGAGGGAGTCAGGTGCTCGAGGAGATCGCTATCGAGAACCTGGGCGTCATCCGCTCGGCCCGGGTACCCCTGTCCGACGGCCTGACCGTCATCACGGGTGAGACCGGCGCGGGCAAGACGATGGTGCTCACGGGGCTCAACCTGCTCATGGGCGCCAAGGCGGACCCGCAGTCGGTGCGCCCTGGTGCGTCGTCGGCGGCGGTCGAGGGCCGGGTGCGCGTCTCGGGGCGTGACACTGTGCTCGGCCGTGTCTCCGACGCGGGCGGTGAGGTGGAGGACGACGACACCGTCGTGATCCTGCGCACCATCGCCGACGGCAGGTCCCGTGCCCACCTGGGTGGCCGCGCCGTGCCGCAGGGCGTGCTCGCGGAGATCGCCGAGGACCTGTTCACCGTGCACGGCCAGTCCGACCAGCTCCGGCTGCGGACGTCGGCCAAGCAGCGCGACGCCCTCGACACCTTCGTCGGCCCGGACCACCAGCGGGTGCTGGCCGGCTACCGGACCGCGTGGACCGAGCGCGGCGGCCTGCTGGCCGAGATCGCCGACCTGGAGGCGCGCGGCGCCGAGCGGGCGCGCGAGGTCGAGCTGCTCCGTATCGGCCTGGAGGAGATCGAGCGGGTCGACCCGCAGTCCGGCGAGGACGCGGAGCTCCAGGCCCTGATCGAGCGCCTGTCCAACGCGGAGGGGCTGCGTACCGCGGCCACCGAGGCGCACGAGGCGGTGGCGGGCGAGGACGCGGACGGCGCCCGCGAGAACGCCATAGCGCTCGTGGAGCGGGCGCGCCGCGCCCTGGACTCCGCAGCGCACTCCGACGCGGAGCTCGGCGCGCTCGCCACCCGGTTCGCCGAGGTGGGCTACCTGCTCTCCGACGTCGCCACCGACGTCGCCGCGTACGTCGACGACCTGCAGGCGGACCCGGCGGGCCTGGAGACGGCGCACAACCGCATGGCCGAGCTGAACGCGCTGACCCGTTCCTACGGCGAGACCATCGACGACGTGCTGCAGTGGGCCAGCGATGCCGGCCTGCGCCTGCTCGACCTGGACGACGGCGGCGACCGCCTCACCTCGATGCGCGACCGGGTGACGGAGCTGGACGGCGAGCTGGCCCGGCTGGCCGAGATCCTCACCGCCGAGCGCACCCGTGGTGCCGCCCAGCTCGCCGAGGCCGTGACCGGCGAGCTGCACGGTCTCGCGATGGGCGGCGCCCACCTCGTGGTCCAGGTGGAGCCGCTCGACCAGCCCGGGCCGTTCGGCGCGGACCAGGTGACCTTCCTGCTGGTGCCGCACCCCGGCGCGCCCGAGCGGCCGCTCGGCAAGGGCGCGTCCGGCGGTGAGCTCTCGCGCGTGATGCTCGCGCTCGAGGTCGCCCTGGCCACCTCGGGCGGCGCGGCGGCGGCACGCACGGCGGACACGCCTCGCAGCACGTTCGTGTTCGACGAGGTCGACGCCGGCGTGGGCGGGCGGGCCGCCGTCGAGGTGGGGCGCCGGCTGGCGCAGCTGGGCCGCAGCACCCAGGTCGTCGTCGTGACCCACCTGGCGCAGGTCGCGGCGTTCGCCGACGCGCACCTCGTGGTCACCAAGAGCTCCGACGGCGAGGCGGGTTCGGCCGACCCTGACGACGGGATGATCACCGTCACGGGTGTGCGCGAGGTCACCGCGGACGCCAGGGTCAGGGAGCTGGCGCGCATGCTTTCCGGCCAGGACGACTCGGAGACCGCGCGTACCCACGCGCTGGAGCTCCTGGAGTCGTCGGTCGTGGGACGATAGAGCGGATGAAGCTGATCTCCCGACCCGAGAAGCGCGCCGACAAGGGCGCAGCGAAGAGTGCCCCCGACCAGGGAACGGCCCTTCCGCAGGCCACTGTGCACGGACCTGCCCGGATCGGAGCGCGGACCAAGGAGCTCACGTCCCGGCTCGACCCGGGCGACGTCGCCGTGATCGACCACGTCGACATCGACCGTGTCGCGGCCGACGCACTGGTCTCCGCCGGGCCTGTCGCGGTGCTGAACGCCGCCCGGTCCACCTCGGGCAGGTACCCCAACTCGGGCCCGGACATCCTGGTCGACGCCGGGATCGTCCTGGTGGACGACCTCGGCCCGGCCGTGATGGCGATCGACGAGCGGGCCGACGTACAGATCGCGGGCGGCGAGATCGTCGTCGACGGCACGGTCGTGGCGACCGGCACCTACCAGACGCCGCAGACCGTGGCCGCCGACCAGGCGGCCGCGCGCGAGGGCCTGTCGGCCGAGATCGAGCGCTTCGCCGAGAACACCATGACGTACCTGCGCCGCGAGCGGGACCTCCTGCTCGACGGCGTGGGCGTGCCCGACATCAGCACCTCCATCGAGGGCCGCCACGTGCTGATCGTGGTGCGCGGCTACCACTACCGGGAGGACCTGGCGCTGCTGCGGTCCTACATCCGGGAGAACCGCCCGGTCCTGATCGGCGTGGACGGCGGTGCCGACGCGATCATCGACGCCGGCTGGCAGCCCGACATGATCGTCGGTGACATGGACTCCGTGTCCGACCGGGCGCTGGCCTGTGGCGCGGAGATCGTGGTCCACGCCTACCGCGACGGCAAGGCACCCGGGCTGGAGCGCGTCAAGGCGCTCGGCGTCGACCCGGTCGTCTTCCCCGCCACCGGCACCAGCGAGGACATCACCATGCTGCTGGCCGACGACAAGGGCGCCGAGCTCATCGTCGCCGTCGGCACGCACGCGACGCTCGTCGAGTTCCTCGACAAGGGGCGCGCCGGCATGGCCTCCACCTTCCTTACCCGGCTGCGGGTCGGTGGCAAGCTCGTGGACGCCAAGGGCGTCTCCCGGCTCTACCGCACGCGGATCTCGAACACCCAGCTCACGCTGCTGTCGGGGGCGGGGGTCGCCGCGGTGCTCGCGGCACTGGCCTCGACCTCGGCCGGCCAGACCTTCTTCGGGCTGATCGGGGCACGATTCGACGACGTCGTGTCCTGGATCACCCACCTCTTCGGCGGCTGACCGGCCCGGAGCACGCTCCCGGACCAGCCAGCCGCCCCGACCTGATGCCGGGCTCTACCGCCCGGAACATGCTTAAGGACTCCTCCGTACCGTGATCGACTTTCGATACCACCTCGTCTCGCTCATCTCCGTCTTCCTCGCTCTCTCCGTCGGCATCATCCTCGGTGCCGGGCCGCTGCAGGGGGCGATCGGGGAGACCCTGACGGAACAGGTGGACGCGCTGCGCGCCGAGCGCACCGACCTGCGCACCGAGCTGGACGCCACGCAGACCGCCCTCGACGGCGACGAGCGCTTCATCGAGGGGGCGGGCACGCAGCTCGTCACCGGCTCCCTCGAGGGCAACCGCGTCGCGGTGGTGCAGCTCGGCGAGGTCTCGCAGGACGTCCATGACGGCGTGCTGAACCAGATCGACACGGCGGGCGCCACGGTGGTGTCCAAGTCGGTGCTCACGGAGGCCTGGACGGACGCGGAGGAGGAGTCGTCCCGCGAGACCCTCGCCGAGGGCCTGCGCGCCAACCTCGGGGCGGCGGCACCGGAGGGCGACGACCCGAGCGCCGTGCTCGGCGCCGCGCTGGCCGTGGCTCTGACCGGCAACGACGGCGGCGCCGACCGCAGCTCGCAGGCCACCGACCTCGAGACGCAGCTCGAACGGTTCGGACTGGTCGAGCCGGGCGACGAGCAGGCGGAGGCGGCGCAGGCGCTCGTCCTGCTGGTCGGATCGGTCGGCCAGCCGCAGGAGACGGCCGACGGCGCCACCCAGGAGGCGGAACCGGGCACCGAGGACGTGTGGGTCGCCGTCACGCGGGCAGCACAGGAGATCTCCGGTGCCGCGGTCCTCGCCGGGCCGACCACCGACCCGGGCGACGTCGTGCAGGCGGTACGGGACGACGAGGAGATCGCCGCCGAGGTCAGCACGGTGAGCGGCATCGACCGGCTCGTCGGCCGGATCAACGTGCCGCTGGCCGTCGCGGCGCGCCTGGGCGGCGTGGTCGGGCAGTACGGCCTGGAGGACGACGCGACGGCGGTCCTGCCGCCCGCCCCCTGACGCCAGGCGGCCACAACCACAGAGAACTCGACGAACCGACACAGACCGAGGGGTACTCATGGGTGCAGGCAGGTTCATCGCCGCTGGCATCGTCGCAGGCGCCGTGACGGCGTTCGCACGCCGCAAGCTGGACGAGAAGGTCGCGGAGGGCGGCCTCGGCGGCTCCGCCCTGTGGACGCGGACCAACCACCGCGGCGAACCGATCAGTCTGCTCGAGGGCCCGGCGGTCACCGCCGGCCTGGTGGCAGGCGCCGCCGTCAGCGGCGGCACGGCCCCCGGGGCCACGGCGTTCGCGACGGCCGCGGCCGGCGGCTTCGGCCTCGTCGACGACCTCGCCGAGGACACCTCCGTGCGCACCAAGGGCCTGCGGGGCCATCTCGGTGCGCTCCGGGAGGGACGGCTGACCACCGGCGGGCTCAAGGTGCTCGGCATCTCCGGCTCCGCGCTCGTCGCCGCCGCCGCGGGCACACCCCGCACGGGCAGCGCGTTCGGGCACCTGGTCGACGTCGGGCTCAACGGCGCCCTCATCGGGGGCACCGCGAACCTGATCAACCTCTTCGACCTGCGCCCGGGCCGGGCGCTGAAGGCCGGCACGGCAGTGAGCGTCCCGCTCCTGCTGGGCGGCGCAGGCGGCGCCACCGGCGCGGTGGTCGGCGCTGCCGCCGCGGCCGCCCCTGGCGACCTGGGGGAGAAGGACATGCTGGGCGACGGCGGCGCCAACGCGCTCGGCGCCCTGGTCGGCAGCCAGATCGCGTTCGGCACACCCCGTGCGGTGCGGTGGGCGGCGCTCGCGGGCGTCGTCGGGCTCATGCTCGCCTCGGAGAAGGTCAGCTTCTCGAAGGTCATCGCGGGCAACGAGTGGCTGAACAAGGTCGACATGCTCGGCCGGCGGCCGGCCGTCGAGCACGCAGGACGCCCGGACGAGGCCCCGGCGGGCCCGACCAGCAGCGCGGGCCCCACCAGCGGCGTCGACCCGATCAGCGGTACGGGTCCGACCAGCGGACCCGTGGCGTCCCCGGGAGCGTGAGCCGCTTCAGAACCCTGGCGGGCGCCGCGCTGCTCGTCACGGTCGTCACGCTCGCCAGCCGCATCGTCGGCTTCGGCCGCTGGCTCGGACAGGGCGCATGGCTCGGGTCCGACGGCGTCGGGACGGTCTTCAACTCCGCCAACCAGCTGCCCAACCTGCTCTTCGAGGTGGCGGCGGGCGGCGCGCTCGCGGGCGCCGTCGTGCCGCTGCTGGCCGGGCCGCTGAGCCGGGCAGCGTTCACCGCCGACGGCACGGCCGCCTCGAAGGAGCAGGCGTCGCGGATCGCCTCGGCGCTGCTCGGCTGGACGCTGGTGGTGCTGGTGCCGCTGGCCGGGCTCATGGCGCTCCTGGCGCGCCCGATCATCAGCCTGACCGGGTTGACCGACCCGGTGCACGTGGACGTCGCCACGGGCTTCCTGCGGGTCTTCGCGGTGCAGGTGCCGCTGTACGGCCTCGCCGTCGTGCTGGGCGGCATCCTCCAGGCGCACAAGCGGTTCTTCTGGCCGGCGTTCGCGCCGCTCGTCTCCAGCCTCGTCGTGATCGTGGTCTACGGGGTCTTCGGCGCGCTGGCGCACGGCGACCAGCAGGACGTCGCGGCGCTGTCGGAGCGGGCCCTGGGCTGGCTGGCCTGGGGCACCACGATCGGCGTCCTGTTCCTCGCCCTGCCGCTCGTCGTGCCCGTGTGGCGCACCGGGCTGCGCCTGCGCCCCACGCTCCGCTTCCCCTCGGGGGAGGGCCCGCGGGCCGCGCGCCTGGCGTTCGCGGGCGTCGGCGCCCTGGTCGTCCAGCAGCTGTCGATCTTCCTGACGCTGCGTGCGGCCAACGCCGCGGGCGGCGACGGCACGCTGTCGGTCTACCTGTACGCGCAGCAGGTCTACCTCCTGCCGTACGCCGTGCTGGCGTTCCCCATCGCGACCAGCGCGTTCCCGCACTTCGCCGAGCACGCGTCGGCCGGCCGGCTCCGCGAGCTGCGCGCTCTGGTGGCGCGCACGACGCGCAGCCTGCTGCTCGTGACGGCCGCCGGCGTCGCCGCGCTGATGGCCGCGGCGCCCTTCGTCGAGGGGGTCTTCGACGTCATCGTGCGGGGCGACGCCCCCGGCATGGGTACGGGACTGATCTGGCTGGCCCCCGGGCTGATCGGCTTCGCGCTGATCCTGCACCTGTCCCGGGCGCTGTACGCCGTCGACCACGGGCGGGCCGCCGTCATCGCCACGGCGAGCGGCTGGGGCGTGTCCGCGCTCGGCGCGGCCCTCGTGCCGCTGCTGTTCGCAGGCCGGTCGCCGAGCCCCGGCTGCACGGTGCCGTCCTGCGCCCAGTACGCGCTGCGGACCGACGTCATGGCGGTCCTCGGCGCCGTCGGCACGGCAGGGATGGTCGTGGCAGGGCTGGGGCTGCTCCTGGCTGTGCGCAGGCACCTGGGGCCCGACGCGCTGAGGGGCGTCTGGCGGGCGCTCGGGGTGCTCGTCGTGGCCGTGGGCGCAGGGACCGCCGTCGGCTGGCTGGTGCCCCGGTGGCTCGCGCCGGGGCGGTTCTCCTTCGGCTGGTCGCCGTCCGCGCCGCACCCGGAGGTACCGCCCGGCGGTGGCGCCTTCGCCGTCGAGCTGGGTGTCGGCCTGGCCGTCGGGCTGCTGGCAGCGGCCGTCACGCTCGTGATCGCCGCGCTGCTCGACCCCGGCCTGCGAGCCGCCGTCGGACCGCGGCTCGGCGCACTGCGGAGGAAGTTCTCCAGGAAGGCCTGACTGAGCGAGCGAGGAACGCGCGGCGGGGGCAGACTCGATCGGAACAAACCGACAATCCGCGAGTGAACGGCGGGTGTGCTGGGAGTTACACCACGAGCACGCCGTACCTCGGATAGGGTGGAGTTCCGTGGTCGAACACCGAAGCAGTCTCCAGTCCCGTCAGCGGTCCGGCGCGTCCACGCCGACCAAGCACATCTTCGTCACCGGTGGTGTGGCGTCCTCTCTCGGCAAGGGGCTGACGGCGTCATCGCTCGGTCGTCTTCTCCGCTCGCGTGGCCTCAGCGTCACCATGCAGAAGCTGGATCCCTACCTCAACGTGGATCCCGGCACCATGAACCCGTTCCAGCACGGTGAGGTCTTCGTCACCGAGGACGGCGCCGAGACCGACCTGGACATCGGGCACTACGAGCGCTTCCTCGACGTCGAGCTGCCCGCCTCGTCCAACGTGACGACCGGCCAGGTGTACTCCCGCGTCATCGCGAAGGAACGGCGCGGCGAGTACCTGGGCGACACCGTGCAGGTCATCCCGCACATCACCGACGAGATCAAGTTCCGGATGCGCGAGCAGGCGTCCGACGCCGTCGACGTGATCATCACCGAGATCGGCGGCACCGTCGGCGACATCGAGTCGCAGCCCTTCCTCGAGTCCGCCCGCCAGGTGCGGCACGAGCTCGGCCGGGACAACGTGTTCTTCCTGCACGTGTCGCTGGTGCCGTACATCGGCCCGTCGGGCGAGCTCAAGACCAAGCCGACGCAGCACTCCGTGGCCGCGCTGCGCTCGATCGGCATCCAGCCGGACGCCATCGTGCTGCGCTCCGACCGCCAGGTGCCCGAGAGCATCAAGCGCAAGATCGCCCTCATGTGCGACGTCGACAACGAGGCAGTGATCAACTGCGCCGACGCCCCGTCGATCTACGACATCCCGCGCGTCATCCACTCCGAGGGCCTGGACGCCTACGTGGTGCGCCGCCTCGGCATGCCGTTCCACGACGTCGACTGGGACGGCTGGAGCCGGCTCCTGGAGCGCGTGCACGAGCCCGAGCACAACGTCGAGGTCGCGCTGGTCGGCAAGTACATCGACCTGCCCGACGCCTACCTGTCCGTGACCGAGGCGCTGCGGGCCGGCGGTTTCGCGAACGACGCGAAGGTCGCCATCCGCTGGGTCGCGGCCGACGACTGCCAGACGCCGGAGGGCGCGCAGGCGTCGCTCGAGGGCGTCGACGCGATCCTGGTGCCCGGCGGCTTCGGCGTGCGCGGCATCGACGGCAAGGTCGGGGCGCTGCGCTGGGCGCGCGAGAACCTCGTACCGACGCTCGGCATCTGCCTCGGCCTGCAGTCCATGGTCATCGAGTACGCGCGCAACGTGCTGGGCTGGGCGGACGCGTCGTCCACCGAGTTCCACCCGAGCAGCAGCCACCCCGTCGTCGCGACCATGGCCGAGCAGAAGGCGATCGTGGAGGGCGAGGGCGACATGGGCGGCACCATGCGCCTCGGCGCCTACCAGGCGCAGCTCACCGCCGGTTCCGTGGTGGCCAAGGCGTACGGCAGCGAGCGGGTGTCCGAGCGGCACCGGCACCGTTACGAGGTGAACAACGCCTACCGCGGGGACCTGGAGGAGGCCGGCCTGCTGATCTCCGGCACGTCGCCCGACTCGTCGCTCGTGGAGTTCGTCGAGCTCCGGGCCGACATCCACCCGTACTTCGTGTCCACGCAGGCCCACCCGGAGTTCAAGTCGCGTCCCACGCGGGCGCACCCGCTGTTCTCCGGCCTGATCGCCGCGGCGCTCGAGAAGCAGTCCGCATGACCTCGGACACCGGGGAGGTCACGGACGTCATCGACCCTCGCCCTGCCCGCCGGCTGGACGTCCCGTTCCAGGGTTTCGTGGTCGACATGGTGTCGGACGAGGTCGACCTGGGCGAGGCCGGCGGCATCGTCCGCCGCGAGTACGTCGACCACCCGGGCGCGGTCGTCGTGGTGGCGCTGAACGACGACGGTGACGTGCTGCTCCTGCGCCAGTACCGGCACCCGGTCGGCGCCTTCCTCTGGGAGGCGCCCGCCGGCCTGCTCGACCTGGACGGTGAGGACCCGCACGTCGCGGCAGCCCGCGAGCTGGCCGAGGAGGCGGACATGACCGCCGGGACCTGGCACGTGCTCCTCGACCTGCTGCCCACGCCGGGCGGCAGCAACGAGGCAGTGCGTGTCTACCTGGCGCGCGACCTGACGCCCGTGCCGGACGACGAGCTGCACACGCGCGAGGCCGAGGAGGCGGACATGGTCGTGGTGCCCGTCCCGCTCGAGGAGGCGGCCGCGCTGGCGCTCGCCGGCAAGCTGCACAACGCCGCCACCATCGCGGGCGTGCTCGCCGCGGCGATCGGCCGGGCCTCCGACTGGGAGACCCTGCGGCCGGTGGACAGCCCCTGGGAGTACCGCAGGAACTGACCTGGGTGCAGCCCGGTGGCCGGTCGTGGTTAGAGCGACGTCATCGGGCTGCGCTATTCTCCCCGCGTGACCAGCGAACCCGACATGCTTCCCAACGTATCGTCCCTTCCGGCGTGGCTCGTTCCGTCCGTCTACCTCAACTGGTCCGAGGACTGGCTGGGCGAGGCGGTCGCCATCGCGAGCCGCAGCCACGAGCACCGCCTGCCGGGCGGCGCGGACGGCCCGCAGCGCGGTGACGTGGTCGTCACCGTCGTGGGCTCCGAGCCCGGCATCGTGGCTGCCGTCGAACTCATGGGTACCAGCCAGGGCGAGGACTGGGTCAGCGACGAGGTGTTCGGCCCGGACAAGCCCGTGGTGTGGGACGACCTCTTCAACGGTGCCGCCGCGTACGCGCGGTCGTCCGGCTGGCTGCCTCAGGAGCACGCCCGCCTGGTGCTCGACGGCATCGCCCACCAGTACAAGCACGGCGCCACCGGCACGCTCGACGCCGGCAACTGCGAGACCGACGAGCTGTCGCCGAACCTGCACGTCCTGCGCCTGCTCGGCCACAAGCAGGTGGCGGGTGCCGACCTGCGCCGCGAGGAGCGCTGCGCCTCGTGCGAGCGGTTCGTCGACGTGATGCAGCTGCGGCCGCACGACGACGGCGCCCACACCGGCCAGACCGGTGAGCGGCCCCTGGGCGAGCTCATCGAGCAGACGTTCCTCGTCTGCGCGCCGTGCCACGCCCTGCTGCACCCGCACCCGGTGCTGTCGCAGCGGGCGCAGATGCGCCCGTCCTGCCCCTCGTGCGGCCAGCGCGGCGCCACCAAGCGCATCGTGTGGGGCCAGGCCATCCACGACAACATGAAGCTCGAGCCGGACGTCGTGTACGGCGGCTTCGACACCCCGGTGCCGACGCCCGACTGGTACTGCCCCGAGTGCTACGCGAACTTCTCGTCGGGGGCCGTGGCGCAGCGCGCGCTGGGCGACCTGCCGGAGGCGGTGCCCGTGGGCGGCGGCCCGGTCGGCACGCCGCCGTCGGGCGAGGACCTCTGGATCCCGGAGGTCTGACCCTCCGCCACCCGCGGTCCGCGCGAGGTAGTCGTCTGGCGAGGTAGTCACGTAGCGAGGTAGTCACTTGGCTCCCGCCAGGTGACTACCTCGCCAGACGACTACCTCGCCAGACGACTACCTCGCCAGACGACTACCTCGCCAGGTGACTACCTCGGCGGGGGCTACTCGGTGCTCGTGTCCGTGCTCGCGCCCGCGCCCAGCAGGCGGTCGTACTCCGCCATGGCCGTCGCTACCGCGGTCTGCGCCCAGAAGCGGTGGTAGGTGAACTGCGGGACGTCGCCGCCGTCCAGGTACTCCTGGACCTCGCCGAACATCGGGTCGTCCTCGTAGAACGACCGGAGGTCCAGGAACGAGACGCCGGCCTTCGCCTGGTCACCGTTGGGGTAGGTGCCGGTCCAGCCCTCGGGCACGTAGACGCCGTCGCCGCCGGGCTGGTACTCGTCGTCGAACCGGCCGAAGTCGGCGCGGGACTCGACGGTGCCGATGCCCTTCTCGTCGCTGTTCTGCTCCCACATCGCGTCGAGCAGCGCCTTGGCGGTGTCGGCCGCCTCCTGGTCTCCCGAGGCGGCGGCGTAGTAGATCAGCGTGCGGGCGATGGCGCCGGCCACGCCGACGTCCTGCCCGTGGGACGTGACCTCGACGTGCAGTCCCGTGTTGGGTCCCGGGCTGTCCGGGTTCCACGTGTCGGGCGCCCCGGTCCAGGAGAGCTCGGACGGCACCTGCCACGAGTCGGCCGTCACGGTGATCTCGTCCAGCACCCAGGGCACCCACTTGTCGAGGATGGACTGCGCGCGCTCGTCGCCCGTCTGGTGGTACAGCTGCGCGATGCGCTCCACGCCCCAGCCCTGCATGCCGAACCACTGGTTCGACGGCGGGTCGTGGTACACCGGCGCCTCGTCGTACACCATGTCGTAGAACGTGGGCGTGCCCGCCGGGTGCGAGCCGTAGGACCCGTCGACGCTGTTCGTGGCGCCGCCCGCGATGCCGCCCTCCGACGACTGCAGCCACTGGAAGAACTCGAGCTGCCGGTCCATGCTGACCGACCAGTCGTCCTGCGCGGTCGGTGACGCGGGGACGAGGTCGGCGTCGCTCGACAGCGCGTACGCGGCCAGCGGGTTCTGGTAGCCGAAGTGCGCGTGCGACGAGCCGATGCGCCACGCCCAGGGACCGCTCGTGTCCAGGGCGCCGCCCCACGCGTAGTACCAGGACAGCAGGTAGTGCGCCGAGCTGCGCCCGGACCCCGCCGGGGAGCCCGTCGACTCGCAGCCGATCTCCTTGAAGTACTTGTCGAACAGTGAGTAGCGCAGGTAGTCGCCCATCTTGGACGCCTTGTCGACGGTGCCGGAGATCTCGCCGCCGGCGCCCTGCTCGTTCGCGAACTGCTTGGCCCAGTAGACGGCCTCGACGGCGCGTGCGTCGGCGTCGGGGGCGTTGGTGTACTTCCACTGGCGCGCGTAGCTCGCGTCGCCGGTGAACAGGTCGAGGTAGCCGTTCGGGCCGCCGTAGGAGAAGTCGTCGATGGCGGGCTGCGGGATCGTCTCCCAGACCGACTCCTGCGGGCCGCGCTGGAAGGTGTTGATGTACGAGGTGCCCTCGTAGTCCGGACCCAGCAGCTCGGAGGAGCCGGGCGCAGCGCCGAAGCCGTACACGTTGTCGACATCGGCGAGCCAGTGCATGCCGTAGACCTCGTCGGTGCCGTAGGTCTGGCTGAGCTCCGCGCCGATCGGGTCCTGACCCACCGCGACCCCCGAGTCCAGCTGCGCGGGGTAGGCGCTCGGGTGGTTGTGCTCCGGGGCGTACGTGGCCGGCGACGCCGGGTCGTACGCGCCGTTGGTCGGCTGGTTCTCCGTGGTGGGGATCATGTACGCCTCGAGCGTGTCCCAGGCGTTGTTGAACGGCTCCCAGTCGCCGGTGATCTGCCCGTACGAGGCCTCGAGCCACAGCCAGAAGCTGTACGCCTCCGACGTGGTCTCGTGGCCGTAGTCCGGCGCCTCCACGAGCAGCGTCTCCGCCGAGTGGTAGGGGATGCCCTGCGCGGAGAAGTAGCCGTTGGCGGGGTCGTGCATCTTGGCGTACATCTCCAGGAACCGGTCGGCGTACTCCCCGGTCACGGTGCGCGGCGCCGCCTGTGTGACGGGGTCCGCGTCGGCCTCGGCGGAGCTGGCGGGCCCGGCGGCCGCCGGCGCGATGCCGAGGGCGCCGAGGGACAGTGCGGCCAGTGCTGCGGCGGCTAGGACTCTCCGCCTTCGGACTCGGTTCATGGCATGGCCTCCGGTGCGTGCGTCGGTGCGTGCGTCGTCGAACGGCGCCCGCGGCGCGAGCGCATCTCGACGGTCGGCGCGGCAGCTCGCGCAGGCAACGGACTTAACTGATTCACACCGGTGGGTCGGTGGCGGCCAGCGCGCCGGCGACGATCGCGCGGGCCAGGTCGAGCGCCGTCGGGCCGTCCGGGGTGGCCGGTGCCGTGACGAGGGTGAACAGCGCACCGCCGTAGAGCGTGATGAGCAGGGGCACCGCCCGGGGCGGCAGGTCGAGGCCGAGCCGCGCGTGCTGGTCGCCGGTGAAACCCGTGGCGCCTCCGGCGAGCCGGGCGAGGGCGGCGGTGAGCGCGGGCCGGCGGCGGGACTCGAGCACCAGCTCGAACACCGCCAGGTAACGGTCACGGTGCGTCGACGCCGCCGCCTCCAGCGAGGCGGCGATCAGCTCCGCGAGGTCCGGCGTCGGGCCGCCAGGAGCCTGGCGCGCTGCCTCCTCGACGGCTGCGGCGTCGTCGCGCTCCATGTCGGCCAGGTGCAGCTCCACGATCCGCTCCGCCGCCGCGACCAATAGGTCCTCGCGGTTGCGGAAGTAGTTGGAGGCGGTCCCGGCGGGCAGGCCGGCGGCCCGTTCGACGGACCGGTGGGTGAGCCCGTGCACGCCGTCCGTCGCGAGCAGCGTGATGGCGGTGTCGGCCAGGCTGTGGCGTCGGGCGGGGTTGGTACGGGGCACCGTCCCAGTATGGCACCATGTGTACTACAACGAACGTAGTGGTAAACCGGACAGGTCGGGGAGGCCGCATGACCAGGAGCGCGATAGTCGTCGGGGCAGGGATCGCGGGGCTGACGACCGCCAACGCGCTGCTCCGCTGCGGCTGGGAGGTGCGGGTGCTGGAGCGCTCGCCCGAGCCGCGTACGACAGGTGCCGGCATCGTCCTGCTCGCCAACGGGTTGCGCGGCCTGGACGCCGCGGGCGTGGGCGACGCCGTGCGCGCGGTGGGGGAGCGGGCCTATCCCGGCAGGCTCCGGGACGGCGCCGGGCGCACGCTGGTGCATGTCTCGCCCGAGCAGATCGCCGCGCGGCTGGGCACGGTGGCCATCGCCTTCCACCGGCCGCGGCTCCAGGAGGCGCTGCTGGGCGGGCTGGACGACCTGGACGTCACCTACGGCGCATCCGCCGTCGCGGTCGATCCCGGCGACGTCGCGCGGCCCGCGGCCGTCACCCTCGAGGACGGTTCCACCCTGAGCGCGGACCTCGTGGTCGCCGCCGACGGCGTCCGGTCGCGCCTGCGGGCCGCGATCGCACCCGACGCGGCCGAGCCGGTCTACGTCGGGTCGACCACCTGGCTCGCGGTGCTCGACAACCCGGGGGTCACCGAGATGTCCCAGACGTGGGGTCCTGGTGGCGAGCTCGGTCTGATCACCCTGGGTGACGGGCGCCTGTACTGGTACGGGACCCAGGTCGGTCCGGCCGGCCGGCCGACGGGCGACCCGGCCACCGACCTGGCCGCTGCTCAGGCGGCCTTCGCCGGCTGGCACCACCCCATCCCGGACGTGCTCGCCGTGACGCGGCCCGAACAGCTGCAGCAGCTCGACCTCTACGGATTCCCCCGGCCGATCCCGCGCATGGCCCGGGGTCGGGTGGCGCTGGTGGGCGACGCCGCGCACGCCATGCCGCCGAACGTGGGGCAGGGCGGCGGCCAGGGCATCGAGGACGCGGTGGTGCTCGCGGCGTCGGTGTCGGCGGCGAGCTCCGTCGTCGAGGGCCTCGCGGACTACGACCGGGTGCGCCGGCCGCGGACCGCGGGCGTGCTGCGTGCCGCGTGGGCGAGCGCCCGGTTCGGCGAGCAGCTGCGCAACCCGGCGCTCGTCGGGCTGCGCAACGCCGCGCTCAGCGTGGTCCCGGCCCGGCTGATGCTCGACGGCATGTCGCGGTTCGCGAGCTGGACGCCGCCGAAGCTGCCGACGGTTCGCTGAGGCCTGGCCGCCCGGCGGCGAGCGCCTGAGCTCACCGCACCCGGGTCGTCAGCCACGCCCGCGTGGTGCCGGCGATGAGCACCGCCGCACCGATCATGTGCAGCCCCACCAGTAGTTCGGGCAGGTCGTTGAAGTACTGCACGTACCCGATGACGCCCTGCGCGAGCGTGATGCCGAGCAGGATCAGCGCGGCCCGGCGTACCGGCGTGGGTCCGCCGCGTACCGCCAGCAGGTAGGCGACCAGGGCCGCGAGGAACACCCACACCGCGGCGGCATGCCACTTGGTCAGCAGCGCGGGGTCGATCGCGATCCGGTAGCCCACCTCGGCGTCGCCGCTGTGCGGGCCGGCTCCGGTGGTGAGCACGCCGAGCACGACCACGACGGCGGTCAGCGCGGCGAGCGCCCACGCGAGGCTAAGGGTACGAGGTCCGACCACGCGCACCGGGGCCTCGTCGCCCTCGCCGTGCCGGTGCAGCACGTACAGCGACGCCGCCACGAGGGCGGCCGACACGCCGAAGTGGAGCGAGACCCAGCCCGGGTGCAGGTCCAGCAGCACCACGACGCCACCGATCACTGCCTGCGCCAGCACCCCGACGATCGGCACCAGACCGAGCAGACGGTACGACGCCGACCGCTTGAGGTCCGTGCAGACCGCGACGGCCAGCAGCACCCCGATGACCGCGAGCACGCCGGTGAGCGTGCGGTTCCCGAACTCGATGTACGGGTGCAGGGTCGTCGCCTCGTGGAACTGCGGCGTGAACTGACCCGGCTCGCACTGCGGCCACGTGGAGCAGCCCAGCCCCGACTCGGTCAGCCGTACGGCGCCGCCGGTCCCGATGATGCCGATCTGGCCGACGAGGTTCGCGATGAGCACGGTGCGCGTCCAGTGGCGGAAGCGGTCGATCCGGCCGGCGAACGCGGCGAACCGGGACGTGGGGGCGGCGGTTGCGGTCACGGACCCACGCTAGCGGCCGACGGCGGCGGTGCGACCCGCGTACGGTCCCGACCGGATGTGATCTTTTGCGGACTGGCTGTCAGGAACGCCGAAAGGGCCCCGGCGCGATGCCGGGACCCCCTTCGACGACGCAGGGAGGGCTGTCAGAGCCCGCTGACGTTCAGCAGCAGGTTGGGCGAGCCGGTGCCCGGGTCGGTCACGACGTCGGGCAGGGCAGCGCCCGTCAGGGCGTCCCCGACCTCGGCCGGCGTGGCGGCGGGGTTGCCGGACAGCACGAGTGCCGCGGCGCCGGCGACGTGCGGCGTGGCCATCGAGGTGCCGCTGATGGTGTTGGTGTCCGAGTCACCGGTGTACCAGGCCGACGTGATGCCGCTGCCGGGCGCGAAGATGTCCACGCAGGTGCCGATGTTCGAGTACGACGCGCGGGCGTCCGTGTCCTCGGTGGCGCCCACGGTGATCGCCTCGGGGGTGGAGCTCGGGGACCCGTCGCACGCGTCCGCCCCGCTGTCGTTGCCCGCGGCGAGGGCGAAGGTGACCCCGTCCGCGACTGCCGCGGAGACGGCGTCGTTCACGGCCTGCGAGAAGCCGCCGCCCAGCGACATGTTCGCCACGGCCGGCGCGCCGGCCTCGTGGTCGGCGGTCACCCAGTCGATGCCGGCGATGACGCCGTCGAAGCTGCCCGAGCCGCCGCAGTCCAGGACCCGCACCGCGACGAGCGAGACGTCCTTGGCGACGCCGTGGGCCGAACCGCCCACGGTGCCCGCCACGTGCGTGCCGTGGCCGGCGCAGTCGGTGGCGTCGTCGTCACCGTCGACCGTGTCGGTGCCGCTGACCGCCCGGCCGCCGAAGTCCTCGTGGGTGGTCAGGATTCCCGTGTCCACGATGTAGGCGGTCACGCCGGAGCCCGAGCTCTCGTACGTGTACGAGTCGTCGAGGGGCAGCTCCGCCTGGTCGATCCGGTCCAGGCCCCATGAGGGGACCGGTGACTGGGTGTCGCTGGCGGTCACCACCCGGTTCTGCTCCACGTACGCCACCGACGGGTCGGCCGCGAGCCTCTTGGCCTGCCCCGGCGACATCGACGCCGAGAAGCCCCGCACCGCGTTGGTGTAGGAGTGTCGCACCTCGCCGCCGTACTTCTGCACGAGGGTGCTGGCCGTTCCCTTGACCTCGGTCTTGGCGACGTCGGAGTCCTCGAGCACGACGATGTACGAGTCCTCGATCAGCGCGCCCGCGACAGGCGCAGGGGCCTCGTCCGGCGTCGTGTGCGTCATCGCCGCCGCGGCCGGAGCCGCTGCGAGGGCGATGGCGATACCGGCACCGACGATCAGCCGACGGCGGTTGCTGTGCGTGGAAGTCACGTTGCCTCCTGGGGAATGTAGGTGAAGTGAACCCTAAAAGGGCAAATTTCACCCGCATACTCACGAAGTGGTCATACCGTCCGGCTATGAGTGGCGGTAGGTATTTTCGCGGACCGGCGGGGCTGGGGGCCGGCGGATAAGTGGGCTGGCGGGCAGGCAGCAGCGCCGCCGGGTTCGGTCACTTGCCCGTGACAAGGGCCCGATCTCATCCCGGCAACGGGCCGAACTCATCCCGCGTCTGGGGTCAACCGACCGATCTCACCGAGGCCGGCCCGAGACCCGGCACCCAGCGCAGACCGGCCCCAGCGCTATCGGGGCTCAGTGCCAGCGGAACAGCCGGGCCGCACCCGCGCCGAGCGCCGCGGTCCAGCCCAGCAGGATCACCACGGAGAACGCCGGGACGGACCCGTGCAGCAGCGCCCCCCGCATCGCCTCGCCCAGGGCGCCCGACGGCAGCAGCACCGCGACGTGCGCCAGCGGCCCGGCGAGCTGTGCGGCGGGCAGCAGCACGCCGCCGCCCACGGTGAGCAGCACGAGCACCAGGTTGGCCACGGCGAGCACGCCCTCGGCCCGCAGCGTCCCGGCCAGCAGCAGGGCGAGCGCCGTGAAGGCGGCGGTGCCGAGCAGTCCCGCGCCGACGACGGCGGGCAGCGCGCCGAGCTCCGGCCGCCAGCCCAGCGTCAGCGCGACGCCGGCGATCACGATCACCTGGACCACCTCGACGGCGAGCACTCCCAGCACCTTGCCGGCCAGCAGCCCGGTGCGGCCCAGCGGCGTCGTGGCCAGCAGGCGCAGCACACCGTTGCGCCGGTCGAAGGCGGTGGCGATCGCCTGTGAGGTGAACGCGGTGGACATGATGGCCAGCGCCAGCACGCCGGGCGTCACGAAGTCGATGCGCGTGTACCCCTGCGTGTCGAGGTCGATGAACGACGTCCGGACCAGGCCGACGAGCACGAGGACGGGCAGCACGATGGTCACGAGCAGCTGCTCGCCGTTGCGCAGGATCGCCCGCGCCTCGAACGAGGTCTGGGCCGCGATCCGGCGGACCGCGGGAGCCGCGGCGGGCGTGGTCTGGGCGCTCATCGCAGGTTTCTCCCGGTGAGGTCGAGGAACACGTCCTCGAGGGTGCGCCGGCCGGTGGTGACCGACCGCGCCAGCACCCCGCGGCCGGCGAGCCAGCCCGTGACGGCCGCGAGCGCGACGGGCGTCACGGCCCCGGTCAGGACGTAGACCCCCGGCTCGCTCTCGGAAGCCGTCCACCCCCCGCCTCCGCTCTGTTGAGTGCTGGACATTCGCCCGTCCGAGGGCCGCTGACCGGGCGAATGTCCAGCACTCAACGTGGTGAGCAGGTTCGTCAGGTCCAGGCCAGGGGTTGCCTCCAGGCGGATCGTGGCCGGGCCGGTCTCGCCGTCGGTGAGCTCGCGGACGCTGCCGGAGGCGATCAGCCGGCCGTTGTCCACGATGTGGACGTGGTCGGCGAGGTCGGCGGCCTCGTCCATCAGGTGGGTGGTCAGGACGATGGCGACGCCGTCGGCGCGCAGCTCGCGCACCAGGTCCCAGACGGCGCGCCGGCTCTGAGGGTCCATGCCGGCACTGGGCTCGTCGAGGAACACGACGTCGGGCCGCCCGACGACCGCGGCGGCGAGGGCTACCCGCTGCCGCTGCCCGCCGGACAGGCGGCGCACCGTGGTGCGGGCGAAGCCGTGCAGGCCCAGGCGATCGGCGAGCTCGCCGACGGGACGGGGGGTCGCGTACATGGCGGCGACGTGGCGCAGCAGCTCCAGCGCGCGCACCCCGGTGGGCAGGCCGCCGTCCTGCAGCATGACGCCGACGCGGGGTCGCAGGGCGCGGGCGTCGGCGACGGGGTCGAGGCCCAGCACGCGCACGGAGCCGCCGTCGGGGGAGCGCAGGCCCTCGCAGCACTCGATGGTGGTCGTCTTGCCCGCGCCGTTGGGACCCAGGACGGCGGTGACGGCACCCGGGCGGGCCACGAGGTCGAGGCCGTCGACGACCGCGCGGCCGTCGTAGCGTTTGACGAGGCCGCGTACTTCTACGGCGACCTCGGCGGCAGCGGCAGGACGATGTGGTGCGGCGCCCGCGGTGGCGGCGGGGTCGATCGCGGGCGCGTCGGACAGGGGCACCGAACAATCGTAGGCGGCGGTGCGGGGGACGGCGTCGCACGAGATGGCGCAGGTGTGGACCGCACGTGTGAGATGTGTCGCGATCTGCCCGAACTGAGGCTCGCCTTCCTTGCGCATCTCGAATTAGGGAACAAGGATGTTCTCAAAAGCATTGGCGTCTACGAAGGCGTGCACACCAGGGGTGAAGCATGCCCACGGACTGGAGGGAGGTGACCAGCATGAGCGCACCGACACAGGTGCCGGTCGGGCACGTGGCGAGCCACGAGACCGATGGCACCACCCGCCGGCGAGTGCTCGAGCTGGTCGCGTCCCGTGGCCCCGTCACCGCCGGTGCCCTCGCCGCAGTCCTCGAGCTGACGGCGCCTGCCGTGCGCAGGCACCTGACCCTCCTGGAGGAGGAGGGCAAGATCGCCGTGCACGAGGCCTCGCGCACGGGTGCCCCTCGGCGTGGGCGTCCCGCACGGCGGTACGTCGTCACGGGCGGCGGCCAGTCCGAGCTCGCCGGCGGCTACCAGGAGATCGCCCGGCAGGTCCTGCGGTTCCTGCGCGAGACGGGCGGCAGCGAGGCGGTGCACGGCTTCGCCAAGGAGCGGTTCGACGCCGTCGCCCGCGGCTACGCGCCCCACCTCACCGCCGAGACGGCGGAAGGTCGGGCCGCCCAGCTCGTCCAGCTGCTGTCCGCCGACGGTTACGCCGCCTCCGTCCGGCCCGTTCCGGCCCCGCTGACCGGCCCGACGGCCGGCACCGTGGCCCGCGCGGTCCAGCTCTGCCAGGGGCACTGCCCGGTCCAGCACGTGGCCGAGGAGTTCCCCGAGCTGTGCGAGCAGGAGGCCCGCGCGTTCAGCGAGCTGCTGGGCTCGCACGTCCAGCGCCTCGCGACCATCGCCGGCGGCGCGCACGCCTGCACCACGAACATCCCCGTGAACCTTCCTCTGCCCACCCCCGCGACGGACATCCCCGCGACGACCCCCACCGAAGGAAAGTGATGAGCGCAGAAACGCAAGCGCCAGAGCAGCGCTCCGACGATGAGATCATCGCCAGCATCGGCTCTTACGAGTACGGCTGGCACGACAGCGACGCAGCGGGCATGTCCGCGCAGCGCGGCCTGAGCGAGGAAGTTGTCCGCAACATCTCGACGCTCAAGAACGAGCCCGAGTGGATGCTGAACCAGCGTCTCAAGGCCCTGCGCCTCTTCGGCAAGAAGCCGATGCCGAGCTGGGGCTCCGACCTGTCGGGGATCGACTTCGACAAGATCAAGTACTTCGTGCGGTCCACGGAGAAGCAGGCCACCTCCTGGGAGGACCTGCCCGAGGACATCAAGGAGACGTACGACCGTCTCGGCATCCCCGAGGCCGAGAAG
This sequence comes from Promicromonospora xylanilytica, assembly GCF_054782895.1. Lineage (NCBI taxonomy): Bacteria > Bacillati > Actinomycetota > Actinomycetes > Micrococcales > Promicromonosporaceae > Promicromonospora > Promicromonospora xylanilytica. Next base: position 35,268 of record NZ_BAAGRP010000006.1, read on the forward strand.
CAGCGCCTCGTCGCGGGCGTCGCCGCCCAGTACGAGTCCGAGGTCGTCTACCACCAGATCCGTGAGGACCTGGAGGAGCAGGGCGTCATCTTCGTCGACACCGACACGGGCCTGCGCGACTACCCGGAGCTCTTCCAGGAGTACTTCGGCACCGTCATTCCCGCGGGCGACAACAAGTTCTCCGCGCTGAACTCGGCCGTGTGGTCGGGTGGCTCGTTCGTCTACGTGCCGCCGGGCGTGCACGTGGAGATCCCGCTGCAGGCCTACTTCCGGATCAACACCGAGAACATGGGCCAGTTCGAGCGCACGCTGATCATCGCCGACGAGGGCTCGTACGTGCACTACGTCGAGGGCTGCACGGCCCCGATCTACACGTCCGACTCCCTGCACTCCGCGGTCGTCGAGATCATCGTGAAGAAGAACGCCCGCGTGCGGTACACGACGATCCAGAACTGGTCGAACAACGTGTACAACCTGGTCACCAAGCGCGCCACGGCCGCTGAGGGTGCCCAGATGGAGTGGGTCGACGGCAACATCGGCTCCAAGGTCACGATGAAGTACCCGGCGATCTACCTGCTGGGCGAGCACGCCCGCGGCGAGACGCTGTCCATCGCCTTCGCGGGCGAGGGCCAGCACCAGGACGCCGGCGCCAAGATGGTGCACGCGGCGCCGAACACCTCGTCGTCGATCGTGAGCAAGTCCGTGGCGCGCGGCGGCGGCCGCACGTCCTACCGCGGTCTGGTCCAGGTGCTCGAGGGTGCCTCCCACTCCGCGTCCAACGTCCTGTGCGACGCGCTGCTGGTCGACCAGATCTCCCGCAGCGACACCTACCCCTACGTGGACGTCCGCGAGGACGACGTGTCCATGGGGCACGAGGCCACGGTCTCGCGGGTGAGCGAGGACCAGCTGTTCTACCTCATGTCCCGAGGCATGGAGGAGACCGAGGCCATGGCCATGATCGTGCGCGGGTTCGTCGAGCCCATCGCGCGCGAGCTGCCCATGGAGTACGCACTCGAGCTCAACCGCCTCATCGAGCTGCAGATGGAAGGGTCCGTCGGCTGATATGACTCTCACGACCGATCACACGCGCGCTGTTGCCGACGGCGCCCACACGCACGGCGCCGTCAAGCCCCAGGGCTCGCGCGCCGAGCGCCGCACGTCGTTCTCGCTGGACGACATCCCCGTCCCCAACGGCCGCGAGGAGGAGTGGCGCTTCTCCCCGGCGGACCGCCTCCAGCCGCTGTTCCAGGCGGACCTCGGCACCTCCGGCGTCACCGTCGAGGTGTCCGCGGCCCCCGAGGTGCTGGTGGAGACCGTCGCCCGGGACGACGCCCGCCTCGGCACCGCCGGCCAGCCCGGCGACCGCACCGCGGTCACCGCGTGGAACGCCTTCGAGCAGGCCACGATCGTCACGGTCCCCAAGGAGGCCGTGGCCACGGGCGTGACCTCGGTGCACGTCAAGGGCGTGTCGCAGGACGCGACGGCGGCCCACGTGCTGGTCCGCGCCGAGCGGCACTCCGAGGCCGTGGTGGTCCTGGACCACGACGGTGTCGGCACGCTCGCCGAGACGGTCGAGATCGTCGTCGAGGACGGCGCGCACCTCACCGTCGTCAGCGTCCAGGACTGGGCCGACGGCGCCGTGCACGCCTCCTCGCACCGGGCCCGCCTGGGCCGCGACGCCAAGCTCAAGCACGTCGTGGTGACGTTCGGCGGCGACGTCGTGCGCGTCACCCCGGACGCCGAGTTCACCGCCGAGGGTGGTGAGGTCGAGATGGTGGGCCTCTACTTCGCGGACACCGACCAGCACCAGGAGCACCGCCTCTTCGTGGACCACGCGGTGCCGGACTGCAAGTCCCGCGTGACCTACAAGGGCGCCCTGCAGGGCTCCGGCGCGCACACCGTGTGGGTGGGTGACGTGCTCATCCGGGCCGCCGCCGAGAACACCGACACCTACGAGCTCAACCGCAACCTCGTCCTGTCGGACGGCGCGCGCGCGGACTCCGTGCCGAACCTCGAGATCGAGACCGGCGAGATCGCCGGCGCCGGCCACGCCAGCGCCACCGGCCGGTTCGACGACGAACAGCTCTTCTACCTCCAGTCCCGCGGCATCCCGGAGATCGACGCCCGCCGGCTCGTCGTGCGCGGCTTCTTCGCCGAGCTCATCCACGAGATCGGCGTCGCCGAGGTCGAGGAGCGGCTGCTCGCCTCCATCGAGGCCGAGCTGGAGAAGTCGATGAGCGTGATCACCGGGGCACCGTCCGTCGTGCCCACCGAGGCCGAGGTGGCTCCGAGCGCATGACCGCACAGCTCGCCTGCATGACCGACGACCTGGGCCCGGAGGAAGCGATGCTCGTCGAGCTCGACGGCGCCGACGGGGCCCCGGTCCCGGTCGCCGTGGCGCGCGACGCCGAGGGCACGTTCCATGCCATCTCGGATGTCTGCTCCCACGGCGCCGTCTCGCTGTCCGACGGCGAGGTGGAGGGCAGCCTCGTGGAGTGCTGGCTGCACGGCTCCCAGTTCGACCTGCGGACCGGCCAGCCCCTCCAGCTCCCGGCGGTGCGCCCCGTGCCCGTCTACCCGGTGACCATCGACGGCGACAAGGTGCTCGTCGACATCGACGTCACCGTGCCTGTCTCCTGAACAACTGACTTCGCAAGCTAACCCTGGAGTAACCGATATGCCCACCCTCGAGATCCGCGACCTGCACGTCAGCGTCGAGACCAAGGAAGGCCCCAAGCCGATCCTGCGCGGTGTCGACCTGACCATCGCCAGCGGCGAGACCCACGCCATCATGGGCCCCAACGGCTCCGGCAAGTCCACCCTCGCGTCGGCGCTCGCCGGCCACCCCAAGTACACGGTCACCTCGGGTACCGCCACGCTGGACGGCGAGGACCTGCTGGAGATGACCGTCGACCAGCGCGCCCGCGCCGGCCTGTTCCTCGCCATGCAGTACCCGGTCGAGGTCTCCGGTGTCTCGGTCGCCAACTTCCTGCGCACCGCCAAGACCGCCATCTCCGGCGAGGCCCCCAAGCTCCGTACCTGGGGCAAGGAGGTCAAGGGTGCGATGGAGAACCTCCGCATGGACCCGGCCTTCGCCGAGCGCTCCGTGAACGAGGGCTTCTCCGGCGGTGAGAAGAAGCGCCACGAGATCCTGCAGATGGAGCTCTTCAAGCCGCGCTTCGCCGTGCTGGACGAGACCGACTCCGGCCTCGACGTCGACGCGCTGCGCGTCGTGTCGGAGGGCGTGAACCGGGCCAAGGAGCAGACGGACGTCGGCATCCTGCTCATCACGCACTACACGCGCATCCTGCGCTACATCAAGCCCGACTTCGTGCACGTCTTCGTCGACGGCAAGATCGCCGAGGAGGGCGGCTCCGAGCTGGCCGACCGCCTCGAGGAAGAGGGCTACGACAAGTACCTCGGCGCGAACAAGACGGTCTCGGCCTGATCCACTGCTGACTGACGTACCGCGAAGGGACATCATGACCACCACCGCCACCGTGCGCCCGGGCGACACAGCCCCGGGCGGCGCGTCCGCCGTCGAGATCTCGACGACCGAGCTGGCCGCCGTCCGTGCGGACTTCCCCTTGCTCGAGCGCACGGTGCGGGGTGGCCGGCCCCTCGTGTACCTGGACTCCGCGGCGACGTCGCAGAAACCGCAGGTCGTGCTCGACACCGAGGTGGACTTCTACGAGCAGCGCAACGCCGCGGTCCACCGCGGTGCGCACCAGCTCGCCGAGGAGGCCACCGAGTCGTTCGAGCAGGCACGCGCGGCAGTCGCCGCGTTCGTCGGCGCGGACGACGGCGAGATCGCCTGGCAGCCCGGTGCGACGGCCGCGATCAACGTCGTGGCCTACGCGTTCTCCAACGCGACACTGGGCCGCGGGGGAGAGGCCGCCGCGCGGTTCCGGCTCGCGCCGGGCGACGAGATCCTCGTCACCGAGGCGGAGCACCACGCCAACCTGGTTCCGTGGCAGGAGCTGTGCGCCCGTACCGGCGCCATCCTGCGCTGGATCCCCGTGGCCGACGACGGCCGGCTCGACCTGACGAACCTCGACACCCTCCTGACCGAGCGCACCAAGGTGCTCGCGTTCGGGCACGTGTCGAACGTGACCGGGGCCGTGGCGCCCGTCGCGACGCTCGTCGCGGCCGCCCGGCGCATGGGCGCCCTCACGGTGCTCGACGCCTGCCAGTCCGTGCCGAACATGCCCGTGGACCTCCACGAGCTCGGCGTCGACTTCGCCGCGTTCAGCGGGCACAAGATGCTCGGCCCCACCGGCGTCGGCGCGCTGTACGGGCGGCGCGAGCTGCTCGAGGCCATGCCGCCCTCCGTCACCGGTGGGTCCATGGTCGAGGTGGTGACCATGGAGAGCACCACCTACGCGCCGCCGCCGCAGCGCTTCGAGGCGGGCACCCAGATGGTCGCGCAGGCGGTCGGCATGGGCTGCGCCGCACAGTACCTCGACGAGCTCGGCATGGCCGGCGTCGCCCGGCACGAGACCGAGCTCGCGGCGGAGATGCTGAAGATCGCCGAGATCCCGGGGGTCCGGGTGATCGGCCCGCTCGACACGGCCGATCGTCTCGCCGTGGTCTCGTTCGTGGTCGACGGCGTGCACGCGCACGACGTCGGCCAGGTCCTCGACGACAAGGGGATCGCCGTCCGGGTGGGACACCACTGCGCGCAGCCGCTGCACCGCCGGTTCGGCGTGGCAGCCACGGCACGCGCGTCGGCGTCGGTCTACACGACCGTCGAAGAAGTTGTGGCGTTCCGGGAAGCACTGGCGGGGGTCCGCGCGTTCTTCGGAGCAGAATGAGAATTTCAAGGCCTAGAAAGGCAGCGTCGTGAGCACGCTCGAGCAGATGTACCAGCAGGTCATCCTTGACCACGCGAAGCACCCGGTGGGCCGTGGGCTCGCCGACGTCGCGACGGTCGAGAGCGGGCACCTCGCGGGCGAGTCGCACCAGGTGAACCCGACGTGCGGTGACGAGGTGACCCTCCGGGTCGACGTCACGCCGGAGGGCGCGGTGGCCGGTGTCTCGTGGGACGGCCAGGGATGCTCCATCTCCCAGGCCTCGGTGTCCGTCATGACATCGTTGGTGGAGGGCGTCCCCCTCGCGGAGGTGGCGCGGCTCGACGGGCTCTTCCACGACCTGATGTCGTCCCGCGGCAAGGGCCTGGACGACGACGAGGCGGAGGACGCCCTCGGTGACGCGACGGCCTTCACCGGCGTGTCGCAGTACCCCGCGCGAATCAAGTGCGCGCTGCTCGGCTGGGCGGCGCTCAAGGACTCGCTGGCGCGCAGTGGCGCGCTGGCAACGAGGTGAGGAGAGACCGATGACTGAGGCGAGCACCGAGGTCGGGCAGGATGCCCCGGCCGCTCCCGCTGACGGGGTGGGCTCGTCGCCCACCACCGCGGTGGACGTCGAGGAAGCGATGCGCGACGTGATCGACCCCGAGCTGGGCATCAACGTCGTCGACCTGGGCCTCGTGTACGGCATCCAGGTGGACCAGAACAACCACACGACCATCGACATGACGCTCACGTCGGCGGCCTGCCCGCTGACGGACGTGATCGAGGACCAGACGGCGCAGGCGCTCGAGGGCATCGTCGACGGGTTCCGCGTGAACTGGGTCTGGATGCCGCCGTGGGGTCCGGAGAAGATCACGGACGACGGCAAGGAGCAGCTGCGGATGTTGGGGTTCAACGTCTGAGGATCGTGAGGGTCGGGCGGCGGGCTCCTGAAAGGGGAGAACGCCGCCCGACCTGCTTTTTCTCGTTCGAGCCCGCGGGACGGAAGTGGACAGGGATGGCCTCGTGGGTTCATCCGAAGTCCTACTGAAGTCCCACGGGTCCTGGGACGAAGGGCTCGATCGCCACACGATGCTCAGCCCATGGATCGGAGAGCCGGGGCGTGGCTCATCTGGCGGCGCAATCCCGCGGCGGACGGCGGTCGTAGAACTATCGACGGGAGGCCACCTTGCTGGGAGATCCGAGCATGCAGATCCCTGAGGAGCTCGTCACGGACGAGTTCGTGCTCAGACCGATCAAGAGCAGTGATGCCGAGGCTGACTACGCCGCAGTCATGGACACACGTGAGGATCTGCGTGCGTGGCGGCAGTCGACGTGGCCGGAGGACGACTTCACGGTGGAAGCGAACCGCAAGGACGTCGCCACGATGGTGGAACGGCGCGCAGCGCGTCGCGCGTTCGACTACACCGTCCTCGACCCGACCCGTACGACATGCCTTGGATGCGTCTACGTGTTCCCGCCGACAGCGACATTCCTCGCACGCGCGACGGTGACACCGCTTGGGGTTGATGCCTGGGGGGATGTCGATGCCGCCGTGTACTTCTGGACCCGCAGGGCCAAGACGTCGCCTGGCGCCGATGCGCGCCTGCTCGCGGCGCTACGTGTCTGGTTCGCTGGCGAGTGGGGACTCGAGCGGGCAGTGTTCGTGGTGAGTGAGCAGTTCGAGCATCAGGTCGTGCTCGTCGCCGAGGCCGGTATGGTCCCGAGGTCCGAGATCCGCCGGCCGGACGCACCCGGGGCGTTCTACGCATGCCGTTGAGGTCAGCGAGAGGGGGCAGCGCTCGTCCTGGACCATTCTGGCCTGTCGGTAGCCGCAGCGACGGGCAAGAAGTTCGAGATCGTCGAACACGGCATCTACATGGTCCGCGACGGCAAGTTCTGGTCCATGTCGACCCTGCACGACGAGGAGACGCTCCGCGAGCAGCTTGCCCGCCGCCCCGTATCGACCAGGCGGCGATCCGGTCACAGGCTGCAACGCGCTCCGTCAGCCGGGGACTCGAGGTCGAGAAGGTACGCGTCGACCACGCGGTCGACGCACGTGCTGCCACCGAGGAGGTAGGCGCCGTGCTGCTTGCCGTCGACGGTGAGCAGGCTTGCGCCCAATGCGTCGGCCATCGCGATGCCGCCCGAGTGCGGCGTTGCGGGATCACCGGTGACTGACACCACGAGGGTCTCGGGAACGTCCTCGACATCGGTGAGCCAGGGCTCGTCGCGCGTGGGCGGTGCGGGCCAGGCCTCGCACTCGCTGTGGAAGTCACCCGCCGTGAGGACGCCGAGGTCGAACATCGGCGCCACCTGGCCGACCTTGCGCGCCAGCGCGGTGGTTTGCTCGGGCGTCAGGCGCGGCCAGTCCATGCAGCGCACGGCGATGTTCGTGTCGAGGTCGAGCGTGTGGAAGCCGTCCGCGGTGCGGCCGTAGAACAGGTCCCGCAGGGCGAGCATCTCGTCGGCCCGGCCCGCCTCGAGGGCGGTCAGCGCGGCGGTGACGTCGGGCCAGTTCCCCTCCGAGAACAGCCCGCCCGAGATGCCGAGGTAGATGTCCCAGATGCTCACTTCTCTGCCGTCCACGGTCGGCGGCGTCTCGATGAACGGTCGGACGATCTCGTGCAGGCGATCGTTCGCGGCCGCGGGATCAGTACCGAGTACGCAATCGGGTGACTCGGCGCAGAACGCGGCGAGGTCGTCGAACCGCGCCTGCAGGCCGGCGAACGAGGAGAGGCGGAACTCCCTGGCCGTCAGGTCGGGTGCGACGGCGCCGTCGAGCACGATCGCGCGGACCTTCTCGGGGTAGGTCGCTGCGTACATGGCGCCGAGCTCGGTGCCGTAGCTGTAGCCGAGGTAGGTCAGCTTCTCGTCACCGAGCACCTCTCGTACGAGGTCCATGTCCCGCACGACGTTCGTGGACCCGGCGTTGACCAGGTTGGCGACCCCGCCGGAGCCTTCGGCGCAGCGTTCCGCGAGCTCGGCCGCCTGCTCGGCACTCGTGACGTCGTAGACGGCGCCGAACCGTGGCGCGGCTCCCGCGTCGTGCTCCTGGTCGGTGTAGCAGTCGAGGGCCGGGGTCGACGAGCCGATCCCCCGAGGATCGAAGCCGACGATGTCGAAGCGCTCGGCGACAGGGCCGGCCTGCCACAGGGTCGCGGTCGACGCGACGAAGCTGGTGCCAGAGCCTCCGGGGCCGCCCGGGTCGACCAGCACGGAGCCCTCGGCCTCGCCTGTGGCGGGTAGGCGCAGGAGCGCGATGTGCGCCCTCTGGCCGTCCGGCTCGGCGTAGTCGATCGGCACCTCGACCGAGGCGCACTCGAGCGCCGGGTTCGCGAACAGCTCGGCGTCCGCTGCGTTGGTCGCGGTGTCCTCGCACCCGCTCCAGTCGAGCTCTTGCCCGAGGTAGGCGCTGAGGTCCGGGTCCGCGCCGGGGTCCGGTGGAGGAGATGTAGGGGCGCAGCCGACGAGCACGAGGAGTGCCGACGTGGTGGCGGCGAGCACGGTCGTGCAGCGCCGAGAGCGATTCGGGGGGCGGAGATGTGATCGCACGTGTACTTCCTTCGTTGAGCTGCCGTTGGGTGCAAGTCGGCGGTGTGTGACATCTGGCTGGAGCGGTGAACTCACGTGTCGATCCCATCCGTCTCGGTGTCCAGGAGGCGGTGGTGCCGGAAGGTGAGTGCTCTCTCGATCCCGGCGAGGGCCGCTGCGATGGTCAGTGCCGTGTTCGCCGGTGCCGGTAGGTCGACGGGCGAGACGAACGGCGTGAAGCGATCCGCCCAGAGCGGTAGGTGGGTGACCACCTCGAGCAGCTGGGGCGCGACCAGGATCAGGTTGATCACCAGCACGATCACGGCACCGGCGGCCAGGGCGCGACCGGCTCCCGGGTGTCGCCGGGAGAGCTGGGCGCGCCAGTGCTCTGGTGTCCCGGGTGCGGGATCGAGACGCCGCCGGCTGCCGTTCGCGCTGACCAGGTGGATCCGCTGCATGCCGTACCTGCTCGCGGCGACCTCGATGACGTCTGGTCCGAGCGCGAACCGGACCGGCATGTCGGCGGTCTGCACGTGGTGGTCGTCCCGGTAGAGCGAGGCCCGGCCCGAGATGTGGTCGACGTCGATCGTCGCCGTCGCCGTCGACGCGTCGGGGAGGTCGACCGCGAATCGCGTGCGCTCGAGCAAGAGGGAGGGGCGGAACGGTGGCAACGATGCACCAGGCTCTGGAGCGGGTTCCGACAATGCCCCCTCATCGCCCTCGAAGCCCTCGAACCCGTCGAGGTCGTCGAGGCCCTCGATGCCGTCAGGGTCCTTGCCCGTCGAGCCGCCCCGGAGGTCGTCGTCCCAGCCGTTCATGACTCGTCCTGTCCGCAGCCACGACGGGAGGGAAGCGCGCCTCTGATCGTTTGTAGCACGTCCATGCCAGAAAAGTTAGCACGGCGATGCTACAGATTGCTACGATGAGGTCATGCCCAGACGAGTCGACCCGGATGCCCGCCGGGAGCAGGTCGCCGACGCCGTGATCGATGAGATCGCCGAGCGTGGGCTGCGCTCGGTGACCCTCGGCCGGATCGCCGCTCGCACCGGGCTGGCCATCGGGAGCATCCGGCACTACTTCGGGAACAACGTCCACGAGGTCATGCGCTTCACGCTGAGTGTGCTCATGCAGCGCGTCGTGCGACGCGCGACGACGATGTCCGACGACCCGGTGGCGCGGATCACCGACCTCGTCGCGTTTGCCGCTCCGACCAGCGATCAGGAACGCCGGGAGAACGCCGCCCTCGTCGAGTACCGAGTCATCGCGCGCACGGAACCGGAGTTCGCGGCCGACATCACTGACACATCGCGCCAGGCCGCAGAGGTGATCCGCGCACTGCTGCGCGACGCGCTGGCTGACCGCGCCGTCGACGAGGAGGCGCTGAACCGTGAGGCGCTCCTCCTGCTCTCCCTGATCGAGGGGTTCTCGTTCAGCTCGGCGCTGGTCTCCGCCCCGCTGCAGGAGGCGGAGGTCCGTGCTGTCGTGACGGACACCCTGCGTCGCATGATCAATGCCTATCCGCTCGTCGAAGAGGTCGCCACGGCTGCACAGGGCTAGTGCGCGGACGGCGCCACGCCGCGGGGTCGTCGCCGGCGATCCGACCCGCGTCGCGGCGCCGGCGCGCGGCCCGCACGAGGTAACCGAGGGTTGCCTCGGCGGCCTGGACGTCCTCGAGCTCGACGGTCGCATCGAACATGACCCGGTAGAGGTCAGGGCTCGAGTGCGTTGGCGGTCGACGAGGGAGGGCGACGTGACCGGCTCGTGCTCACGGAGCATCCGCGCCGCACGCTCCAGGAGCTGCGTACGAACCGCCCGGCCGGGTGTGCAAGGCTCGACTCATGTAATACGGTATCCATATAGTATGAACGTCATACTACTTGGGAGGGTCATGAGATTCGACGAGCCGCTCGACGGCTGGTTCACCTACGTCACCTGGGACATCGACCTGCGTCTCGCCGGCGCCGTCGTCCGGGCGAGCGCGCGGCGGGACGACCACAGGGGGCAACTCATCGGGCTGGCGCGGGAGTTCGCCGGCGAGCGCGGAGTTCGTACCGCACACGCGCTGGAGGTCACGTTCATCCCGCCGATCGCGGGCGGGCCACGGTACGACCTGGCTGTGCTCGTCCATGGTGGCAGTGCCTTGGGTGACGAGGTCACGCAGCGGGCGGCGGCACGTGGCCTGCCTGCCCCCGAGCTGGTGCTCACGGGACGCAACTCGGGCAGGATCGGCGACACCGAGGCTCGGGACGGTGAGGTCCTGCTGAACCACTTCGCGGGGTCGGTGACGCCTCAGCGCGCGGTGGAGGCGTGGCGGGCAGTCGCGCCGTGGTACGCAGAGACGCTAGGTGTCGACAATTCCACGCTGCTGGAGACGGAGCCCGACGCACCGTTCCTGATCGTGAACTACGCCGTGATCCCCGGCGGGGTGGTCCCGTTCCTTGCGGGTCAGATGCTCCGCCCGAGCTTCCACCGCGTCGTTCGCCGCCGCCTGCGGGACGCTGGCATCACGCCGTACCCCGTGTTCACCAGGAGGATAGGCGAGTGACGACCGCGCCCGAATCCCACGAGCTCCTTCTCGCTCTGCGCAGGCTGCGTTCCGCCGTGGCCACCGTCGATCGTGAGGTGGCCGCCGCCGCGAAGCTCAGGGACGGCGACCTCACCGTGCTCGACGTCCTGCATCGTGAGGGGCGGCAGACGCCGACGGACCTGGCGCGCCGGACCCGCACCCACGTGGCGACCATGACCGGCGTGCTGGCTCGGCTGGAGAAGGAGGGCTGGATCGAGCGGCGGTCGGACCCGAACGACCGCCGCTCGATCGGTGTGCACGCGACGAGTGTCGAGCGGTTCCGTGCGCTCTATGCGGAGCCGAACGCACGCCTGGCAGCGCTGTTCGCGGCTTGGCCCGCCGACCAGGCGAGCAGCTTCCTGGCTTCGGTCGAGCAGGTCGTCCGGGCACTCGACGAGGAGGGCGAAGCGTGAGGGAGCTCGACGAGGCGAGTGACGGGCGACGTCGTGTCCGCGCAGGGCTGTCCGGTGCAGGGCTGTCCGGTGTGGGCCGTCGGACGCTGATCTGGGTGATTGCGGTGCTCGGTGGTGTGGCCGTCTCCAGCGGACTCCTCGGTATCGTGGGTGGGCCGGAAGCCCTGCCTGGCGGCGAGTCGGTGAACGCCACCGTCGACAGTCAGTACCGGTTCACCAACGTGTTCTGGCTCGCCGCGGGACTGCTCGTCTGGTGGAGTCTCCGTCGCCCGGAACAGAGATACGAGGTGACGCGGGTGATCCTCACGATCGCCTCGGTCGGCGGCGTGGCCCGGCTCGTCTCCGGTCTGCTGACGGGATGGCCGCATCCGATCTTCGTCGGGGTGGCGGCGCTGGAGCTGGCCGTCGTGCCGCTCGTCATCTGGTGGCACACGCGGGTGGTCGGGCGGCGGGTCCCTGAACGGGAAAACGCCGCCTGACCTGTTTGATGCTGCACGCGCAGAGCGTGGCGTTCTCAGCTGATCCGGTAGAAGCGGAAGAACGAGAAGTCCTCGATGGGCAGAGTTTCGAGCTCCGTGAAGCCGGCGGCCTCGGCGTACTGCCGCAGGCGGGGCGGGCGCATCACCGTCCCGGTGGCCACGCTCGGACGGCTGGAGCGACCGTCGGGCAAGCAGACGAAAAGGCTGAAGCCGTACATCAGGCGCTCGATCTCGTCACCGTCCGGAGCGAACGAGTCGGCCACGGCCTCGTCCATCACGATCAACGGAGCGCCTGGCGTGAGCGACTCGCGGACGGCCGCGAGCACCTCGACCGGCCGGGGCATGTCGTGGACGCACTCGAACGCGAAGGCCACGTCATATCGATCCGCCGGGAGCTCAGCGGCGTCGCCGTGCGAGAACCGGACCTGGTCGGAGACGCCGGCGGCGCGGGCGTTGTCGGTAGCCATGGATACGGACGGTTGGTCGATGTCGATCCCGTGGACGAGGGCCGTGGGGTACGCACGGCTCAGCGCGATGCTCGACCAGCCGCCACCGCAGCCGACGTCGAGGACTCGGACGCCGGGACGGGAGAGCAGGCCGTGCAAGTCCTCGACACCGGCGAACGCGTCGGCCAGCCGGTGCTCGAACCACGGCCGGTTCGCGTCCGCCTGTCCCTCCCGTGCATGATCGCCGAGCTCGTCCCAGCTCACCCCGGCACCGGTGCGGTAAGCCTCGAGCAGCCGGGGGAGGGCGGGGCCGACCGCGCCGAACATCCGGCCGATGGGAGCCAAGAAGTTGAGGCTGTGCGGGTTGGTCAGCACCTCCGCGGTGCCCGGCGGGATGCTGAAGACGCGTTCGTCGTCGGAACCGTCCGAGTCGAGGTGCAGCAGGCCGGTGACGGCTTGCTGCTCCAGCCATTCACGAGCGTAGCGGGCGTCCGTGCCGGTTCGTGTGGCCAGCTGGGGCGGCGTTGCGGGACCGTCCTCGGCCAGCGAGCGGTACCAGCCGAGGCGATCACCCAGGAACGTCGACATCAGGTCGACGGTGCCGAGGACAGCACCGAAGAGGCGTTCGGCGACCAGATCGCCTGAATCCGGGTCCGTGCTGGGTTCCATCGCTCCACGATCCACCCCGTCAGGTTCGCCGCACCACCCTGAGAGCGGGGGAACTTTTGGTTGGCCGCCTTCGGAGGCGGCTCACGTGCGCTGATGCAGCACGGCGTTGATGGCGCGATGAGCATGGGAGCGTGCCTCCTCGCGTGACGGCGCGGACGTGAGCCCGAGGAGACGTCGCCGGTGCGGCTCACCGAGCAGGAGCGTGTAGAGCACCTCGGCCAGCTCGCGTGCGGCGCCAGGTGACGCAGGGCCTGCTTGCCGCGAGGGGGCCGGCGCGGTACGGGCCGTGTGCTCGGGGTCGAGGCTCGCGGCGAGCGCTTCGATCGACCGGGCCGGGCCTCTCTCGTAGAACGTGGCCGCGAGCTGCGGAAGCTGGCGCGACTCGGCGATGACCAGGCGGTGGAGCGTCACGGCGTCGTCCCCGTGCAGGACATGCACCATCCGTGTGGCGAGCTCCTCCAGGTCCGCGCCGTCGTGGGCGGCGGGTCGCTCGTGGGCGTGCAACCGCTCCACGGCAGCGAGGAACAGCCCTGTCTTGTCCGTGAAGTGCCGGTAGACGGTTCGCTTGGTCGCACCCACCGCGAGCGCCACCGCCTCGATGGTCGTGCCCGTGAACCCGCGCTCGGCGAACAAGCACACTGCGGCCTCCAGGATCTCTGCCCGCCGGGCGTCGACGTCCTCGCGGCGCGGGCGGCCCGGGCCGCGCCGTCGTCCTCCGCCAGCGGGGCGCGCCGTGGCGAACCCTGTGGCGTCCGTCTCCTCGCCGTCGACCTTCATGCAGACAATGATACGTTACCGTTTCATTGATCGCGGGCTCATGGATTCGGAGGGCAACCGATGGCCGAGGAACGACTGCTGCACGTGGCGTTCAGTGACGACTGGGAGGCGTGCGAGCGATTCGGGGAGTGCGACGTGGCGACGCGCGGCACGCTGTTCGACGACACCGGATACCTCCACGCCACCACCGCGGAAGGTCTGCCGGTGGTGCTGCGCGACGTCTACGGTGACGCGTCCGAACCCCTCGTGCTCGCCGTCATCGACGAGGCCGCCCTCGCCGCCCAGGGGATCACGGTGCGCTGGGTGCCCGGGGCCGGTCCGGACGGCACGGCGGCTCCGCGCATCGAGGGCGCGCTGCAGATGGATCGCATCACCGTCCCCGTGGTGCTGCCTGTGCGACGGGACGTCGACGGGTGGGTCGCTCCGGACCTCGACGGATGGAAGGTGCGCCGGACGCCGCCCTCCGGCTCGCACGTACCTCAGGGGTGACGTCGGCGATTTACCTAATCACCCGACTATTTCGTCGGTGACCTGTTGACAGCGGTGTCAGACACCCAGGAAACTGACGAACGGTGGTGGCGACGTACGCCTGGCGGAGGTCGAGCTGCTGACTCCCGCGGAGACACCGGACTCGCTCGTCAGGGTCGGCGTCGGGGACGCCTCGCTGCGGGCCGGCGACACGGCCACGGTGCCGGTCACGGTGAGCAACGCGGGCGACAAGCCGCTCAGCGTCGATGTCGCCGCGGCGCTCGGCGACGGCTGGGCGGTCGACCCGGCCGCGTCCCTCCTGGACGTGCCTGCCGAGGGGAAGGCGTCGGTCGACCTGACCGTCACGCCGACGGCGGGCGCGGCGCCAGGTGACCACACGCTCGAGGTCACCGCGACCTGGGGTCCGTGGACCGTCGCCGGGCAGGGCACGGTCGCCCTCGTCGGTGACGTGACCGAGGTCCGGCCGGGCACGCCGGCCGAGGAGCGCTGGCTCGTGGCCGACGACGGCTCGGCTCTCGCCGAAGCCGCCGGCGGTTACGTCAGGTACGCCGACAACGAGAGCACCTTCACCTACCGGGTCCCGCTGGCCGACGCCCGGGCCGGGACGCTGACACTGGACATCGCCAACCAGTTCCTCGTCGAGGCATCGTCCGACCGTGAGTCCTGGACCACGGTGCTGGAGGAGACCGGCTCGCCGATCTTCGAGTCGAACCGGGCCGAGCGCACGCTCGACGTCGCGGAGCTTCTCGCCGGCACCGGCTCCACCGACGGCTCGCTGTACCTGCGCGTCGGAGACTCCAGCCCCGGCGACGGGTGGGGCGGCAAGCTCTTCCGCACGCGCCTGGAGATCCCGTCCATGCCCGAAGGACCGGCGGCCACGGGCTCCTGAGCCGCAGGGCGGGGCGGTCAGCTCAGTGCGGAACGGGGGGAGAAGGTGCGGTCCAGGACGAGGCACGCGGCGCCGACCGCAGCGACGTCGTCGCCGATCGAGCTCGTGGCCAGTGCCACGGGGTGCGCGATGCTCTCGGCGGTGGCCGTCGCGAGCTCGCCCGGCAGGACCTCGAGCATCCGGTCGCGTACCGGTGCCCAGGACGGACCTCCGAAGACGACCCGGTCGAGGTCGAGCAGGGCCGCGAGGTTGGACACGAACAGGGCCGTGCTGCGAGCGGCGTGGTCGACGACTCCCAGGGCCGCCTGATCGCCGCTCGACGCGCGCTGCCCCAGGGCGTGGAACAGCTGGTCGATCGTCTCGAGGCTGAGGGGGGCGGCGGGGCCGATCGGACCGGTGAGGTTGTCCGGTCGAGGGACGGCGCCGCGTTCGAGCGCTTCGACGACCATGCGGTACGGGCGGACCACCTCCCCGAAGCAGCCACGCCGTCCGCAGACGCAGACCGGGCCGTCCGGGTCGACGATCGTGTGCCCGACGTCGCCGGCGTTCTGTGTCGCCCCGGCGTGCACGTCGCCGTCGAGCACGAGGCCGACACCGATCCCTGTGCCCCAGTACAGGAACGCGTAGTTGGACCGAGCGTCCGTGGGGTTCGTCCAGTCCTCGGCGAGAACGGCCGCGGTGACGTCCTTCGTGAGCGTCACCGGCAGCCCGAGCTTCGCCTGCAGGTCGTCACGCAGGTGGAAGTCGGCCCAGCCAGGGGCCAGGCGCGGCCGGACCAGCACGCCCGCCGACGCGTCGATGGGTCCGGGCGCGGCGACCCCGATCCCGGCGACGCGGCTCATGCTGACCCCCGAGGCGCGGATGAGCTCGCCGATCGCGTCGGCGACCTGCGCCAGCGTCTCCGCGGCGTCGCCCGACTCGGGCGGGTGCCGTCGGATCTCGCGCACCACGGAACCGCGCAGGTTCAGCAGGACGCAGGTGATCACGCTCGGGTCGAGGTGGACACCGACGGCGAACGCGCCGGACGCCTCCAGCCGGAGGATCGTGGGCGGCTTGCCCGGCCCCTGGACCCGGCGGCTGCCGGCCTCCCGGATCAGTCCGCGTTCGAGGAGCCGGCGGCTCACGTTCGACACCGTCTGCGCGGAGAGGCTCGTCTCGCGGGAAACCTCCACCCGGCTGAGCCCGGTCCGCGAGCGGCGGATCGATTCGAGGACGAGGGTCTCGTTGAACGCCGCGATGACGGGAAAGCTCGCGCCCTTGAGCATCGTCACCACCCTTCCTCGCTGGTCCTCGTCGCACACTGTAGGTGTCGCACACTGTAGGTGATGCGGCGGCCCCGCCCGGGATCACCGGACGGGGCCGCCGCGGACCGCCGGGCGTCAGTTCCGGGACGAATCGAGCTCGATCGTCACGAAACGGGGACGGTTGTTGTTCGCGTCGGCGAGGATGTCGTCGCCCACGCCGCTGTTGACGTTGTACGAGATCACGAGCTCGCCGGGCCCGCTGACGGCCGGGTGGGCGGCGACGTTGTACGGCGCGTACAGGTTGCCGGTCCCACCCTCGGGAGCGGTGTAGACCGCGGTGCGCCCGGTGAAGGGCCCGGCGGGCGTCTCGGCGGTGGCGACGTAGACCTTGTGGTCGAAGAAGATGTTCGTGGCCGTCGTCGTCAGCACGAAGTGCCCGTCCATCGGCGTCACGCTGTAGGACGCGCCGACGTCGTCCGCCACGGACGCCGCGTCGCTCTCGTCCCGGGACCAGCCGGCCCCGTCGTAGAACTCCCAGTCCATCTCGACGAGGTGACCCGACCGGGCGCGGGCGAGATAGGCAGACCCGTCCTTCACGCCGTAGATGTACAGCCACCGGTCGCACCGGACGACCTCGTTGCCCCAGTTGATCCCCGCCCCGTCGGGGGACCCGTAGGTCCGCGTGACGTCCTGGACGGTGAAGTCGTCGGTGTAGGTGACGATGTCGTTCCCGACCCAGCCGAAGTTCCACGGCGGCTCGCCGTCGGTGAGGCCCGTCCGGCCCTGGAAGACGCGGAGCTTGCCGCCGTCGACGATGCCGTCGCCGTTCCAGTACCACGGGTCGCCGTCCACGGAGTCGGGCGGCGACGCGATCGAGGTGGGCGCGTCCTGGGTGCCGCCCGTGATGGTCGTGTCCGGGAGGCCGTCCCGACCGCCGGTGACGATCGAGCCGTGGATGAACCCGGGCTCGGTCATGGACTCGTCCTCGTTGACGGGCCCGAGGAACGTGTCGTTCATCAGCCAGACGATGTCGTGGCCGGGGAGCTCGGCGGAGTAGACGCCGTCCGACGCGCCCCAGCCGCCCTCGTTGGCCCAGCCGCCACCGGAGTTACCGAAGTCGCGGAAGGCCTGGGTGAGCTCGGTGTTCGCGTGCGCGCCCGTCACCACGGGGGCCGGGCCGCGTGCGGCGGTGCACGACGCGGCCCCGCCGTCCGGGGCGATCGGCGGCGGGGGAGCGGCCTGCGCCGGAGCGGCAAGGAGGGCGGTGACGGCCACGGCCGTCGCCGCACCGCCGGCGAGCAGAGCTCTGGAGAGTGATCTCGTTCCCATCAGGTTCCTCTCTGATCCTGGAGGACGATCTGACCGGCTCGCTCAGGCCCGGGGCACGCCAGGTGATCGGGGCCGCGAGGCGGATGACGTCGCTGTCACCAGATATCTCAACATGCTTGAGTTATCTGGGTCAATGGGGTTGACCGGGATAAATCAACATGGTTTAGATACTCCTCGACGATGATGTCGATTCTCACGACGAGGAGAGAACGATGAAGCGAATCCCACTCGCGGCGGGCGCACTGGTGGGCTCGTTGGCCCTCGTGCTCGCCGCATGCTCCGGAGGTGCCGACACGGGCGCCGGGACACCCGACGACCCGACCCAGCTGACGTTCTACATGGACAAGGGCGGCTGGAAGCAGAGCTTTGACGACATGAACGGCGAGTCGAAGGACGAGGGCGTGATGCTCGACGTCGTCACGGCACCCGGCTCGGACCCGGCCGCGTACGACAGCTTCGTGAAGCAGGCGTTCCAGACCAAGGAAGTTCCGGACCTGTTCACCTGGCACACGGGCGGGCAGCTCGCGGAGCTCGTCGAGCAGGGCGTCGTGGCCGAGACGACGGACATCTGGGCCGAGGCCGAGGCGGAAGGCCTCGTTCCGGAGGGCCTGAAGGACAACTACACCTACGACGGCAAGCAGTACTGCGTGCCGCTCAACGTCGTGTACTGGGCCGTCTACTACAACAAGCAGGTCTTCGCGGACAACGACATCGAGGTCCCGACCACCTACGACGAGCTCATGGACGCCGCGGCGCGCCTCAAGGACGCGGACGTGACGCCGTTCTTCCAGATGAACGTGATCTTCGAGTTCGCGATGTTCCAGGCGCTCATGGCCGGCCAGGACCCCGAGGCGTACGCGGGACTGGCGACCGGGGAGAGCTCGTTCACCGACCCAGAGGTCGTCGAGGTCATGGAGGAGTGGAAGCGCCTCAACGACGAGGGCTACTTCACGGATCCCGGGCTCGACACCGAGCCGCAGACGCTCCTGGCCAACGGCGACGTCGCGATGGAGTACCTCGGGACCTTCCTCACGGGGCAGCTCAACGACATCGACCAGGTCTCGGGCGAGGACTACGGGATCTTCGCGTTCCCCAACATGAACCCTGACGTCGAGAACGAGCAGATGATCCTCGAGACCGGTCCGCTGTGCGTGGCCAAGGGGTCCCCGAACGAGACAGCCGCGCTCGAGTACAGCAAGTGGTGGCTCACCGACGACGCACAGCAGGCGTGGACCGACTCGCGCGGCGACCTGTCGTTCAACCCGGACGTCACCCTCGACGACCCGGAGCTCCAGGCCCTGTCCGAGCAGCTCGCCGGCGACGAGACCCAGCAGCGCTTCGTCGAGATGGTGCCGCTGCCCGTCTACAACCGCTCGACCGAGGTCTTCGGCGACTTCGTGACGAACTCGCCGAACCCCGAGGAGGGGCTGCGGACCCTGCAGGACGAGGCCGACACGTACTGGTCCGAACAGGACTGACCATGACCGTCGCGACGAGGTCCCCGGCCGCCGCGCCGGCCCGGGACACAGACACCGAACGCCGGCCGCGGCGGCCCTACACCTGGTCCGCTCGAGCCTTCGCCGCCCCCGCCCTGCTGGTCGTCGCGCTGCTCATGTACCTGCCGTTCCTGTGGACGACCTACCTGAGCTTCACGGAGTACAACGGGTTCGGCAGCCCCCGGCTCGTCGGACCGGCCAAGTACCAGGAGATGTTCCGCGACCCCGGATTCCTGGATTCGACCCTCAACACCCTGTACTGGGTGATCGGCACCCTGGTCCTGCCCGTCGGTCTGGGACTGCTCATCGCCGTCCTGACCTTCGGGCTCAAGGGCTCGTTCTGGTACCGGATCCCGTTCCTGATCCCATACGCCATCTCCGGCGTCGCGGTCGGCGTCATCTGGGGGTTCATCCTCCAGGACGGTGGCGCGATCGACCAGGCGCTCGGCCTGGTCGGGGTGCAGGACGCCCCACGGTGGCTGCTCGACGCCCCGCTGAACACCTTCGTCATGATCGCGGCGGCGGCCTGGCAGGGAGCGGGAGTGAACGCGCTGCTGTTCACCGTCGGCCTGCAGTCCATCCCCAAGGAACCCATCGAGGCGGCGCGCGTCGACGGCGCGTCCGGCTGGACGCTCTTCCGCACGATGACGTGGCCGATGCTGCGACCGCTCACGACCGTCGTGGTCGGGCTCGCCATCGTCGGGTCCCTCAAGCAGTTCGACATCATCTACGCGATGACGCAGGGCGGCCCCGGCCGTTCCTCCGAGACCCTCGCTCTGACGATGTACAAGGACACGTTCAACTACACCGACTACGGGCTCGGCGCGGCGATCGCCGTCCTCCTGACGATCGTCACCGTCGCGGCATCGATCCTCTACCTGCGCCGCCAGCTCGCCGACTCGAAAGAGATCTGATGGCTGACCGCATACGGAAGATCGTTCTCGTCGTCCTGGGCATCGTGTGGCTGGTGCCCGTCTACCTGATCCTCGTCAACGCGGCGAAGACCCAGGAGCAGTACGGGAGCAGCTCGGTCTGGAGCCCGACAGGCCTTGCCGGGATCGTCGGGAACGTCTCCGAGGCCTGGACCCGTGGTGAGCTCGGCGGGGCCGTCTGGTCCACGGCGCTCTACGCGATCACGGCCCCGCTCATCGCGGTGCTCATCGGCGCGGCGACCGGGTTCGCCATCGTCGCCCTGCGCCTCGAGCACGGGTTCGCCTGGTTCGTCGTGATCTTCAGCTCGACCGTGTTCCCCATGCAGATCCTGCTGCTCCCCCTGTTCGTCGGGTACGTGGAGCTGAACATCTATGACACGCGGTTCGGGCTCATCCTGGTCTACGCGGCCATCTCGGTGCCGTTCTCCGCTTTCGTGCTGCGCAACTTCTTCGCCGGGATAGCCCGCAGCGTGTTCGAGGCCGCGGTCATGGACGGCGCATCGCCGTGGCGCATCTTCTGGCGGATCTACCTCCCCATGTCCGTGCCCGCCCTGGTGGCCGTCTTCATCCTGCAGGCCACCCTGGTCTGGAACGACCTGCTGCTCGGGCTGACCCTGTCCAGGTCGTCGAGCATCCGCCCGCTCATGGGGTCGCTCGCCGCGCTGCAGGGGAACTACGGGGGATCGACGGCGCCCGTCCTGCTCGCGGGCGGCCTCATCGTCTCCATCCCGATGGTCGTGCTGTTCATGGCGACCCAGCGGGCATTCAGCCGAGGACTCGCGCTCGGCCAGACCTGACGCACCCAGACCTGACGCACAGCACCAGCACCTGCCGTCACGCCACCGCATCACCGCACCACCGAGGAGCCTTCACCCGTGCACAACGACCACAGGATGACCCAGGCGCGCGTCGAACGATTCGTCCGCGAGCGCCTCGAGCCGGCGTGCGAACGCGCCGCCGTCCCGGCCCGGATCGAGGTCTGGGAGGTGCCCGGCGAGCCCGTGCCGTTCGCGGAAGCCGTCACCCAGGCGTACGAGCCCACGGCGCCCGGACGGGCGTGGGGTCGCGCGTGGGCCACGATCTGGCTCCGGGTGACCGGGACGGTGCCGGCCGGCTGGTCCGCCGCGCCAGGTTCGGTCGAGCTCGTCGTGGACCCAGGGTTCCAGGGGGATTCGGCCGGCTTCCAGGTCGAGGCCCTGGTCTACGACGGCGAGGGCCGGACGCTCAAGGCCATCGAACCAAGGAACGACTACGTGCGGCTCGGCCTCGCGCCGGGGGAGTCGTTCGAGGTGTACGTGGAGGCGGCGGCGAACCCGAACATCATCGAGGGCGACACCTTCGCCCCGACACCACTGGGCCGCCGCGAGACGGTGCCTGACCGGCCCCTCTACACCCTGGGGCGGGTCGACGTCGTCGAGCGCGACGGCACCGTCTGGGAGCTCCTGCAGGACATCGCGGTAGCGCTCGGTACCGCGCTCGAGCTGCCGGGTTCCTCCCCGCGCCGCGCCGAGCTGCTGACCGCGCTCGACGCGATGGTCGACGCCGTCGACCCGCACGACGTGCACACCACCGCGCCGGCCGGGCGTGCGGCGCTCGCGGAGGCGCTCGCGGCGCCTGCGAGCCGGAGCGCCCACCGCGTGTACGCGGTGGGCCACGCGCACATCGACTCCGCGTGGCTGTGGCCCGTGCGGGAGACGGTGCGCAAGTGCGCGCGCACGTTCTCCAACGTCCTGGACCTCATGGACGCCGATCCTGACCTCGTCTTCGCGTGCTCGTCGGCGCAGCAGCTCGCCTGGATCCAGGAGTACTACCCGGAGCTGTTCGAGCGGATCCGTGCTCGGGTCGCGGAGGGGCGGTTCGTGCCGGTCGGCGGGATGTGGGTCGAGTCCGACACGAACCTGCCGGGTGCGGAGGCGATGGCGCGCCAGTTCGTCGAGGGCGGGTCGTACTTCCGTGACGAGCTCGGTGTGGAGGCGACCGAGGTGTGGTTGCCGGACTCCTTCGGGTACAGCGGGTCGCTGCCGCAGATCGCCCGGGCGGCCGGTGCGCGGTACTTCCTCACGCAGAAGCTGTCGTGGAACGAGGTCAACGCGTTCCCGCACCACACCTTCGACTGGGAGGGCATCGACGGGACCCGGGTGCTCGCGCACTTCCCGCCCGTGGACACGTACAACTCGACGCTGAGCCCGGCGGAGCTCGCCCACACCGAACGCAACTTCGCCGACAAGGGCCGGGCCAACACCTCCCTCGTGCCGTTCGGGTTCGGGGACGGCGGCGGTGGCCCGACGCGCGAGATGATGGCCGCCGCCCGCCGGTCGGCGGACCTCGAGGGCTCGCCGACCGTTCGCGTCGCGTCCCCGCAGCGGTTCTTCGAGGCGGCCGCCGCCGAGCTCGCGACCCGGCCCGTGTGGGTCGGCGAGCTGTATCTCGAGAGCCACCGCGGGACGTACGCCTCGCAGGCGCGGACCAAGCGCGGCAACCGCCGGTCGGAGGCTCTGCTCCACGAGGCGGAGCTGTGGGCCGCGACGGCCACCGTCCGCACCGGTGCCCCGTACCCCGCCGAGCGCCTGCGCGCGGCATGGCGGACGGTCCTGCTCAACCAGTTCCACGACATCCTGCCGGGGTCGTCGATCGGCTGGGTCTACGACCAGGCCGAGGAGGAGTACCGCCAGGTGGCGGCGGAGCTGGAGTCCGTCGTCGCCGAGGCGATGAGGGCGCTCGGTGCCGGTGAGGCGCTCGGTGCCGACGAGGAGGTCGGTCCGGGAGACGGCGGTCTGGTCGCGAACCCTGGTCCGTACGCCCTGGACGGGGTCGCCCCCTTCTCGGTCGGTCGCCGTCGGACCTCCGGGACGGTCACGGTGGCGGAGACCGCGGCGGGCCTCCGTGTCCGCAACGACTTCATCGCCGTCACGATCGACGGGGACGGGCTCATCACGTCGCTGTTCGACCTGGCGGCCGCTCGTGAGTGCATCCCGCCGGGACGGCGTGGTGGCCTGCTGCAGGTCTTCACGGATACACCGCGCCGCTTCGACGCGTGGGACGTCGACGTCGAGTACCGGCGACTCGGTCAGGACCTCGCCGAGGCGGACAGCGTCGAGGTGCTCGAGGCCGGCGGGGAGCGCGTGGCCGTGCGCACGGTCCGGAAGTTCGCCGGCTCGGTGATCACCCAGACACTGACCGTCGCGGCCGGCCGGGCGGCGGTCGACATCGAGACCGTCGTGGACTGGCACGAGCGGCAGAAGATGCTCAAGCTCGCGTTCCCGATCGACGTGCACACCGCGTCGGCCCGGTCGGAGATCCAGTTCGGGCACATCGAGCGAGACACGCACGCGAACACGAGCTGGGACGAGGCGCGCTTCGAGACGGTCGCGCACCGGTGGGTGCACGTCGCGGACGCCGGCTTCGGCCTCGCCGTGGCGAACGACGCGACCTACGGCCACGACGTCACCCGGCACGAGCGCGGCGGCGGCGGCACGTACTCGCTCGTGCGCCAGACCCTGCTCAAGGCGCCGCTGTTCCCGGACCCCACCGCCGACCAGGGCGGGCACGTCTTCCGGACGTCGCTCGTGCCGGGCGGGGTGGACGACGCCGTCCGGGCGGGCTACCGGCTCAACCTGCCCCTGCGCGCCGTGGACGGCGTGCAGGGGATCGAGCCGCTGCTGCGCTCGAGCTCCGACGCCGCCGTCGTCGAGACGGTCAAGCTCGCCGAGGACGGGTCGGGCGACGTGGTCGTGCGGCTCTACGAGGCGTTCGGCACGCGCGTGCACGCCACCCTGGGGCTGGGCTTCGCCGCACGCTCCGTCGTGGAGACCGACCTGCACGAACGCGCCACCGAGCCCTCGGCGGTCGTCGGTTCCGACACGCGGTCGGTCGCGCTGTCGCTGCGTCCGTTCCAGCTCGTGACGCTCCGCATCGCCCGGGGCGCCGAGTGAACGCCCGCGTGGAGTACCCCCTCGGCCCCTTCCGGCCGTACGACGGCAACCCGGTCCTTGTGCCCGGCCGCCACCCCTGGGAGTCGCGGAGCGTCTACAACCCGGCCGCTTTCGTCGAGGGCGGGCGCGTCGGCCTCGTCTACCGGGCCCACGCGGACGACGTCGTCTCGCACCTCGGGCTTGCCTGGAGCGACGACGGATACCACTTCACCACGGAGCCCGAGCCGATCCTCTCGCCCGAGCACGGCTACGAGCGGTTCGGGTGCGAGGACCCCCGCCTGGTCAGGATCGACGGGATGTACTACCTCACGTACACCGGCTGGGACCGCGAGACGGCCGAGCTGTGCCTCGCCACGTCGACCGACCTGCGGTCGTGGACCAAGCACGGGCCGCTGTTCCAGGGGTTCAGTACCTTCCGCGGGCTGGACCCGAGGCGTGAGCGGAGCTGGAGCAAGGGCGGGGCGATCCTCACGGAACCGGTCGACGGCGAGTACCTCATGTACTTCGGCGAGGGCGCCATCTACCTCGCGCGCTCGACCGACCTGGTCCACTGGAGGGTCGACCCCGACGCCCGCCCCGTCCTCCGGCCGGAGCCCGGAGGCTTCATGGGCGACCTCGTCGAGACCGGCCCCCAGCCGGTCATGACGTCGAACGGCTACGTCCTGCTGATGCACAACAGCGCGGTCGACCTGCCCGGCGGGGGCGTGTACTACTCGTGCGGTCAGGTCCTGATCGATCCGGCGGTGCCCGACGAACCGGTCGCCAAGATGGTGAGGCCGTGGCTCGAGCCGACGACGCCCGAGGACCGGCACGGTCTCGTGGACAACGTGACGTTCGTCGAAGGGCTCGTCCACTTCAGGGGCGAGTGGCTCGCCTACTACGGGCAGAGCGACACCACGGTCGGTGTGGCGTCGTTCCGTCCCGGCGGACCATGGGACGTTCGATGAGCGCCGTCCGCGAGACCGGGCCGGGACTGCGCGACATCCCGCTGGAGGTCACCTGGGTCCGGGGCGCCGTCGAGACCGAGCGCACGGGCGACGGCGCCGTCGTGCCGCACCGCATCCCCGCCTGGGCCCGGCCCAGGGTGCCGGACGCGTTCATGGCGGAGACGACGTCCGAGTCCGCGGGCGTCCGGCTTGCCGTACGCACCGCCGCCGACGTGATCGAGATCGACTACGACGGAACCCGCATCGCCGAGAACGAGCAGGTGGACCTCGCGCCCGGCGTCTGGGACGTGACCGAGAACGGCCGGGTGGTAGCGAGCGCAAGCGCGCCCCCTGGCCACCGCTACCTGTTCTCGTTCGAGCGACCCGACACCGCACGGGTGGCTCCCGGGGCGTCGTCGACCGTCCGGCTCGACGGCCTGGCGACCGGGACCGAGCGAGACCTGGAGATCTGGGTCCCGTACACCGACGCGGTCCGTCTTCGCGCGCTGCGCGCGGACGCTCCGGTGACGGCGGCCACGCCGACCGGCGCACCGCGCTGGGTCCACCACGGCAGCTCGATCAGCCACGGCTACGCGGCCGACTCGACGACCGGGACCTGGCCCGTCGTGGCGGCGCTGGAGACAGGCGTCGAGCTGACGAACCTGGCGTACTCCGGGAGCGCGCTGCTCGACCAGTTCGTCGCGCGGATCATCCGTGACCAGCCGGCGGACGTCATCAGCCTGAAGATCGGGATCAACCTGGTCAACGGGGACCACATGCGCACGCGGGCCTTCCGGACGGCGATGCACGGTTTCCTCGACACCATCCGTGACGGGCACCCGGGCACGCCGATCGTCCTGGCGTCGCCGATCTGGTGCGAACCCGTCGAACGATCCGCGGGACCGACGGTCGACGACCCCTCGAAGGCGGTGAGCTGGTGCACGGCCGCCGGAACGGTGCAGGACGTGGCGGAGGGCAAGCTGTGTCTCCAGGTGATCCGGTCGGAGCTGGAGGCCGTCGTCGACACACGCCGCGCATCGGACCCGAACCTGACCTACGTCGACGGACTGTCCCTGTACGGGCCGGACGACGCGCGGACGATGCCGCTGCCCGACAACCTGCACCCGGGTCCCGACGTCCAGCGACTCATCGGGCGGCGCTGGGCGCGGGACGTCATCGCCAGCTGGTGACATCGACGTCCGCCACGACGACCGGCCGTGGGCCTCAGATGCACGTGGGCCTCAGACGCTGAGGTGGCCGATCGCCTGAGCCGCGATGAGCCCGCGCCCGATGCGTAGCTGCGCGCCAGGTCGCTGTCCAGGGCGAGGGCGCGCCGGCACTCCAGATGGTCGTCCAGCACGTCGCGGGTGGAACGCACTGTCCGCCCCTCGGCACAGATCAGGTCGACGGCGGTTCGGTTGAGGCAGTGCCGCCGTGCCGACGGGGCCACAGTGCGATGGCCAGGCCGGCCACGACGCTCAGGATGTGCAGCCAGTTGTCCGCCGCATTGATGTTGAGGACGTTGATGTCGGGATTGTTCACCGCGATCAGGCCGTAGACGAACGCTGCGCCGTACCCGATCACCAGCAGCCAGCCGAACGTCCGCGCCCGGCCCGGCGAGGACCACATGGTCACACCGAGGAGCCCGATGAGAAGGTGCACGATGTTGTGCAAAGGATTGATGGCGAAGCCGAGCAGCGTCTGGCCATGGTCGTGCTCCGCAAATCCGTCGAACCCGGTGACGAAGAAACCCGCTATTCCCACCAGGAGATAGACCACGCCGATCGTCAGCGCGAGCCACTGGTAGGGCGCCCGCGTGTGCGTGGCCGGGATGGACTGTGTCATGGCGTTCCTCCCGTCTGAGGACCATCAAGATCACCTTGCGGTGGTGCCGTTCCACTCGCATCCGGCGATCTCGGCACAGACGAATGCCGCACTCGTGCCGCCCACCCAGGTTGCGTCGAAGGGGCTGGTGCGGCGAGCTCGACCTCGTTCGGTCGAACGGCACGCATCTTTTGCTCTTCGTTTGTTAAAAGTCTGTGGCCCTCGTATGGTGCCGGGGTACCTCGCCCCAGCGGCTCACACCCCGGAGCACGCGCGTGGTCGAGGCGGGAGCGGGCCGAGGTGACGACGCCTCAGGCCGAGCTGACTTTCACCGGACCGGCCGTAGTTTTGGCCCCGTGCAGAGGAGCACACGTGGAGAACACATCGAAGTTGAGCCGGCGTTCGCTGTTGACGGCGGGGGCTGCCGCGGCAGGGGTGCTGGCGTCAATGAGCCCGGCCTCCGCTGAGACCGTCGCGACCGGAGCCGCCCGCGGCAGAGGAAACGGGTTCGGCATCCCCGAGGAGTCGGTCGGGATGCAGATCTTCACCATGCGGAGCCTGGTGAGCTCTACCTTGGGGCTCGAGGGCGCGCTGGAGATCGCTGCGGACGCGGGCGTCAAGCAGGCAGAGCTGGCCGGCAGCTTCTACGACCGGTCACCTGCCGAGCTGCGGCAGATCTTCCGATCGTTCGACATCGATATCGCGAGCAACCACTTCGGTCCGCGCGGTGGGAGCGAGGTGCTGCCCTGGGCGACGCCGGAGGGCCGATCCGCGATCTACCGTGATGCCGAAGCGCTGGGTTTCCCGCTGGTCGGGACCGGCAGCCTGGGAGGAATCATCGCCCGGGACAACCACACCCGGGACGAGTACCTGCGGGCGGCTGACCTCTTCAACCAGTGGGGCAGGGACGCGAAGCACAACGGGATGGCCGGGTTCTTCTTCCACAACCACGACAGCGAGTTCGCGCTCGACGGTCAGGGAAAGCCCCTCTTCGACCTCTTCATCGAGAACACCGACCCGGAGTACGTGTTCTTCGAGCTGGACCTCGGGTGGGTGGCCGTGTCGGGCCAGGACCCGAAGAAGTACATCCAGGCGTACCAGAGCCGCATCCCGTACTTCCACGTCAAGGACGTCACGTGGGACCCGGCCGGTAACCGCACTGCGGCTGCGGGCACCGTCAACGCGGGCCGGAACTTCCGGTTCACGGACGTCGGCAAGGGCGACATCGACTGGGCAGACGTTCTCTCGCCGATCAGGAACTGGGGCAAGCACCGGTTCTTCCTCGAGCACGACGACGCCGGCGACCTCGCACTCAACCCGGCCGGTTCGGCGAACACCATCTGGCGTGGCTGCTCGCACCTGCACGAGCTGCCGCGTCGTCGGCGCTGACCCGACCCGGGGTGTGGACGACCGCACCGGACCGTGTCACGGTCCGGTGCGGTCGCGGGGTTCAGCGGGGCGGCGGTGACGATGGGCGGCCACCGGACGCGCCCCGTGCGCGGCGGCGGCGATGGCCGGCGGTCAGCGCCTCGGGTCGAGCGTGGTGGTCCAGAGCGAGCGACCTGCCTGGTCGCGCAGGTCGACGCGGAGCTGCCCGGTGGCACCGTCGACGTTGACCTCGCCGAAGTGCTGGAAGCCCTCCAACGGTGAGGTGTTGGCACGCGGCGGCGAGCTGACGAAGACCTGCTGCGGTCCGAACGTCGGGTCGAGCGCGTTGGGGCCGAACGCCCCGGCGTGCAGGGGCCCGGAGACGAACTCCCAGAAGGGGTCGAACCCCTCGAACGCGGCTCGCTCGGGCGCGTAGTGGATCGCGGCGGAATAGTGCACGTCCGCGGTGAGCCAGACGGTGTTGCGGACCCGGCGGCGACTGATCTCCTGCAGCACCCACGCGAGCTCCGCCTCGCGGCCGTTGGGCACTCCGGGCAGGCCGTTGGCCACGCCCTCGATCTTGTCGCCGTCGGGCACCTGGATGCCGATCGGCATGTCGGAGGCGATCACCTTCCAGGTCGCCCGGGAGCGGTCCAGGGACTCCACCAGCCAGCGTGCCTGGCGGGCGCCGAGGATCCGTTCGGGCGCGGTGCCGGTCGAGTTGGGGTCCCGGTAGCTGCGCATGTCGAGCACGAAGACGTCGAGCAGCGGGCCGTGGGACACCTTGCGGTACACCCGACCGTCCACGGCGTCCTGCTGTCGCACCGGCTGCCACTCGTGGAACGCTCGGTGGGCCCGCGCGGCGAGGACGTCGGCGCGCTGCTCGGTGTAGCGGTCGTCGTTCAGGATCTCGCCCGGGTACCAGTTGTTCGTGACCTCGTGGTCGTCCCACTGCACGATCTGCGGGACCTGTGCCGCGAACCGGCGGACGTTCTCGTCGAGCAGGTTGTAGGCGAACTGTCCACGGTACTCGGCCAGCGTCTCGGCGACCTTGGACTTCTCAGGGGTGACGATGTTGCGCCAGACACGGCCGTCGGGCAGGACCACGGACTCCTGCAGGGGGCCGTCGGCGTACACGGTGTCGCCGCTGTGCAGGAAGAAGTCCGGGCGACGGGCGGCCATCGCGTCGTAGATCGTCATCCCGCCCACGTCGGGGTTGATGCCCCAGCCCTGGCCGACGACGTCACCCGACCACGTGAAGCGCACGTCGCGGCGGCCGCGCGGGACGGTCCGGAACTGTCCGACGAGGGCCTGGCTGTCGGCCCGGCCCTCCAGGTCCTGCGCCACGACGCGATAGTGCACCTCCTGTCCTGCCGGCAGCCCCGTCAGGCGCACCTCGCCGGTGCCGTCCGTCTCCGGGGTCAGCAGCGGGCCGCGGATCCGCGCCGCACGACGGAAGTCGGGGTCGCGGGAGACCTCCACGAACATCCGCGACGGCCGGTCGGCTCTCGTCCACACCACGGCACCGTCCGTGCGTGGGTCGCCGAGCTGCACGCCGTGGGTCAGCACAGGACGGCCGGACCGTGCGAAGGCGGGCGCTCCGGGGAGCAGCAGTCCGGCGGCGGCCAGCCCGGTGGCGCCGAGCAGGGCGCGGCGGTTCAGTTCGGGACCAGGGTTCATGCGTCCGTTCTAGCCAGGCCAGGAGACGCCCGGATGGCCACATGCCGAAGCCTGGGTGAAACAGCGGTGGCGTGCACCGAGGCGGGTGGGCCGAGTTCGTGACCAAGGCCGATCCATTTCCGCCGTGGCTCCGAACCACCTGCACGAGCGTCACCGCGAGCACCGCTTGCGGCCGGCGCCTACTGGTCACCACACAGATGGGAAGAGTGCCATGACACAGTCCAAGTCCTCGACGCACACCCGGGCGCCTCATCAGCGGCTCGCCCTGACGATCGGCGTCGTCTATCTCCTGGTCGGCGCGGCGGGGTTCCTGGTCACCGGGTTCGACGGATTCGCCGAGCACGACCACAGCCAGACGCTGCTCGGGTTCGCGGTCAACCCGCTGCACAACATCGTGCATCTCCTGATCGGGCTCCTCGGACTGTTGATGTGGTCCGCGGCGGGCCGGGCACGGGTGTTCGGCTGGCTGCTCGTCGCCGGGTACGGGGCGACCTTCGTCTACGGCCTGTTCGCCGTGAACAACCCCGACATCAACATTCTCAACATCAATGCGGCGGACAACGTGCTGCACGTCCTGAGCGTCCTGGTCGGCCTGGCCATCGCGCTGTGGCCCCACCGGCAGGCCGGTGCCGCGCCCGGCTCGCAGTGGGTGTGACGCCGTCCTGCCGGGCCCGTTCACTCTCTCGGTGCCCGCCCGGCGACCAGGGCGGCCACCGCCATCCCCACCGAGGCGATGAGCGCGACCGCCCCGGCGAGCATGCCGTACACCGGCCAGTCGATCGCGAGCGAGAAGCTGCCGAGCATGCCGTAGGCGACGCCGACGAGAGCTGGGACCACCGAGAGGGTGCCGATCGCCAGGGCCAGGATCGTCACGAACGCGGACTCGAACGAGATCATCGCCGTCAGCTGGCGGCGGGTGGTCCCGACGCGGCGCAGCAGCGCGAGCTCCGGCCTGCGGGCACCGGTGAGCATGACGAGGGTGTTCGCGGCGGCGATCGGTCCCGGCTGCAGGCAGCCGTCTGGGCCTACCAGAACGGGGTGGCGCGGCCCGAGGCCGAGTAGCCCCGGCGTCGTACGCCCCCGGCGCGAACCGCGGACCTCAGCTCAGATCAGCCTCAGCTCAGCTCGAGCACGATCCCGTCCACGGACTCCCGGCCGCCCGGCCCGTGGTCGCGGATGATGGCGACGATCTCGTCGAACAGCGTCGGGCCCTCGCCGCGGCGTGCCGCGAGGAGTCGCGCCTCGAAGGCCGCGCGGTTGGACGGGTCGACCGACGGCAGGAGCCGCTCGAGCCGCCGGGCCGTCTCCGCGTGGCCGAGCGCTGCCCGGGACGTCTCGGAGCCCACCCACCTCAGCACCCAGCCGCCCGCGGGGGTGCCGTACCCGCCGCGGAGCACGTCGTTGAGGGCGTCGAGGTTTCCTCGCCAGGTGTACCCGCTCAGCAGCTGGGAGAACTCGCGGGCGAAGCCGTCGAGGTCGCCGAACCGCGTTCCGTCGATGACGAGCACGGGGAGGTCACGAGTCATGGTTCGAGGCTATCCGTCCCGCTCAGGGCTGTGCCCGTGCGTTGTGCCCGTGCGCTGCGCCCGGCCGTCAGAGGCCGGGCGCAGCGCACGGGACCGGGTCACATCCGGTAGAAGTCGCCGTAGTGGTTGGGCGAGAAGTAGACGACGCCGGTGGTTCGGTCCAGGACGAGCCGGTAGGACTGCCGCGCCGCGCCGCAGGCCCGCGGCGTGACGTCGAACTCGAGGTAGGAGTGACCGGCCGGGAGCTGACCCTCCCTGTTGTAGTGCGTGCCGCCCGCGTAGTTGCACTGGCCGTCCGGCCAGCTCACCCAGCCGCGGGTGCTCGGGTAGCCCTTCGAGCTCCAGATCGAGTTCGAGGAGTACGCCTCCGCACAGCCGCTGTGCGTGCAGGAGTCGTAGACGTTGGCCTCGGACGCGGGCGCGACGGCGACACCGCCGGCGACGAAGCCGACCATGGCGGTCAGGACGACGAGCATCCTGACCAGGCTGGTCAGGACGCTGTTCTTCGGGGACACCTTCTGGGACACGTTCTCGGACACGCTGATCTCCCTCTCGGTTGGGAATACCGGGTGAGATCCTCGCCCGCCAGGTCGACGCGGACCCGACGACACTCCCACCTACGGGTGAATTTCTGCTGTCCGCTCCTGGCCGGCCCGCTGGACCGCGTCGTGCGGGAAGGGGGTTGCCCGGCTCTCGCGCTGGAACCGGCGGTAGAAGTCGCCCATCACCGCGGCGACCGGCGCGTGGCGGAGCAGAGCCGCCGCGGCTGCCGGCGGAGCCCCCGGCGGGGGCACTTCCTGCGCGCACGCGCGCACGAACGCTCTGCGCTCCTCCGGTCCGTACCCGTACAGGGCGACGGCCAGCCAGTTCACCAGGTGGGTGACCGCGTAGTGCCGGTCGTAGTCCCCGTGCTCGTCGAAGAACGCGGTCTCGCCGCGCGTGAGCTCGAAGCGGGAGGAGATCGCGAGACCGTAGTCGGCGAAGAAGAGCCGCCTGCCGTCGGTCAGGATGTTCTCGAAGTGGGCGTCGAGGTGAAGCAGCCCGCGTGCGTTCATGAAGGAGATGCCGGCGCTCAGCTCGTCGACCACCATGGCGCACGCCCGCTCGGCGGCCTCGTCCCCGGCCTCTACCTGGTCGCCCAGCCAGTCGTGCAGGTTCTGCGGGATGTACTCCAGGAACAGCACGAGGCTCGCCGTGGACCGCTCGACGGCCTCGATCCGGCGTCGTATCCCGGACCCTCCGCCCCAGTAGGTGACGGCCCGTTCCACATCGGCCAGCTCCTCGGGAAGCGGCCGCCCGGCATCCGGGAGCACCCGCCAGTGGTGCATCAACGGGAAACCCTCGTGGTCGCCCGCGATCACCCAGCTCGTGGTCATGGCGTGCACGGCCAGCTCCCGCCAGGCTCCGAACCCCGGGCCGCCGATGGTACCCACGCCGTAGTGGCAGAAGTTGGGCAGCTCGAACAGATTGGCCGTGGAGCGCACGTTCTCCGGCCGCAGCTCGAGATCGGTCAGGCGCACCTGCTTGACGAAGACCTTGGTTCCCTCGACCTCCAGCAGGACCGTCTGCCCGCCGATCCCGGATCCGACCGGTGCGGCGGCGTCCACGAGCTCGCGCAACCGGTGATCGCTGCACAGCGACAGGGCCGTGGAGGCGGCGCCATGCGCGGCCAGTCGAGCACCGCGGGACATGTCAGGGTTCTGCAACTCTGCCTCCAGACGGGCACCGCCTCTCGTGTCACCGCTGCGGTGACACCGTGGCAGGCGCTGCGGCCACCCTCTCATCGGGTGACATGCTGCCGTTGTAGTGCGACAGGGTGGAGGTATCGGGCGGTAGACTCCGTTTTCTGCGGCGATGTTTCTGCGGCGATCACACGGTGTCATCATGTGTCAGCACGCAGGGCCACGTGCCCCCACGGTGGTTTTCCACGGCACCCTGCGACGTGTCACGATCAGCGTGAGCACGGGACGCGGTCGGCGCAGGCGGGAACGCCGCGTGGTGACCCGGCGGCCCGACCGGCATCGCCCGGCCCGGGCTCCCCACCTCACGGCCGGTTGCCCGACGGCTCGACCGGTCCCGGGCGTGTGCCGCCTCGGTGGCGGGCACGGGCGCACGAGGTCGCGGGTACGGACGCATGAAGGAGGAGATGTGGCACGACCAGGCCAACGTAGGTCCGGTCGCGCGCGGGCCGGTTCAGGCGCCCAGCGCCGCCGCTCGCCGCGGCCCGCGGAGCAGGGGATCATCCCGGTGCTCGCGGACGTCGCCCGCGAGGTCGACGGCGCCGTGCGGCGACCTCCGACCAGCCAGGCGGTGCGGACGAAGTTCCAGGTCGTGGCGCTGCTCATGCGGGAGGAGCGGGCCAGGGTGCGGGCCGACGACGCCCTGTCCGAGTCCCAGCGGACCCAGCAGCTCAAGCGGCTCGACGGCGTGGCGACGCTGCTGGCGAAGATCGCCGCCCGGGATACCTCGCTCCTCGAGCTGCTCGCCGAGGACGCTCGCGTGTCGGACGCCGCGCGCGAGTACAAGGCGACAGTGATGCGGGCCGGCGGGCTGGAGCCGCCCGCGGAACCACCGCCTGCCGCGCCCACCGCGCCCGCGCCGGGTGCCGAGAAGCGGGTGGTGCCCCGTTCGGTGATCTCCCGGCAGCTCGCGAACCCGTTCCTCGCCCCGGACTTCGAGGCCGCGGCCGAGCGGCTGGCCCCGCGGCCCCGTCGCCTGGCCGGCTGGGAGCTGCTCGAGCCGCTCTTCCGGTCCTTCGAGCACGCCGGTCCAGGAGCACCCGCCTGCATGCCGCTGCCCGAGGCGCGCTCCGTGTCCGCACCCAGCGGCCGGCAGCTCATGCCGCACCAGGCCCAGGTCGTCGAGGCCACGGCCCGCGGGCACCGCACGTTCCTGCTCGCCGACGAGCCGGGGCTCGGCAAGACCGCCCAAGCACTCCTCGCCGCCCAGGCGGCCGACGCCTACCCGCTGCTGGTCGTGGCACCCAACGTGGTGAAGACGAACTGGGCGCACGAGGTGGGCATGTGGACCCCGCGGCGCCGGGCGACGGTGGTCCATGGCGACGGCGAGCGGATCGACGGGTTCGCGGACGTCGTGATCGTGAACTACGAGCTCCTCGATCGGCACGTCGGCTGGCTCGGCGACCTCGGCTTCCGCGGGATGATCGTCGACGAGGCGCACTTCATCAAGAACAAGGGTTCCCAGCGCTCCCAGCACGTGCTCGCCGTCTCCGAGCGCATCCGAGCCCGCGCGGCCCGCCCGCTCCTGATGGCGCTCACCGGCACCCCGCTGATCAACGACATCGAGGACTTCCGGGCGATCTGGCAGTTCCTCGGCTGGATCGACGACGAGAAGCCGCTGGGCGCGCTGCTGACCGCCCTCGAGGAGACCGGCCTCACCCCGGCCGACCCGGGGTTCTACGCCGCTGCCCGGACCACCGTGATCGACCGGGGCATCGTGCGCCGCCGCAAGGCCGACGTCGTCGCCGACATCCCCGCCCGGCGGGTGGCGGACCTGCCGGTCGAGCTCGACGGCGCGGCGGGCCGCTCGATCCGTGCCGCCGAGGACGCGCTCGGACGCCGTCTGGTCAGCCGCTACCGGGCCGCCCTGGAGGCGCGCGCCGAGGGCGTGGCCGCCGGTATCGTCGACGACGTTCTCGACGACGGCGTCGAACGCAGGGTCGACGTCGAGCTCGCGCGCCGGGTCGCCGCCGCGGAGCTGAAGGACTCGAGCTCGAAGTCCGGTGGCGAAAACGTGTTCACCATGGTCCGCCGGATCGGGCAGGCCAAGGCCGGGCTGGCTGCCGACTACGCCGCGCAGCTGGCCCGCAACGTCGGCAAGGTGGTGTTCTTCGCCAAGCACGTCGACGTCATGGATCAGGCCGAGCAGACGTTCGCCGCTCGCGGCATCGGCTACGCCTCGATCCGTGGCGACCAGACCGCCAGGGCGCGCGAGAAGAACATCGCCGCGTTCGTGAACGACCCCGACGTGCCGATCGTGGTGTGCTCCCTGACGGCCGCCGGGGTGGGGCTGAACCTTCAGGTGGCCTCCAACCTGGTGCTGGCCGAGCTGTCCTGGACCTATGCGGAGCAGACCCAGGCCATCGACCGGATCCACCGGATCGGCCAGGCCGAACCCGTGACGGCGTGGCGGATCATCGCCGCCCAGACCATCGACTCCACGATCGCGGAGCTCATCGACAGCAAGTCAGGGCTGGCCGCCAGGGCGCTGGACGGGGCCGGGGACGAGGACGTGGCCTCGTCCACGGACGTTCAGCTCGAAGCCCTGGTCACGCTGCTCACCGATGCGCTCGCCGTGGACGCGGCGCCCTGAGCTCACTCGTCCGGCACCCCCACTCGTCCGCGTGATCTGCGACGAACTCGGCGAACGCGCGCGGCGGGCGGCCGGTCAGCTCGAGCACCGCGGTGCTGACCTGGTCCTCGCGACCCTCCTCGATGCCGCGCTCGACGGCGGCGAGAGCGTCGGCGAACGACGTCGGTAGTCCGGAGGCGCGGTAGGCGGCTGCCTGTTCCTCCTGGGTCATCCGTGCGACCCGAACCATCCTGCCGGTCCGCGCGGTGATGATCCGCGCCGCCTGTGGGTAGCTCATCCCGTGCGGCCCGGTGACCAGGTAGTCGCTCCGAGGGTCCGTCACCCGGCCGGCGAGCAGCGCGGCGGCGGCGGCCGCGATGTCCCGCGCGTCGACCCAGCCCAGCTCGCCGTCGCCCGCCGCGGTCCGGATCTCCCCGTGTCGGTGGATGCGTTCGCCCAGGGGGTGCGGGCGCAAGAAGTTCTGCATGAAGCCGGACGCGCGGAGCACCACCCCACCCGGCTGGGCTCGGACCCGAGCGGCCATCTCCACGGCGCTGGGCGCGTTCGGCAGCACGATGGCGGAGCCGAGCAGCACGAGGCGCCGGACACCGGCCCGCTCCGCCCGCTGCAGGAAGGGCTCGACCTGCGGCAGCGGGTCCACGCTCTCCACCGGCGGCAGCAGGAAGACCCGATCCATCCCGTCGAGGGCTGGGCCGTGCGTGGCAGGATCCCCCCAGTCGAAGCGGGTCGCGTCGGGGTCGTCCGCGACCGGCCGCCGGCTGGCGACCCGGGTGCGCACACCCGCGTCGCGGAGCCTGTGCACCAGCGCCCGGCCGGTCCTGCCGGTCCCTCCGGTCACGAGAACCCCGGCCATCAGGCGTCCTTCCTCTCCGGCGTGCTGACCAGCCCCGAGCCGACCAGCCCCGAGCTGACCAGCCCCGAGCCGAGCAGGCCTGCGAGATCCCCGGCGGCGGCCGCCGCCGACAGCGGGCTCCAGTAGTCCCGGAACAGGGTGATCAGCCCGTCGCGGACCGTCAGGACCACGATGTAGTCCAGGCGGTAGGGGAGAGCGGTGGCCACGGTGGTTCCGCTGGCCGTCCACTCCACCACGACGGTGTCGCTCCGGTCCGTCGGCCGCACGGTGAGGGCGGCCACCTCCGCCATGTCCATCAGGTCCGGGTAGTGGGCGAGGTAGGCGCGTACCTCCTCGCGTCCGTGGAGCACGCGAGGGGAGGTCCCCGCCGCGAAGGGGAACTCGGCGATCCCGTCGGGCGCCCACAGGTCGGCCACGGCATCCATGTCCTTGGCCAGCATCAGGTCGGTCATGCGGCGAAACGTGTGTTCGGGCGTGCTGGACATCAGTTCTCCTCGTGGTCGAGCGGCGTGGTTCCTCGGTGTGGTTCCTCGGCGTGGTTCCTCGGTGTGGTGCCGAGCAGTGCGACCACCATGCGCGGCACACCGAGGACTGCGGAACGGACGGATGAGCCCCGGACCAGCAGGGTGAGGCATGGCCACCCGTTCTGTGCTCGCTCTGTGCCAGCTCTGTGCCAGAGTGGGCGGGTGAGCAGCCAGGAGCTCGCAGACTTTCTTCGCCGCCGCCGCGAGGACCTGCGACCAGAGGACGTGCCGGGTGAGGTGGCGCTCTCGTCCGGTCGACGCGCGCGTCGGACACCCGGACTGCGCCGCGAGGAGGTCGCCGCCCTGGCCCAGGTGTCGGTGAGCTACTACGAACGGCTGGAACGGGCGCGAGCGCCCCGGCCCTCGCCGCAGGTGCTGTCCGCGCTGGCGAGAGCTCTCCGGCTCGCCGACGCGGAGCGGGACCACCTGGCCCGCCTGGCCGGGCAGGTGCTGCCCGCAGGGGACGCCGGCGCCCCGGAGCACGCCTCCGAGGACGCCCGGCAGCTGCTCGGCCGGCTCGACGGCATCCCCGCGTACGTGGTCAACGACCGCCAGGACATCGTGGCCTGGAACGCGGCCGCCGCGGCCCTGATCACGGACTTCGCCGGTCTGCCGCCCAAGGAGCGCAACGTCACGCGTATCTCGGTGCGGTTCCGCGACACGCTCTGCGCCGGCGTCCCCGGCGCGGAGTCCTACTTCTCCCGGCAGACGGCCGCCCAGCTGCGGGCGGCCAGTGCCCGGTATCCCACGGACAGCGTGCTCGCGGAGGTCGTCAACGAGTTCGCGACCCACGATCCGGAGTTCGCGAGCAGCTGGCGCGACCACGCCGTCCGCCCCGTACCCAGCGTCCGGAAGCGCCTGCGGCACCCCACGGCGGGGGAGCTGGAGGTCGACCGGAACACCCTCGGCCTGCCGGGTTCGGGGCTCTCCCTGGTGATGTACACGGCGGACGCCGGGAGCCCCGGCGCCGCCGCCTTGAAGAGCCTCTGACCAGGTGTCAGTGGGTCTCGCGGTCCACGGCGTCGCCGATGTACCCGTCGACGTCGTCGTCCACACCGTCGAGGTTCATGTCTGAGGTACGCGCGCGTCGTGCGTCCCAGCGCAGCGAGACGGCGCCGAGGACCGCGGCGAGCACCGAGGCACCGAGGACCGCGATCTTGGCGCCGTCGGCATGGTCGGACGCACCGAAGGACAGCTCGCTGATCAGCAGCGACACGGTGAATCCGATACCGGCCAGGAACGCGACGGGCAGCAGGTCACGCACGCCGATGCCCGCGGGCAGGCGCAGCGGCGTCATCCGCGTGACCAGGGCGGCGGCGCCGAGGATACCGATGAGCTTGCCCAGCACGAGCCCGGCGGTGATCGCGAGAACCACCGGCTGTCCGATCAGGGCGGCGGGCCCGTCGCCGCCGACCAGCGTCACCCCCGCGGCGAAGAACGCGAACACCGGCAGCGCGAGCCCCTGGGAGATCGGACGGACCGCGTGCTCGAAGGCGTGAGTGCGGGAGGTGGCCTCGCCGTGCCTGGCGAGCGCCGGGATCGTGAAGCCGAGTAGCACTCCGGCGACCGTCGCGTGCACCCCGGAGGAGTGCATCAGCGTCCAGGCCACCAGCGCGAGCGGCAGCAGGACGACCGGCAGGGGCCTGCGTGAGCGGACGTGCCAGGCGAACAGTGCCACGCACGCCACGGCGCCGGCGAGCGGCCACCAGTGGATGGTCTCGGTGTAGAACACGGCGATCACGATGATCGCCAGCAGGTCGTCCACGACGGCGAGCGTGAGCAGGAACGTGCGGATCGCGACCGGCAGGCCGCGGCCGAAGATCGCCAGGACACCGAGAGCGAACGCGATATCGGTGGCCGTCGGGATGGCCCAGCCGGGCAGCGCGCCCGAGTCGCCGAGCGCGAGGACCACACCGACGTAGACCAGGGCGGGCAGGGCCATGCCACCGACCGCCGCGACCATCGGGACGCCGGCCTCCCTCGGGTTGCGCAGGCTCCCGGCCACGAACTCGTGCTTGAGCTCGACACCCACCACGAAGAAGAAGATCGCCAGCAGCCCGTCGGCCGCCCACGTGCTCAACGACAGGTCGAGGTGGACGGGCAGCGGCCCGATCGACGCGGGGCCGACCACCGCAGCGGACAGCGACGTGTACGCCTCGCGCCAGGGCGAGTTGGCCCACAGCAGGGCGAGGATCGCAGCCCCGATCAGGAGCGCGCCCCCGGTGGTCTCGCGGGAGACCCAGGTTCGAAAGCGCTGGGGGAACGGGAGGGGAGGGGTGGTGCTCGGCACGAAGGTCCTCTCGGGGCCGGTGGGGTTGTCTTTGAGGACCGGCCGTCGGCCGGTCCACGCCGACCAGACTTCCCGGCACACCTGGCGTCCACTCTACCTGTCCTGGAGACCTGTCCTGGAGTCCTGTCCCGGCGACTGGTCCTGGAGCCCGGCGTGGGGCGCGTGCTCATGCCCGGTCTCCTTCGCGAGCGGTCAGCCCGGTCGCCACCAGGTCGACGAGCAGGTCAACGGTCTTGCGGTACGTGCAGGGGTCTCCGCCGGCGATGTGCGTGGCGTTGAAGGGTACGAGCAGCACCGACTGCAGCACCCCCACGACGGCGTCCGGGTCGTCGCCGGCGAGGTCGCCGCGCCGTTGCCGGTCGGCCACGTAGGCCGCGAGCGCGGTGCCCGGGTTGTTGTCGCCCATCGCGGCCATCCGCTGCGGGTCGAGCCGTGCCGCGACCGCCGACATCTCCTCCGGATGGGTCACCAGGCGCCGCCACAGCGGGTTGGTCTCCAGCACCTCGAGCGTGGCGTGCAGGAACCGGCGCAGGCCCTCGCGTGTGTCGTGCGTCGACAGCAGCGCCTGGTCGATGACCTGGGACTTGACCTGTCCTGCCTCACCCAGCATGAGCTCCAGGTACAACGCTTCCTTCGAGTCGAAGAACTGGTAGAAGGTGCTCTTCACGATCCCGGCCGGAGCGACCAGCTCCTCCAGCGCCGTCTTGCGCAGGCCCTGCCTGGTGAACAGCTCCCGTCCCGCCGTCAGCAGGGCCTGGCTGATCCGGTCGCGCTCCTGCGTCGTGAACCCTCGTGGCACGGTCGGCCTCCTCTCGCTGGGTCTGTCGTGGGACCATCCTGAGCCCGTGAAAACAAACGAGTCAATATGTTTTGACGCAGTGGGGTACGAGGTCTACCGTCGTTCGTGGTGTGCCGGGAAGCCTGGTCGGCGTCAGCTTTGTCGACCTATCAAGGAGGTCTCCGATGAAGGCGCTGATCATGACCCTGGGCACCCGCGGCGACGTGCAGCCGTTCGTCGCCCTGGCCCGGGCGCTGGGCGCGGCGGGCCACGACGCGGTCCTCTGCGCGCCGCACCGCTTCGCCGGCTTCGTCACCGGCAACGGCGTGACGTTCGCTGGCGTCGACGACGGGCCGATGCGACAGCTGGACTCGCCGGCCGGGGCGGGCCAGGCGTTCGCGGGCGGCGTCCGGACCCGGCTGCGGCAGATCCGCGAGATGCCGTCGACGTTCCACCAGGTCCTGGCCGACTCCTGGCAGGTCGCCGCCCACGGCGCCGGCGCGGGAGCGGACGTCGTCGTCCACAACGGGCAGATCCTGGCCGGCCAGCACGTGGCCGAGGCGCTGGGGATCCCGGCCGTCCTGGGGCTGCCGCTGCCCATGTACGTTCCGACGCGCGAGTTCCCGTGGCCCGGCCAGTCGCTGCCGTTCGGCCTCCCGGGGCCTCTGAACCGCGCCACGTTCGGCGGGATGCGGCTGCCCGCGGCCATGTTCGGGCGCGTGCTCGACCGGTGGCGGCGCGACGAGCTCGGTCTGCCGGCCAGGCCTGGCCGCCACGACCCCACGGTCCGGCCCGACGGCGGTGCGGCCACGGTGCTGCACGCCTACAGTCCGTCCGTCCTGCCGCGCCCCGCGGACTGGCCCGCGGAGGCGGACGTCACCGGGTACTGGTTCCTCCCGCCCGAGCCGGCGCTCCCGGCCGACGTCGAGCGGTTCCTGGCCGACGGTCCCGCTCCGCTGTTCGCGGGGTTCGGCTCGATGTCGGGCACGGACCCGCGGGCGAGCACCCGGGCCGTGGTCGAGGCCGCCGCACTGACCGGGCACCGGCTCGTGCTGGCCACCGCCTGGGGCGGGCTCGACCACGAGGCGGCGAACGACGCAGCGGCCGAGCGCGGGGTGGAGCTCGTCGTCGTCGGCGACGTGGACTATCAGCGGCTGTTCCCGCGGATGGCCGCGATCGTGCACCACGGCGGGGCGGGCACGACCGGCACCGCGTTCATGGCGGGGCGGCCGCAGGTCGTGTGCCCGTTCGTCGCGGACCAGCCGTTCTGGGGGCGGGTGGCGAGTGCGCGCGGGGTGGCCCCGGAGCCTCTGCACCAGCGCGGGCTCACCGCGTCGCGGCTCGCGGACCGGGTCGCCGAGGCGTGCGCGCCGGCGACGACGTCGGCGGCGGCAGGCCTCGGGGAGCGCATCGCTCAGGAGCGGGGTCCGGACCGGGCGGTCGCCCTCGTCGAGCGGGCGGTCGAGGGACGCTCGTGAAGCCCCCGGCTGCGCCCGGTCAGGAAGGAGCCGGCCGGCCCGCGCTCCGGGGTGCGACGAGCGCGGCCGCGCCGAGCATGAGCACTCCGCTGATCGCGGTGATGGCGAGCTGCGGGGCGAGCTCGAGGTGGCCGGGGCCGGCGAGCAGGTTGAGTGCCGTGAGCGGCAGTGCGTGTGCGAGCACGGCCGGCCAGACGCTTCCCCAGCGTACGACCAGCGCGCTGAGCAGGATGCCGAGCGGGAGCAGCAGGAGGGTCGAGCTGATCGCGGCGGACCAGGGCAGGGTGCCCTGAAGTGCCATGGCGCCGTGCAGCGGGACGTGAAAGGCCACCCAGACCAGCGCGATCGTCGTCGAGCTGCGCCAGAATCCCCACGGGCTGAGGGCGCGCTGCAGGAAGGCGCGCCACGCGACCTCTTCGCCGAACGTGCTGAGCGTGAGCAGGACGACCGCGACGGGCAGCGCCGCCGCGATGGTGATGAGCTCTGCGCCGCCGAGCAGGGTCGCGAGGCCGGTGGATCCGGCGATCAGTGCCGCAGCCGCGTAGACGGCGAGCAGGATCACCACTCCCGCGAGCGCTCCCGCGAGGAACCGCCGCCATCCGCCGGGGCGGAGGCCCCACCAGTGTGCGATCCCACCGGGCAGCGGGACGACGCGTAGCACGACAAGGGTGACGAGCGCGGGCAGCCATCGGCCGACGATCACGAACCAGTCGGGGATGGGGGCGCCGACGAGCACGAACGTGCCGCAGATGGCCGTGATGGCGGCCAGGACGATGACGCTGAACAGGAGGGCGGCGCGGAGCTCGCGTGGATTTGTACGCTGCACAAATAGGCACGCTAGCATTGGTCCGATGACAGGGCAACGACGTCGTGGACCGCGCGGAGACGTCTCCGCGGCACTCATCATCGACGCCGCCGAGCGGGTGCTCGACGAGGACGGGTTCCGTGGGCTGAGCCTGCGCGGCATCGCGGCGGCGGCCGGCATCACGCCCAACGCCATCTACACGTACTTTCCTGACGTGGAGGCGCTGCGCAACGACGTCGGTGACCGTTTCCTCGGCACGTTCGACCTCACGCCTCTCGGTTCCACGCCGGACTCAGAGTCGCTGGCGGCCTTCCTGCGCGGGGTGCTCGCACGTTTTCGTGACCAGCCCGCTCGTGCCGAGATCCTGGCCGCGCAGCGCGTCATCGGGCCGCACTCGCTCGAGCTCAACGAGGCCCTGCTGCGCTTCTTCGACGCGGCAGGGCTGCCTGAGGAGCGCGCGTGGTCGGCCACGGGCTTCCTGACCGAGTGGGTGCACGGCGCCGCCGTGCTGTCGCCCTCGGCGTCGCCGTCGCCCGCCTTCCTGGCCCGCCTCGGTGCGATCGACCTCGACGCCTATCCGCGCACCGCGGCGATGCTCGGTGCGTCACCGCAGCCGGACGACCTGGTGCTGGTCGCGAGCGCGCTGCTCGCCGGAGGGTCTCGCCGGAGGCCTTCTGGGTGAGGTCGCGTGGTGAGGTCTCGTGGTGAGGTCTCGCGCGCCCCGTAGAATCTCGCACGGTACGACCGGGCGGAGCGCTGATGGCAGGCAGGGAGGACGCGGACGATCGGATCCGCGCCATGGTGACGAACGGCCGCTTCGAGAGCATCGAGGCGGCTCATCTGGTGCTGGAGCCGGTCATGCGCGCCATCGCGTCCGCCGTCGGCGAGCACTGCGAGGTCGTGCTGCACGACCTGAGCCAGCGCGACCTGGACCACACCATCTACGCGATCGTCAACGGGCACGTCACCGGCCGGAAGGTCGGCGGGCCGTCCACGAACCTCGGCCTCGAGGCGGTGCGGGACGAGGATGCCGAGCACAACGAGTTCGGCTACTCCGGCCGTACGGCCGACGGGCGTGAGCTGCACTGCTCGTCGGTCTACTACCGGAACGCGGCGGGGCGGATCATCGCCGCGCTCTGCATCAACGTGGACCTGACGCCGCTGCAGACGGCCCAGAACATCCTCGGCACGCTGATGCCCTCGGCGGCGCCGGAGAAGCGCGACCGCGAGCTCCACACGCACGACATCGCGAGCCTGCTCGACACCATGATCGCCGACGCCATCTCGGTGGTCGGCCGTCCGGTGGCGATGATGGACAAGTCCGACCGGATCGCCGTGCTGCGCACCCTCGACGGTCTGGGGGCCTTTCACGTCAAGCGTTCGGTCGAGACGGTGGCGAAGCGCCTGGGGATCTCCAAGGTCACCGCGTATGCCTACCTGGACAAGATGCGTTCGGAACGAGAATGAGTGTGTCGGCCCGTAGGTTTTACGTGAACGAAACGTCTTGGTCGTAGACGTTTCGTTCAGAGGGTGGTCAGACTACTCAGGTCCGGAACGAGGTCGGCAACGCGGCCTGACCCGACGCCGGACCTTGATCTGACTACCCGGAGGTTCTGGTGGCTGGGACGGCTACGACGCCGCTGAGCGGCACGCAGAAGCGCACGATCGCCGGCGGCGCGATCGGGACGCTCATGGAGTACTACGACTACTACCTGTACGGCCTGGCATCGGCCGCGATCTTCCCAGCGGTGTTCTTCACCGGTGAGGACCCGATCGTCGCGCAGCTGTCGTCGTTCGCGACGTTCGCGGTCGGCTTCTTCCTCCGCCCGGTCGGCGGCCTGGTGTTCGGTCCCATCGGTGACCGTGTCGGACGCAAGACGGCGCTGATGATCACGGTGGTCGGCATGGGCATCGCCACGGCCGGCATCGGGCTGATCCCCCCGGAGTCGTCGATCGGCATCGCCGCGCCCCTGCTGCTGATCTTCTTCCGCATGTGCCAGGGCTTCTTCGTCGGCGGCGAGATGGGCGGAGCCGCGACGATGGTCGTCGAGCACGCACCGGTCGGCAGGCGCGGCATGTACGGCGCGTTCCTCATCAGCGGCGCCGGCATCGCGAACGTGGCGTCCGCCGGCCTCATGGCCGGC
This sequence comes from Promicromonospora xylanilytica, assembly GCF_054782895.1. Taxonomy (NCBI): domain Bacteria; kingdom Bacillati; phylum Actinomycetota; class Actinomycetes; order Micrococcales; family Promicromonosporaceae; genus Promicromonospora; species Promicromonospora xylanilytica. Next base: position 79,781 of record NZ_BAAGRP010000006.1, read on the forward strand.
CTGGGTCTCGGCCCGGAGTCCTGGTTCATGACCTGGGGCTGGCGCATCCCCTTCGTGATCGGCCTCGTGCTCGCGATCATCGCGATCGTGCTGCGCAGCAAGCTCGAGGAGTCGCAGGAGTTCAAGGACGTCAAGCAGGCCCAGGCGGACGCCGGTGTGAAGAGCAACCCGATCAAGGAGGTCTTCCGGCACCCGAAGAACGCGATCATGGGCATCCTCATCGGCCTGCCGCAGAGCATCGCCGGGTACGTCGTGCTCACGTTCGGCATCGCCTACATGGTGAACCAGAACGACATCCCCGCCTGGCAGGGTTTCGCGGGCACCATGATCGTCGGCATCCTGCAGATCTTCGTCGCCCCGGCCTACGGGGCGCTGTCCGACCGGATCGGCCGCCGCAAGGTGTACATAGCGGGCTGCATCGGCTTCGCGGTGCTCGTGTGGCCGACATTCCTGCTGTTCGGTACGAGCAACCTGATCCTGATCTGGGCCGGGATGATCCTCGGCTTCGTGATCCCCGGCGTGGCCATGCAGGCGACGCTGCAGACCATGCTGGCCGAGATGTTCGACCCGGAGGCCCGCACCACCGGCGTGAACATCGGGTACCAGATCTCCAACACCCTCGGCGGCGGGCTCGCGCCCTTCATCTGCACCGCGCTCGTCGCGCTGGTCGGCGGAGAGATCTGGCCGGTGGTCGTGTACTGCGCGGTGATCTGCGTGGTCGGCGCCATCGCGACCGGCAGCGCGCGCATGAGTACCGACGGCTCCCGCCTCCACGACCTGAAGACGGTGCCGGGGACGCCCCGCTCGACCTCCAGGGCGTGAGTCCGGAGACCGAGGCCCACCCCGCATCGGGTGCGGGGCGGGCCTCGGTCTCGTGCGGTGCGGTTGCTCTCGGTGCGTGTTCTCGTGCGGCGCGGTGTGCTCGGCTCAGCGCCTCGCGGCCGCCATCCACTCCCAGATGCGCGCGCCGTCGTGGCGCGGGTCGTTCCGGGCGACGTAGATCCACGACCAGTGCCCGGGGAAGGTGTTCCCGTCCCAGGTCACGCCGTCGTACATGGTCATGATCGATCCGTCGATCCGCTCGTGGGCGTAGACGGTGTTGTCCTCGGGGTCGAGTGTGGTGTCGTCGGCCGAGGCCACGAGCCACGTCGGCGTCGTCATCGCCGCGAGCTCGTCGTCGGAGATGAAGTAGGCGCCTGAACCGTCGCGCGCGCCGATCCCGCAGCAGATCGGAACGGAGCTCGCGAACGTCTCCGGGTGCTCGGCGACCATCTTGAGCGACATGTACCCGCCGTTCGAGCAGCCGACGACGTGGATGCGGCTCGCGTCGATCCGGTGCGCCGCCGCGACCTCCTCGATCGCCTCCAGGACGAGCGGCGCGAAACCGTCGCCGTCCTGCATCCACGCCGACGTCGCCTGCGGTGCGAGCACGTAGGCGCCGCCGAAGAGCGCCTGCGCCTCCGGCGTCGCGAAGCCGAGCGCGCCCCGGTTGGCCCGCAGCTGAGCCTCGTTGTCGTAGTAGTCGTACCCGTCGGTCCGCAGGCCGCCCTCGCCGCCGCCGTGCAGCCAGACGACGAGCGCCGCACCGTCACGACCCCGCCCGCGCTCCGGGGAGAACAGCCGGTAGTTCAGGCCGGACGCCGTCGCGTGGTGGGTGAACGCGTCGACCTCCGGGTCGGACAGGCGGTCCTGACGGAACGAGCCGAGCACGACGGCGCCCGACCCGCCCCTGCCGCGCAACGGCTCGACCTGGGTGATCACGTAGCCGAGGTCCAGGAGCACGTTGCGGCCGTACGCGCCCATGTACTGCAGGGTGCCGCCGCCGTCGACCCCCCACCCGTGCTCCAGCCCCAGCGAGATCGCGCCACGGCGCGTCCAGTCCGCCCCGGTCACCAGACGGTCCTGCTCGTAGGCGACCTCGCCACTCAGCGGGTTCGTGGCGGTGACACGGACGGTGAACGTCGACGTGGTGAGCGACGACCGCTCCACGCGGCTCAGGGCGGGGGAGGAGATGACGAGTGAGGTCACCTGCTCACCGCCGTCGAGCACCTCGGCGACGGGGGTCACCAGGGCATCGCCACGTTCGCGGGTCTCGGCGCTCGCGGCCGGGACGCCCAGCAGGGCCGACGCGCCGACGGCGGCACCGGAGACGAGCAGAGTGCGGCGGGTGAGAGGGGTACGCATGGCGGAACTCCTTCGTTCGGGGCCAGAGGCCGGCATGCGCGAGCGCGTCACCAACCATCCGGAGGCTAATGATCTGTGCTGATGCGCGTCAACGGATCGAGCGCCGGGTCAGGCGGCTTCGGCGTCCGGGGGCGGTAGGGGTTCGAGGGCTTCAGGTAGTCGGATGCGGTGGCCGCGGGCGTCGGTGAAGGCCCATCCGGTCTCGAGCAGTGCTCCGGGCATGCCGGTGCCGGTGGTGGTGCCAGTGCCAGTGCCAGTGCCCGTGTCGGTGCGCGTCCCGGTGTGGGTGGTGGTGGGTTTGCCGGTCCAGTGCATGGTGATGCCCTTCGCATCCACGAGCTGGTGGTGGAACCAGCACAGCAGGGCGCTGTTGGCGACGGAGGTCTCTCCTCCGTCGGCCCAGTGGGTCACCGCGTGGTGGATCTCGCACCGTGACGGCGGCTGGTCGCACCCGGGATACACGCAGTGCTGATCGCGGGCGATGACGGCACGTCGCATCTGCCCGGTCACGGTGCGTTGGGCGCGGCCGACGTCCAGGGCCGCGCCATCGGGACCGAACACGATCCTGGTGACCGCACTGTCGCACGCCAACCGGCGCAACAGGGCGCGTGGTGCACGACCACCGGTCTCGGTGAACACCGGGCCACCACCCGCGAACAGTCCGGACAGGGCGGACGTGCCGACCGTGCCAGGCATGCCGACCGTGCCAGCCGTGCCCGTGGTGCCAGCCGTGCCGGTGGCGCCAGTGGTGCCGGTTGGGGCTCGGCGTGTGGTCGTGTGTCCGCAGGTCACGCAGAGGCCGTCGCGGGTGCGGGTGACCTGGGTCTCCAGCTCGGTCCAGGACACCGTGACATGTAGGTGCGGGGCGATCGCCGCGCCCGGCGAGGCCTGGTTCGTGTCCAGCACGACGCGGGCCACGTCCGCCAGGGCTTGCGCCCGGCGCTGCCCCGGTGTGCGGGTGTCCTCCGCGGCCGGGGCACCCATCACCGCGGTCAGCGCGCTCTGGACCAGCAGTCCGTGTTCGTCGGTGAGGAACCCGGCCACGTGATACCCACCGAACGTCTTGGACAGGTCCAGGAACTCACCCCGGGCGGCCTTGTCGTCGTCGATGTCGTCGGTGTCCGGGTCGGTCACGGTCGCGAACCTGCGTGCCACGACCCGGAACTGGTCCGCGTTGAGCACGTTCGCCTCCCGCAGGACCAGGCCCTCACCCGTGACCAGGGTCCCGTCGGTGACCGCGTCCTGCAGCACGCGGGTGACCACCGCGCGGGTGCGGGACCCGTCCGGGTCATCCACCGGGTCCGGGACGTCCACCGCGACGCTCTGCACGAACTGTTCCGGTGTCGTCGTCTCACCCGTGCGGGTGTCGATCAGCCACGCCAACGCATCCGTACGCGTCTCGCTGGTCGGCGCGACCTGCGTCAACACCCGCGCGTGATCCACACCCACGGTTCCCGCGACCAGGCGTTCCCGGGTCACCGGCAGTGCGGTGACCAGGCGGCGGGCGATCAGCATGTCCTTACGCGCCGTCCCCGCCGAGACACCCTCACGGACACGGAGCCAGGACGCGAAGGTGCGCGCCATGCCACCCGACCGCCACGACCCTTCCGCCTCGATCCGAGGCAGCAGGGTGTATCGGACACCGTCCAACCGGCCGGTCACCCGACGGATCCGGGCATGCGCGTCAACCAACCGGCCCACACTGGGCGCGTCCCACCCCTCCAACACCCCCGGGCCCGTCAGACCCGCCAGGTCAGCTACCGCGTCCTCGATCCGGGCCAGCGCGTCCTCGATCGACCGAGCAGGAGGCAGACCACCAGGAGGCAGACCACCAGGCGCCGTCCCGTTCGTCGGCTGACCCATCAGCACCCACCCCCGCCCGTCGTCTGTTCGCTGATCCCATCATCTCGAACACTCGTACGGGCTGCAGGGCCAAATTCAAATCTGTGGATAACTCTGCTCTGCACACCTTGCAGTGGTGATGGTGCGCTCCGACATCACGGCGAAACACCGGGGAGTGCCCCTGACTATGCCGGCGGGCAGGGCGTCGGCCGCGTTCGCGACGTCGACCGGAAGCGCCCGGCCCGCGCGCTGCGCGCGGGCCGGGGGCTGCGCGGACAGTGTCAGCGAGCGGCTGGGCGGAGGCCCGCGAAGGAGCCGATGATGCGTTCGTGGTCCCGCTCGCCCTCGCGGGTCTGGATCCCGGCCGCCAGGAGCTCGTGCGCGCGCTGGGTCACCTCGGGGCCCATCGTCGTCATCAGGCCGTCGTTCTCGAGCGCGTACGCCCCGCGCGGGACAGCCGGAGCCATGGCGTTCACCGCCTCCTTGATCGCGGCGACGACCTCCGGTCGGACACGTGCGATACGCCGCGCCAGGTCGCTGACGAACGCGTCCAGCTCGTCCGCCGGGAGGGCGCGGTTGATCAGGCCGTAGCGCTCCGCCAGCTCCGCGTCCACGAGCTCGCCGCCCAGGATGAGCTCGAGCGCACGGGCGCGCCCCGTCAGGCGGGTCATGTTCACGGTTCCGCCACCGCCGGGGAGGATCCCCATCAGTGCCTCGGTCTGCGACTGTCCCGAGGCGCCGATCGCCGCGAACCTCAGGTCGAGGTACATGAGGAACTCGTTGCCGGCACCGCGGGCGAAGCCGGACAGCTTGCCGATGGTGACCTGCGGCAGGTCGCGCACCTCCTCGCTCATGGCCTGCAGGATGTTCATCCCGTCGGGGACCGGCGCGTCGTCGGCGGCGGCGATCGCCGCGCGCGTCGCGGCCTGCAGCGCGTCCGCCTCGGTGAGGTAGCCCATGTCACCGTGCGCACTGAAGAACTCCGGGTCGGCGCTGTCGAACACGATGACGCGGATGCTCGCGTCGTCCTTGACGTGGTGGACGAAGCCGCGCAGCGACGGCAGCAGGATGCCGTCCATCAGGTTGAGCGGCGGGTGGTCGAGCGTCACCGTCGCGACGCCGTCCGATGCTGCGATCCGGAGGCCGGGCAGGTCGTCGTAGCTCATGAGAACTCCTGGGGTCGGTGGGGTACTGCGTGCGAGTCCAGACCCTAGGAAGCGGACAGGTTACCGACCGGGAACCTAGACTCGTGCTATGTCCGAGCTGGCCGTCGACATGTTCGACGAGATCTGCCCGTCACCGATGCAGCCGCTGCGGATGAAGGACAAATGGGCGCCGATGGTGCTGCGCTGCCTGGGGGAGGGGCCACGCAGGTTCTCCGAGCTGCGCGTCCCGCTCCACCGCACCAGCGCGAAGGAGCTCACCCGGTCGCTGCGCAACCTGCAGCGCGACGGCTTCGTGTGCCGCAGGACGGCGGGTCGGGCCGTGACCTACGAGCTCACCGACCTCGGGCACAGCATGCTCGACCTGCTCACCATGGTCTACGCCTGGAGCGACGAGCACGGGGCCGAGCTTCTCGACGCGTACGACCCCGAAGACACGTAGGGCTGCGACGCACCTCGCACAAGTCGGGGTGGTGAAAGAAGGTCTATTCGCGTTATTTGTCGCTATCGTCGCTTCTGCGTCAGAAGTCCTGGCCGGGCTGATCATGGAAGAGAACGATGACCAACTCGACTGCGTCCGCGACCGAGCCAGGCATGGCGTGGGCGGAGCCGGCGTTCGGCCGGTCGCCGATGCGCCTTGCCGAACCTGTCGACCCTCCGTTGCTCGCCGACCTGCTCGCGGCACGCGACGTCGACGCCGCGTGGTCCGGCCTGCGCCAGGACTGGGGTGACGTCGCCCCGGTGGATCTGGGGTCGGGGGTCCGCGCCTGGCTGGTGACCGGGTATCAGACCATCGTCATGCTGGCGAGGGAGTCCGGCATGGTCACGACGGAGGTCGGCGCCTGGAACGGCGGAGCGGACGGGTCGCTGCCCGCGCCCCTGAGGTCGCTGTTCCGACCCTGGGCCGAGACGGTCGAGACGGCTTCCGGGCCCGCGCACGCCCGGCTGCGCGGCCCGCTGGAGGAAGTTCTCGCCCTCGTCGACGGAGCAGAGGTCGCCAGGGTCACGCGCACCGTGTGCGACGAGATCGTCGCGCGATGGAACGACCCGGCGCCGAACGACCCGGCGCCGAACGCCCCAGTGGCGAACGACCCCGCGCAGGAGGTCGATCTGATGCGCGAGTATGTCGCACCGGTGGCCCGACTCGCCTTCGGTACGGTCCTGGGCCTGGATCCTGAGACCGGCCGTCAGGTGTTCGAGCTCGCCGACGACCTCGCGGCCGGGCAGGGGGACGCGTCGAGCGTCGACGAGCTGAGCTTTCTGCTCGGCGGACAGGTGATGGGCCGCGATGCGAGCGGCGGTCTCACGCCGGCCGGCCTGCTGGCGCAGCATCCCTCCTACGAGGGCGGGGACGAGGCCGTGCTGGGCATGCTGTCCCTGGTGACCGGTGCCAGCCGGGGCCTGCAGGCGTGGCTGGGGCAGGCTCTGCTGCTCGCCCTGAGCGACGACGGGTTCCTCAGACGGCTGGCCGGCGGGAGGCTCGGGACCGACGAGGCGCTGGACGAGGTCCTGTGGAACGCGTCGCCGGTGAGCGTCCTGGCTCCGCGGTTCGCCCTCAAGGACGGTCACCTGTTCGGTGAGTCCGCGTACGTCGAGCGGGGCGACGCCGTACTCCTGGCGGTCGGCGCCGCGGCGTCGGACCCGAGGATCCGGGGCGACGGCGCCTGGGACGGCCTCGGCAACCGGGCCCATCTGGCCTGGGGGGCCGGCTCGCACCGCTGCCCGGCGCCGGGGCAGGCCCGGCTGATCGTCCGGACGGCGGTCGAGACGCTGCTCCGCCAGGTGGAACCCGTGCTGGCCACCGGCGTCGAGGAGATCCGCTGGGCCCCTGACCTTCGCTTCCGCCGTCCGCAGTCGCTGCCGGTGACGTTCCGTCCCACCAGTGCGTAGTGCTTGCCGTAGACACGTCGATGACAAACCAGGAGAACTTGTGAGTCGCAGTCCCCGCACGACACGCGTGCTGAACACCGTGCTTTCCCCGGTCGTCAAGGGGTACCAGGATCCGTCCCGGTCCTGGGCCAAGGCCGTCGCGCAGGTCGAGAAGGAGGCGGGGGCCGAGGACCGGCAGTTCGCCGACGACCTCGGCATGGTCGTCGAGGCAGCGGCGGCGATTCCCCGCCTGTCGCCTCTCGGCTGGTACCTCATCATGAGCGACGTCAAAGGCCGGTACGTCAACCGCTTGCGTATCCAGCGGGTGCTGTCCGAGAACCCGCGCATCGCGGACGAGCCGATCACGGCGCCCGTGATCGTCTGCGGGCTGCCGCGTACCGCGACGACGCTGGCCCACCGGGTCCTGTCCGCCTCGTCCGACCACCGGGCCCCGCTGCTGTGGGAGATGCAGAACACGGGCCTGGACGACCCGCAGGCGGCCCGGAAGCTGATCAAGCAGCTCGAGCAGGGCGCCGGCCTGATGGAGCGGTTCGCGCCGGACATCCCGCACATCCACCCGATCAGCATCGACCGGCCGGAGGAGTCGATGTTCCTCCTGCCGCACGGGAGCCACTGGCCCATCCTGCACGGCCTGATGCCGTCCTACAGCGCCTGGGCGGCCGAGCGCGACGTGACCGGGGACTACGAGTACCTGAAGCTGGGGCTGCAGGTGCTGCAGCACGGGCGGGCGCCCAAGCGGTGGTTCCTCAAGTACCCGGCGCACCTGGAGGACATGGACACGATCAAGAAGGTGTTCCCGGACGCCACGTTCGTGTGGACCCACCGGGACCCCGTCACGGTCATCGGATCGTTCTGCAGCCTCGTGGAGACCTTCTGGGGGATGTACCAGCACGACACCGACCGGGCCGTGATCGGCCGGTTCGCGCTGGAGCACCTGCTCGCGCAGGTCGAGCGTGGCCTGGAGCTGCGCAGGCAGCTGCCGCCGTCGTCGATCGTTGACGTGCCGTACCACAAGCTCAGCGCCGACCCGTTCACCGAGGTGCCCCGGCTCTACTCGGCGATCGGAGCCACCTGGACCGACAGCGACGAGGAGCGGCTGGCAGAGGTGATCGCCAAGCCGAAGGGCACCCCCTCCCACCGGTACGACCTGTCCAGCTACCTGGACCCCGCCGAGGTCGAGCAGACGTTCGCGCCGTACAACCGCCTGCTGGACCGCCTGGACCTGCGCGACGCGGAGCCCGCCGTGGAGCTGTGAGCGACCCCGGTTCGCCCTGGCTCGCGGTGTCCGGCTCAGTCGTGCGTCGCGCGGGTCCCGTCGTCGCGGTGGGCGAGCGTCGCGAGCGCGTCCTTCCAGTGCCCCTCGGCGGCGGCGGCATGCCGTTCCGTGTCGAAGTTCTCCTCGACCACGGTGACGAGCGTGCCGCCGTCGTCGGGCTCGAGCGTGATGCGGACCTCGTGGTAGTTCTCCGGAACGTCCTCGAGCCCGTTGAGCGGTGCGAAGTGCGTGAAGCGCAGCAGCCGTGGCCGCTCGACCGCGATGACCTGCCCCTTGTCGGCGAACACCCGGCCGAAGAAGTGGCCCTCGAAGGTGATCGGGCTGCCCGGCCGAAAGTCCGTCTCGATGTTGGCGCCGAGCACCCAGCGCGCTCCGGGATGCACCAGCTCGGCCCAGACCCGATCGGGCGGCTCGGCGACGTGCGTCGTCGCGGTGACGGTGTGGCGCGGGGTATCGGTGCTCATCGCTGCCCTCCGTGGAGCCTTTGGGAACGACCGTACCGCGCCTGCCCCAGGTGGGCAGGGTTGAGTTTGATAATGATTATCACTACTCTCACGGCGTGACCACACGCGTGCTCGCCTCTGTGGCGCCCACCTCCGCAGGCCCGTCAGGCGCCTCGTACGTGATCCGACGCCGCCTGGCGCGCCGAACCGGCTGGTCGTGCGCGGTCCTGGCCCTCGGGATCGCCGTGCTCGTCGTCGTCTCCGGCGCGGTGGGCTCCGTCGACGTGACCCTCGCCCAGGCGGCGCAGATCACCGTGGGCCACCTGGTACCGGGCATGCCGTGGATGTCCGACGGCACGCTGACGCCGCTCCAGGACCAGGCCGTGTGGCAGTTCCGTCTGCCGCGGACGCTGCTCGCGGGACTGGCTGGTTCGGGCCTGGCGCTCGCGGGCGCGCTGATGCAGGTGACCGTGCGCAACCCGCTGGCCGAGCCCTACATCCTCGGGGTCTCCTCGGGGGCGAGCGTCGGCGCCGTGCTCGTGATCGTCTTCGGCACCGGTGTGCTGGGCGGCCTGTCGCTGAACGTGGCCGCCTTCGTCGGCGCGCTCGCGGCGTGCGCGTGTGTGGCGGCGCTGGCGCGGAAGGACGGTGAGCTGTCCCCGACCCGGATGATCCTCGCCGGAGTGGCCCTCGGCACGCTGTTCAGCGCGGTGACGAGCTACCTGACGATCTCGACGGACGCCCAGAACGTCGTCAGCATCATGTTCTTCCTGCTGGGGAGCGTGTCGGCCGCGACCATGCCGAGCCTGGCCGGGCCGGCGGTCGCCCTCGTCGTCGCCTGCCTGGTCGCCGCCGGTACGTCGCGCTCGCTCAACGCCCTGATGATGGGCGACGAGTCCGCCACCTCGCTGGGCGTCGACGCCACCCGGCTGCGCGGTCTGCTGCTCGTCGTGGCCTCGCTGCTGACGGGAACCGTCGTCTCGGTCGCCGGCGGCATCGGGTTCGTGGGCCTCGTGATCCCGCACGTCGCCCGCATCGTGGTGGGCGCGGACCACCGGCGGATGCTGCCGGTCACCGTGCTGGCGGGCGCGGTGTTCCTCATGGGCGCGGACCTCCTGGCGCGCACCGTCGCGATGCCGACCGAGATCCCGCTCGGCATCCTCACGGCGTTCGTCGGGGCGCCGTTCTTCCTCTGGCTGATGCGCCGTGGCGGCGCGGACCGAGCGGGGTTCGGACGATGAGGGTCGAGTTCGACGACGTCACGGTGGTCCTCGGCGGGACCGAGGTGGTCCACGGGGCCTCGCTGACCGTGGAGCCGGGAACCGTGGTCGGTCTGGTCGGGCCCAACGGCAGCGGCAAGTCCTCGCTCCTGCGGACCCTCTACCGGGCCGTGCGGCCGAGCCGTGGCACCGTGCGCCTCGACGGTGCCGACGTGCGGACCCTGTCGGGGCGACAGCACGCGCGACAGGTCGCGGTCATGCTCCAGGACCCGCACACCGACTTCGATCTCAGCGTGCACGAGGTCGTGCTCCTGGGCCGCGCGCCGCACCACGCCTCGTTCGGCCGGGACACCGCCGACGACCTGCGGATCGCCGAGGACGCCATGCGCCGCACCGGGATCGAGGACCTCGCCGGCCGCATGGTCGGCACCCTCTCCGGCGGCCAGCGGCAGCGGGTCATGCTCGCGCGCGCCCTGACGCAGCAGAGCCCCGTGCTCGTGCTCGACGAACCCAGCAACCATCTGGACATCAAGCACCAGCTCGAGCTGATGAGCACCGTTCGCGGGCTCGGCCGCACGGTGATCGCCGCCCTGCACGACCTGAACCTCGCGGCGCAGTACTGCGACCGCGTGGTGGTGCTCGACGCCGGGACCGTCGTCGCCGACGGGCCACCCGCCGCGAGCTTCACCCCCGGGCTGATCCGGACCGTCTTCGGTGTGGAGGCGCGCGTGCTCGAGGACCACGACGACCGCGTGCTGGCGTTCCGCCGGCCGCACCCCGGCCCGCACCCGGACGGGACCGCACCGGTCCCCGTGCCCGCCCACACCGAAAGCGAGATCTCGTCATGACCCGACGTCCCCGTCGTACGGCCGCCGCAGGCGCCGTCACCACCCTGGCCGCGGCCACCCTGCTCCTGTCCGCCTGCGGTACGGGCGTCACCCCCGCGGCCGGACAGGCAGGCGGCGGAGAACCCGTCAGCGTGGACAACTGCGGCCAGGAGATCGTGGTCGACGGCGTGCCGGAGGCCGTCGTGGGCATGCATCCCTCGCAGACCGAGCTCCTGCTGCGGCTGGGGCTGGCCGACCGCCTGGTGGGTCAGGCGCAGGCGGGCGCGCGGGAGCTGCCCGACGCCGTCGCCGACCTCGCGGCGGACGTCCCGGTGATCGGTGGAGACACGCCCCCCAGCCGCGAGGACCTCCTGGCGGTGCAACCCGACTTCGTCTACTCGCCGACCACCTACGAGTTCACCGCAGAGCAGGGCTTCGCGAGCGTCGAACAGCTCGAGGACGCGGGTGCCGCCGTCTACGTCGCCACCGGGGGCTGCGCCGACCGGCGGATGACCGGCCAGGTCACCGACCTGTTCACCGACCTGGAGGATCTCGGCGCGATCTTCGGCGTCGAGGACACCGCCGCCGACCTGATCGCCGAGAGCCAGGCGGAGCTGGACGAGGTGGCCGCCGCCGTGGCCGACGTCGACCGGCTGCGGGTCGCCCAGGTCTACGTCGACGGGACCTCGCTCTCCGCGATCGGCGCCGGCGTCGAGTACGACATCCTGCGGCTGGCCGGGTCGGAGAACGTGTACACGCCCGAGCAACCCGCGTTCTCCGCCTTCTTCGCCGCCGAGATCACCCCCGAGTCCCTGGCCGCCGAGGCGCCCGACGCGCTCGTCTTCTCCGTGTCCGACGCCGAGCACGAGGCCGCGGCCCGCGAGTACCTCACGAGCACGTTCCCCGACCTGCCCGCCGTGCGGGAGGACCGGCTGATCGCGATCTCCGCCGCCGACGTCTTCCCCGGCACGCTCGGCAACGTCGCCGCGGTCCGCCAGATCGCGGAGGCGCTCTACCCCGAGGAGCTCTGAGCGGTGATCCACCGACGGCTCCTGCAGCTCGCCGGTGCCGTACCGGGAGCGGTCCTCGCCCTGGCCGCCGTCGGCCTGGTCCTGTCCGCCCTGCACGTGACCTTCGCGGTCCTCGTCGGCCTGGTCGTCGCGGCCCTCGTCCGCGGCGACGGGAACCTTGGCGACGGGAACCTTGGCGACGGGGGAGTGGGCGACGTCGGCGGGCCGCTGACGTCGCTCGCCGTGGTCGCGCTCGTCCGAGCGGCGGTCATCTGGGCGCGGGAGTCGCTCATCACCCGGATCGGTGTCACGGTACGGGTCCGGCTGCGGACCCGGCTGCTGGACAAGGTGGCCGACGTCCCCGAGGCGGAGCGGCGCGCCGGACGGACCGCCGCGACCGTGATCGACGGGGTCGACGGGCTGGACGCCTACTACACGCGCTACCTGCCGCAGCTTGTCGTCGTGCTGCTGGTCCCGGCCGCGACCGTCGTGATCGTCACGGCGCTCGCGCCCGCCGCGGGCCTGGCCCTTGCCGTCGCCGTCACCGTCGCCGTGCTCGCACCGCGGCTGTGGGACGCCCGGCTGCTGCGCAACGGCCGCGGACGATGGGCGGCCTTCACCCGGCTGTCCGGCGACTACGTCGAGGCGCTGCAGTCGATCCCGCTCCTGCGCGCCTTCGGGGCCGCGGAGCGGGTCGGGGCACGGCTCGACGTCCGTGCCGAGGAGCTGCGTGCACGGACCATGTCCCAGCTGCGGGTGTCGCTCGTCGAGAGCGCTCTGAGTGCCCTCGCGGTGCACGTCGGCGTGGTGGCGGCGGTGCTCGCCGCCCTCGGTGCGGTCGTCACCGGCGCCACGACGGCGACGACGGCGGTGCTCGTGCTGATGCTCGCGCGCGAGTGCTTCCGGCCCGTGTCGGAGCTGGGCCAGCACTGGCACGCCGGCTACCTCGGGCTGACGGCCGTGGACGGGCTCGACAGCCTCCTGTCGGCCGAGCCGGCGGTGACCGGCGAAGGGTCCCGTACCGCTCCGGCGCCCGCCGGGGCGTCGGTGGAGCTCGCCGGCGTCACCTACCGGTACCCCGGCGCCGACACCGGCGTGCGCGGGGTCGACCTCCGGATCGCGCCGGGGGAGACCGTCGCGGTGCTCGGGCCGTCCGGCGCGGGCAAGAGCACGCTCGCCCGGCTGCTCGAGCGGGGCGCGGACCCGGACAGCGGCACCGTCAGCATCGACGGGACCGACCTGCGCGGATACACCCGGCACGCACTGCGGCGCAGTGTCGTCGTGGTGCCGCAGGACCCCGTGCTGTTCGCCTGGACCGTCCGCGAGAACCTACGGCTCTACCGACCCGACGCCGCGGACGCCGAGATCGAGGCCGCCGCGACGGCCGCCGACGCCCACGACCTGATCGGTGCCCTGCCCGACGGCTACGACACCGTGCTCGACGAGGACGGGCAGCAGCTCTCGGGCGGGCAGCGGCAGCGGATCGCCATCGCGCGTGCCCTGCTCGCCGACGCGCCCGTGCTCGTGCTGGACGAGGTCACCTCCGCCCTCGACGCCGACACGGAACGCCGCGTCATCGAGGGCATCTTCGACCACGCCGGCCCACGCACGACCGTCGTCATCGCGCACCGGCTCAGCGCGGCCGAGCGGTGCTCACGCTGGGTCCGGATCGAACAGGGACAGGTCGCCGCGACCGGCGAGGGCGCGCCCGTACCCGCTGGAGCCCCGCGATGACGCCGGTCCTGCGGCTCCTGCCCGTCATCGCGGCCCGCCGGCGCCTGTTCGTCGAGACCGTCCTGTGGAGCACCGTCACCCAGGCCGCGGTGCTGACCGTCGCGCTCGGGCTGGCCCTGGTGGTCGGGCAGGTGGCGGCGGGCGTCCCGGTCTCGCTGCCGGTGGTCACCGCCGCCCTCGTCGCCGTCGCGGTGCTCGCGGCGGTGGCGGCCTGGCGCGAGTCCTGGGTCTCCCACGGCCTCGCCTACGGCCTCATCGGCCTGCTGCGCGGCCGGGTCTTCGCGGCGCTGCGGCAGGCGCTCCCCGCACGCGGACAGCGGCACCGCACCGGCGATCTGGCGACCACCGTCATGGGCGACATCGAGACGCTCGAATGGCTCTACGCGCACACCGTCGCACAGCTGCTCAGCGCTGCGCTGGTCCTGGCGGCCGGCACGCTCGTGTCCCTCTGGATCACCCCGCTGCTCCTGCTCGTCTGGGTCCCGCTGCTCGTGGTCGGCGTCGCCGTGCCCCTGGTCACCGCCCGGCACGCGCGGCGCAACGCGGAGGCGCTCGCGGCGGGATCGGCGCAGGTCCGGGCGGAGCTGCTCGACACGATCCACGGCATCCGGGAGCTGACCAGTGCCGACGCACTGGACGCCCAGCTCGCTCGGATCACCGCCGGCACGCTGGCGCAGGCTCGTGTCGAGCGGCGCGAGGCGGCCCGGCTGGGTACCGAGCGCGGCATCGCCGACGCGATGTTCGCCCTCGCGGCCGTCGGTGCGATCGCCGTCGTGCTGCAGAACGCCGAGGCCGTCGAGGCCGCGGCGGTGCCGCTCGCCGTGACCGTCGCGGTGGCAGGGCTCGGCCCGGCGGCCCAGCTCGCCGAGCTGCTGCGCAACGCGGGCACGCTGCGCGAGTCCGCCGCCCGGATCCTCCGCTCGCTGGACGAGCCGCCCGCCGTCGACCTCGCCGCCACGGCTCCGGTGGGCGCGCGCCCCGGCGAGACGGGCCTCGTCTTCGACCGCGTGGACTTCGCCTACGAACGGAGCCGGCCGGTGCTCGAGCAGCTCGACCTGCACGTGCGCCCCGGCGAGATCGTGGCCCTCACCGGTCCCTCCGGCGCGGGCAAGACGACCGTCGCACGACTCGCCCTGCGGCTCTGGGACCCGGACGGCGGCAGCATCCGCCTCGACGGCGTGGACCTGCGGGCGATACCGGAGGACCGGCTGCGCGAGCTCGTCGCCGTGGTACCGCAGTCCTCCCCGCTCCTGCACGGGACTGTCCGGAGCAACATCGTGCTCGGCCGGCCGGACGCCCCGGACGACCACGTGCTGCGCGCCGCCCGGGACGCAGGGCTCGACGCCCCCGACGTCGGGCTGCCGCTCGGCCTGGACACACCCGTCGGCGAGCACGGCGCCGGGCTGTCGGGCGGGCAGCGGGCCCGGGTCGCGATCGCCCGGGCGCTGCTGCGGGAGCCGAGGCTGCTCGTGCTCGACGAGGCGACCGCGTCCCTCGACCACGAGGCGGACACCGCGATCCTCGATCTGCTGAGCCGCTCGTGCGACCGCGCCGTGCTGCTCGTCGCGCACCGGCCGGCCACCATCGCCCGGGCCGACCGGCAGGTCACCGTGCCGCCGGTCGGCTGACGGGGCTGACCCCGCCGCCGGCCCCCGGCCGTCCCTTCCGCTGGCCCTGGTACCGGCCCCACCGCCCTGGCCGCGACCGTTCGGCTGCAGAATGGAGGGCATGAGCCAGCCACCTCGCCGGAGTCTGTACTCGTCGGTGCGCAAGGTGCTGCACACCGACCCGTCCCAGGCGCCGGACACGGAGGTGCAGCCCGCCGTCGACGACGCCATGGTGCTCCGGGCATTGGACCTGGCGATGCGCATCGGCGAGTCGATGTTCGCGGTCGGCGCGTCGGCGCACGAGGTGACCCTTGCGATCACACGCGTGGCCACGGCCTACGGGCTGCGGGGCGTGCACGTGGACGTCACCTACACGTCGATCACCCTCTCGTACCACCGCAGCGGTGAGGGCTGGCCGCACACGCTGCTCAGGGTGGTGCGCGTGGCGGCGCCGGACCACACGAAGCTGCAGCGCCTGCAGGCGCTGCTGGTCGACGTCGACGAGGGGCTGGACCTGGACCAGGCGCGTGTCGCGTTCCGGGCGATCCGGCGGGTGCCGTTCCGCTACCGACAGCCCGTCGTCGTGGCGGCCCGGGCACTGCTGGCGGTGGGCGCGAGCATCCTCTCCGGAGGTTCGGCCGCCGTGGTGGGGCTCACCTTCGTCGCGGCGCTGGGTGCGGCGGCGACCCAGTCGGGGCTCGCGCGCCTGCGGGTGCCGTCGTTCTTCAGCCAGATCGCCGGAGCCTTCGTCACCACGGTGGTCGCGGTAGCCGTGTCGGCCCTCGCCGCGGCGGGCATCGAGCCGTTCGCCGGGGTGTCACCCTCCATCATCGTGGCGTCCGGGATCGTCCTGATGCTCTCCGGACTCACCGTCGTCGGGGCGGCGCAGGACGCCATCGACGGGTTCGCCCTCACGGCCGCCGGCCGCATCCTCGACGTCACGCTGCAGACGCTCGGCCTGGTCGTGGGCATTCTCGCGGGGCTGGAGCTCGGCAGCGTGCTCGGGTTCCGGATGACCCTGCCGGACGGTCCGCCGCCGTTCGGCCCGCTGCCCGACCAGCTCGCCGGTGCGGTCATCGTCGCGGTCGCCGTCGCGTTGTTCAACGGCGCAGGCGTGCGCATCCTCGCCGTCAGCGCCGTGCTGGGCGCGGTCACGGTGCTCGGACACGTGGTCGCCGTGACGTCACAGCTGCACGAGGCGGCCGCGAGCGGCGTCGCGGCGCTGCTGGCCAGCTTCGTCGGGGTGCTGATCGCCCACCGGCTGCACGTCCCGTCCGTCGCGGTGACGACGGCGGCCATCGTGCCGCTCGTGCCGGGTGGCGCGGTGTTCTACGGGCTGCTGGGCATGGTGCACGCCGACCCCGCATCGGCGTCCGGCGGCGGGACCGGCTCCCTGATCCTCGCGGCGTCCGTCGGCGTCGGGCTCGCGGCGGGTGCGTCGCTCGGGATCTACCTCGGGACGCCGGTGCGGGCCACGCTCTCCAGCGTCGCGCGCTCCCGCGCGCGCGTTCGCCGCTGACGGCCGGCGGCGGATCACCCGGCGAGCGCCGCCGTGAGGTCCGCGGGCGTCGTCACCGGCCGGTCGCACACGAACTCCCTGCACACGTAGGCGGCCGCCCGGCCGTCGACGAGCGGTCGGCCGGCGAGCAGGGGCAGACCCGGTGCGTCCGGCTCGCCGACGGTGACCACCAGGCCGGGGGAGGCGGCGTGTCGCGCCACGTGCTCGAGCGCCGCCCGCGCCGCGTCGTCGGGCCCGACGACGGCGACCTGCAGCGGGCCGGCGGCGAGCGCCTCCGCGGTGGCGAGCGTCCAGCCGGCGAACCGCGGCGCCTGCCGGGCCAGGGTGCCCGCCGCGGCGACGGCGGTCTCGGCCGACGTGCGGTGCCGGGGCGACCCGGTCAGTGCCGCGTAGGTGCTCAGGGCGCCCGCGAGCGACGACTGCCCGGAGGGTTCTGGGCCGTCGGTGGGGTCCTTCGGCCGGCTCACGAGGCGTTCGGCGTCGTCGGCCGTGTCGAAGAACCCGCCGTCGCCGTCGCCGAACCGGGCCGTCGCGGTGTCGAGCAGGCTGCCCGCGGCCTCGAGCCATCGTGCCTCGCCCGTCGCCTGGTGCAGTGCGAGGAGCCCCT
Source organism: Promicromonospora xylanilytica (assembly GCF_054782895.1). NCBI lineage: Bacteria > Bacillati > Actinomycetota > Actinomycetes > Micrococcales > Promicromonosporaceae > Promicromonospora > Promicromonospora xylanilytica. The sequence goes on from NZ_BAAGRP010000006.1 coordinate 97,103, forward strand.
CGGCGAGGTCGCCGTGGTCGGCGGCGACCCCTGGTGCGGCCCCGACCACGCCGCCGCGGGACGCCCGCCGGAGCCGCCCGTCGACGAGGTGGAGGTGCAGGATCAGCTCGGCGCAGTCCCGTGCGGCGAGGACGTGGCCCGGGACGTCGAGCAGGGCGCCGGCCTCGGCGAGGGCGGCGATCGCCAGCCCGTTCCATGCGGTGACCACCTTGTCGTCCCGCGCGGGCTGGGGCCGCCCTGCCCGGGCCTCGGCGAGCCGCGCCCGTACCCCGGCCCACCAGGCCGGGTCGGGGTCGGCGAGGAGCTGGAGGGTCGAGGTGCCGTGCTCGAACGTGCCCTCTGGTGTGACGGAGAGGACCTCGGCGGCGCGGGCGCCGTCGTCGGGCCCCAGGGCTGCCGTGAGCTGCTGCGGGGTCCAGACGTAGGTGAGCCCCTCCGCGCCGTCGGTGTCGGCGTCGAGCGCGGAGGCGAACCCGCCCTCGGGCGTGCCCAGGTCCGCGAGGAGGAAGCCGGCGGTCTCGCGGGCGACGCGTGCTGCGAGCGTCGAGCCGGTCACGCGGTACAGGTGCAGGTAGACGCGCAGGAGCTGGGCGTTGTCGTACAGCATCTTCTCGAAGTGGGGCACCACCCAGGCGCCGTCCACCGAGTACCGCGCGAACCCGCCGGCGAGCTGGTCGTAGATGCCGCCACGGGCCATGGCCTCGCACGTGCGCTCGACGACGCGCAGCGACTCGGGGTCCCCGGTGCGTGCGTGGTGGCGCAGGAGGTGCTCGAGGGTCATCGACGGCGGGAACTTGGGCGCGCCGCCGAACCCGCCCCGTACGGGGTCGGCGTCGCGGGTCACGAGCCGTGCGGCCCCGTCGAGGGCCGCGTCGTCCAGCGCGTCGGGCGTCAGCCGGGAGGCCGTGCGTACGGCGTCGGTGATCGCCGCGCCCTGCTGTGCCACGGCGTCGCGCCGTTGCGTCCAGGCCTCCGTGATCGCGTCGAGCAGGGCCAGGAACTGTTCGCGGGGGTAGTAGGTGCCGCAGTAGAACGGTGCGCCGTCCGGGGTGAGGAAGCAGGTCATGGGCCAGCCACCCTGCCCGGTCAGGGCCGTCGTCGCGCTCATGTAGACGGCGTCGACGTCGGGGCGTTCCTCCCGGTCCACCTTCACCGCGACGAAGCGGGCGTTGACGACGGCGGCCACGCCCGCGTCCTCGAACGACTCGTGCGCCATGACGTGGCACCAGTGGCACGCGGCGTACCCGACCGACAGGAGGACCGGCACGTCCCGGCGCCGGGCCTCCGCGAACGCCTCGTCGCCCCACTCCCACCAGTCGACCGGGTTGTCGGCGTGCTGCAGGAGGTACGGGCTGGTCGCGGTCCCCAGACGGTTCGGCATCCCACCAGCCTGACACCCCACGCGCGCGCTCGCCCCGCACCGGGACCGGGGCCATAGTGGCTGGAGGCGAGAGCCGGCACCGGGAGGTCGTGCGGAAGGAGCTGCGATGAGCGCGGAGGACCTGCTCACCCACAGCTGCGACGCCGACCGCGGCATCCACCGCCACCGGCGTGGCAGGGGCTTCACGTACGTGGACCATCGCGGGGCCAGGATCACGGATCCGGAGGCGCTCGAGCGGATCCGGGCGCTCGCGGTCCCGCCCGCGTGGACCGACGTGTGGATCTGCGTCGACCCGACCGGCCACGTCCAGGCGACGGGGCGTGACGCCAAGGGCCGCAAGCAGTACCTGTACCACCGGCGGTGGCGCGCGTACCGGGACGCGGCCAAGTTCCACGAGCTGCGGGGGTTCGGCGAGGGGCTCACGGCCCTGCGCCGACGGGTCGACGCCGACCGGCGCGCACCACGGCTCAGCCAGGAACGGGTGGTCGCGACCGTCGTCTGGCTGCTCGACGCGACGCTGGTCCGGGTCGGCAACGACGAGTACGTGCGGTCGGGCGATTCGTTCGGGCTGACGACGCTGCGCAGCCGGCACGCCACGATCGAGGGAGCCGAGGTGCGGTTCCGCTTCCCCGGCAAGTCGGGCACGCCGCACGACGTCGTGGTCCACGACCGGCGGGTCGCGAACATCGTCCGCCGCTGCCGGGAGCTGCCCGGACAGCAGCTGCTGCAGTACGTGGACGGCGAGGAGGTCCGCAGCGTCGGTTCCCGCGACGTCAACGACTACCTCGGCCTGGTGACCGCCGCCGACTACACGGCCAAGACGTTCCGGACGTGGGGAGCCAGCGCGGTCGCGTTCGGTCACCTGCGCCGCCTCGACCCGGCGAACGGGCGTGAGCACGACGAGCAGCGCGCCGAGGCCGTCCGGATCGCCGCCGCCCAGCTCCACAACACTCCTGCGGTGTGCCGCAAGAGCTACATCCACCCGGCGATCCTCGCCGACGACCGTGCCGAGCTGGACCGGCTGATCGAGCGCTCCGGCGCCAACGCCGTCCGGACCTCCCGCTGGATGGACGCCGACGAGCGCGCCCTCCTGAAGTTTCTGACGGCGATCACGGTCAGAAACCCCGAACCGCGACGAATCCGCTTTGATAGGTGAATACCACCTTCGACGTCAAGGAGATCTCGCGATGACCCAGACAGCCCAGGTCGGCACCGTCTACCGGAACAGCCAGGAGCTCCTCGACGCCGACCTGCCCCGCCTCAGCGTCGTGCTGGACGCCAGCGGGTACGCGGTCCAGCGGGACGCCGACGGCAACTGGTACAGCGTGTCGTCCGTGGGCCCGGCGGACCTCGCGGAGATCTACACCCTCATCCATCTGCCCGACACGACGCTGCCCACCACCTACGGGTCGGTGGTCATCGCCGACAACGGCACTCCCTTCATGCGGCGCTGGGACGCGAGGACCGACGACCGCTTCGGGCCCGAGCACTGGATCGGGCCCGACGGGGCGACGGTGACCGCCGACCACCTGCGCCGTCTCGGCATCGCACGGGCCTGGGACGCCGGAGCGACCAACGGCGCCCCGGCCGGGCGCCGCCGGGCCAGGTCCCGCGCGGACCAGCGCGCCCCCACCCGCTGACGCGCGGTGGTATCCGACATTTCACCCATAGGCGCTATCGTTCCCTCGTGATCGAGAACCCGAGGCCCACCCGCCACCTTGAGCACATCGAACCGTCCCGGGTCGGCACGCCGATTCCGGGCTCGGCGCAGGCGTGGGCAGCGGCCACGGCCGGCGACGCCGAGACGCACGACGACCGGCGCGCCGAGGCGGAACCCGGGTCGGTGCGGGCGGACGGCATCGGGCAAGGCACCGAACCGGACCCGCCGCGCTCGCGGCTACGGGCCGTGGTGGCCGGCGGCGTCACCCTCGCCGTGGTCGCGCTGGGCGCCGGCGGAGCCTTCGCGCTGCGTGGCGACCGCCCGGACGACGTCGGCGGACCGACCGTCGTGGGAGCGCTGGAGCTTCCCGTCGCCGCACCGGGATCGCAGTCGTCGGACGACGCGTCCGGACCGGACCAGCGCGTGGCCGACGCGCGTGACCGGCTCGCCGACGCGGTCGAGGACGGCGAGGCGGTCCACGCCGAGGCGGTCACCCGGGGCGCGGCACCCTCCGCGCTGCGCGACCTGCGCCGCGCGCTCGACGCGGGGAGGGCGGCCCTGGAGGCGCGGCCACCGAGCGCCGGAGCCCCGCCGTCGCGCACCAGCGCGTACCTCGAGGATCTCGACGCGCGCCGCTCGGCCATCCTCGACGCGGCGGCCGATGTCACCGGCCACGGGCAGGCGCCGCAGGACCCGGCGGTGCCCCGGTCACAGTGGGGGAGCGGTGCCGAGGGCACGGGGACGGCCGGTTCGTCGTCCGACGGGGGCGGCGCGAGCGAGGGCGGCGCCGGGACCGGTGCCCCGGACGGCGGCGGGACCGGCGGTGGCGGCTCCGACGGCGGCACCGGAGGCACGGGCGGGCCGGGGACGCCCGGCGGCGGCACGACGACGCCGTCGCCCGCCGAGCCGACCCCGAGCGCCGAACCGTCGGCGAGCGCGGAGCCGACGCCCGAGCCGTCCTCGGACCCGACGCCGGACCCCTCGGTCTCGCCGACGGCCACGCCCGGTCCGACCGGCTCCCCGTCCGCCATCTGACGCGCGGCCCGGTCAGCCGGCCCGGGCGATCGCGATGTTGGTCCTGCCACGCATTCCGGCCTCGTAGTACATGTAGAGGCGGCCGTCCTCCTCGGCGAAGCTCGGCGCCGCCGCGCGCGTGGCGACGGGCTCGTCGTACAGCACCCCGAGGTGGTGCTCGCGGTCGAAGCTCGTGCCGACGTCGGCCACGTGGATCGTGCCGGCACCGCTGTGGTAGACCACGTGGCCGCCGCCGTTCCGCGACCAGTAGTGGGCCCCGGAGAGCTGGCCGCCCTCGCCGGAGATCGGCGAGATCAGCGGGGCGTGCTTGAACTGCCAGCCCGAGGCCAGCTGGTTCGACCAGCCGATGAAGATCTTGCGCGTCCCGGCCTGGGCGCCCATGAACAGCATGATCTGGGTGTCTGCCTTGGTCGGGTGGGGGAACACCCGCGCGTAGGACGTCTCGGTGACGTCCGAGGGCAGCATCCCGGTGTGCAGCACCGTGCCGCCGTAGGCGAAGGTCCGCCCGTCGTCCGACGTCGCCACCCGGGTCGTGGTGTTCTCCCCGTGGAAGTAGAGGTACATCCGCCCGTCCGCGGAGTTCCACACCGCGTGCGGGCTCGAGACGTGGCTGACCGAGTAGTGCGGCGACCAGGTGCGGGAGACCACCGGGTTGCCCGGGTACTCCCGCCACGGTCCCGCGAGGGAGTCGGCGTAGGCCAGGCAGATGCCGCCGGGTGCGTCGTGCGGCGCGTAGTACATGTACCAGGCGCCCAGCGGGTTCCGCACGCGCCCGGCGACGTGCCGCACCGACGGGAAGATGAGCTCGCCCGTGGGGTTGTAGGCGAGCGCCGACTTGTCGAGCGCCGCGCCCAGGCGGGTGAAGGCGGGGAAGCCGGGTACCGCCGCGGCGGCGGGCGGGGCGATGCCGAGGGCGGCGGCCGAGCCGAGCACCGTCGCGCCGACGAGCAGGCTCCGCCGGTCCAGCATGGGCTTTCGGTCTGATTCCACAATGACTCCAGTCCGGCCCGGGCGGACGCCCCCGCGCTCCGGTGCGCGGCGGTGCGAAATTTCTCTCGCGCCGGACCCATCGGGACCGAATCTGTGGCCGGTGGCCCGCGGCGGTCAAGGTGATCATGCGAAGTATCAGCGCACGGGGCGCACAGGGCGCTCGCCGACCGCTCGGCTGAGCGGCGTCGGTGGTGTGTCGAGGCCGCCCTGGAGATCCACGCGACGGGTGCCGCACGTGGCGCACCGTACGTAGAGCACGCATCCCGCCGAGGTCGCGTGGCGTGACTCGGTCGTCCACGCGTGCTCGTGCTCGTGCTCGTGCTCGTACTCGTGCGCCGCGTCCGTGCTGGTCCGGGACGCGGGAAGGATGTGCAGGGGAGCCATGCACCACACGATGGTGTAATGGTGTTGTGCATCTCAACCCTTACGGCGAGTACGCGGTCCTGCTGGCGGCCTCTCTGGCCAACGAGTGGCCGGCCGATCGTGCGGGCATCGAGGCGCGTACCCGCGAGTTCGGCATGACGATGGCCTTCCACGAGGACCCGGAGGACCACGCCCGGCTACGCCTGGTCATCGACGACTGGCTGCGCGTCGTGGACGAGGCGGACCCGGGGCGGCGCGCCGCACTGCTGAACGTCCAGATGGCGGCCGCAGCCGCCTACCCGCGCCTGACCGATCACGACGGCGAGGGATGGCACCTGCACTACCGGGACGAGGGTCAGGTCCTGTCCTCGGTCCTGCGCGCCGTGATCAGCGTGGGTACCTCGCTCCACCTGGTCACGCGCGGGATGCACCGGCTGGGGCGGTGCGCGGCCGCACCGTGCACGGCCGTCGTGGTCGACGTCACCCGGAACGGGCGACAGCGCTACTGCTCCGTGCGGTGCGCCAACCGGGCGGCCGTGCGGAGGCACCGCGAGCGGACGGGTGCGGGCCGGTAGGGCCCGCACCCGGCGCCGCACCTCCGGCTCAGGGTTTATCCCCGGCTCAGGCGACGGTCGCGTCGATCGTGACCGGGATGTTGCCGCGGGTGGCGTTCGAGTAGGGGCAGACCTTGTGGGCGGCCTCGACGAGCTGGTCGGCGGTGGCCTGGTCCACGCCGGAGAGCTCCACGTGCAGTGCGGCGCTCAGGCCGTACGCGCCGCCCTCGATCGGCTGGATGCCGATCTCCGCGACCACCGCGGAGTCGGCGAACCTGACCTTCTGTGCGGCGGCGACACCCTTGAGCGCGCTGTGGAAGCAGGCGGCCCAGCCGGCCGCGAAGAGCTGCTCGGGGTTGGTGCCCCCGCCGGGCCCACCCATGGCTGCCGGCACGGCCAGGGTGAGGTCCAGCGCGCCGTCGTCGGTGGCGGCGCGGCCTCCCGCGCGACCGTCACCGGTGGACGTCGCGATGGCGGTGTAGATGCTGTCGGCCATGGTGCAGCTCCTTCATGGGGCACGGCGACGGTGCGCCGATGTAGACGAACTAGTACGTCTACCGTAGGCCGGATGCCACGCCCGCACAAGTCCCGGCGCACCGGGCGGCGACAGGCGCCGGACCATGTGAAAGCCCGCCGCCACTGACGTGACGACGGGCTGCGGGCGCCCGGGGTCCCGGGCGGCGCCGGTGGAACCCGGCGGTCAGCCGGCCGGCCGGGCCGCGCGGCCGGCGTCGACGACCGCGGTGACGGCGCGCTCCAGGGCGGCACCCACGCGGGAGGGTTCGTCGAGGTATCCCGACACCATCGCCCCGTCGCGGAGCATCATCAGCTCGTCGGCGGCCTGGGCGGTGTTCGTCACGCCCATCCCGCCGAGCAGCTCGGCGAACATCGACCGGTACCAGGCCCGGTGCTCGGCGACCGTCTTGCGGACGGGGCCGTCCGGTTCGGCGTACTCCGCGGCCGCGTTGATGAACGCGCAGCCGCGGAAACCCGGCTTGCAGCTCTCTGCACCGACCGCCGCGACGAACAGCCGGAGCGCCTCCGCGTCGTCCGCGGCGGACGAGCGCAGCCCGTCCAGCGCGCTCCGCTCCGACGCGGCCTGCCGCTCGAGGTACGCCACCACCAGGGCGTCCTTGGTCCGGAAGTGTCGGTAGAACGTCACCTTCGTGATGCCGGCGCGCTCGATGATCTTGTCGGCGCTGATCGCGCGGATGCCCTGCGCGTAGAACAGCTCGGTGGCCGCGTCGAGGATGCGGTCGCGGGTGGAGCGGGTGCCTCCGGTGCCCGCGGCACCGCCCCTCGACGGTTCGGCCGGCGTCGTCGTGCTCATACCTGCTCGCTTCCGTTCCGGATGACCTGACCGAGCAGTCTACGCCGGGGTGTACGGACGGGTTCGTCTACCTGGCCGCTAGGTCCGGGTGCGTCCGACGAGGCCGATGATGAGGCTGGCCACGAGGACGATCACACCGATCCAGATGAGGAACTGGCCGATCTCGGTGGCGACACCGAGAATCACGAGCGCTACGCCGACCAGGATGAGGATGAGCCACGTTGGCATGTCGATCTCCTTCCTCCGCACGGCGCGGTGATCGCGCCGTGCTCCTTCGACAGTGCCCCCGTGCCCGGTTACTCGCATGTCGGGCATTACTGGTATTGCGGTCGGACGGCCAGGGGTCGCGCCATGGTGCCCACGGTGCGCGGCTCGAGCCGGTCACCCCTCACCGATCCCCAGCACCCGGCGCGCGTTGCCCGCGTACAGACCGGGCAGCAGGTGCGCGGGCAGGGCGGCACCCGAGATCTGCCACCTGCCCTGCGGCGGCACGTCCTCGCCCGGTGCGTAGTCGAAGCACTCGTCGTCCGTCTCGAGAAAGCGGAAGTGGACAGCGAGCTGCTCGGGGTCCAGCGGAAAGGCGTCCGTGCCGAAGAGGACGCGGTCCGGGAAGCTCTCCACGAGCCGCCGGAACCGGCGCGGCTGCCGACCGAGCTCGGCGAGCCGGCCGGCGATGTCGACGACGAGGTGGGGCGCCGCCCGCAGGAGCCGCTCGACCCGGTCGAGGTCCTCGGCCGCGCAACCCACGTGCGCGCCGATGTACCGGGTGCCGGGGGTCGCCACGACCAGGGCCTCGAACGCGTCGAGGAGGCGGTCGAAGGACGGGTAGCGGTCCCGGTCGGCGAACGACCAGTCCGGCTGGCCGGCGAGCTCGTCGAACCGCTCGTTGCGTGCGTCCAGCGGCTCGAAGAACGCCTTCGGGTCGGCGACGTGCACGAGGGCGGGCAGCCCGAGCTCGCCGGCCAGGGCGAGCACGTCGACCACCCGCTGGTCGTCGGGGAGCACCAGCTCCCCGTCGGGTCCGACGACGGTGAGGCCGAGGTTCTTCCACACCTTGAGGCCCCGGGCGCCCCGCGCGGCGCTGTCCCGCAGCTGGTCCTGGATCTCCCGCTCCCCGCCGCTCCGGCGCAGAAGACTCCAGTCGACCTGGCAGAACGTGAGGAAGCGGCCGGGGTGCGCCCGGTCGTACCGGTCGAGGTTGGCCTCCAGCTCGTCGCCCCACAGTCCGTCGAGGTTGACGACCGTCTCGATCCCCGCGTCGTCCATCATGCCGAGGAGCGCGGCGACGTCCGGTGCGCACCAGTGGGAGGTGAGCCAGCGTCCGAGGTGGTTGTGCACGTCCACGGCCGGCACGGCGGCGCGCGGCACCCGGGTGACGGGCAGTGAGACCTGCGGACACGGCGCCCAGTCGACGAGCTGGAGGTCCGGTACCGCGGGACGGGCGGGGTGCGTGCCACTGCTGGGATGGCTGGGATGGCTGGAGCCGGCGGGTTCGGGAACGTGGCTCATGACTGCCTCCTCGGCGAGAGTCCAGGAAAGTGCTCGACGTGCGCGAGACGTCCCTGAGGATCGAGCATCCATGAGCAGATTGCCGACTTGTTACGCGATTCAATCAGTCAGAGTGATCGAATACGCCAGTCTTGGTGACTCCCGCGCAACAGTCGAGCACGATGGGCCTCAGCGGCGCCGACCAGTCGGTGCCGAGCCCTCGGCGCCGGGCCGGGGCGACCGGACGACGACAGGAAGCCGCACGTGAGCATCAGCACCACCACCGAGCGTGAGATCCGCAGCCAGCCCGAGGTCTGGGCCCGTGCCGTCGCCCTGGCTCCCCAGGCCGCCCAGGTGCTCGGCCGCCCGGGCGAGCGGGTCCTGGTGCTCGGCTGCGGCACCAGCGCCTTCGTCGCCGAGTCCCTCGCCGTGCTGCGCGAGGGCGCGGGCCTCGGTGAGACCGACGCCGCGTACGCGTCGGAGTGGACGCCAGGACGCCCGTACGACCGCGTCGTCGTGATCAGCCGATCCGGGACCACGAGCGAGGTGCTCGAGGCGCTCGGCCGCGTGCCGGCCGGCACGGCCAGAGCAGCGGTCGTCGGCGTGGCGGGTTCCCCGGTGACCGAGGCGGCCGACGAGAGCCTGGTGCTGGACTTCGCGAACGAGGAGTCCGTGGTCCAGACCCGGTTCCCCACCGCGGTCCTGGCGCTGGCACGGACCGGCTTCGGTGAGGACCTGGCGCCTGTACTGGCCCGCGTGGCCGACGTGCTCGCCGCACCGCTGACCGTCGATCCCGCGCGCTTCGAGCACTTCGTGTTCCTCGGCAGGTCGTGGGGCTACGGTCTCGCTCAGGAGGCGGCGCTCAAGATCCGCGAGGCCGCACAGGCCTGGTCCGAGGCCTACCCGGCACTCGACTACCGGCACGGCCCCGTGGCCGTGGCGGGGGAGACCAGCCTGGTCACGCTCTTCGGCGAGGCCGAACCGGCCCTCACCGCCGACGTCGAGCGCACCGGGGCCACCGTCGTGCACGAGGACCTCGACCCGCTCATCCAGCTGGTGCAGGCGCAGCGGCTCGCCGTCGAGCTCGCGGGCTCGCGGGGACTGGACGCGGACGCGCCACGGCATCTGACCCGGTCGGTCGTGCTCGGCTGAGCCACGGCACGAGCCGAGCCACGACGCGAGTCACGGCACGGCAGCGACCACGAAGCGACCTTGCAGGACACCTGAGAAGACCATCGAAGTACGCAGAAGGAACGAGGACGATCATGCTGCGTCAACACATCCGTACCGACCGTGGACGGGGCGCCATCGGTGCCGCCGCCCTCCTCGCGACGACGGCCCTGCTCGCCTCCTGCTCGACGGGCGCCCAGGGCGCGACGACGCTCGACACCGAGGCCGACGTCACGCTCACCTGGTGGACGGGACAGGCCGACCAGGCCCAGACCATACTCACCGGGCTCGCCGAGGAGTTCGAGGAGGAGCACCCCAACGTGACCATCGAGGTCTCCTCGGGGGCGCCGTCGACGGAGGACCTGCTCCAGAAGCTCTCGTCGTCGTTCGCCGGCGGGACCTACCCCGACATCTCCTACGCGTTCGGGTCGTGGGCGAGCGAGCTCGCCGACTCCGGGCGGACACTCGACATCTCGGAGCAGGTGGCCGACCCCGCCGTCGGGTGGGACGAGTTCTCGGGAGCCGCCCGTGCGACGGCGCAGCCGACCGGCGACGCCACCATCGGGTTCCCCGCCGTCGTCGACAATCTCTCGCTGATCTACAACAAGACGGTCTTCGACGAGGCCGGCGTCGAGTACCCCACCGCCGACTGGACATGGGACGACTTCCGCGCCGCGGCCAAGGAGCTCACCGACCCGGCGACCACCACCTACGGGTACGGGTACTCGGTCTCCGGGTCCGAGGAGACGACCTGGCAGTTCTGGCCGCACCTGTGGCAGAACGGCGGCGAGATCCTCGACGAGTCCGAGACCACCGCGACCTTCGACTCCGAGGCCGGCGTCGAGGCGCTGACCTTGCTGCGCGACATGGCGGTCGAGGACGAGTCCGTGTACCTGGACCAGACCGACACGAAGTTCGGGCAGATCTTCGCGAGCGACCAGATCGGGATGATCACCTCCGGCCCGTGGTCGCTGTACGACCTCCAGGTCGCGGAGACGGACTACGGCGTGGTGCCGCTGCCCGGGACCGACGGCAAGCACACCACGATCTCCGGTGCGGACCTGTGGGTGCTCTTCGACCACCAGGACGCCAACCGCGAGTACTGGTCGTACGAGTTCACGAAGTGGCTGACCGACCCGGAGCAGGACGTGCGCTGGAACGTCGCCTACGGCAACCTGCCCCTGCGCGCGAGCGAGATCGAATCGCCCGAGTTCCAGGCGCAGGTCAAGGAGATGCCCGGGCTCGAGGTGATGGCCGCGAACAGTGAGAACGCGACCATCCCGCGCCCCACCGTCCCCGGCTACGTGAACCTCTCCGAGGCGATCGGGACCGCCATCTCCGAGGTGCTGCAGGGCCAGGGCGAGCCTGCCGACGCCCTCGCGCGAGCCGCGGACGAGGCGACGGCCGCCCTGGCGGACAAGTGACCGCGACCGCCCTCCCGTCGCGGCGGGACGTCCCCATCCCGCGGGGCGTCCCGCCGCAGCGCCCGCGCCCGGCCCACCGGCTCAGGGACGGCCTCACCGGATGGGGATTCGTCGGGCCCGCGACCCTCATCGTGCTGGGCCTGTCCATCTTCCCGGCGGTCTGGGCGTTCCTGCTGTCCCTGCAGGACTGGAACGGCTTCTCTGTGCCCGAGCAGGTCGGGTTCGAGAACTACGCCGAGATGGCCGGCGACGCCGACCTCGCGGCCGCCGCCACGCACACCGTGCTGTACACGGCGCTGTTCGTGCCCGCGTCGGTGCTCCTCGGCCTCGGCCTCGCCACGGCGCTGAACCGGCGGATCGTCCTGGTCGGCCTGTACCGCACCCTGATCTTTCTCCCGTTCGTCGTGTCGGCCGCTGCCACGGGCATCCTGACGACGTACCTGTTCAACCCGCAGTTCGGACTGGTCAACAACGTGCTACGGGTCGTGGGTCTGCCCCAGCAGGGCTGGCTCGAGGACCCGAACCAGGCGATGGTGGTCCTCGCGATCATGTCGCTGTGGGGGCAGGCCGCCTTCACGACGGTCATCTACCTCGCCGCGCTCCAGGACATCCCCGCGGAGCTTTCCGAGGCGGCCCTCGTCGACGGAGCCAACCGCTGGCAGTCCTTCTGGCACGTGACGTTCCCGCAGCTCGCACCCGTGACGGTGTTCGTGACCATCTGGCAGACCATCCAGGCCATCCAGCTCTTCGACCTCGTGTACACGACCACCCGGGGCGGTCCGCTGGGGGCCACGGAGACGATCGTCTACTACCTGTGGACCTCGGCCTTCAAGGACCTGGAGTTCGGGTACGCGTCGGCCGTCGCCTACGGGCTCTTCGCCGTCACCCTCGCGATCACGATCGGCGTGACGATCTACTCGCGCCGCAGCTCGGTAGGTGGATTCTGATGACCGTACTCGCCACACCCACCCGGCCGGCACCCTGGCCGCCGCACGACGAGCAGGCAGGGGAACCCTCGCGCCGCAAGCCCCGCAGGGGCTGGTGGCACCTGGTGCTCGTCCCCGTCGCGCTGCTCTTCGCCACGCCGTTCGTGCAGATGTTCCTCACCTCGCTGACGCCGGAGTCGGAGATCAACCGGTTCCCGGTGCGGTTCTTCCCGTCCGAGCTGACCCTCGACGGGTACGCGAAGCTCTTCCGCGACACGGACGTGCTCCTGTGGACCGGGAACACCGTGCTCGTGTCCCTTGTCGCGGTCGGCTCCCACCTCGTGCTGTGCTCGCTCGCGGGCTACGGGTTCGCCCGGCTCACGTTCCCGGGGCGCGACGTCGGGTTCCTGATGATCATCGCGACGATCATGATCCCGACGCAGCTCCTCATGGTGCCGACCTACGTGATGTTCGCCCGGGTCGGGATCATCGACACGCTCGCCGCGGCGATGGTCCCGTGGCTCGCGTCGGTGTTCGGGATCTTCCTGATGCGCCAGTTCTTCCTGTCGCTGCCCGTGGAGCTCGAGGAGGCGGCGCTGCTCGACGGCTGCTCCCGCTTCACGACCTTCTGGCGGATCATCCTGCCGCTCGCCCGGCCGGCCCTCGCGACCCTGGCGATCTTCACGCTCCTGAGCTCCTGGAACGACCTCGTCTGGCCGCTGATCGCCATCAACGACCCGGGCGCGTTCACGCTCCAGCTCGGCATCACCAACTTCCAGGGCGCCCGGCGCACCGACTGGTCGCTCCTCATGGCGAGCAACGTGGTGGCGACGCTGCCCCTGATCGTCTTCTTCGTCTTCGCGCAGAAGCAGTTCATCGCCACCATGTCGTTCTCAGGAGTCAAGGGATGACCACCACCGGGACCTCGCCGCACGCCGCACGATCCGCCCCACGACCCGTGGTGGTCGCGGGGGACGCGAACGTCGACCTCGTCCTGCGGGGCGACGTCGTGCCCCGGTTCGGTCAGGCCGAGCAGCTCGCCGACTCGGGCGATCTGGTGCTGGGCGGCTCCGCGAGCATCGCGGCGGCCGGCACCGCCCGCCTGGACGTGCCGACGTCGCTGGTGGCCCGCGTGGGGGCCGACCCGTTCGGCACGGTCACGCTCGACGCGCTGCGCGGCTGCGGCGTCGACGTCGGCCTCGTCGAGGTGGCGGACGGCGAGCCGACCGGGCTGTCGGTGATCCTGTCCACGCCGCGGGACCGCGCGATCCTCACGGTGCCGGGCACCATCCCGACCCTGACGGGGGAGCGGGTCAGCGCGGTGCTCGACGACGCACGCCCCGGGCTGCTGCACGTCGCCTCCTACTTTCTCCAGCCTGGTCTGGCCCGTGCGCTGCCCGGGGTGCTCGCCCGGGCGCGGGAGCAGGGCTGGACCACGAGCCTCGACACCAACTGGGACCCGGGCGAGCAGTGGGCGGGGCTGGACGAGGTGCTGCCGCACCTGGACCTGCTGCTGCCCAACCGCAACGAGCTGCGTGCCATCGCCGGTGCCCTCGGCGAGCCGGTAGGCCCGCACGACGGTCTCGACGACGTCGCGCTGGCGGTCCGGGTCGCGCGGCGCGGCCCCCGGGTGGTCGTCAAGGACGGGGCCGACGGCGGCTGGTCGGTCGGCGCCGACGGCGACGTCGTGCGCGCGCCGGGCGTGACCGTCGACGTCGTCGACACCACCGGGGCCGGGGACAGCTTCGACGCGGGCTACCTGGCGGCCCTCGCGCACGGCGTCCCCGACGAGGAGACACGCGTGCGGTGGGCCACGGTCGCGGGCTCGCTGTCGACCCTCGGCTCCGGCGGCACCGGGCGTCAGGCGACCCGCGACGAGCTGGAGCAGGTGCTCGCACGGTGATCTCGGCGATCGCGCTCAGCCCGTCGCTCGACGTCACGTACGTGGTCGACGGCCTGGACGGCATTCAGCGCCCCCGCTCCGTGCACCGCGTCGGCGGCGGCAAGGCCCTCAACGCGGCACGAGCGGCCGCGGCCCTCGGCGCCGAGGTGTCCGCCGTTGCGGTGCTCGGCGCCGGCGTGGGCAGGGACGTCGCGGCGGGCGCGCGGGCCGACGGCGTCGACGTGCACGTCGTGGAGGATCAGGAGCCGACCCGCAGCTGCGTCTCCGTCTTCTCGCTGGCCACCGGGCAGCTCACCGAGATCTACGAGCGGGCCGTGCCGGTCGCGGCCGGCACGGCGACACGTGCGCTCGACACGGCCGTCACGCTGGCGGCGTCCCGCCCCGGCTGGTGGTTCGTCTCGGGCGGCCTGCCGGACTCCGCCCCGGCGGGCCTGCTGGCCGACGTCGTGCGCCGGCTGCACGCCGCGGGGGTCCGGGTCGCCGTCGACAGCCACGGCGCCGCGCTGAGGGGCGCCGTCGGTGCTGGGCCCGACCTCGTGAAGGTCAACCGGGCCGAGGCGCTGGAGCTCGTGGGTGGTGACCCGGAGGTTCCGGTGCCCAACCTGCTCGCCGCCGTGCACGCGCTGGCCCGAGGCCTGGTCGTCGTGACCGACGGCGCGGCGGGGGCCTGGGCGACGGACGGCGAGCGGGTGCTGCGGGCGCGGCTCGCCGGACACACGGGACACTTCCCGGTGGGCAGCGGTGACTCGTTCCTCGGCGGTCTGCTCGTCGCACTCGACGGGGGAGACGACCTGCCCGAGGCCATGGCGCTCGCCACGGCGACAGGCACGGCCAACGCGCAGGTCCCGGGCGCGGCGATCCTCGACCCGGCCCTGGCCCGCCTCCTCGCCCGGGACGTCGAGGTCAGCTGCTAGGTGTACCGGATCAGGACGTCGGCGGAAGTCCTGGGACTTTCTCGAGGCGGACCTTCTCGAGGCGGACCTTCTCGAGCTCCAGCTCGGCCCGGGCCTACTCGTACGTTCCCACCCACACCGAGATCGCGGCGCCGAACCGCAATGTGTGCGTGCATCCGGTCCCTGGCGAACGCCGAACCGCAATGTGTGCGTGCATCCGGGTCCCTGGCGAACGCCGAACCGCAATGTAGGAGCCCATCTCGCGCCGACCCGAAAGTTGATGGTCCTTCGACGGGCCGATGCACGCTCCTGCTGCGGTTCGGCGCCCGAAGGGACACATAGGTTGCGGTTCGGCGGCCGGACTCGGCCGGGTGGACGCGTAAGTTGCGGTTCGGCGGCGGGTAGCGGCCGGACTCGGCCGGGTGGACGCGTAAGTTGCGGTTCGGCGGCGGGTAGCGGCCGGACCCGGCCGAGTTGGACGCGTAAGTTGCGGTTCGGCGGCGGGTCGGGACCAGCAGGCCGACAGAGAGCTCAGTCCGGGACCACCTGGACCTCCACGCCTGCCGCCTCGATCGCCGCGAGCGCCTCCGGGTCCGCCGAGGAGTCCGTGACCAGCACGTCGATCTCCGGGAGGTCGGCCACCTTGGCGAGGGTCACCCGGCCCACCTTCGAGCCGTCGGCGACGACCACCACGTGCTCGGCGTGCGCGAGCATCGCGTGGTTGGTCCGGGCCTCGGTCTCGTCGTGGGTGGTCGCCCCGCCGCGTACGCTGATGCCGTCCGTGCCGAGGAACGCCGTGCCGACGTTGATGGCGTTGAACGTGTTCTCCGCCAGGGCGCCGACGGCCTCGAACGAGCTGGACCGGACGAACCCGCCGGTCATGATCACCTTCAGGTTGCTCCGGGAGGCGAGCTCCGTCGCCGTCGTCAGCGCGTTGGTGACGATGGCCAGGTCGGGGCGCGTGGCCAGCTCCCTGGCGACGGCGGCGGCGGTGGTGCCTCCGCTGATGGCCACGGAGTAGCGGCCCGCGGGGAGCAGGCCCGCGGCGTGCTCGGCGATGCGGACCTTCGCGTCCCGGAACCGGTTGTCCCGCAGCAGGACGGGCACCTCCGTGGTCGGGTCGAGCGCGCGGACGCCCCCGTGGGTGCGCACGAGCAGCCCCTGCTCCTCCATGGCCGCGAGGTCGCGCCGCATCGTCGCGGACGACACGTCGAGCTCCCGGACCAGGTCCGTGAGCCGCGTGGTGCCGTGCTCGTTGACGTAGGTCAGGGTGCGCATCATGCGCTCGGTGCGCTTGTGCGAGATGGCGCGTGGTGCCGATTCCGCCGTGGTCGCCATGCCGTTCCCTTCTCGAACCGCTCACTCAAACTGATCGGTTACCGCCAATTCTGATCGTATTCTTGCACATCTCGCGCGGACGCCCTGATGATCGACGGCATGGTCAGCATCGCGTTCATCGGCGCCGGGAGCGTCGTCTTCACCCGGCAGCTCGTCGCCGACATCCTGCGCTTCCCCGAGCTCGTCGAGGCCCGCCTCGTGCTCCACGACATCGACCCCGAGCGGCTCGACGTCGCCGAGGCGACCGCGCGCCAGGTCAACCGGCAGCTCGGCGGCCGGGCGACCGTCGTCGCGGCGCTCGACCGCCGGACGGCGCTCGACGGCGCGGACTTCGTCATCAACATGATCCAGGTCGGGGGAGTGGATGCCACCGTCGCCGACCTCGAGATCCCGGCCCGTCACGGACTGCGGCAGACGATCGGCGACACGACCGGCGTCGGTGGGATCTTCCGCGCGCTGCGGACGTTCCCCGTGCTGAGCGCGCTGGCCGCCGACATGCGCGAGCTGTGCCCAGACGCGTGGCTGCTCAACTACACGAACCCGATGGCGATGAACGTGTGGTGGCTGTCCGTCGTCGCCCCGGAGCTCAAGGTCGCTGGCCTCTGCCACAGCGTCTACTGGACCGCGCACGACCTGGCGGAGCTCGTGGGCGTCCCCGTCGAGGAGACCCGCTACCGCGCGGCCGGCGTCAACCACCAGGCCTGGCTGCTCGAGTGGGAGCACGACGGCAAGGACCTCTACCCGCTGCTGCGCGAGCGCATCGCTGCCGACCCCGAGCTGGAGCGCCGCGTGCGCGTCGAGATCTTCCGGCGCCTCGGCTACTACCCCACGGAGACGAGCGAGCACTCGTCGGAGTACCTGTCGTGGTTCCTGCGCTCGGACGCGCAGATCGAGCGCTACCGGCTGGAGCCCTTGGAGTACGTCGGCATCAGCCGCGAGAACCTCGCCGAGCTCGACCGGGCCAGGCGGACCCTCGCCGCCGGCGGCGAGCTCGAGCTCGAGGACGGCGCGAGCGAGTACGCGCCGCAGATCATCCACTCCCTGGTCACCGGCACGCGCCGCGAGGTGCACGTCAACGTGCCCAACCGGGGCCTGATCGACAACCTGGGGCCGGACGCCGTGGTCGAGGTGCCCGCCGTCGTCGACGGATCGGGCATCGCGCCCGTGCCGATGGGGTCGCTGCCGATCCAGTGCGCCGCCGTCAACCAGGCGTACGTCTCGGTCGGGCGGCTGACCGTCGAGGCGGCGCGCACGGGCGACCAGCTCCTGGTCCGCCAGGCCGCGCTCCTGGACCCGAACGCGTCGTCGACCCTGACCCCCGAGCAGATCTGGGCGGTGTGCGACGAGCTCACCGCCGCGCACGGCGACCTGCTGCCCGAGGCCCTGCGCGGTCCCGTCCCGGCGAGCGCGCCATGACGCTCGCGGCGACGGGCGCCCTCGTCGCCGACGCCGTGCGGTCGCGCAGCGCGGTCCTCGCGTTCAACGTCATCACGCTGGAGCACGCCGAGGGCATCGTCCAGGGCCTCGAGGCAGCGGGCCTGCCCGGGATCCTCCAGGTCAGCGAGAACGCGGTGCGGTTCCACGGCGGGCGGATGGCGCCGCTGGTCGCCGGCTGCCGTGAGGTGGCGGCGTCGGCGGGCGTGCCGGTCAGCGTGCACCTCGACCACGTGCAGGACGTCGACCTGGCCAGGTCGGTCGTCGCGTCCGCGTGGCAGCTCGGCATCTCGTCGCTCATGGTCGACGCGGCCCACCTCGAGTACGACAAGAACGTCGCGACGACGGCGGAGCTCGCCGAGGCCGGTCACCGCACCTCGCTGTGGATCGAGGCCGAGCTGGGGGAGATCGGGGGCAAGGACGGTGCGCACGCGCCGGGCGTACGCACCGACCCGGACGAGGCGGCGTCGTTCGTGGAGCGGACCGGCGTGGACGGTCTCGCCGTCGCCGTGGGCAGCTCGCACGCGATGACCACGGCGACCGCCGAGCTCGACCTGGACCTGGTCGGCCGCCTCACCGACCGGCTGCCGGTACCGCTCGTGCTGCACGGGTCGTCCGGGGTGCCCGTCGGGACGCTGCGCGCCGCCGTCGCCCGCGGCGTCCGCAAGATCAACGTCGGGACCGCGCTCAACGTCGGCTACACGGCCGAGGTGCGCCAGTACCTCGCGGCCGACGGTGCCGTGACCGACCCGCGCAAGTATCTGACCCCGGCCCGCGACGCGGTCCGCGACACGGTGACCCGCCTGTCCCAGGCGATCCTGGCCCCCTGACCCCTTTGGTCGGCAACCAGGGGTGGGTCAGGCGTCCCAGGCCTCCGTGAACTCGGCGAGGTCGATGCGGCCGTCGTGGTCGTGATCGGCCTTGCCGAAGATCTCCTCGAGGTCCTTGTCGCTGGTCTCCTCGCCGCGGGTGGCCATCGCCTGCCGGAACTCGTCGGCGGTGATCCGGCCGTCGCCGTCGCCGTCGAACTCGACAAACGTACGGGTGAGCTCGTCGTTGGTGGTCATGGGCAGTACCTCCGCGATGCCGGGAACACGTCGGGGAGTATGCAACCACACAACGGTGGCGTCGTGGCGCCCCGAATGTCGGTCCCTGTCCGATACCGTGCGGCGTGCCACTCGTCGACGCCCGGAGGACCAGACCATGAGGCTGTACGCCGCCGCACCCGCACGAGCGGCCCGACAGGTGCTGGGCGACCTGCTGCTCCTCGCCTGGATCACGGCGTGGGCCTGGGCCGGGCGCGAGGTCCACGACGTGACCCTGACGCTGGGGCGGCCCGGCCTGGCGACGGCATCGGCCGGCGACGACCTGGCGGGCCGGTTCCACGACGTCGAGGGACGGATCGGCGGCCTGCCGGCCGTGGGGGACGACCTGGCCGCCCCGTTCAAGGGCGCCGCCGAGGCGGCCGAGAGCCTGGCCGCGGCGGGACGCTCCCAGGCGGAGACGGTGGCCGACGTCGCGCTGCTCGCCGGGGTCGGGGTGTTCCTCGTCCCGGTGCTGCTCGTGGCCGTGCTCTACGTGCCGTTCCGCGTCCGGTTCGCGCGCCGGGCGGGCGCCGCGCGGCGGTTCGTGGGGGCTGACCCCGAGCTCCTGGCGCTGCGCGCCCTCGCCAACCAGCCGCTGCGGACCCTGACCCGCGTCACGGACGACCCCGTCGGCGCCTGGCGGGACGGCGACCCCGACACGGTGCGCCGCCTGGCCGACCTGGAGCTGCGCAGCCTCGGCCTGAAGCGCTGAGTGCTGGATCTTCGCCCCTCCGCGCGCGGTAGAGGGGCGAAGATCCAGCACTCAGCGGGGCTGTGCGTCTCAGTCGACGCAGAACTCGTTGCCCTCGATGTCCTGCAGGGTGATGCAGGACTCGTTCTCCTCGTCGGCGTACTGCGTCAGCACGTGCGTCGCGCCCAGTGCGATCAGCCGTGCGGCCTCCGCCTCGAGCACGGCGAGTCGCTCCGCGCCCACGAGGCCGGCGCCCGCCCGCACGTCGAGGTGCACCCGGTTCTTGACGATCTTGCCCTCGGGTACGCGCTGGAAGTACAGGCGCGGACCGACTCCCGTCGGGTCGACACACGCGAACGCCGCGTCCCGCTCCTCGGGCGGCAGCGATCCGGTGTACTCGTCCCAGGAGGCGAACCCCTCGGGGGGCGGCGGGACGACGTACCCCAGAACTTCGCACCAGAACCGGGCGACCCGCTCCGGCTCGGCGCAGTCGAAGGTGACCTGGAAGTGTTGGACCTTTGGCATCGGGCCACCATAACGACGCGTGCCGATCCGGTCATCGAGATATCGAGCCCGCCAGCAGCCGGGCCAGCTCGGCGGGCCGCGTGAACATCGGCCAGTGGCCCGAGTCGATGTCGACCAGGTCGACGTGCTTGGCCCGCGCGAGCTCCGGCACGTCGCCGGCGTCGATCCACTGCTGAGCCTGGGCGGCGGTGAACTCCGGGCACACCACCACGACGGGGACGTCGAACCGGCGCTCGTCGGCCAGGTGCACCACGCCGCGGGCGACGCCCTCTGGCACGGGGACCGCCGCGTCCGCCACGGTCTGCTTGACGGCGTCGGAGAGGTCGGCGGAGTCCGGACCCTCGAACGGCCCCCAGCCGGGAAACGGCATGACACCGCCGGTGATCTCGAACAGGTCGGCGTAGAGCTTGCCGTCGTCCCAGGGGAAGCCGCCGACCAGGGTCACCCCGGCCACCTCGTCCGGCCGCGCGTCGGCGGCGAGCCAGGCGAGCGTGCACGCGGCCGAGTGGCCGACGACGAGCGGCTTCCCGTCCGCCGCGTCGACCGCCGCGAGCACTGCCGCGACCTGGTCGTCGAGCGTGGCCGACGTCGAGCCGTCGCCCTGACCGGGGAGCGCGACCGGGACGGGCCGGTGCCCGAGCGCCTCGAGCTCCGGCACCACATGGTCCCAGGCGGTCGTGTCGAGCCAGAGGCCCCCGATGAGCAGGATGTCCATGATCTCTCCCGTGGTCGGTGCGGCGACGTGCCGCTGCGTCCCACGTTAGAGCCAGTTCCGGACGTTCTACTTCCGGTATAAGGGCGACTGAACGGAAGTGCGATGAGTTTCACGCGCCCGGTCGTCTGAGCTGGCAGAGGCCGGGCGACCGACCGGCCACCACCACCCAGGGAGACAACCCGACATGAGCACCATCGTCGCCACCCACTTCGTCTCGCTCGACGGCAAGGTCGACCCGACCGGCGGGGACCCCGAGCTGCACGACACCGCGTGGACCTTTAAGACGGTCGCCCCCGCACCGGAGGCCTTCGAGCTCAAGGGCCGCGAGCAGGAGGAGGCCGGCGGGCTGCTGCTCGGCCGCGCGAGCTACCAGATGTTCGCGCCCGTCTGGCCCGGCATGGCCGAGTTCACGCGGTACAACACCCTGCCCAAGTACGTCGTCTCCACGACCCTCACCGACGACGACCTGACCGACGGCTGGGGCGAGACCACTATCCTGCGCTCGCTGGACGAGGTCGCGCGGCTCAAGGAGTCCGACGCCGGCGAGCTCCAGGTGCACGGGAGCGTCTCCCTCACCCGGGCGCTCGCCGACGCCGACCTCATCGACGCCTACCACCTGCTGGTCTTCCCGGTGCTGCTGGGCCAGGGCAAGCCCCTGTTCAGCGATGCCGACAAGGTGGCGCAGAAGCTCCGGCTGGTCGAGCACGACGCGTACAGGAACGGCGTGCAGAAGCAGGTCTTCGAGGTGCTGCGCTGACCTGCCGGTCAGCTCACGTCGCCGCGCCAGGCACCTGTCTCGGCGCCGCGGGCCTCGATGAACTCCTTGAACCGCCCGAGGTCACCCTCGACGCGCCGGTCGTCGAAGTTCAGCGCGCTGCCCACCTTCTCGGTGGCGCTGCCGGGGTCCCAGTCCATCTGCACGGTGACCCGGGTCTTGGCGTCGTGGAGCTTGTGGAACGTGACGACTCCGGCCTGGTCGGGACCGGTGCGGCTCGCCCACGCGACGCGCTCGTCCGGGTGCTGCTCGGTGATCTCCGCGTCGAACTCCCGCTCGACCCCGCCCACCTTCGTCTTCCAGTGGGTATGTGTCGGGTCGAGCTGGCGGATCTCCTCGACGCCCTCCATGAACCGGGGGAACTCCTCGAACTGCGTCCACTGGTTGTAGGCGGTGCGTACGGGGACGTCCACGTCGATCGACTTCGTGATGCTGGCCACGAGCCTCTCCTTTCGTTGGCGTGTGACCACCGTGACCTGGGCTCGGCCCACTCGCCCGTCGAGGCTCGGCCCACTCGCGTGCCGGGGGCATAGCCTGCTGGGATGCCGTCCGAGATCAGCCCCACCGCACGCGCGCTGCGCGCCCTCGAGGTGCTGCAGACCCGCCCCGGCACGACGGCGAACGAGCTCGCCGAACGGCTGGGCGTCACGGAACGAGCAGCCCGCCGGTACGTCGAGATCCTGCGCGAGGCCGGCATCCCGGTCTCGTCCGCCCGCGGGCCGCACGGCGGCTACCGGCTCGGGCGCGGCACGCGCCTGCCCCCGGTCAGCTTCACGCAGACCGAGGCGCTCGGGCTGGTCATGGCGGTGCTCGACAGCCACCCCGCCGCCGAAGGCGACGACCTCGTCGACACCGCGCTCGGCAAGGTGGTCCGGGCGCTGCCCGAGGACGTGGGTCGCCAGGCGGCGGCGCTGCGCGAGCACGCGTCCGCCGCGCCGGACCGGTACGCGGCCCGTCCCGGGACCGCCGTCACCAGCGACCTGGTCGCGGCGGTCGCCGCCCGACGGCGCGTGCTGGTCACCTACCGCGGCGAGTCCGGCAGCGAGTGGGTCGCCGAGGTCGACCCGTGGGCCGTGGTCGTGCGCTACGGGCGGTGGTACCTCCTGTGCCACTCCCACCGCGCCGGGGCGACCCGGACCTACCGGGTCGACCGGATCGTCGCCGTCGAGCACACCGAGCGTCGCTTCGAGCCCCCGGCGGGCCTCGACCCCGTGACGGCGCTCGAGGAGCACCTGGGCACCGGGTGGCAGTTCGCCACCCGTGTCGTCTTCGACGCCCCGCTCGCCGACGTCGCGCCCTGGGTCGGCGCCCAGAAGGGACGGCTCGAGGCCGCGGGCGACGGATGCGTGCTGGTGGGCAGCACCCGGAACCCGCAGATGTACGCGCAGGAGTGGCTCGCGAGCGTGCCGTACCCGTTCCGGGTGGAGGGCGGGCCGGAGCTCCGGACCGCCGTCGGGGCGCTGGCGGAGCGGTTGGCGGCCGCTGTCGCCCACCCCGCGGAGGGCCGGCAGGAGGTCCCGGAGATCAGGGGTCGATGACGGCGACCCGGTGTGCAAGCATCAGCCCATGACCGCACGACGCGTGGGCATCATCTGGAACCCGTCCAAGACGAGCAGGCAGGACCTGGAGTCCGGGCTGGGCAAGGCAGTCTCCGCGGAGAGCCGGCGCACGGAGGCCCGCTGGTTCGAGACGAGCAAGGACGACGCCGGCCAGGGCGCCGCCGCGGCCGCGATCGAGGCGGGTGCCGACGTGCTGGTCGTCGCGGGCGGCGACGGGACCGTGCGCGCGGTCGCCGAGCACCTCGCGGAGGCGGGCGGGGACGTCGAGCTGGGCATCGTCCCTCTCGGCACCGGCAACCTTCTCGCCCGCAACCTCTCGGTCCCGCTCGGCGACGTCGCCGCCGCCTTCACGAGGGCGCTCACCGCCGAGGCGCGGGCCATCGACGTGGGCTGGCTGGAGATCGACCTCGAGGGCGGGACCGAACGGCACGCGTTCGCGGTGCTCGCCGGGTTCGGGCTCGACGCGCACATGATCACCGAGACGGACGACGACCTCAAGGACAAGGTCGGCTGGCTGGCCTACGTCGAGTCGATGGGCCGGGCCCTGACCGCCAGCGACACCCTCGACGTCCGGATCACCGCCGACGACGAGCCGCTGGGCGAGGAGAGCGTGCACACGCTGCTGATCGGCAACTGCGGCACGCTCCAGGGCGGGATCAACCTGCTGCCGGACGCCGATCCCGCCGACGGTGAGCTCGACCTGCTCGTCCTGAGCGCCGCCGACGCCGCGGGGTGGGCCGACACGCTGCGCAACATGGTCTGGGACAACGGCGTCAAGCGGCTCGCCACGGGCGGGTCGACGGCGGAGAGCAGCGACAGCGCGACGCACCTCCGCCTGCGACAGGTGAGCATCGAGCTGCTGGAGCCACGCGTCTTCGAGATCGACGGCGAGGACCTGGGGGAGACCACCCGGGTCGCCGTGTCCGTGCAGCCCGGCGCCGTGCGGGTCCGCTGAGCGCAGGAGCCCCGGCGGGAGCCTGGCGGGTCGTCCGCGCCGTCCGGCGGCGGATGCCCCAAGATGGTCGCAGGGGGGCCGACACCGAGAGCACGGGAGAGAACGAGATGACGCGGACGAAGGACGTGAGCCACGGCGGACGGTCGAAGCGGGAGAACGGCCTGAGAGGGCTGATCACGCTCATCACGATCGGGCTGACCGTCGCTGCCGTCGTGAAGGAACTGCGCACCCCGCAGGCGGAGCGCACGTGGCACGGCAAGCTGGCCTCGGTGGTGCCGTACGAGCTACGGGTCCCGACCCTGGAGCGCGCCCGCGACCGGCTGTGGAACCCACAGGCCGAGCGGGTCGTCGGGCCCCGCGTGTTCGGGGTCGGCTGGACCGTCAACCTGGGCAAGGTCGTCGCCGTGGTGCGGCAGAAGATCGGCGTCTGACGCGGCGCCGAGCCACCCCGCCCGGCGCCACCTCATCCCCTGGGTGAGACCTCCGGCTCGTCGGCGCCGATGAGGAACGGCCGCAGCAGGCCGGGGACGGCGGCGTCGGCGAGGGCGAGGCCGTGCGCCTCCGCCGCGTCGCGGACGGCGTAGGCGCCGGAGCCCGCCGCGGTGGTGGCGAGGACGGTGACGAGCCCGGCTCGGCGCTGCAGCACCGACTGGCGTACGGTCCAGCCCACGATGCCGCGCCGCTGGAGCGCCACCGTCGCACGGCGTACCGTGCCGCTGCGCGCGACCAGGTAGTCGCCGGCGAGCGTGTGGCCCAGCGAGCGGTAGGCGTCGAGGGCCAGCAGCACCGCCACGGGCACGAGCACGAGGGTGCTGATCCAGGCCACGTGGAGCAGCACGGGCGTGAGCAGCAGGCCGAGCACCACCACGACGGCCTCGCCCGCGAGCACGGTGCCGACTGCCCAGCGCAGGCGGCGTCCGCGAGCCGCCAGCGGGTGCGGGGCGAGGGGCGCGGCCGTCGGCGGGGCGGTCGGCGCACGGAGCACGTCCGCCGCGACCCGGTCGGCCAGCTCTTTCGGCGCGGTGGGCAGGAGGGTCCGGCTCTCGGCCTTGTCCTCCTCGCCCGTCGCCAGCCCGGTGGCGACCGCGTCCACCCGCGCGCCGCCGGCCAGCCGGGCGGCGAGCGGCTCCACGACCTCCACCCCGCGCAGCCGGGACTCCTCGAGCGAGATCGACCGGGTGGTCAACAGCCCGCGGCGCACCTGCAGCGTGCCGTCGGGCCTGCGGTCCAGCGTGTGGTTCCACCACAGCTCGACCCAGATGGCCAGCGTCGCGACCCCGCCGGCGACGAGGAGCCCCACGGCCAGTGCCAGGGCGACGAGCAGCGCCGGAGCGAGACCGAACCACGACCCGACCGCGGCGATCACGTCGTTCTGCAGGCCGAACCACTCGGCCACCTGGAGCGTGCCGCCGGCCGCGGCGGCACCCAGCGTCGGCGTGAGGAACGACAGCGGGGCGAACCGGAGCCACCGGCGGTCGAACCTGGCCAGCGTCCCGTCCCCGGATCCCGCGTCGCCGGGTCCCGCGTCGCCGGGGCGCGCGGCGTGCGCCAGCAGGGCGGACCGCAGCGCGTCGGCGGACGCTCGTCGCACCGGCCACAGGGTGACGGTTCCCTCCGCGCCGGCGTGCTCGCCGGTGCCCACCCGCACGGTCACGGTGCCGAGCACGCGCAGCACGGGGTCGGCGGTGACGTCCACCGACCGGATCCGCTCCCGCCGCAGGGCGAGGCGCTTGCGGAAGACGACGCCGGTGTGCACGTGGAGCCGCTCCGCGTCGAGGCGGTACCTGGTGACGCGCCACATCCACTCGCCCGCCGCGGCGCCCGCCGCGACGACGACCACGAATCCCGGCAGTACCCAGGCCAGCGCCGTCCCGACCGAGCCGCCGACGGCGAGCCAGTACCCCGTGACGAGCGCCGCGCCCGCCGCAGGACCGGCGGTATACGCGGCTCCGGCGAGAGCGGCCCGTCGGTCGAGCCGCTCCCACGCCGCGCCGTCGGCGCTCAGGTCGCGTCCTCTGGCGTGGCCTGGGTGGCGAGGGCGAGGTCCGCGGCGAGGCCTGCGGCCGTCTCCGCGTCCAGCCCCTCGACCTTCACGGCACCCTTGGCGGACGCCGTGGTCACCGTGAGGGTCGCCAGGCCGAAGCGCTGCTCCAGCGGTCCGCGGACCGTGTCGACGGTCTGCACGCGGGCCAGCGGTGCGACCCGCCACTGCTGGAAGAACCATCCGGTGCGCGTGTAGACGGCCTCCTCGGTGACCTCCCACCGGTGGTGGCGGAACCACAGCCTGGGCAGGACGAGGATGGCGAGCACCCCGACGGCCGCCAGGACGGCGGCGGGCAGGAGGAGCCACAGGCGCGCCGGAGCGATCAGCAGGCCCAGCACGACCAGCGGCACCACAGGCACGGCCGTCAGTAGCACGAGCTGCAACGACCACCAGCCGACGGCGCGCGGATCCACGGCATGCCGTGGCGGACGTAGTCGCAGGGGAGGGACAGGACTCTCGTCGACGGTCGGCGCGGTCACCGCACCATGCTCGCAAGGCGCACGCGGCGCAGCAACGCCTTTCCACGTGCGGCGCGGCGCGACGAGTCCTGTGCGATGAGTCCCGCGGCCGGGGTCAGTCTGTCGTGGGAGCGGGACTCGTCGAGGAGGCCCTGGTCCAGAAGGAGCGAGCGCATGGAAACCATCGAGGACTCCGCGATGTCCGGGCTGGACGTGCTCCGCCCCGGTGACACCGGGTTCGACGAGGCGCGCACGGTGTGGAACGCGATGGTGGACCACCGGCCCGCCCTGGTGGTGCGCTGCCGGCACGCCGCCGACGTCGCGGCGGCCCTGGCGCTGGCACGGCGGGAACGTCTGGAGGTCGGTGTGCGCTGCGGGGGACACAGCGTGGTGGGGCACGGCGTCCCGGACGGTGGACTGATGGTCGACCTCACGCCGATGGGCGCCGTCCGCGTGGACCCGGAGCGCAGACGCGCGTGGGTGCAGGGCGGTGCGCTGCTGGGCGCGCTCGACGCGGCCACCCAGCCGCTCGGCCTGGCCACGACGGCCGGCAACGTGTCCCACACCGGCGTCGGCGGCCTGACCCTGGGCGGCGGGATGGGCTGGCTGGCCCGCCAGTACGGCCTGGCTTGCGACAACGTCGTCTCGTTCGAGGTGGTGACGGCGGCGGGCGAGGTGCTCCGGGCCGCGGCCGACGAGCGGCCGGAGCTGTTCTGGGCGCTGCGCGGCGGGGGCGGGAACTTCGGTGTGGTCACCGAGTTCGAGTTCCGGCTGCACGATGCGGGGACCCGTGCGCTCGGTGTCGAGCTCGACTTCCCGGTCGAGGACGCGGTGCCGGCCGTCCTGCGGTGGCGCGATCTCAGCGAGAGCGCGCCGCGGGCGGCGACGTACACGGCTGGCGTGCACGACGGCGTGGTCACGCTCGGCCTCGTCTGGGTCGGCGACCCCGGCCTCGGGCGGGCGCACGCCGCGGAGCTCGAGTCGCTGGGCGTGCCGACGGCCCGCCGGGTCGAGGAGCTGTCTTACCTCGACCTCCAGACGCGGGAGGACAGCACGCGGGGCCACGCCGTGCGCCGCTACTGGAAGGGCCACTACGTCCGCGACCTGTCGCTCGGCGCGATCGAGGCGCTGCTCGCCACCGATCCCGGCGTGCGGGCAGGCCTCCAGGCCTACGGCGGCGCCATCGCCGACGTGCCGGCCGACGAGACCGCGTTCAGCCGGCGCGACACCCGGTTCGAGTACGTCGCGGCCACGGGCTGGACCGACCCGGGCGAGGACGAGGCGCAGATCGCGGCGGCACGGGCGAGCGCGGCCCGGCTGGACCCCTTCGCCAGCGGCGTCTACGTCAACGTGCTGGGCGACGACGGGGCCGCCGGTGTGCGGCGGGCGTACCCGCCGGAGAAGCTGGCCCGGCTCGCGGCGGTCAAGGCCGCCTACGACCCGGACAACGTGTTCCACCTGAACCAGAACATCCTGCCGGCGACGAATACGACGAATACGACGACTACGACAACTACGACGACTACGACGACTACGGCGACAGCACCGCTGACTGCGTCGTGAGGGGCATGTCCCGACGAACGGTCACTCGTCGCCGAAGGACAGCGCGAAGTCCTCGATCGCCGAGACGACCTCCTCGAGGATCGCCAGGTTCTCCGTCCGGTCGTTCGGCACCTCGAGGCTGTGGTCGGCGTTCTCCACCTCGAGCACGTCGGCCTCCGAGCCGTCGGCGAGGTCGCCGTCCCACAGCGGGTCGGCGGTGCCTCCGATCAGGAGGTGGTTCTCGTCCAGGTCGGCCGCCGTCTCGCGCACGTCGGGCGCCTGCTCGCTGGTGAGCACCGGTGTGAGCCAGACCCCGGGCAGGCCCAGCCGGACCGCCAGCGGCATCGCGAGAGTGCCGAGGGACTTGGCCACCACCAGGTGCAGCGCGTCGTCCCCCGGGTCGTCCCCGAGCACCTCCGCGTAAGCGGCACGCGCCGAACCGAACGACGGACGGTCCGCCCACTCCAGCGTGCGGACCGTCCAGCCCAGGTCGCTCAGCGCGGACCGGGTGTACCAGAGCAGGGGCGCCATCGCGGTGTAGCCGCTCCCGGGCAGGACCGTGACGACCCGAGCCGGGTCCGCTTGCTCGACACGCAGGTCGTAGGCGGTCACCCGTTCATCATGGCAGGCGAGGTGCTTCGGCTCTCGGCGAGGCCCGGCGAGCGCGTCCGGCACGGCGCTCCGGGCGAGCGCGGGCCGGGCGCCGTCACGCACGCGACGAGCTCGACGAACCGCTTCTCGTGCGAGTGCGTGCGCACCGGCACACGATGAACCGGAGCCGGCTGGTCGAGCGAAGCCGGCAGCCCGCACCGAGGAGGCCCGCCATGTCCGACCCACGCCAGCGCAGCCCCCGTCGGCTTCGCGCAACCGGCGCGCTCCTGGCTGCCACGCTCCTCGCGGCGCTCGGGACAACGGGCTGTGCTACCGGGATCGGCGCCGAGGACGGTGCCGGCGCCGGTGCCGAGGTCGACTTCGGGGCGTCGCCGTCGCCGGGCGGCACCCTCCAGGTGATGGGGTTCGGCATGGGCGACGAGATCGGCGAGGTACGCCACGAGCGGGCCACCGAGGCGCTCGGCACCGACGTCAAGCTGTCCGAGGGTGCGCTCGACCCGCAGGCGTTCCTGTCCGCTGCGGCCGCGGGAAATCCGCCAGACCTCGTCTACGCAGAGCGCGACCAGATCGGTACCTTCGCCTCACGTGGGGCGATCCTGCCACTGTCGGCATGCGTCGAGGAGCAGGGCATCGACACCGACGCGTTCGTCGACCCGGCGCTGGCCGAGGTGACGTTCGGGGACGACCTCTACGGCATCCCCGAGTTCAACATGGTCCAGATCACCATGGCGAACGCCGACCTGCTCGCTGAAGCGAACCTGAGCCTTGCCGACGTCGACGGGTCCGACCCGGACGCCGTCCTGGCCGCTACCGAGGCCATGACCCGGCGTGACGGCGGCAAGCTGTCGGTCATCGGCGTCGACTCCAAGCTGCCCGAGTTCCTGCCGCTGTGGGCCAAGGGCAACGGCGCCGACCTCCTGTCCGACGACGGCCGCACCGCGCAGCTGGACGACGAAGCGGTGGTGGAGGCACTCGAACAGGCCGTCGCCGTCTACGACGCACAGGGCGGCTTCCCCGCGGTGAAGACGTACCGCGACTCGGCGGACTTCTTCGGTGCGGGCAACCAGTTCGCGACCGGGCAGCTCGGTGCCATGGCGATGGAGCAGTGGTACGTCAACGTCCTCAACGAGACCTCCCCGGACGCGCCCATGGCCTTCGGCCCCGTCCACGGGCCCGACGGAGAGACGCACGCCTTCGCGACCGGGTCAGCGTGGGCGATCCCGGTCGGGGCCGGAGACCCGGCCGCCGCCTGCGCGTACGCCGCACGCATGACCGAGACCGAGGCCTGGACAGAAGCCGCACAGGCCAGGGCGGACGCGCGCGCGGCCGACGGCCTGGTGTTCACCGGCGTCCTGACCGGCAACGAGGAGGCGGATGCCCAGATCCGGGACACCCTCGTGGCCGAGGACCCGCCCGCACCGTGGGACGACGCCATCGACGCGATGTACGAGGCGAACGACCACACCTTCACGCTCCCGGCCAACCCCGCCGGAGCCGAGTTCGAGACCGCCTGGCAGGACGCCGTCAACCGGGTGCTCAACGGCCAGCAGGAACCCGCAGCGGCGATGGCCCAGGGACAGGAAGAGGCACAGTCCGCCCTCGACGAGGCGTGGGCGACGTGGGACGAGAAGCAGTGAGGGCAGCGCGTCCCGGCACGCGCACCCGCCCCAGCGCCCGTGCCCGCCGCGAGCGCACCGCCGGCCTGGCGTTCATCAGCCCCTGGATCTTCGGGTTCCTGGTCTTCACGGCCTGGCCCATCTTCTACAGCGGCTACCTCTCCCTGACCGACTACGACGTGCTGAGCGACCCGTCGTTCGTGGGCCTGGAGAACTACGAACGCATGGTCGGCGACCCGCAGGTGCGCCTGGCGCTCTGGAACACGCTGCAGTACACGCTGCTGCAGGTGCCCCTGTACGTGCTGGTCGCCCTCGCGCTGGCCCTGCTGCTGCACCAGGCGGGCAGGGCCTCCGGGTTCTTCCGCACCGCGTTCTTCGTGCCGAAGATGACTCCGCCCGTCGCCGTCGGCGTGCTGCTGCTCCTGCTGTTCAACGGCGAATACGGCCTCGTCAACGAGGCGCTCGGCGCCATAGGTATCGACGGTCCGAGCTGGACCACCGACCCCGACTGGATCAAACCGGGTCTCGCACTGGTGAGCCTCTGGTCCGTCGGCGCCGCCGTCGTGATCCTGCTGGCCGCGCTGCAGGACGTGCCCGCCGAGCTGTACGACGCCGCCCGCGTCGACGGCGCCGGCTGGTGGCGCCGCACCCGGACCGTGACGATCCCCATGATCAGCGGCGCCCTGTTCTTCGTGACCGTCGTCAACACCATCGCCGCGTTCCAGATGTTCACGGAGGCCTACTCGGCGTACTTCGGCGCAGGGAACTCGACCTACTCCAACGACGCCGCGCTCTTCTACGTGATCTACCTGTTCCGTGAGGGTTTCGCCGAGCTGCACATGGGGTACGCGTCAGCGCTCGCCTGGCTCCTGTTCGTCGTCATCATGCTGGTCACCGCCGTCCAGCTGCTCGTGTCCCGCAGGCTCGTCTACTACGAGGGGGAGCAGCGATGACGGTCGTGGACGCCGTCCCGGCGGGCGCCGTCCCGGACGGCACGGCAGGCGGGGTGGGCGGCACCGGCGCACCGACGCCGGACGACCGGCGCGAGGCGCACCGCCGCCGACGCCGACTGCGCTGGCTCGTGGTGGCGTCCCTCTCGGTACTCGCCCTCGTGTTCGTCTACCCGCTGGTGTGGCTCCTGTCGGCCTCGTTCAAGCCACGCGCCGAGATCTTCGACAACCGCCTGGTGCCCCAGCACCCGACGCTCGAGAACTACCTCACGGTGTGGGAGTCGGCGCCCCTGGCCCTGTGGCTGGGCAACACGCTGGTCGTGACGGCGCTCGCGGCCACGGCGGTGACGGTCTCCAGCGCGCTGGTCGCGTGGGGGTTCGCCCACTACCGGTTCCGCGGACGAGGTCCGCTGTTCGGGGTGGTGCTGGCGACGATGATGCTGCCGGGCGCGGTCACGCTGATCCCTACGTACCTGATCTGGCACCGGCTGGGGTTCGTCGGCACCACCGTGCCGCTGTGGGCGGGCAACCTGTTCGCGAGCGCGTTCTACGTGTTCCTGCTGCGGCAGTTCTTCCTGAGCCTGCCCCGCGAGCCCTTCGAGGCGGCCCGGCTCGACGGTGCGAGCGAGTGGAAGCTGTTCTGGCTCATCGCGGTGCCGTTGTGCCGGCCGGCGCTGGTGCTGACGTTCCTCTTCGAGGCGCAGGCCTCCTGGACCGACCTGCTGCGCCCGCTGGTCTACCTGCAGGACACCGCCACCTTCACGGTGCCGCGCGGGCTCAAGGCGCTGATCGACCAGTTCGGCCCGGGCGGCGAGTCCCAGTGGGAGGTGGTGGTGACGGCGTCGGTGATCACGACCGTGCCGATGATCCTCCTGTTCTTCGCGGGCCAGCGGTACTTCGTGCAGGGGATCGCGACGACGGGGTCGAAGGGCTGAGCGGGCCGGGTCAGGCCCGTTCCTGACCCGGCCTGCGGGGCTCGCGCCCAGTGCGGCGACCGAGCCCCGGTAGAAGCCGTCCGGGGAGAACACCTCGGCCCGGTGCAGCGGACTGGCGGTCACGTCGCGCCGGTACGGGGCGGCGCCCGTCGTCAGGTAGAGCTCCGCGGCCGCCTCGTGGGCCGTGGTCGACGCGTCGAGCAGCTCGTTCGCGAACGAGGGGTCGACCCGGTGTCCGGCACGTACTCGAAGGCCGGGGTGTGCGAGGTGATCGATATTGATCGGGACCGGTACCGATCGCCGTCGGGCACCGTTTCCGGTCGACGTCCCGCGCACCGGCGTGGGCCGCGGCGACAGTGCCGACGGGCTAGCGGCGGTTCGCCCGCAGGATCTCCTCCTGGTACGGAGCGACGACGTCCCCCGAGACCCGGCAGTCGAGCAGCAGGAAGCGGCGGTCCGCGACGGGCTCGGCCGCCCACCGGGCCAGCCGGTCCAGGTCGGTCAGCGAGCGTACGACCACGCCCTCCGCGCCGACCGCGGTGGCGAGGGCGGCGAAGTCCGTCTCGGGGATGAGCATCGGTTCCCTGGTGATGCCCTGTCGCCCGTACACGTGCACCTCCGCGCCGTAGGCGGCGTCGTTCCAGACGACGGCGACGCCGCGCCCGCCGGCGGTGCGCACGGCCGTCTCGAGGTCGGCCAGCGCCATGAGCCCGCCGCCGTCGCCGGTGGTGAGCACGACGGCGTCGTCGGGGCGGGCCGCCGCGGCGCCTGCGACGCTCGGGAAGCCGAGCCCGATGGACTGGTAGGCCGTGCCGACCATGACCATCCGGTCGGGGGAGGCGACCGGCCAGTACATGTTCGCCCAGCCGATGAAGTGCCCGCCGTCGGAGACGACCACCCGGTCGGCGGGCAGCATGCCCGCGAGGCGGTGCGCGACCGTGCGCGGGTCGAGGCGCCCGTCGGGGGCGATCCCGTCCGCCGGGCCGGTCTCGTAGCGGCGGGCCGCCGCGACGTCGACGGTCTCGCGCCAACCGGACGGCTTGGCGCCCAGCGTGTGCAGCTCGTCCACGAGGATGCGGGCCACGAGGGCGGCGTCGCCCCGGACGAAGCCGCCGACGTGCCGGTGCGTCGCCGCGGCGGCGGTGTCGACCTGGACCACGCGCGTGCCCGGCGCGAACAGGTCGCCGAAGCGCATGGTGAACTGGTTGAGCGAGGCCCCGACCACGACCGCGACGTCGGCCTCGCGCACCAGCTCCATCGCCCGCTGGGCGCCGAACCCGCCCGCGACGCCGAGGTCGTAGCGGCCGTCGGGGAAGACGCCGCGGCCCAGCGCGGTGGTCGCCGTCAGGGCTCCGGTCACGTCCGCGAGGTCGCCGAGCGCCCGGCCAGCGCCGGCGAGCCAGGCACCGCGGCCGGCGAGCAGCAGCGGCCGCTCGGCGGTGGAGAGGTGCTTGGCGAGGTCGGCGATGGCGGCGGCGTCGAACGGGCCCGCAGGCGCCATCGGCTCGGGGAGCGTGGGCTCCGGCGCGTCGGGGACCGGACCGGCCTCCAGCGCTGCGACGTCGTACGGGATGGCCAGCACCACGGGCACGCGGTAGGTGAGCGAGTGCTCGATGGCGATGACGCTCGTGGCGGCGGCGTCCGCGCGGCCCACCGTATAGGTGCGCGCCCCGACGGCGGCCGCGAGCGCGATCTGGTCGACATCCCACGGGCGCGGGCCCGACGTCGGCTCGTCGCCCGCCAGCAGGACCAGTGGCACGCGGGCCGCCGCGGCCTCGGCGAGCGCGGTGAGCGCGTTGGTGAACCCGGCTCCGTAGGTGGCCGTGGCGGCGGCGATGCGGCCCGATGCACGGAAGTGGGCGTCCGCGGCGACCACGCCGCCCGCCTCGTGACGGACGGCGGTGAAGCGCGCCGTCGTCGAGCGCTCGAGGGCGTCGAGGAACCAGGCGTTGCCGTTGCCCATCACGCCGAAGACGTGGTCGACGTGGCGGGCGACGGTACGGGCGACGTGGGCGGAAACGGTGGGCACGGGGCCTCCAGGGAAACAGTGACGGATGAGTCGTGCGGTCCGTATGTGTCCCGTGCGGGCGTGGTGCGAGGCCCGTCGCGCGCCCCTTTTTCGAGCGCAGGCGGTGGTGTCGGTGCTGTCCGCCTTGACGATCGGGAGTATAGCCCTCGGGTCATTCCAGGGTGGTGCGGCTGCTCTCGCGCAGCACGAGGACGCATACCGCCCCGGCAACCAGCACGAGCGCCCAGAACAGGGCGACGGGCCAGACGGCTCCGGCGGAGAGCACCATCATGCCCGCGGCGATCATCGGGGCGAACCCCGCGCCGAGGGTCGAGCCGCCCTGGTAGGCGAGCGACGCGCCGGTGTAGCGGACCCGGGTCGGGAACTGCTCGGCCACGAAGGCGCCGAGGGGCCCGAAGAGCATGCCCTGGATGATGCCGTTGCCGACGACGATCGCCACGGCGAAACCCCAGAGGGTGCCGTTGGTCAGGAGCGTCAGCAGGGGGTAGGCGCCGACCACGCCCAGGGCTGCGCCCGCGACCAGCATGCGCCGCCGGCCGAAGCGGTCGCTGAGCCGGGCGGACCAGAAGGTGACGGCCAGGGTCAGCGCGGCGCCCACCGCCTTCCAGACGAGGACGTCGGTCCGTTCCACGCCGTTCTCGACGGCCATGGAGACTCCCCACACGGTGAGCAGTCCCTGGCAGGCAGGGAATCCGAGCGCGGCGACGAGGGCGAGGCCCACCGCCCGGCGGTGGTGCCGCAGGACCTCGACGATGGGGACCTTGCGCGCCTCGTTCACCTTCTCGAGCTGTTGGAACATGGGGCTCTCGGTGACCTTGAGGCGGACGACGAGGCCCACCACGATCAGTGCGGCGGACAGCAGGAACGGCACGCGCCAGCCCCAGGTGAGGAAAGCGTCGCCCGTGGTCGCGGACATGATCGTCACGACAAGGGTGGCCAGGAGAGCCCCGGCGGGCCCACCGGCCGAGGCGAACGACGTGGCGAAGCCGCGTCGCCGGGTGGGCGCGTGCTCGAGCGCCATGAGGGCGGCGCCGCCCCACTCGCCGCCGACGGCGATGCCCTGGACGAGCCGCAGCAGCACCAGGATGATCGGCGCGGCGACGCCGATCTGCGCCGTCGTGGGGAGCATACCGATGAGGGTGGTGGCGACACCCATGAGCAGCATCGACAGCACGAGCATCTTCTTGCGCCCGATGCGGTCGCCGAAGTGGCCGAAGACGACGCCGCCGATGGGGCGCGCCACGTATCCGACCGCCAGGGTGACGAACGACGCGAAGATGGCGACGGCGGGGTCGAGGGCGGTGAAGTAGACCTTGTTGAAGACGATCGACGCCGCGGTCCCGTAGAGGATGAAGTCGTAGAACTCGATCGCGCTGCCGATGAACCCGGACGCGAGGATCCGGCGCATCTGGGTGGTGTGCAGAGACGGCTGCTGACCGTGCTCGTCGTGCCTGGGCGGGGCGGGGACCGTGCTGGTCCCGTCCTCATGGTTCTGCAGCGTCACGATTCCTCCTTGAATCGTCGGTGGTGCGTGGGTCAGGCGGGAGTCCGGTCCGCGGTCACACGGGGATCCGGTCCGTCGCGGGCCGGAGCTCGATGACGTCGAGATCGTCCGGAAGGTGGAACGTGCCGTCGAAGTGCGCGGCGGCGCGCCGCCACACCGACGCGTCCGCGGTGCCCGGCACCAGGTGGTGCAGGGCCAGCTGTGCGGCGCCGGCCTCGGTGGCGACCCGCGCGGCGTCGGCGACCGTCGTGTGGGACTTGTAGTGGTGGTCGCGCGAGGCGCGGGACTCGTCGTCGAGCCGACCACCGTACGTGCGCTCGATGAAGTCGACGTCGATCGCCTCGTGCAGGAGCAGGTCGGTTCCGCGTGCCAGCCGGACCATGTTCGGGGTGTATGTGGTGTCGCCCGAGAAGGTCACGGAGCCGCCGGGTGTGTCGAAGCGGAACCCGAACGCGGGTGCGACGGGAGGGTGCTCGACGAGAATCGCCGACACGGTGACCAGGTCGTCCTGGTGCACCACGAACGGGTCCATGGGCGGGGTCGGGCGGGCGTTCGGGTGGTAGCCCAGCCCGGCCGGGATCGTGATGTCGCGGGGGGCGAACAGCTCGGTGGGGCTGGGGCGCAGGCCGTCGATGACCCGGTCGTTGAGGTCGGTCGCGAAGGCGCGCACCAGGCTGTCGAACATGGCGGCCGTGCCGGGAGTCGGGTGGTCGGGTGCGACCGGCCGGGGCGGGACGGTGGCACGGGGCGAGACCGGTGGGAGGGCGCCGCGGTCGCCCGGCCCGATGATCGGCACGGGGTGCTCCAGGCGCCCGCCGAGCTCGTACAGGCCGAAGACGGCCAGACTGGCGAGGTCGACGGTGTGGTCGGAGTGCAGGTGCGTCAGGAAGATACCGCGCAGGTCCCGCAGGTGCAGGCCTGCCTCGGCGATCCGCCGTCCGACGCCGTGGCCGCAGTCGACCAGGTAGAAGGTGTCGCCGACCACCACCGCGGTCGCGATGCCGCTGCGGCGCGTGGGCTCGCCTCGGGACCACCATCGGGGTCCGCCGGCGGTGCCGAGCGTGATCACACGGGGGTGCAGGTCGTGGGCGTCGTCGGTCACGAGGATGGTGCTCCTTGCATTGGTTGCCGGATGGGGCGTGGGTCGCCCGGACGGGCGGGCGTCGGTGCCCGTCGGTGTCCCAGGACTCCGGGGCTTGTCCCAGTGTGGTCACATCCCTCATGATCTGAACAGTCGATAGATGTCATGGTGGCCATAAGGGGAACTGATGTCAGAGATCACGCTCCGCCAGATGCAGTACTTCGTCGCGGCCGTCGACCACGGCTCGGTGACCGCAGCGGCCGAGGCCTCGCACGTGTCCCAGGGGGCGGCGTCGATGGCCATCGCTCAGCTCGAGAAGGCGCTCGGAGCGGACCTCTTCGTCCGGTCCGCGTCGCGGCGGGTGGTGCCGACCCCGGCGGGGGTCGAGTTCGCCCGGCACGCGCGCGGTGTCCTGGACCGGGTCGGGGAGGCTCGCGAGATCGTCGCCGAGTCGATGAGTGCGATGAGCGGGCCGCTGCGCG
This sequence comes from Promicromonospora xylanilytica, assembly GCF_054782895.1. Classification (NCBI taxonomy): domain Bacteria; kingdom Bacillati; phylum Actinomycetota; class Actinomycetes; order Micrococcales; family Promicromonosporaceae; genus Promicromonospora; species Promicromonospora xylanilytica. The sequence continues at coordinate 134,550 of NZ_BAAGRP010000006.1, forward strand.
TGGGGTGCAGCCACACCCTGTCGCCTCGTCTGGTCCCGCCGCTGGTCGCCCGCTTCGACAGCGAGCACCCGGCGGTGGACGTGAGCTTCTCCGAGGACGACCCGGCGGCCGTCCAGGAGAGCATCCGCCGCGGTGCGATCGACCTCGGTCTCGTCTACGGACGCCAGGCCGACGACGACCTGGCGCAGGTGCACCTGGCCGACGTCGTGCTGCACGCCGCGTTGCCCGCCGGGCACCCGCTCGCGGCGCGGGAGTCGGTGTCGTTCGCCGACCTCGCCCACGAGCCGGCGATCCTGCTGAACATCCCACCGACGATCGAGCGACTCACCGAGACCCTGCGGTCCGCGGGCGTTCGGCCCACGATCCGGTGGACCAGCAGCAACATCGACACGATCTACTCGATGGTCTCGCGGGGTCTCGGGTACTCGCTGATCAACAGCCCGCCCGCGCACGGGCGGACCTACGAGGACAACCTGATCGTCTTCCGTCCGATCGCGGGTACGGAGTCGATCAACACGATCGTCGCCGTGCTCTCGCCCGGGCGACACGTGCCGCGGCGTGTCCAGGCGGCACTGGACCTCCTGCGCGAGGAGGCCGGGGGCGCCGGCGCCTGAGGCGGGCCCCGTCAGCGGCTCGGTGCCGATCGGACGTCGGGCGCCCCGGCGTTCCAGGACGCGAGGAGCCCCAGCCGCTCGGCCGACGGCGAGCCCGGCTCGGCCGTGTAGATGATCATCACGTGACCGTGCTCGGCGGTGATGTCGAGTTCCTCGTAGGCGAGCGACACCTCGCCGACGAGCGGGTGGTTGAAGCGCTTGGTGCCCGCTCCCGGGGCGCGCACGTTGTGCGCGCCCCACAGCGCGCGGAACGCCTCGCTGCGGGTCGAGAGCTCCCCGACGAGGTCCTGCAGACCCTTGTCGTGCGGGTCGCGCCCGGCCTCCGCGCGCATGATGTCGACGCACATCTCGGCGAAGTGCTGCCAGTCCGGGTAGAAGTCGCGCGCGGCGGGATCGAGGAACTGGAAGCGCGCGAGGTTCGGGGTACGTCCGCCGTCGCCGATGATCGGGGTGTAGAAAGCCCGCGCGAGGTCGTTCATGGCCAGCATGTTGTGGTGCTGGTCGCGCACGAAGGCCACGCCGCCGGTGATCGCGGACAGCACCCAGCCCAGATTCGGGCGGGTCTGCTGCGGGCGGTCGGCGCGGCGTCGCGGCCGACCTGACGCCGGGATGCCGTCGGCCGCCCGCGCGAGGTCGAACAGGTGCGCGCGCTCGCCGTCGTCGAGCCGCAGGGCGCGGGTGATGGCGTCGAGGACCGACGACGAGGCGCCCGCGATCGCGCCGCGTTCGAGGCGCCCGTAGTACTCGACGCTGATGTCCGCGAGCGCCGCGACCTCGCTGCGGCGCAGGCCCGCTACGCGGCGGTTCGAGCTCGTCGGCATCCCGACGGCGTCGGGGGTCAGCCGTGCCCGGCGCGAGACGAGGAACGTGCGCACCTCGGATCGGTTGTCCATCCCGCCATGCTAGGACCGGGCGGGCGGACGAGGGGTGGCCTGTCAGGGCACGTCATATCAGGGTCTCCCGCATCGGTGCGGACGCGGTTTGGGTGGAGCCCATGAATGCTCCACGAAGCCCACGGCGCACCAGTCTGCTGCCCTGGATACTGCTCCTCCTGACCATCTTCGGGCCCATCTCGCTGGACCTGTACCTGCCCGTACTGCCCGCGCTCACGGCGGAGCTCGACGCGGTGACGTCGGTGGCACAGCTGACCCTCACCGCGTGCCTGGTCGGGCTCGCTCTCGGTCAGCTGGTCGCGGGGCCGCTCTCCGACCGGCTGGGCCGACGGGGCGTGCTGCTGACCGGTGTGGCCGCGTTCGTCGTCGTCTCGGTGCTGTGTGCCCTGAGCCCGAGCGTGGAGCTGCTGATCGCTGCCCGGTTCGTCCAGGGGGTCGCCGGGGGCGTCGGCGTCGTCATCGCGCAGGCCGCCGGTCGGGACATCTACGACGGCAGCGCGCTCATCCGGTTCTACGGGCGGCTCACGGTCGTCACGGGCCTGGCCGCGATCGTCGGCCCGCTGCTGGGCGGGCAGCTCGCCCGGGTCACCGACTGGCGCGGCCTCTTCCTGTTCCTCGCCGCCGCCGGGGCGGCGGTGCTCCTGGTCAGCATCGCGGCGCTCCCCGAGACGTTGCCGCGCGAGAACCGCTCGACCGGCGGTTTCGCGCAGATCGTCCGCGACTTCCGGGTGCTGCTGGCGGACCGCAGGCTGGTCGGCGCCGTGCTCAACCAGGGCTTCCTGTACGCCGCGCTCTTCGCGTACCTGGCAGGATCGACCTTCGTGCTGCAGGGGGTCTATGGGCTGACCCCACAGGGCTACGCACTGGCCTTCGGGGCGAACTCCGCGGGGTTCATGGTCTTCGGTTACCTCTCCGGCCTCACCACGGAACGCTGGAGCGTGCGAGGCACCCTCACCGTCGGTGTCGGGGTCGCGGGGCTGGGTGCGGCCGGCCTGCTGCTCACGGGCCTCGCCCCGATGCCGCTCACGCTCGTCGTCGTCTCGCTCTTCCTTCTGGCCAGCGGCGTCGCCATCAGCTCGGCGCCCGCGACGGCGCTCGCCCTCGTCGGTTACCCGGAGATCGCTGGGACGGCATCGTCGTTGCTCGGTCTGGCGCGGTTCGCGTTCGGTGCTGTCGCCGCGCCGCTCGTCGGCGTCGCTGGTGCCCTGAGCAGCCTCCCGCTCGGCATCGTGACGACGGTAGCGGTGGCGGCCTCGGGCGCCGCCGTGCTGCTCACGGTGCGGGCTCGGAGCGTTGTCCACGGCCGCGGAGCGGCTCATGGCAGGTACACCAGGGCCGACCAGCGGCCGATCGAGTCAGCTACCGTACGAACAGAGCACTGAACCATCGGGGGGTCCCCTCCGGCATGCTGTCGCTCGTGACACGCTCCAGGTTGGTGACGGGGACGCGTTCCCGTGTGGCGCGCTTCTGGAGCGATGCGAGGCTCGTGCTCACCTCGTCCGCGGAATGGACCCACAGGTCGCAGAGCGCGTACCCGTAGGCGCCCGTGTGGTCCGCCCGGAGGGCGCGTCGCTGGGAGCGGGAGGACCTCGTGGCGACGTCGGGGAGGTCGCGCAGCACCAGGGCGATCCGGGTGCGGGAGTGCCCAGCGATGTACGTCGGGTTGAGGACGGAGCGCGGCTGGCCCGGAGCGCGGAGCCTCCGGGCCCCGGACCACGAGGTGATCCGCGTGTCCCGGACGACCAGGACCTCGGCGATCTCGTCCCAGCCGATGGCCAGACCGCCACGGACGACGACGCCCGTCTCGGTGACGGCCAGATCGATCGCGTCCGCGCCCCGCCGGACCAGCAACGGGACGGCCAGCACCGCCAGCGCGATCCCCGCCGACAGGAAGATGACGGAGAGCGTGAGCGCCAGCACCCGCATGGTCATCCACTCCTCGGTGAAGAACCATTCACCGAAGGCGCCGAAGTTCTCCGGCGCGTTCCAGGCCCATTCGTCGATGACCGGACTGGTCACCATCGACCACAGGTGGGCCAGGTAGGCAAGCAGGCAGTAACCGAGCAGGTACGCCGCAGGTAGTCCGAGCGGCAGGAACAACCCGGCCCGCCGGAGCAGGTCCGCCTGCCCGCGCGGGGCGGACCGCAGCACCCGCTCGGGTAGGTCCGGTAGCTCCGGCAGCGCGGCCCGGTCCGCCAGGCGGGCGCGGCGGCGCGCACGGAGACGCCGTCCGGCGGTACGCAGGCCCGTCCAGAGGAGCGCGATCAGGCTGGCCAGCGAGATCCCCAGCACGATGAGCACGGGGACGGGCCACCGGTCCGTCACGTAGAACAGCGGATCGATCGCAATCCCTTGATATCCCCAGGCCAGCCAGCGGAAGCGCCCACCACTGGTGAGCTCCTCGACGTACGCCGACAGGATGTGGACGAGGATGAGGAGCGCAGGCACGCTGAGGGCCAGGAGAACCCGGGTCCTGGTCCGCTGACGCCCGGGTGCGGGGGCCGACTCGGCCTCACGCTCGGCGTTCCGGGGTCGGCCGGGGGACCTGCCGAGCCGGTGGAAGCGGTTTGCCGGCCGCAGCCGTTCGACGATGTGACGGTTGAACAGGAAGAGCCCCATCCATGCCGTGAAGATCGCGGCGAGGCCCACGATCGGGCCGAGGAACCAGCCGGCGAGCTCGCCATCGTCCACGATCATGGCGACTGCCCAACCGAGGAGCCCTGCGAACCCCAGACAGAACAGCTTTGCGGCGATGAGTCCGACCATCTCGGCGGTGTAGAACCCCGAGCGTTCGGTCAGATAGTCCTTGAGCGTGGTGCGCTGCGGGCTTGCGTGGTTCAGTTTTCGCTCCTGGAACGTGGTCAGCGGTCGGTCGCCTTCGTCCCGCGGGGAGAAATTCTACTGGCCGCCATGAGGTGGGCCGACCGGCGGCCGGCCCGCTCAGGTCAGGCCGGCGTCAGCGTGTACTTGGTCTGCAGGTACTCGTGGATGCCCTCCGCGCCACCCTCGCGGCCCAGGCCGGACATCTTCCAGCCGCCGAAGGGCGCCGCGGCGTTGGAGACGACGCCGACGTTGAGGCCCATCATCCCGGTCTCCAGCCGCTCGATCATGCGCTGGCCGCGCGACAGGCTCTCGGTGTAGACGTACGAGACCAGTCCGTACTCCGTGTCGTTGGCGAGGGCGACGGCCTCGTCCTCGGTGTCGAAGGTGGCGGTCGCGAGGACCGGGCCGAAGATCTCCTCCCGCAGGATGTCGCTGCCGGGCGCGACACCGGTGAGGACCGTCGGCTGGAAGAAGCTGCCCGCTCGGTCGACGCGGGCGCCGCCCGTGGTCACCTGGGCGCCGCGGGAGACCGCGTCCTGGACGAGCGACTCGGCCTTGCCGACGGCCTTGTCGTCCACCAGGGGGCCGATGTTCACGCCGGACTCGGTGCCGCGGCCGATCACGAAGTCGTTCACCGCAGCGGTGACGCGGCGCGCGAACTCGTCGGCGACCGAGCTGTGCACGATGAAGCGGTTGGCGGCCGTGCAGGCCTGCCCGATGTTGCGGAACTTCGCCGCCAGGGCGCCCTTGACCGCCTGGTCCAGGTCGGCGTCCTCGAAGATGACGAAGGGGGCGTTGCCGCCGAGCTCCATCGAGGTGCGCAGCACGCCGGGCGCCGCCTGCTCCAGGAGCTTCTGGCCCACGGGGGTCGACCCCGTGAAGGACAGCTTGCGCAGTCGCGGGTCGGCGATGATCGGGGCCGAGACGGTGCCCGAGCTCGATGTCGTGAGCACGTTGACCACGCCGTCGGGCAGGCCGGCCTCCTGCAGCAGCTCCGCGAGGTACAGGGTGGTCAGCGGCGTCAGCGCCGCGGGCTTGACGACCACGGTGCAGCCCGCCGCCAGTGCGGGCGCGATCTTGCGGGTCGCCATGGCCAGGGGGAAGTTCCACGGGGTGATCAGGTAGCAGGGCCCCACGGGATGCTGCGTGACGATCATGCGCCCGGTCCCCTCGGGGTTGGTCCCGTAGCGGCCCGTGGCCCGCACCGCCTCCTCGGAGAACCAGCGCAGGAATTCGCCGCCGTAGGCCACCTCGCCGCGGGACTCCGCGAGCGGTTTGCCCATCTCCAGCGTCATGAGCAGGGCGACGTCCTCCTGGCGCTCCTGCAGCAGGTCGAACGCGCGGCGCAGGATCTCGCCCCGGGTACGGGCCGGCGTGGCCGCCCATGCTGCCGACGCGGCGACGGCCGCGTCGAGCGCTGCCCTGCCGTCGTCGGCGCTCGCGTCGGCGATGGTCTTGATGGTCTCGCCGGTCGACGGGTCCTCGACCGTGAGCGTGGCGCCCTCGGCGGCGGGCCGCCACCGGCCGCCGATGAGGAGCCCGCCGGGGACGGCGGCGAGCAGGTCGGACTCGCGGGTGCTGGTCATGCGTACTCCTCGGTGTTCGTGGTGGTGTTCGTGGTGGTGCTCGGTGTGGTGTGTGCCCTGGTGCTCGGCACGTCCTGCGGCAACAACGCCCCGGCGAAGAACTCCCGGAGCTCGTCCCGCGCGCTCAACGGTAGGACGGCGGCCACGTACTGGTCGGGCCGCACGACGACGACGGCGCCACCGCGATCGATGCCGCGTTGCTCGAAGATGTCCTGGGTCGGATCGGTCGCGTACACCTTCTCGTAGTCGACCAGCCTGAACGGGCCCACGCGGGGCTTGAAGACCTCGGGCACGTCCGCGAACTCCACACCGAAGTGGTCCTGCTGGTAGACCACCTTGACGTCGAGCACGGAGTCCGGGTCGGTTCCCGCCGGGGTGTGTCGCAGCAGGGGGGAGTCGGGGGAGGTGCCCATCCACTGCGCCCACTCCCGGAGCGCGGACGGCTCGGCCGGCGCCGCGGCGTCGGCGAACGCGTACACGCGCCAGCGCCCGTCGGCGCGGGCATGATGGCCCAGGTGCGCGGGGTTGCCCTCGGCCACGCGTTCCACCGGCGCGGACTTGAACCGCTTGCCGACGGGAAAGCCCGTGGCGAGCTCCTGGTGGGCGGGCGGGGCCACGATCATCGAGGGCTGGTACTGCGTCATGAACCCGCACGGGAACTCGGCGGTCTTGACGTAGAAGTCCTCGAGGTACGTCGGGTCGGGCAGGTCCTCCGGCGGGGTGGCCATGAGCCGCGACCATTCCCGGTCGAAGTCGATGAGGTTCTGCGCCACGACCTGCCGCTCTGCCGAGTAGGTGGCCAGCAGCGACTCCGGGGCACGGCCCGTGAGCACGTGCGCCAGCTTCCAGGCGATGTTCCAGCCGTCCTGCATGGACACGTTCATGCCCTGGCCGGCCTTCGCGCTGTGGGTGTGGCAGGCGTCGCCGGTGAGGAACACCCGGGGCGTACGCGTGCCGGTGAGGTGGTCCGGGACGTCGTCGAAACCGTCGGTGACCCGGTGGCCCACCTCGTACACGCTGTGCCAGGGCACGTCCTTCACGTCCAGCGTGTAGGGGTGGATGATGCGGTTGGCCTTCTCGATGACCTGGTCCAGCGGGGTCGCGCGGATGCGGCCGGCGTCGTCGGACGGCACCTCGCCGAGGTCGACGTACCAGCGGGCCAGGTGCCCGCCCTCGCGGGGGATCAGCAGGATGGACCCGCCGTCGTGCGACTGGATGGCGCACTTGGTCCGCACGTCGGGGAAGTCGGACACGGCGAGCACGTCCATGACACCCCAGGCGTGGTTGGCCCGGTCACCGACAGCCTTGCGGCCGATCGACTCCCGGATCGTGCTGTGCGCCCCGTCGCATCCGACGACGTAGCGGGCTCGCACGGTGCGTTCCGTGCCCTCGTGCGGGCCGGCCGTGTGCCGCAGGGTCACGGTGACGGGGTACTGCTCCTGGTGACCGCCGTCGGTGCCGTCGGCGATCGTGAGCCCGACGGCCTCCAGACCGTAGTCAGGCGTCAGGCGGGCAGGCCCGGTGGCGGCCACCTCGGCGAAGTAGTCGAGCACGCGCGCCTGGTTGACGATGAGGTGCGGGAACTCGCTGATCCCGTCGGGGTCGTCCGGCGGGACGGCACCGCGGACGATGTTCTCCGGGTGCTCGGGGTCAGGCTTCCAGAACGCCATCTCCGTGATCCGGTAGGCCTCGGCGATGATCCGCTCGGCGAACCCGAACGCCTGGAACGTCTCGACGCTGCGCGCCTGGATCCCGTCGGCCTGGCCCATCTCGAGACGGCCGGACCGTCGCTCCACCAGGTGGGTGCGGATCCCCGGGAACTGCGCGAGCTGGGCGGCCGCGATCATGCCGGCCGGACCGCTGCCGACGATGAGCACGTCGACCTCGTCCGGCAGCTCGGCGGGCCGTTCGAGACCGTAGCCCTCGGCCGGCCGGACGCGCGGGTCGCCGGACACGTAACCGTGGTGGTGGAACTGCATTGTTCGTCCGTTCTGCTCGGTGGGCGTGCTGCTGTCGAGGCTCAGGCCTTGGCCAGGCCGTAGATGGGGCTGGCGGCCTGCAGCTCCTCGTGGTCGGGGCCCAGCGGGATACCCGTACGGTCGCGCAGCATGAGCGTCGCTGCCAGCCCGATCACCGTCATGCCCGCCAGGTACATGGTCACCGCCGCGGTCGTGCCGGTCGCCTGGACGAGCGCTGTGGCGATGGTCGGCGCGAACGCGCCACCCAGGATGGACCCGATCGCGTACGAGATCGAGACGCCGGAGAACCGGATCGACGCTGGAAACAGCTCGGCGTAGAGCGCGGCCTGCGGCCCGTAGGTGAACCCGAGGCCCACGGAGAGGAGGGCCAGCCCGAGCAGCAGCGAGCCGAACGTCGCACCGTTGACCAGCGGGAACAGGGTGAGAACGCCGACGAGCTGCACCACGAAGCCGAGGGCGTAGGTGGTGCGTCGGCCGAGCCGGTCGGACAGCGCGCCCGCGAACCAGGTCGCGGCGAGCCACACGACGGCCGAGATGGTCACGGCCCAGAACACCGGACCCCGGTCCAGCCCGACCGGACCCTCGGGGTCGGAGGCGTAGCTCTGGATGTAACCGCCGGTGGTCATGTAGCCGACGGCGTTGTTGCCCGCGAACACGAGGGCGGCCACGATCACGAGCGGCGTGTGCTTGCGGAAGAGCTGCAGCAGCGGCTGGCGTGTGGTCTCGGCGCGTTCGGCGATCTCGACGAACACCGGGCTCTCCTCGACGCTGCGGCGCACCCAGTAGCCGATGCCGATGAGCACGACGCTCAGCAGGAACGGGATGCGCCAGCCCCACGTGAGGAAGGCGTCGCCGGGCGCCACGGCGTTCATGACGCCCAGCACGGCGGACGCGAGCAGCAGGCCGAGCGGCACACCGATCTGGGGGGACGCGCCGAAGAGTCCGCGGCGCTTGACCGGTGCGTGCTCGCAGGACATGAGCACGGCCCCACCCCACTCGCCGCCTGCCGAGATGCCCTGCAGGATCCGCAGGAGGACCAGCAGGACCGGCGCGGCGACGCCGATCTGACCGTAGGTGGGCAGCACGCCGATGAGCGCGGTCGCCACGCCCATCAGGACCAGCGTGAGCACCAGGACGACGCGCCGCCCGTACTTGTCGCCGAGGTGCCCGGCGACGAAGGCGCCGAACGGACGGAAGAGGAAGCTGACGCCCACGGAGCCGAAGGCGAGGAGCGTACCGAGGCTCGCGCCGGCGGGCTCGAAGAAGAGCTGGCCGAAGACCAGGCCGGCCGCGGAGGCGTAGATGAAGAAGTCGTACCACTCGACCGTCGTGCCGACGACGGTGGCGAGCACCACGCGGCGCCGCTCACGAGCGGAGGGGGAGCGGGCCGCTGTGGGTCCGTCGGGGGTGAGGCGTGACATCGCATGACTCCCTTGTCATCCGGGCCCGCCGTCGTCGGAGGGCCCGTCGTGTGTGCTCGGCCGGAAGGGCGACCTTGCCGTGTTCCCTCAGACCATATACGATCTGAGATACGAAATGCCAGAGGGTCATCGAAGACCGGTGGAAACGACGGGCAAGGGAGCTCATGGGTACCGAAGCGCACGCCTCCACGGCACGGGAGCTGCCCCCGCCCGGGCCGCTCACGGCACGACCGGGAAAGATCGTGGCCGTCCACCTCGCGTACGTGTCACGTGCCGAGCAGCGCGGCCGACGGCCCGCCGCCCCCTCGTACTTCCTGAAGCCGGCCAGCTCGCTCGCCGCGACGGGCGGCGTGGTCGAGCGTCCCGCGGGCACGGAGCTGCTCGCCTTCGAGGGCGAGGTCGCGCTGATCATCGGCGAACCCGCTCGTCGGGTGCCGGTCGAGCGGGCGTGGCAGCACGTCGCCGCCGTGACCGCGGCGAACGACCTCGGCGTCTACGACCTGCGCTGGGCCGACAAGGGCTCGAACGTGCGCTCCAAGGGCCGCGACGGCTACACGCCGGTCGGCCCGGAACTCCTCGACGCCCGCGTCATCGACCCCACCGCACTGCGGGTGCGTACCTGGGTCAACGGTGAGCTCGTGCAGCACGACACCACCGGTGACGACGCACTGCTGTTCCCGTTCGCGCAGATCGTGGCCGACCTGTCCCAGCACCTCACGCTCGAGACGGGCGACATCATCCTGACGGGCACGCCCGCCGGGTCGAGCGTCGTGGCGCCGGGCGACGTCGTCGAGGTCGAGGTGGACGCCCCGACGGCGCCCGGTGCGCCGACGTCGGGCCGTCTGGTGACCACGGTGGTCCAGGGCGACGTACCTTTCGGTGACGTCGGGGCGGGCCCGAGGGTCGACGACACCCAGCGCACCGAGGCCTGGGGCAGCCGGGCGGCCGCCGGCCTGGCGCCCGAGCCGGAGCCCTTCGTGCTCACGGACGAGCTCGTCGACAAGCTGCGTCGCGCGCCGGTCGCCGGGCTGTCTGCCCAGCTGCGCAAGCGCGGCCTGAACAACGTGCTCATCGAGGGCGTGCGGCCCAACGTCCCGGGCGCGACGATCATCGGCAGGGCGCGAACGCTGCGCTTCGTGCCGAACCGGGAGGACCTGTTCGTCTCGCACGGCGGTGGGTACAACGCGCAGAAGCGGCTGTTCGACGCCGTCGCCGCCGGTGAGGTCATCGTCATCGAGGCACGCGGCGAGACCGGTTCGGCGACTCTCGGCGACGTCCTCGCGCTGCGTGCCCGGGTGCGTGGCGCCGCGGGCGTCGTCACCGACGGCGGCGTGCGCGACTTCGACGCCGTGGCGGAGACCGGGCTGCCGGTCTTCTCCCAGGGTGCCCACCCCGCGGTGCTCGGCCGCCGGCACGTCCCGTGGGACACCGACGTCGCCGTGGCCTGCGGCGGGGCGTCCGTCCTCCCGGGCGACGTCGTCGTGGGCGACGCGGACGGCGTGGTCGTGATCCCCCCGCACCTGGTCGAGGAGGTCGCCGACGCGACCATCGCCCAGGAGGAGCAGGACACCTGGGTGGCGCAGCAGGTGGCCGCCGGCCACCCCGTCGACGGGCTGTTCCCCCCGAACGCCGAGTGGCTCGCGCGCTACGAGTCCTGGCGGTCCCAGGCGCAGGGCTCTCCGGCGCAGGGCTCCCAGCCGCAGCGGGAGTCGCGATGACGGCCGAGGATACGGAGTCGCCCGTAGAGGTCGCGTTCGCCGGGGCGCTCAGCAAGTCCCAGCTCGCCTACGACTACCTGCGTGACGGCATCGCTCGCCACGAGCTCAGCCCGGGTTACCGGCTCGTGCTCCAGAGCATCGCGGACGAGCTCGCGATGAGCGTCGTGCCCGTCCGCGAGGCCATCCGCCGGCTGGAGGCCGAAGGCCTGGTCACCTACGAGCGGAACGTCGGTGCCCGGGTCGCGATGGTCGACGAGGACGGCTACGTCCACGCCATGCAGGCCCTCGGTGTCGTCGAGGGTGCGGCGACCGGGCTCTCGGCACGCACCATCTCGGCCGCGGACCTCCAGCGGGCCACCGAGGTGAACGAGCACCTGCGGTCCCTGCTCGACCACTTCGACCCGCACGCGTTCACGGCGCTGAACCGCCAGTTCCACTCCGTGCTGTTCGAGTCGTGCCCCAACCCCCTTCTGCTCGACATGGTCCACCGCGGCTGGGCGCAGCTGTCCGGGCTACGTGACTCCACGTTCGCGTTCGTCCCCGGCAGGGCGCAGGAATCCGTGGCCGAGCACGCCCACATCCTCGACCTGATCGCCCGCCGGGCCGACCCGCTCGAGATCGAGATCGCCGCACGCAACCACCGCTGGGCGACCATGAGCGCCTTCCTCGACGCACGCGCCGACGGCACCCCGAACCGCCAGACACCTCACAGGGAGACACGATGACCGACCAGCCGACCCGCCACGTGCCGGCCGACCTGCCCGGCCGCATCCAGCACTACATCGGCGGCGCGTTCGTCGACTCGGCCGACGGTGCGACGTTCGACGTGCTCGAACCCGTGACCAACGACGTCTACCTGCAGGCGGCGGCCGGCAAGAAGGCCGACGTGGACCGCGCCGTCGCCGCGGCGCGCGACGCGTTCCTGAACGGGCCGTGGCCCCGGATGCTGCCGCGCGAGCGCTCGCGGATCCTGCACCGGATCGCCGACCTCGTCGAGTCCCGCGACGCACGACTGGCCGAGCTGGAGAGCTTCGACTCGGGCCTGCCGATCACGCAGGCGCTCGGCCAGGCGCGCCGGGCCGCCGAGAACTTCCGGTTCTTCGCCGACCTGGTCGTCGCCCAGTCGGACGACACCTTCAAGGTGCCCGGCCGCCAGGTCAACTACGTCAACCGCAAGCCGATCGGCGTCGCCGGCCTCATCACGCCGTGGAACACGCCGTTCATGCTCGAGTCCTGGAAGCTGGGCCCCGCGCTCGCGACCGGCAACACGGTGGTGCTCAAGCCCGCCGAGTTCACGCCGCTCTCCGCGTCGCTGTGGGCGGGCATCTTCGAGGAGGCCGGCCTGCCCGAGGGTGTGTTCAACCTGGTCAACGGCCTGGGCGAGGAGGCGGGAGACGCGCTGGTCAAGCACCCCGACGTCCCGCTCATCTCGTTCACGGGGGAGAGCAGCACCGGGCAGCTCATCTTCGCCAACGCCGCGCCCTACCTCAAGGGGCTCTCGATGGAGTTGGGCGGCAAGTCCCCGGCCGTGGTCTTCGCCGACGCAGACCTCGACGCCGCGATCGACGCGACGATCTTCGGCGTCTTCTCGCTCAACGGTGAGCGCTGCACCGCGGGCAGCCGCATCCTCGTCGAGCGCGCGGTCTACGACGAGTTCGTGGAGCGGTACGCCGAGCAGGCGAAGCGCGTGGTCGTCGGTGACCCGCAGGACCCGCGAACGGAGGTCGGCGCGCTCGTGCACCCCGAGCACTACGACAAGGTCATGTCGTACATCGAGATCGGGAGGTCCGAGGGCCGGCTCGTGGCGGGCGGCGGGCGCCCCGAGGGCTTCGACGGCGGCAACTACGTGGCGCCGACGGTGTTCGCGGACGTGCCGGCGTCGGCCCGGATCTTCCAGGAGGAGATCTTCGGCCCGGTCGTGGCGATCACGCCCTTCGACACGGAGGAGGAGGCCCTCGCGCTGGCCAACGGCGTGCGGTACGGGCTGGCGGCCTACGTGTGGACCAACGACCTCAAGCGCGCGCACAACTTCTCGCAGGCGATCGAGGCGGGCATGGTCTGGCTCAACTCGAACAACGTGCGCGACCTGCGTACGCCGTTCGGCGGGGTAAAGGCGTCCGGCCTGGGGCACGAGGGCGGCTACCGCTCGATCGACTTCTACACCGACCAGCAGGCCGTGCACATCACGCTCGGCAAGGTCCACAACCCGACCTTTGGCAAGGGAGCCTGAAGATGACCGACCCGACAGGACCCGTCGTGACCAGCGACGCGCCCATCACCGCAACCGACCCGGTCCCCACGCCGGCCGCGCCGCCGCCGGACATCCTGCGGTGCGCGTACATGGAGCTCGTGGTCACCGACCTGACCGCGTCCCGGAACTTCTACGTCGACGTGCTCGGCCTGGTCGTCACGGAGGAGGACGAGGACACCGTCTACCTGCGCAGCCTCGAGGAGTTCATCCACCACAACCTCGTGCTGCGCAAGGGGCCGGTGGCCGCCGTGGCGGCGTTCTCCTACCGCGTGCGCAGCCCGCAGGAGCTCGACCGCGCCGTCGACTTCTACACCGAGCTGGGCTGCCGCGTGGAGCGTCGCGCCGACGGCTTCACCCGCGGTGTCGGCGACTCCGTGCGCGTGACCGATCCGCTCGGCTTCCCCTACGAGTTCTTCTACGACGTGGACCACGTCGAGCGGCTCGCGTGGCGCTACGACCTGCACACGCCCGGAGCGCTGGTGCGCCTGGACCACTTCAACCAGGTCACCCCCGACGTGCCGCGTGCCGTGCAGTTCATGGAGGACCTCGGCTTCCGGGTCACCGAGGACATCCAGGACGCCGAGGGCACCACCTACGCAGCCTGGATGCGCCGCAAGCCGACGGTTCACGACACCGCGATGACGGGCGGCGACGGCCCACGCATGCACCACGTCGCGTTCGCCACGCACGAGAAGCACAACATCATCGCCATCTGCGACAAGCTCGGCGCGCTGCGGCTGTCCGACCACATCGAGCGCGGACCGGGCCGGCACGGCGTGTCCAACGCCTTCTACCTCTACCTGCGGGACCCGGACGGGCACCGCGTGGAGATCTACACGCAGGACTACTACACGGGCGACCCCGACAACCCCGTGGTCACCTGGGACGTGCACGACAACCAGCGTCGCGACTGGTGGGGCAACCCGGTGGTGCCGTCCTGGTACACCGAGGCGTCCCTCGTCCTGGACCTGGACGGCAACCCGCAGCCGGTCGTCGCCCGGACGGACACCTCCGAGATGGCGGTGACCATCGGCGCGGACGGGTTCTCGTACACCCGCCCCGAGGACGACGCGGACGCGCTGCCCTCCTGGAAGCAGGGCGAGTACAAGCTGGGACACCAGCTCTGATGGGGGAGCGCATGCTGGACGACGCGACGATCACGACGATCGCCGACGAGCTGGCCCGCGCCGAGGCGGAGCGGACGACGGTGCCGCTCCTGACGGCGCGGCACCCCGGCATGACCGTCGAGGACTCGTACGCCGTGCAGAACACGTGGCGCCGGCGCGGCATCGAGGCGGGGCGCCGCCCCGTGGGTCGCAAGATCGGGCTCACCTCCAAGGTCATGCAGGCCGCCACCGGCATCACGGAGCCGGACTACGGCGCGATCTTCTCCGACATGGTGTTCGAGAACGGGTCGGTCATCGAGCACTCGCGGTTCTCGAACGTGCGGATCGAGGTGGAGCTGGCGTTCGTGCTGCGCGAGGGCCTCAAGGGACCGGACGTCACGGTGTTCGACGTGCTGCGCGCCACCGAGTTCGTGGTGCCGGCCCTGGAGATCCTGTCGTCCCGCATCGAGATGGCCGGTCGCACGATCGTCGACACCATCAGCGACAACGCCGCGATGGGCGGCATGGTCTACGGCGGCAACCCCGTGAAGATCGGTGAGACCGACCTGCGGTGGGTCTCCGCCCTGCTGTACCGCAACGAGGCCATCGAGGAGTCGGGCGTCGCGGCCGCCGTGCTGAACCATCCCGCCACCGGCGTCGCCTGGCTCGCGAACAAGCTGGCCCAGCACGACGACGCGCTGGAACCGGGCGAGATCATCCTGGCGGGATCCTTCACCCGGCCCGTGTGGGTGCGGCCCGGGGACACCGTGCTGGCCGACTACCGAGAGCTGGGGACCGTATCGTGCCGATTCGTCTGACCCTCCCGCCCACCTTCCGCGACCGCATCGCCGGGGCCGGCCGGCCGCAGCTGGGCATGTGGGTGTGCAGCGGCAGCCCGGTGGTGGCGGAGATCTGCGCCGGCGGCGGCCTGGACTGGCTCCTGATCGACGGCGAGCACTCGCCGATCGGCCTGGAGACCACGTCGGAGCTGCTGCGGGCAGTGGCGCCCTATCCGGTCACCCCGGTGGTACGGGCGCCGTCCGGCGACGCGGTGGGGCTCAAGCAGCTGCTCGACCTGGGCGCCCAGAACGTCCTGGTCCCCATGGTCGACACGCCCGAGCAGGCCCGCGCCGTGGTGCGGGCCGTGCGCTACCCGCCGCGCGGGGTCCGCGGCGTCGGCAGCGCGCTGTCCCGCGGGGCGCGCTGGAACCGCGTCGAGGGCTACATGGCCGACGCCGACCGGCACGTCTCGCTGTTCGTCCAGGTCGAGTCGGCGACCGGCGTGGAGAACGCCGCGCAGATCGCCGCCGTCGACGGCGTGGACGGCGTCTTCGTGGGACCGTCCGACCTGGCCGCGTCGCTCGGCCTGCTCGGGCAGCAGACCCACCCTGACGTCACCGCGGCGGTGCGCGCGACCTTCGAGGCGGTGCGGGCCGCGGGCAAGCCCGTCGGAGTCAACGCCTTCGACCCGGAGGTGGCCCAGGCCTATCTCGATGCCGGGGCGTCCTTCGTCCTGGTCGGGGCGGACGTCGCGCTGCTCGCCCGGGGCTCCGAGGCACTGGCGGACCGCTGGATCGGCGACGGCGAGTAGGCGACAGCCGCCCCCACCTACCGATCGAGGACGGTCCCTACCCGTCGACGACCGTCAGCGCGAGCAGCTGCTCGCGGAGACGCTCCAGCTCCTCCGGAGCGGGCTCCATGCCCCACACCGGCTGCGCGCTGGCGCCGTCCGCCGCGGCGAGGACGAGCAGCAGCACGTCGTCGGGCAGGCCGTCGGCCCGCAGGTCCTCCTGCCAGCGCAGCGCGTCGGCGCGGGCGAGCTCCGTGACCGCCTCGACGGTGGACAGGTGCGCGATCACCACCAGGGCGTCGCGCGTCGCCGCCGCGTCCAGCGCGTCGTCGATCGACGTGCGCACGTAGGCACGCACCAGGCGTCCGGGGGCTTCGTCCTCCGGGTCGACCGCGTCGAGGACAGCCGACCGGAAGCGTTCGAGCCACTCGTGCGCCATCGCGAGGAGCAGCTCCTGCTTGCTCCCGAAGTGGTACAGCAGCCCACCCTTGGACACCCCCGCACGGCGGGCGACGTCGTCCAGGGTGGCCGAGATCCCGCGCTCGCGGACCAGCTGACCCGCGGCCTGCAGGAGCGCGGACCGCGTCTGCTCCGGGTCTCTGCCCGCCGTTCGCCCCACTCGCCATCACCTCTCCCTCGGCTCGCACTATAGAGCCAGGCGTACCGAACTGTACCGGCTGGACGGTACAGTTGTGCGGTGAACGTCTCTGCTCCCGCCCTCTCCACACGTCGCCGCTGGGCCGCGCTCGCGGTCCTCGTGCTGGCGGTGGGCCTCCTCGCCATCGACGGGACCGTCCTGTACCTGGCGGTCCCGTCGCTGACCCGCGACCTCGCGGCCACAGCCACCCAGGTGCTGTGGATCGGGGACATCTACTCGCTGGCCATCGCCGGCCTGCTCGTCGCGATGGGCACCCTCGCCGACCGGATCGGGCGCAAGCGGCTCCTGCTGATCGGCTCGAGCGCGTTCGGCGCAGCCTCGGTGCTGGCGGCGTTCGCGCCGAGCGCCGAGGTGCTCATCGCCGCCCGCCTGCTGCTCGGTGTGGCCGGCGCGACCATCATGCCGTCGACGCTGTCGCTCATCCGGACCCTGTTCCCGGACGCCGGAGAGCGCAGCCGCGCCATCGCGGTGTGGTCGGCGGCTGCCGGCGGTGGCGCCGCTGTGGGCCCGCTGGTCGGTGGCGCGCTGCTCGAGCACTTCTGGTGGGGATCGGTCTTCCTCGTGAACGTCCCGGTGGTCGTGGTGCTCGTGGTCGCGGGGGCGGTGCTCCTTCCGGAGGCCAAGGACCCGGACCCGGGCCGCCTGGACGTGCTGTCCGTGGTGCTGTCGTTCGCCGCGGTGATGCCGCTGGTGTGGGCCATCAAGCACGCGGCCTCCGAGGGCGTCGACCTGCTCGCGGTCGGGGTGCTGGTGCTGGCGGTGCTCGCGGGGTTCGGGTTCGTCAGGCGCCAGGCCCGGCTCGTCGCCGACGGTCGCGGTCCGCTGCTCGACGTCGGGCTGTTCCGGATCCCCGCGTTCAGCGGTGCGGTGGCCGCCAACCTGATCGCGATCTTCGCGCTCACCGGCATGCTGTTCTTCTTCTCGCGGTACCTGCAGCTCGTGCGCGGGTACTCGCCGCTGCTGGCGGGCGTCGCCGAGCTTCCGGCCACCATCGCGTCCATCGTGGTGGTCGTGGTGGTGGGCTGGTCCATCACGCGGTTCGGCCGCGGTCCCGCGATCGCGCTCGGCCTCGCGGTCACCGCGCTCGGGATGGTGGCCATCGCGGCTGCCGAGGGTGCCGACCACTACGGCTGGCTCGCGCTCGCGCTGGTCCCCGCCGGGCTGGGCGTGGGGCTGGCGATGACCCTGACCACGGACGCGGTCGTCTCCGCCGTACCGCCGGCCAAGGCGGGTGGGGCGTCCGCGATCTCCGAGACGGCCTACGAGCTGGGCGTCGCGCTCGGTGTCGCGGTACTGGGATCACTGGTCACGCTCGGTTACCAGGCGCGGATCGCGCTTCCCGCCGGCGTGCCGGCGGAGGTGCGGGCGCAGGCCGCCGACTCGCTGGCGTCGGCGGTGGCGGTGGCCGGCGAGCGGGCGGACGTGCTGGCGGCGGCGCAGGAGGCGTTCGTCGCCGCCCTGCAAGTGGCGTGCGTCGTCGCGGCCGTGCTGACCGCCGTGGCCGCGGTGGTCGCCTGGCGCCTCATCCCGGACGACGGAAGGCGCGACCGTGACCGGTGAGATCCGCCGGGATCGTCGTGTCGATGGGCTGACGGTCCCGGCGCGCCGGACGTGACGGGAGGCTGACGGAGGCGTCAGGCGCCCGCCGCCACGACACGACGGCGGGCCGGCCGGCGGTGCCGCCCGCCACGGTGGCCCTCGGCCGCGAGCCGCCGCCAGGTGCCGGCGATGGCCCAGGACGCCTCCCGGACGTCGATGAACGCGCGCGTGCACTCGGCGCAGCCGTCCAGGTGGGCCTCGACGCGGCGCCGTCGGCTGGGGAGCAGGCGGCCGGCGAGGTAGTCGTGCAGGGCGGCGCGGGTGGCGCGGCACCGGGGCCGGTCCAGGCCTCGGCCGGGGGCGAGCGTGGGTGCGCCGGCGTCGTCCAGGTCGGCGAGACCGGCGAGAACGGAACGGAGCGTCGAGACGCCGTCCCGGCGGTCTGTGACCTGGGCGACGCGCCGGTCGTCGACGCGCTGGTCGCCGCTGCTGATCACGCGTACCCGTTCCTCTCCGCGTCGGCCGGCCCGCTCGTGGGCACCAGTTTTCACTACTGGTCGGGAGCCACGGAACGCGGGCGTGATACGTGCGAGGTTCGGCTGTCTCTCGACAGAGCAACGCGTAAGTAGTAACTTACGGGTTATGGAGAAGGCTGCCGACCCGTGGCACGCGCTCGCTGATCCGACGCGCCGCAAGGTCTTCGCACGTGTCGCCCGTGGACGGTGCTCGGTGACGGAGATCGCCCGTGACCTGCCGGTCAGCCGGCCCGCCGTGTCCCAGCACCTGCGGGTACTGCTGGACGCGCGGCTGGTCGACGTGCACCAGCAGGGCCGCGAGCGCCTCTACCAGCCTCGCCTCAGCGGCCTCGAAGGGCTCCGGCGCGAGCTGGAGTCCTACTGGAGCCAGACCCTGTCCACCTTCAAGAACGTGGCCGAGCAGAGCTACGAGCCGGCCGCCTCGACACCGGAGGGAACATCCCGATGAGCACCACGTCGCAGGACCAGACCCGACTGCAGGTCGACATCGTCGTCGACGTACCGGTGGAGCACGCCTTCCGCGTGTTCACCGAACGGTTCGACGAGATCAAGCCCCGTGAGCACAACCTCCTGTCCGTGCCGATCGAGCGCACGGTCCTCGAACCACGCCCCGGCGGCACCGTCTACGACGTCGGTGTGGACGGCAGCGTCTGCACCTGGGCGCGCGTCCTCGTGCACGAGCCGCCCCGCCGGCTCGTCATCTCCTGGGACATCACTCCACGGTGGGAGGTGGAGCCGGACCCCGAGCGTGCGAGCGAGGTCGAGGTGCGGTTCGTCGCCGAGGCGCCGGACCGCACCAGGGTCGTGCTGGAGCACCGCCACCTCGACCGGCACGGTGCGGGCTGGGAGGGCTTCACGAGCCTCGGCGTGGGAAACGGCTGGCCCCTCTACCTCGAGCGCTACCGCGCCGTCGCGGAGCGGTACGCGGCGGGCCGCTGAATCGCCGGCTGCCCTGCCCGGATGCGGCTGGACCTGGCCGACCGCACGCTGGGAGGGCCCGACGACGTCGACGTGCGGGGAGGATCCGATGGGTGTCGAGGACGACCGCGTCACCGTCGTGGTTGCGAGCCGGAACCGCCGGGACGACCTGCTTGCCACGCTGCCCGTCCATCGGGGGCCGGTGATCCTGGTGGACAACGACTCGACCGACGGCAGCGCCGACGCAGTCGCGGCGGTTCGCCCAGAGGTGCGTGTCATCCGCCTGTCGCGGAACGTGGGCGCCGTGGCGAGGACCGTCGGGGTGCGGGCCGCGACCACGCCCTTCGTCGCCTTCGCCGACGACGACTCGTGGTGGGCGCCGGGCGCGCTCCACGAGGCGGCCGAGGTGCTGGCGGAACATCCCCGGCTCGGTCTCGTCTGCGCCAGGATCCTCGTCGGTCCCGAGGAGCGTACGGACTCGGTGAGCGATCTGATGGCGGTATCGCCGCTGCCGCACGCCGACTCGGTGCCCGGTGCGGCGCTGCTCGGCTTCGTGGCCTGCGCGACGATGGTCCGCCGCAGCGCGTTCCTCGCCGCGGGAGGGTTCGATCCCGTCGTGCGGTTTCCCGGCGAGGAGGAGCGGCTGGCGCTCGACCTCGCGGCGGCCGGCTGGGCGATGTCCTACCTCAAGGACGTGGTGGTGCACCATCATCCGTCGCCGAACCGGCAGGCGCCGGGCAGGCGGCAGTACGGGATCGCCCGCGCCGCGACCCTCACCGCGCTGATGCGGCTGCCGTGGCGCGACGCCGTCGGTGAGCTCCGTGGCGTGGCGGCGCGCAGCCCCAGTCACCGCTCGGGCGTGCTCCGGGGGCTCCTGGAAGCGCCGGCGGCGCTCCGGCGCCGCCGGCCGATCCCCGGCGAGGTGCTTGCCCTGCGCAGGATGCTGTCCGGGTGACCCGGGCTCAGAGTGCCCCGCCTGCTGCACGCGGAGCGGCGGCTGACTCGCCCGCGTCCCCGATCGTCTCCCGCGCGACGTAGTTCTCCAGGTCGAACAGGTTGTCGCCCGCGCGCTTGGCGACGGTGACGAGGGTGGTCGCGGCGGCGACCTCCTCGACCTGCTCCTCGAGGAACCACATCAGGAACTGCTCGCCGAGGGCGTCGCCCTCGGCGCGCGCGGCCCGGAAGATCGCCTCGATCTGGCGCGTGACCTCCTGCTCCTGGTCGAGTGCGAGCTGGAGCGGCTCGATCACGTCGTCGAAGTCGTTGCGCACCTCGGGGGTCGCGGGGATCTTGACTGGCAGCGACCGGTCGAGGTGGTACTGGACGATCATCATGCCGTGGTTGCGCTCCTCGAGCGCCTGCCGGTAGAAGTGCGCGGCGAGCTGCGGCAGGTCGTGGCTGTCGAACCAGACAGCGATGGCCATGTACTGCAGGTGCGCCGCCAGCTCGTGGCCCACCTGCTCGCCCAGCAGCCGCAGATACTGGGAGTTCTCCGAGGTCGTCGTCATGCGCCCACGCTACCGCTCCGGTCCCGTGCGCACCCCGTGTCAGAGGGGTGTCGGCTCGCCCAGCAGCACCATCCCTCGCGGGAACCGGCCGTCCGTCACCTCCTGGACGCGTCGCCGTGCCTCGTCGGCGCTTCCCGCGTGCAGGCGCAGCTCCCTGGTGGTCGGGCCCGGGTCGGGCCGTGCCGAGTCGTCGGGGGACTCCAGGCCGGGGTCGTCGATCATCCGGACCTGCAGGCCGGCGGCCCGCAACGCGTCCACGAGCGATGCGGCGTCGCGCTGGGCCGAGTCCAGGTCAGGGAAGGTCACAGGAATGAGGTAGTTCTCCATGTCGGCATCTCCACGTCTCGCGCGCTCGGTCGGGCGCTCGTCCAGGCAAGTGCCGCCCGGAGCCGCTCGCAACCCGGGGTGTGCACGCCGCCGTCCTGGCACTGCCTCTTGACGTATTCCCATATGGGCATATGTTTGACTCATGGCACGAGCAGCGACCACGACTGACGCGTTCAACGCGGTGGCCGAGCCGCGCCGTCGCGAGCTCCTCGACGCCCTGGCCGGCGGCGAGCTCGCGGTGGGCGACCTCACCGAGCTGCTCGGGATCACCCAGCCGCAGGTGTCCAAGCATCTGCGGGTCCTGCGAGAGGTCGGGCTGGTGGAGGTGCGCGACGACGGTCGTCGCCGCCTCTACCGGGTCAACGCCGCACCGCTGCGTGCGGTGCACGACTGGGTCGCCGGGTACGAACGCCTCTGGAGCGAGCGGTTCGACCTGGTCGACGACGTGCTCGACGAGCTCACCCGTGCCGATGCCGAGAGCCAGGCAGCGGCCGGAACTGAAACCCGATCCGGACCTGAAGCCTGAAGAGGAGACCGACATGGCTACGACGACCAAGGGCAGCGCAGTGCTGACGCTGCCGAGCGACACCGAGATCCTGGTCACGCGGGAGTTCAACGCCCCGCGCCACCTCGTGTGGAAGGTGCTCACCGAGCCCGAGCTGATCAAGCGCTGGTGGGCGGGGCGGCGCGGCACCGTGACCGACGTCGCCGTCGACCTGCGCGTCGGTGGTGCGTGGCGTTACGTCATGACGGCCGACGGCGGGTTCGAGGTGGCGTTCCACGGCGAGTTCCGCGAGATCGACGCGCCCGCGAGCATGGTGCAGACGGAGATCTTCGAGGGCATGCCCGAGGGCGACTCCGAGCCGAGCCTGAACCACTACACGCTCACCGAACTGGACGGCCGCACCACGCTGACCGTCCGGACCGTGGTGTCCGGCAAGGAGGTCAGGGACGGGATCATCGCCACGGGCATGGAGGGTGGCATGCAGGAGGCCTACGACCTGCTGGAGGAGCTGGCGGCCGGCCTGGCTGACGAGTCCTGACCCACTCGTCCCTTCGCTGAGTGCTGGGTATTCGTCGTTCCTCGGCCTGCGAGCCGACAAATATCCAGCACTCAGCGCAGAGGGGTGAGGCGGGTCCGGAGGGCCGCGGTCAGGTGCTCCACCTCGGCGAGCTGTTCCGGGGTCAGGGCGTCGACGAACAGCTCCCGCACCGCCCGCAGGTGCGGTACCGAGGCGCTCCGGAAAGCCTGCGCCCCGTGGTCGGTGAGGACCACCTCGGCGCCGCGGTAGTCGACGGCGCAGTCGTCGCGGCGGATGAGGTCGCGCCCCTCCATGCGCCGGATGTGATGGGACAGACGGCTGCGTTCCCAGCCCACGGCGTCCGCGAGCTCGGAGGAGCGCATGCGGCGTCCGTCCGCCTCGCTGAGGGCGAGCAGGACCGCGTAGTCACCGGGCGACAGGCCCGACTCCTCGTGCAGACGGCTGCTCAGCCGCGCGTTCAGGGCCTGCGCGGTCTCGATGAACCCTCGCCAGACGCGTAGCTCGTCCGCCGTCGGCGACTGCCGGGAACGGAGCGGCGTGTGCTCTGTCACGACGACCTCCAGTGATTGACGTATCAACCATATCGGAGGCATGATTGACACGTCAATCAGATGTGTAGGCGAGTCGTGGAGGAGTCCTCATGGGCGGCATCGAGTTCGGCATCGACACTTTCGGCGACCTGCCGCGGAACGACCGTGGCGAGGTCGTGTCCCACGGCGAGGCGATCCGCCGCACCGTCGACGAGGCGGTACTCGCCGACGACGCGGGCGTGGACGTCATCGCGGTCGGCGAGCACCACCGGCCCGAGTTCGCGATCTCGACGCCGGAGACGGTGCTCGCCGGCATCGCGACCAGGACCTCGAACATCAAGCTCGCCTCAGGGGTGACCGTCTTGAGCTCGGACGACCCGGTGCGGGTCTTCCAGCGCTTCGCGACCGTCGACGCGCTGTCGAACGGCAGGGCGGAGGTCATCCTCGGCCGCGGCTCGTTCACCGAGTCGTTCCCGCTGTTCGGGTACGACCTGCGCGACTACGACGAGCTCTTCGAGGAGAAGATCAACCTGTTCGTCCACCTCCTGGACGAGAAGCCCGTCACGTGGGAGGGCACCCTGCGGCCGTCGCTGGAGAACGCCGACGTCTTCCCCAAGACCGACTCGGGCCGGCTGACCACCTGGGTGGGCGTGGGCGGATCGCCGCAGTCGGTGCTCCGGACCGCCACCTACGGGCTGCGTCTCATGCTGGCGATCATCGGTGGCGCCCCGGAGCGGTTCGCGCCCTACGTGGACCTGTACCGCAGGGCGGCCGCGGAGGTCGGTACCACCGCCCACCCCGTGGGCATGCACTCGCCCGGCTTCGTCGCCGACACGGACGAGGAGGCGATGGAGCTGTTCTACCCGGGCTACAAGGTGGTCAGGGACCGCATCGGCGCCCTGCGCGGCTGGCCGCCCCTGCGCCGGGAGGAGTTCGAGGCCGAGGTCGCCCAGGGCTCCCTCTACATCGGATCGCCCGAGACCGTCGCGCGCAAGATGGCCGCGGCCATCCGGGCCCTGGACGTCGGCCGGTTCGACCTCATCTACTCGGCAGGTGGCGCCCTGCGTGCCAGCGACCGGCTGCGCGCCGTCGAGCTGTACGGCACGCGGGTCATACCGATGGTTCGCGAGCTGCTGGCCGACGAGCCGGCGAAGCTGGCGGTGTCGCGATGACGGGCACCGCGATGACGGGCGCCGTGCGCACGCTCGGCATCCTGGGTGCCGGCAAGGTCGGCACCGTGCTGGCCCGTCTCGCTGTCGCGGCCGGGTACCGGGTCCTGGTGGCGGGCTCCCGCGAACCGGCGCGCATAGCGCTCACGGTGGAGGTGCTCGCCCCGGGCGCGCACGCGGTCGACGCGGAGACGGCGGCCCGCGAGGCGGACGCCGTCGTCCTGGCCCTGCCGCTGGGCAGGTACCGGACCATCCCGGGTGAGGCCCTGGACGGCAAGCTGGTGCTCGATTCCATGAACCACTGGTGGGAGATCGACGGCCCGCGTGACGGGATCCTGCGGGCGGGAGAGTCGACGAGCGAGCTGGTCCGGGCCGCGCTGCCCGGTGCCCGGGTCGTCAAGGCGTTCAACCACATGGGTTACCACGACCTCGAGGGCGAGGCCCGGCCGTCCGGGTCGCCGGGCCGCAAGGCGATCGGGATCGCCGGTGACGACCCGGCCGACGTCGCGGCGGCGGCCGGCGTCGTGGACGCGCTCGGCTTCGACCCGGTGGTCGTCGGCGCGCTCGCGGCAGGGGTCCGCATGGAGCCCGGCTCCCCGGCGTTCGGCGCGAACGTCGGCGCCCGGGACCTGGGCGACCTGCTGGGGGTGTCGGTACCCGACCGTCAGCTCGCGCACCGGCCGGTCGACACAGCGGCCTCCAGGTCGGAAGCCTGAGCGGCGACCGGCATCAGCTCGGCGGTCGTCATGGCGTAGCCGATGTCGCGGTCGGAGTCGTCGCGCGCGAAGATCACGCCGGCCACCTCGCCGCCGGTCGTCAGCAGCGGCCCGCCGGAGTTGCCCGGGCGGACGACGGCCGCGAGGGAGTAGACCTCTCGGTCGGCGCCGCCCGCGCCGTAGGAGTCCGGGACGCGTGTGGTGCTGACGCTCAGCACCCCGGCGCTGCCGGAGGTGAACGGGCCACCGTACGGGTATCCCTGGACGACGGCCCGGTCGCCGACGGAGAGCGTCGGTGCGATGCCCAGCGCGTCCGCGCCGAGGTCGTCGACCGCGACCACGGCGAGGTCGTCCTCGGGGTCGTAGTAGACGACCCGTCCTTCGCGGACCGTGCCGCCGGGAAGCTCGATGACCGGCCGGTCCACACCGGCCACGACGTGCGCGTTGGTCACCAGCCGGTCGGGGGCCACGACGAACCCGGACCCGGTCGAGCTCTTGCCGCACGCGTACGCGATGCCCGAGATCCGGGCCACGGACTGCGCCGACGCCTCGAGCTGCGCGTTGTCGAGATCGACGGCGGGCACCACCGGCGTCTGCCGCGGCACCATCAGGATGTTCAGGCGCGGCAGCCCGTCGTCCAGCACGATCGAGCGCATCTCGGCGAGCGGACGCCCCACGGCCGGCGGCGTCAGGTCGTCGATGGTGCGCAGGACGGCGGACGACGAGACCGCCGACGCGACGCCCGGCGCGCCCGTGGCGCTGACCGCGTTGCCGACGAACGAGAGGGCCAGGGCGACGACGCCGACGTTCGCGACCCCGCCGAGCAGGCGTTCGAGCGGCCGGAGCGACGTGCGGTCGACTCCCTGGCGCAGGTTGCGGCCCAGCCCCGCGCCGACGGAGGCGCAGAACAGCGGCAGCAGGACGGCCACGGCGACGGACACCGGGGCGCGCCACTCGGAGGTGGGCAGCATGTCGTTGACGGCCGGAACTGCCCAGAACGCCGCGACGCCACCGACGACGAGGCCGATCAGGCCGCCGAGCGTCGCCAGCAGGCCCCGGCTGAGACCGGCCATGAGGGCGAGGAACAGCACCACGAGAAGCACCAGGTCGAACAGCTGCACGGGGGCTCCTTCGGGAACGGTAGGTGGTCGGCGGTATCGGGCAGGACGAGATGACGGTATGCGCTCAACCTGAGCGATGCGGCCCGCGACCCGCCTCCATCACGCGATCCGCCGACACATGCCCCAGAAGTTCACGGGTCACGCCAGGAACGCGCGGTAGTACTCGAATGCGGGACGGAGCCTGCCGGCTAACGCCGCGTGCGCGTCTCCAGCTCGCCCAGCGCGGCAGGCAGGTCCGCCAGCGCGGCGAGGGCTCGTTCGTGGCACCGGCCGACGACGGCGTCGTGCGCCGCGGAGCCGTTCGAGCGGGCCTGGACGTGCTCGGCGAGGAGCAGGGCGTCGCGATGGTCACCGAGCAGTGCCTGGATCCGGTGTCCCGCCGCGCCGAGGTCCTTGGTCCGGCGGCCGAGCAGGTCGACCGGCTTGCGGGTGATGGCCTCTGCGGTGTGTCGCAGCTGGCGGGCCGCCTTGCGCAGCTCGTGGGCGCTCTCGAGGTCCGTGAGCTCGCCGGTGCGACCGAGGGTGCGCTCCGCCTGCCGGCGGACGGCGCGACGGGCCGCCTTCTTGGCCGCCTGCGACGCTCGTTCGCCCAGTCGTGGCTCGGCGGCCCAACTGCTCAGCAACCGATCGAGGTCGCGCCAACGGTCGGACCGTGTCCAGTCGACCACGTCGGCGTGTGCGCGGCCGCGCTCCCGCTCCAGGGGGCTGATCAGGGCGGACCGGTCCGCGTCGCCGAGGCCGGCCGCCTCGGCGGCGGCAGAGGCCTCCAGGGCGCGCACCTCCAGGTCACGGGCGTGGCCCAGCACGCTGCCCCACTCCTTGAGCAGGGATCTGAGCTCCGCGGTCGCCTCCTTGTCGAGGTACCTGCGGAACGCGGCGAGCACGTTGCGCAGGCGGCGGACGGAGGTGCGCAGGCGGTGCACGCCGTCCGGCTCGTCGGCGAGCGCCGGTGGTACGCGGTCGTGGATCCGGCGCACGAGGTCGGTCACCGCGAGGGTCAGCAGGTCGCCCGCGGTCTCGGGAGGTGTGGTGGTGGTGTCGGCGGCGATGCGGCCAGGCTATCTCGCAGGTCCGGCCGTCGCGCGGGTCGGCGGGTCCACGTCTGCGCGGTTCGCCTGAACGGCGGCGTCCGGCAGTGCGAGGTGACCACGAGCAGGGGGTGACGTAAGCGTCGGCAGGAGGTGCCGGGTCAGGTGATTTTCGTCCACCGTGGCCGGATGCAGGCTGGCCTGGCTGAACAGTCCAGCTCAGCCCGCATCACGGGGTCTCGGGCGAACGTCGTTCAGCCAAGGTGGCGCCCACGGCCTGCGCACGGCATCCCAAGCCTGGCCACGTGCTGCCGGTTGGACACGCGCTCACTCCTCGGCCCGGGACCAGCGCTCCCAGAGCCACAGCAGGAAGACGATCAGGAGGAACCCGGGTATCCCGATGGCGCCGAGCCCGGCAAGCCAGTCCGTCAGCTCGGCACCGACGCCGGGGCGCGCGCCGTCGGCGGACGCGGGCCCGTCGCCGCCCGTGTCGCCGTCGCTCGCCCTGCCACCACCCGGCTCGTCGCG
Organism: Promicromonospora xylanilytica; assembly: GCF_054782895.1. NCBI lineage: Bacteria > Bacillati > Actinomycetota > Actinomycetes > Micrococcales > Promicromonosporaceae > Promicromonospora > Promicromonospora xylanilytica. Next base: position 162,132 of record NZ_BAAGRP010000006.1, read on the forward strand.
GGCTTCGCTGCCGTCTACGTTGCCGCCGTCAGCGTCGCTGCCTTCTACGTCGCTGCCTTCTACGTCGCTGCCTTCGGGTGCGGTGTCCGAGGAGCCGCCCGCGCCGCCGTCCGACGGGCCGTTCCCGATACCGAGCTGAGCGAGCCAGTCCGCGACGTCCGTGCCGGGGTCGCTGTCCGTTCGGGATCCGCCACCGCCGTCACCACCCTCACCGTCGCCGCTGTTCCCGCTGCTACCGCCACCATCGCTACCACCGGTTCCCGCGCCGCCCTCCGTGCCGCCGCCCGCGCCGGGGTCGGCGACAGACTCCGCGGCGGGCGGCTCGTCGGCCTGACCCGCGACGAGCGCCGCCGCGCCACCACCGATCGCGAGCATCGCGAGGACCCCCGCGACGATGGCCGCCTCCTTCTTGCCGAACGAGCGCGGCGCGCTCGCTCCGGCTGCCGCACCACCGGCGCCTGCCGCACCACCAGCGGCGACCGCACCCGCCGCCGCGCCGAGCGCCCCGGTGGCGATGGCGCCCGCGACGACGTGCTGGCCGAGGTCGCGCAGCATCCAGGAGACCTCGCGCACGTCGACGAACGCGCGGGTGCACTCGGCGCAGGCGTCCATGTGGGCCTCGAACCGCCCTCGGCGCCGGGGGAGCAGCCGGTCCTTGAGGTAGTCGTGCATGGCGGCGCGGGTGGTGCGGCACTCGGGTTCGTTGACGGCGTGTGCGTGGGCGGCGGCGAATGCTCCGGCGAGGCGTTCTTCGGCGCGGCGTAGGCGCATGGTTACGGCGTGGGGGCGTACGCCGAGGCCGGTGGCGATGTCGCTGACGGCGCGGTCGTGGACGTGGCGTTCGAGGAGGATGTTGCGGTCGTCGTCGGCGAGGTCGGC